>NZ_FTPU01000015.1 GCF_900108115.1 Epilithonimonas bovis DSM 19482
GGCGTAGTTTATCCTGAGTTTATCGAAGGGAAGCCTTTATCATAAAAGGATTTCTGATTATTTCCAATTCTCGCAGATTATTCGGATTATGCAGATGCTCAATTTATCTACAAAATCTGCCTCATTAGCGAGAATAACTTATTTCTTAGGATATCATTAAATGATGACCTCACAGATTTATCTGATAACGCAAATGCTCAATTTAAAATCTGTAAAATCTGCCTCATCAGCAAGAATATTATATTTCTCAGTATATCATTAAATGTCTACATTGTCAGGCTGAGGCGTAGTTTATCCTGAGTTTATCGAAGGGAAGCCTTTATCATAAAAGGATTTCTGATTATTTTTAATTCTCGCAGATTATCCGGATTGCGCAGATACTCAAATTTAAATCTGTAAAATCTGCCTCATCAGCGAGAGGTTTTATTTTTCAAATATGTCATTTAACTATGACCTCAAAATTGTAATTCACAATTAACTGACCCTATTCCTCCTCATCCAAAAAATTGAGTTCGTCGCTTCTCTGTTCATAATCGGGTGCAATCCCCGGTGGATTGAACAATCCCCAATGGTCTGTGATAAAATGTTTTGGATTAAAACCTGCCACCCAATCAATAAACAGCAACCTTAATTCCTCAATTTGCCTGCGAACCAGATGATAATACTCTGCCTCCTCAAAACCGAACATTTTCAAACTGTGGTGCGAAACCATCAGATCCCGGGCTGCCTTCCGGATCAAAGTGGCATTCTCCATTTTGATGTCATACAGTTTCACAGCGTTTGCACCCGCCAGTTTTACCAGAATCAGCATCGCATCGCCCAACATCTGCTCCTTCAGCATCAGAAGGTGTTCGTTGTCTTCCGGAACCAAATCCAAAAGTGTTTCTAAAGTAGAAAAGATCTCTTCTGCTTTTTGCTCAATGGGGGTTTTGGAAAAAAATGCTGCTTTATCCATTGCACTAATTGTAAAGGTAGCGCTGAAATTCAATAAAATTATTCCTGATGACTGCAATATCACCTAATTTATCTTTAGCATCTTGAATGCTGTGGTATTTTAACTGAAGAAATGCAGATAATTTTTGATCATCCAGTTCCTCTACGCCATTGGTAATATATTGCAGTAACACAAAATCTAAAAACTGACGGTGTTCGTCAGATAAATTTGCCAGGTGATCCTGCGCCTGCACCGCCCTTTGGCTTCTGTTTTTTATTTCCGAATTGTAGGCAACATAGGAAAGAACATCATAAATATCACTTTCTTCGGCATCCAATACCTTTTGAAATTCCCATAACTGATCTTTGGTAAAGCCGGTTTCAGCCAATTTTTGTAGCAGACTTCTTCTCGTAACCGGAACCGACCATTGTTTTTTCAGATCTTCCTCACTGGTGAAAAATTCCGGGAGCTTTCCAAAAAGGGTTTCTAAAAACTGCTGAGCGGTAATGGGTTTTCCTTCCGAACTCCAAAACGTAGTGGTAGTCATTGTCTGGAGTTTCCGCACATTGCCGTCCGAAAGTTTTACTTCAATGATTTTATTTTGTTTGTCACACCTGCAATCCACATAACCACAGACTTCACAAGGTTCTTTTGGCGGCGTTTCACAGATGCAAGGCGATTTCCCACAAATCTTACAAGGTTCTTTCGGTGTTGGCGGCGTAACAACAACGGGATCAATAGGTTCTCCGTCCCAATCCGGATCGTTAAAATGCTTGTAAGCCTTTACAAAATCATAGATGGTGAAATAATCTTTGTTATCATATAATCTGGTTCCCCTGCCTACAATCTGTTTAAATTCAATCATCGAATTCACGGGGCGCATCAGGACAATATTCCGGATTTCCGGTGCATCGACTCCGGTGCTCAGTTTCTGTGAAGTGGTAAGAATGGTGGGGATGTTCTTTTCATTGTCCTGAAAATCTCTCAGGTATTTCTCGCCCATTTCGCCATCTTCTGCCGTTACTCTCTGGCAATAACCCAGATTGGTGGACTCGGAAAACTGATTGATCAGATCCCGAACCAGCAGTGCGTGTTGCTGTGTGGCACAGAAGACCAAGGTTTTCTGGCTTTGGTCAATCATACTGAGAAACTCTTTTACCCGAAATTCTTCCCGTTGTTTGATTCTGATAATTCTGTTGAAATCACTTTCCTTGAATTCCCGACCGTCTTCTATTTCCCCTTCTATTAACTGATCTTCTGAAGTGTAAGTGTATTCATCCAAAGTAGTGGTAATCTGTTTTACCCTGAAAGGTGTTAAAAACCCATCATTGATCCCATCTTTTAATGAATAAATATACACAGGATCACCAAAATATTTATACGTATCACCATTGATGACGCGTCTTGGTGTGGCTGTGAGGCCCAATTGTGTGGCAGGAGAAAAATAATCCAAAATAGCTCTCCAGTTGCTCTCATCATTCGCACCACCTCGGTGACATTCGTCAATGATAATAAAATCGAAAAAATCGGGCGGATACTGCCCAAAGTTGGTCTTGGGCTGTACCTGGTAATTTTCTTTTCCTTCTGCTACTTTTAGCTGTTTGTGCAGCAAATCCTGCTCTATTTCATTTTCAGCTTTTTCTTCAATTTCCTGGTCGGATTCACCATAATTACCCGACATAAAGGTCTGGAAAATGGTAAAGAAAATACTGCCATTCTTCGGGACTCTGCCTTTTTTATTAATTTCTTTTGGCGAAATGCGCACCAATGCATCTTCTTCAAAAGCACCGAAGGAATTGAATGCCTGATCTGCCAGAATATTGCGGTCGGCAAGGAAAAGGATGCGCGGACTTCTTTTGGAATCTTTATTGATATTCCATTTGGCATTAAACAGCTTCCAGGCAATCTGGAAGGCAATGGCGGTTTTTCCCGTTCCTGTAGCCAGGGTCAGCAGAATGCGTTTCTGATCTTTCGCCACCGCTTCCATCACTTTATTGATGGCGTTTTGCTGATAATAGCGCAGTTCCCAGGTTCCGCTTTTGGTTTCAAACGGAATATCATAAAAGCGCTGCTCCCAATTGAAACTTAGCGGCTGCGAAATTTCTTCTTTCTGAAAGATCAAGTCCCAAAGTTCTTCCGGCGTTGGCACCACGCTGATGTCGCCCTCTTTGCCCTGCAAATCTGCTAAATAATACAAAACACCATTGGTTGCAATGGCATATCTCAGGTTGAGTCGGGCTGCATAATCTTTGGCCTGTCCCAAACCGGCGGTATAATACAGCGATTCTGCCTTGGCTTCGATTACTGCCAGATTGCGGTTGTTCATCTGCAGGATATAATCGGCTTTATCAGGCATTGCCCGTTTTCCGTTACCAATTAATCTGCCTTTGGTAATGGGATATTCTCTTCGCACTCTGGAATTGGGAACCACCGCCCAACCTTGCGTTTGCAGGTGCGGATCGATTAACTCGGCTCTGGTTTCGGATTCGTTTCTCAATGGTCTGAACTATGATTTTTTTATAAAACAACTCGCTTAAAAGTGAGACTTTTGCTACCAAAATTGATCAGCAACCCCACTTCAAATTTATACGCTTTCAAATAATTTAATATTTGTGCCAAGTGCACATCGTCTAACTGTGTAATCGCTTTAATTTCTACCAGCACTTTTCCTTCTACAATAAAATCGGCTCTTCTGGTGCCAATAGGTTCTGGTAAGTCTTTATAGTAAATTTCCTGATTAATTTCCCGTGCATATTCAAGACCTGCTTTGTACAATTCATAACCTAAAGCACGCTGATAAATTACTTCCTGGAAACCATTGCCCAGAAATTTGTGCACTTCAAAGGAAGCACCGATAATCTTTTCTGTTATGTCTTTGTACTTTAGTTCAGTCATATTTGTTTCTTTTTCTGAATCACGGATTATTTGGATTACACCTATTTTCTTCTGAATCACGGATTATTTGGATTACACCTATTTTCTTCTGAATCACGGATTAAATTTGATTACACAAATTACACAGATTTAAAGATAAAATAAAAAATCCGTGAAATCCCCTAATCCGTTAAAATGTGTGATTCAGACAACATCAATCCGTGAAATCCCTTAATCCGTAGAAATCTGTGATTCTGACATCTGCACCAATTCTCCTTTAAACGCTTTCTCCAAAATGCTTTTGCGCAGTTCTTCCAGATTACCCAGTTTGGTTTTGTATTTTGCTTCTAATTGTTTGGTTTGTTCTGAAAGCGCATCCAATTGTGATACAATTTCTTGTTGGGTTTCTAAAGATTTTGGGATGTTAATTCTTACTTCATCAAAACTGTAGTTGTTTATTTGTAAGATTGTTGTGCCATTTGCGATATCACTTAGTTTAAAACTTAAGAAGAAATAAAACAGCAATCTTTTATCAATTAATGTCTTGATTGGTATTGCAGCCATTATATTTAAATCAACAACTATATCAATATTTGTAAATCTCTTTTTATCAGTTAAAATCGCTCCACCTCTTTTTGGAAAGATGATACTTCCTCGAGGAATTATATTTTTCGTATTAATGTTTACCTTGTTTACATACCTTGATGAAGTATTTACAATTCCTTTCAAGTTTTCAGCTAAATTCATATCCGCTACTTTAAGATAAGCAATTTCTCCTTGTTTTTTTTCAATTTGAGGACTTAAGGTAGTTCCACTTTTAAACATCGAAACATCATTAATTTTTTTCTCTTCCCAACCCTCGCCTTTTTGGGAGAAGATTTGGTTGAGTTTGGACTGAAAGAGTTCTTTGGCGTTTTGGATATTTTTTTCGATGTTGGCTTTCGCATGATCAATGAGCGCAAATGCCGCATCCAATTTTTCTACAATCGCCTGTTGCTCGGAAAGTGATTTCGGATAAGAAATCTGAATTTTTAGAAGATCACTTTTTACTAAACTAGGAATTGTAGTTCCCTTATTGTAAGATGCAAAATCAATATTTAAACATTGGTAATAATTGAAAAGAGGTAACATTTTTTCGATAAAAGGATAAATTCCAAAAGCCGTATCAACATTCCAAAATTTTTGTTTTATCAATATTGGATTCGATATATTACCTTTCCTTCCAATAATAACAGTATTTTCCTCGCATAAAAATTTTGTTGCATATCCCATTACATTTCCTCCACTACCAAAGATTGGATATGAGCCATTTTCAGAAATTACATATTTTTGGTTTCTTCCATTAATAATCTGACAAACTTCCCCTAATTCTTCAACTTTCCAACTCATCCCACCAATTCATTTAAAGATTGTAACAGATCGGCGGTTTCAGTGTCCAGTTCCTGCATTTCGTCTAAAATTAAAACCGGTTCACGCAATGGTGCTTCTTCCGGTTTGTTCGGGTTTTTTACAGAGAGATCATACTGAGATCCTTCACTTTCGTTCAGGATGACATTCCAGGATTTTTCGGTTTCGGGCTTGGTTTTTTGTAAGGTCACAAATTCTTCCAAATCTTTGTCATTCAGCGGATTGGTTTTGCCCAGACTTCTGCCTGCCTCCAACTGGTAATACCAGATGTTTTTGGTGGGTTCGCCTTTGGTAAAAAACAGCACCACGGTTTTGACACCGGCTCCCAAAAAAGTGCCTTGTGGCATATCCAACACTGTGTGCAGATTACAACTTTCCAACAGATATTGGCGCAGCGCTACAGAAGCATTGTCGGTATTGCTGAGAAAGGTATTTTTGATGACGATGGCCGCTCTTCCGCCTGCTTTCAGAGATTTGATAAAATGCTGCATAAACAGAAACGCCGTCTCGCCGGTCTTGATGTCAAAATTCTGCTGCACTTCGCTGCGTTCTTTCCCACCAAATGGCGGATTGGCAAGGATGACATTGTACCGGTCTTTCTCCTGGATTGTTCTTATGCTCTCGCCCAGCGTGTTGGTGTGCACAATATTGGGTGCTTCTATGCCGTGCAGAATCATATTCATCGTCCCGATGATGTAGGCCAGGTTTTTCTTTTCTTTGCCGTACAGGGTTTGCTCCTGTAATTTTTTAAGATTAGCGGTGGTTTTATCCATACGCTCATACAGATAATCGTAGGCTTCGCACAAAAATCCTGCACTGCCGCAGGCGGCATCATAGATGGTTTCACCCATTTTGGGATCGGTCACTTTTATCATCGCCCGGATGAGCGGGCGCGGTGTGTAGTATTGTCCGCCATTGCGCCCCGCATTGCCCATATTCTTGATTTTGGTTTCGTACAGGTGGCTCAGTTCGTGCTTGTCTTTGCTGCTTCCCAGAGGCAACTCATCGATATAATCCAAAATCTCCCGAAGGTTGTAGCCCGATTTTATTTTGTTGGACAGTTCAGAGAATATTTCCCCGATTTTGTATTCGATGGTTTTGGGATTGTCGATGTGTTTTTCCTTGAAACCTGCGAGATACGGAAACAGTTCAAACTCGACAAATTTCACCAAGTCAGGCCCCGTCTTTACTTTATGAATATCCTGTTCTCCTTTTTCATTTTTGGGAGCAGCCCATTTTTGCCAACGGTAATTCTCGTCTAAGATTGGTGTATAACCTCTCCCTTCCAAAAACGCTTCGTCTGCCCGGTTTTGGTCAAAACTGTCTAAATATTTGAGAAACAAAACCCAGGAGGTCTGTTCGATATAATCAATTTCAGAATCGGCTCCTGAATCTTTGTATAAAAGGTCGTCAATATTTTTGAACGTCTGTTCGAAGTTGGGCATCTACGCTTTTTTTTAATAAATATAATTAATCTGTAAATATACAAAGTAAGCCCTACACAAGTAAACTGATTTTTTGAAAATATTTATTACTCTAAAGGGCAGATATTGAGAAAACGCCTCTTTTTCTTAATAAGCTGCAAAATTTTCTTCTGCCCTCCCTGCACCCTCCTTGCAGACTCCTTCCCAAAATCGCCCAATTTCGGGAACACTTCGCAACAAGTCCCGAACGAGTCTGCAACAAAACGGCTTTTTGCAGTGCCAAACAAAGACAGGATGCGACAGCCAAAGACATCAGAAGACATCCCAGGACAAAGGGCGACACAGGCGGCAGCCAACAGCCAACAGAGGAAACGGAGAGACAATGCCCGACAACTGGAGACCAACAAAGACAAAGCCCGAAGATCAACGCTTTTCTGTGACAAGGAGAGCCTAAAATGCTTATACACCGACAACCAGAGACAAACGCTACCATCTGATGAAAAAGACTGACGGGAAGCGCAAAATACGGTCATAAAATGAAACTTAACGACAGCTAAAGAAAGCTTACGACACTGCTAATCAATATCTTGCAATTGTAAGTTTTCCCCATTACTTTTGTTTTATTAATCCTTAAAAAGTAAACAATGGGAACAATTAAAAAAGGGATCCTCGGGGGATTCAGCGGAACCGTAGGCACGGTAGTGGGCGCCAACTGGCGAGGTATGGATGTGATGAGAAGCCGTCCAAAATCTTCGGGCAGCAACCCCACACCGCTACAGTTGCTGCAAAGGCAGAAGTTTGCCCTGGCTATTAAATTTCAGAATGCCCTGCGCTCTATGCAGAGCCGCCTCTACGGAGAGCGGTCCGGGGTAAGGTCGCGGGTCAACCTGGCAGCTGGCTATCTGCTAAAGGAAGTGGTTGCTGAGCAAAATGGGGAGGCGGTTCTAATGATGAACAAGGTCATCATTACCAAAGGTGACCTTACAGGCTTCCAAAACCTAACGGTGGTGGCCGGCAGCAACCAGACATTGGTTTTTGATTGGGAGGACAACAGCAATCAGATGCTGGCACAATCGACGGACATTTTCTGCACTGCCGTGTTCGAAGAAGAGAGTGGCGTCTTCAATGTTCAGGAAGGGCCAGAACAGCGGGATGCGACCCAAGCCACCCTGGCATTGCCTGACAACTGGAGCGGCAAAACGGTACATGTGTACGCTTTTTTCCAGAATGCTGCTCAGAACAAGGCGTGCAACTCGTTGTACCTTGGCACGGTGGCTGTGCTGTAGCACCACCTTTTTGACATTAAAAAACCGTAGAAAAGTTATCTTCTGCGGTTTTTTAGTGCCTACCCTTATTATCCCAAATAGGACTCATCCTGTCCGTCATTGCCCTCCATCAGCTCATCTACTTTTTGCGAGAGGTAGTAGATCTTACCACCAAGTCTTTTATACGGTACAATACCCTTGTCGCGCCAGCGCTGGAGAGTTCTGCCGCTTACATTAAAGAGCTGCATCATATCGGCATTGTCATAATACTTTTTTACCAGTCCCGGGCTTTGGTCTTGCTTCTCAAAATTAGGCTTGCGATAGGTTGGCCTCTTGCCATTATGATTTCCCATTGTCATCTTGTGCTTTATATTAAAAAATCCGTTTACCGCCATTGGCATTGTTTTCTTTTGGAACGGATTAATACAAATTTAATTAAATAAAAGCATAATTACCAGCCCTATACAGTATTAGAAGCCCTTTACAGGGGGAATTAGGGGCAAAAGTTTTCCACAATTTTATGAAAGCACCAATAATGCGCTGTTGAGGGCTAAAAAAAGCCAAAAACAGGACAATAAGCGGCACTTCCAATTAAACAATATTAATTAAAATAATGATTAACAAATAATTACAATTAAACAAACTTTTTATAACACAGCTAAACAGAATAGTTAAAATTAAATTTTTGAGCCTATAGCCTATTTTCATCTCACCCAATATTCTTTATTCTAGGGATTTCTGATTATTTTTATTGACCTATCCTTTTAATTAATATTAAAGAACAATAATTAATAGAAGTTATTCCAACAAAAGCCCTTCGATAGTTCGTCAGGCTCACTACAGGCTAAACTCAGGGTGACATTCCGAATACTAACCGCAATATTTTAGAATTGTCAGGCTGAGCCTGTCGAAGCCCTTATTAGTAAAAGGAATAAGTCAATATTTTTAATTCTCGCAGATTATTGCGATTAGGCAGATGCCAAAATTTTAATCGGTAAAATGGGCCTCAACAGCTGGAACATTTTATTTCTCGGTATGTAATTAAATGATGACCTTCTCATTAATAACCTATCTTCCAATGAGGTCAAAATTGATATTTCCCCAAAGCAACCAATCGTCATAAAACAATAAAACCTGCTCATAAGAACAGGTTTTTGATTGGATATAGAGAAGTTTTAGTTTTTAATAAATTTAAGAGCCTTCACCTCTTGGTCTGTAAATATCTGGATAATGTAATTACCTTGAGATAATTGACGGACATCAATATTCTCCCGGATATTACCCTTCGTGATACGTTCCAGGACATTTCTTCCAGAGTAATCTGTAATAACAACTTTATTGATCTTAGTTCCGCTGCTGATCTTCAGAATATCATGGACAGGGTTGGGGTAGATTGTTAAAATTGTTGTTTTATCGACATCCCCTGCAGCAAGGGTCTGATCAAGAGCATGTACAGCCAGGGATGATACAGATTCGCAACCATCCACAGTTTGAGTCGCATAGTAGATTTCGTCATGAACGATTGTTGTAGTGGCAGGCAGTGCATTGATATGATTTTCTGCATCAGACGCCGATGCATACCATTTGATACCGACACCGGTAACATTCAGCACGCTCAACTGATCACCCTGGTTGAATGTTTGCGTAGCAATACCCGTAGGAGCCGGCGTACTGTTAACGGTTACCTGTACTGCCTGGCGGCTTCCTAAGCAATCGATTAGTTTATAATTAATTCGGCCATTCCAGGTTCTGGGCGAATATAAATTACCAGTAAAGGGGTACTCCAGTCCGGCACCTGTAGTGATGGTCATATTATCGTCTGAAAAAGCTTCTCCTACTGAACCATTAGAATAATTAAGCCAAACACCCGCCTGGTTGGATGTGACATACAGCGCATAAGTTTTACCGGCAGGTATCGTTAGCTTACCTACTGTGATATTAACAGGACTGCCTGTATAGACCACATTGGCACTACCTAATTTTTTCCAGGCTGCGGGGTTGTTCTCATAACCGATGTATGTCCCTTCTTTATAATAGACCTCTACAGTGGTATTACCCATTGGAGACACATCAAATGAATTGATAACCAAATCCTTCTGAGCAGTTACATTAAACATATTGCCACTGTGGCGGTTACCCCCAGCAAAGGTAGTCTGTAAAACCTTCTGCGGAGACAACGATACACCCTGGGTATAATAGGTGGTACTGGCCGGCAGAACAGGCGTTGTAAAGATCTGCCCTGTAAAATAAGGGCTAACATCTGCCTGCTGGTTATACCACAGGAACTCGTCTGCACCTATGGCAGACACTGTAGCCGCCGTATTGGCACAGGTCGTATTGCCTGAAACCGATACATTGATGGGATTGGCCTCAGTAATGTTAAACGACAAGGTTTTGGACACATTGGCAGCATCTGTTACCGTTACCTGATAATTACCTGCGGCAAGATTGACAGCGGTGGACGCAGTCTGTACCGGCGTGGTATCCCAGCTATACGAATAAGGTGCCGTGCCGCCAGTGGCAACTACTGTGGCGGAGCCTGTTGAACTGCCATTGCACGATATGTTTACCTGAGATCCTACTAGCTGTAACATGTTGCTAACTTTGACAGAATATGTTCTACTACCAGAACAGCCACTGCTGTCTGTTGCAGATACTGTAAAGGTGTAGTTCCCTACCGTGGTAGGAGTGCCAGACAGAGTGCCGTTAGAAGAAAGCGCTAACCCAGCAGGTAAACTGCCGGAAGTGATAGCATAGGTAGCACTACCCAATCCGCCTGACTGACCAAACGTAACGGAATATGGCGTACCCACAGTACCATCAGTCAAAACACTGCTAGCCGGTGTCAAAGCTATCACGGAGCAGACATAAGGTGTATAAACTACATTATCCAGCCCTATATAATCAGAGTTAGTTCCTATGGGGCCCGCTGCAGTTACAAAGTAACGGAAAGCAATACGCCCTGATGTTGGTGCCGGAAGCCCTGAGATTGTAATGGTGTACAACGTCCATTGTCTTGGGTAACCACCTACAGTGAGTGAAGGATTAATACTTAAAAGAAGTGTCGTAAAATCACCCGTAGCTGTTGCACCACTACCTACATTGGTACTGGCACCATTCGTACTCAAGCGTACCTCCATACGATCCGGATAATCTTGTCCAACATCATATTTACGCGTATAGAACGTAATAACATCGCCATTCCTAAATGTCCTGTTAGGTGTCAGAAGCCAGTTGCTGATAGTTCCCGTTCCCCCAGATGTACTGTTAAAATTACAAGCAATATAGGCGTTAGCTGCTCCGTTATAGGCTGTAAAAGGACCACCATTGGATGGAGGGTTTCCCTGGAACCAAACAGGATTAATCCCTGCCGGGGTACTGTTATTGTGCTGATACCAGCCACTACCTGTAAGTGTCGTAATATCGTCAAAATTCTCTGTAAATGCCTGTGCGAAAAAAACTTTCGTAAAAAGCAAAATTAAGACGACTGTCATTTTTTTGTAAAATTTTCTCATATAGATATTTTTTTATTGTAATCATAAAAGTAAAAACGATGAATGCATTATAAAAAAATTAAAGGGGGACAAATGGGGGACAAATGATTTTACAAACAAACCCTATTGATTAACAATACATTACACATAAATATAATTTTAATTATTCATCAGACATCATCTATAAAACTGTAATTAATTGTGTCTGCAATAACAAAATGTAAGCATATCAATATCAATTTACCTCCAAAATGCTTTTAAAATGATACAATCTGCACATGGTCAGCCAATTGGCGTTTGCCGATTATAGACAGGATAACTGTAAATTTTAATTAGCTTATCCTACAATTTGCTATTTTTACCAAAAATTACAAATTGGACTTATCTCTAAGAACGGTCACGGTTACCCGATATATCTTGCCTTTGCGCGAAGGCGGCTCTCTGCCGGCGTTGGCAGAAGCGGATGACGATTTTAAGTATGTTTTGAAATTCCGGGGAGCCGGGCACGGCGTAAAAGCGCTGATCTCTGAACTGATTGGCGGTAAAATCGTTCAGGTTCTGGGATTCCGCATCCCGGAACTGGTGTTTGCCAACCTGTCGGAAGATTTTGGCCGAAGCGAAGGCGACGAAGAAATCCAGGATTTGCTGAAAGCCAGCTCTGGGCTTAACTTGGCGCTGCATTACTTGTCCGGTGCCATCACTTTTGATCCGGCAGCGGTAAAAATTGATCCGAAATTGTCTTCGGAAATTGTCTGGCTGGATGCTTATCTCACCAATATCGACAGGACTTTCCGCAATACCAATATGCTGATGTGGCACAAAGAACTGTGGCTGATAGATAATGGCGCATCATTGTACTTTCATCATTCCTGGGACAATTGGGAAAAAAACGCGGTAAGCCCTTTTACTATGATAAAAGACCACGTGCTATTGCCACAAGCTTCTGAACTGGATGCTGCCAATGAAAAATTCACAGCAATTCTGACAGATGACATCCTGAGGGAAATTGTAGAACTGATCCCCGAAGACTGGTTACAATGGCACGATACCGAGCTGTCTCCTGACGAAATCAAAGCGGTGTATTTCCAGTTCCTGACCAGACGACGCACTCATTCTGATAACTTTTTAAACGAAGCCAAAAATGCAAGAGCCAAAGTTATATGAGTACGCGGTAATCCGCCTGGTACCGAAGCCGGAGCGTGAAGAATTCTTCAACGTTGGCTTGATTATGTTCTCTAAAAAAGAAAAATTTATCCGGGTAAAAATCCATCTTTGTGAAGACAAATTCCGGCTGATGCAGTCCAAAACCGAATTCGGAGAAGTCCTGAAACATTTGGAATCATTTGAGAAAATTGCGCTGGGTGAGAGATCGTCCGGCTCCATTGCGCAACTGGACATCCCGGAACGTTTCCGATGGCTGACGGCGGTAAAAAGCTCTATTATACAGACATCACGTCCGCATCCCGGAGCAAGTTTGGATTTAGACAAAACTTTTGACAGGTTGTTTGAGGAATTGGTAATGTAAGCTGGTGAGACTTGCATTTTTCAGTAGATTGCAATTAATAGTTTTACAGGTCATCATTTAATTACATACTAAGATATATGATATTCTCGCTAATGAAGCGGATTTTGCAGATTTAATTGAACATCTGCTTAACCGGAAAAATCTGCGAGAATTAAAAATAAGCAAAAATCCTTTATTCATAACAATTTTTTAAACCACATAAGTCACATAAGTTAAATCACTGTCAATCAAAGTATAAAAAGTTTTAAAATTTTAGCTTTTGTTAACTTCCTTAAAATTATAAAACCTTAATTATACCAATTATACCGACAAATGCTATAAAAAGATGCCGCTCCTCTGTAGTAATAGTTTGATCGAAATTATTAGGTCTTTTGACTTTTGTGGTTAATAAAATATTTTTTGTCATGTACTAAACAAAAATCCTTTTAATAAAGAATATTTGGTGATATAAAAATATCTTATGATCTCTAAATAGTTTAATTAATATTATAATCGGTTTTTAGAATTTCGAAAACCACATTGAGCCGATCCGGTTCGCCGTAATAAACGACGGTGACTTCATCCACTTTTTTGGCGCCCAGTTTTTCCATGGCTTTTTGAGAGCGGAGATTGTCTTTCCCAACGTGGAAATTGACCTTGTCCACAAACTGGAAAATATAATCCAGCATCAGTTTTTTGACTTGCGGGTTCATCTTGCTGCCCCAGAATTTCCGGGCATAAAAAGTATATCCAATGAAAATGGAATTATCAGCGGCATTGTAGTTATAAAATCTGGTACTGCCGGCAATTTCACCGGTATTTTTTTCGATGATTTTAAAAGCACCGCCACTTTCCAAGGCGCCTTCGAAAAAACGCTCAAAGACATCGCGCTTGTAGCGGTCTTTATTCGGATGTTGTTCCCAAACCAAGGGATCCGAAGCTACCGAAAACAGCTGCTCAAAATCATTTTCTTGTAACGGAACGAGCTTTGCATCATCATTTTCGAGAATGGGCTGAATGGAAAAATTCATTTTTCGGTTAATTTTTTCAAATTTAAAAATATGTTTTGGCTAGAGCCTATTATTTTCCACAAAAAATGAGCAGCCTTCCTTCGACAAGCTCAGGATGACATCGCCCACTCCTATTGATTTTGTATCAAAACAAAATTGCTTTTTCCAGCTCCAAAAGTTTCTGTTTTCGCCAGATGCCACCGCCGTAACCTGTCAGCGTCCCATTGGTGCCAATAACTCTGTGACAAGGGATGATGATGGAAATTTTGTTGAGCCCATTGGCATTGGCAACTGCTCTTACCGCTTTTGGATTCCCCAGAATATCCGCCTGCTGCTGATAGCTTTTCGTGGTTCCGTAAGGGATCGTACGTAGAATTTCCCAAACTTTTTTCTGGAAATCGGTACCAACAGGCGCAAGAGGAACTGTAAAATCAAGCCTTTTGCCTTCAAAGTATTCCTTCAACTCTTTCTCCAAAGTTTTGAAATGAGGATTGTCTCCCTGAACAATATTCGCGTTAAAATGTTTTGCAATATCTTTGAGCTCGGTCGGCAGGGCTTTTCTGTCTGAGAATTCCAGCATACAGATCCCATTTTCGGTGGCGCAGGCAATCATTGTCCCCAGCGGTGTTTCGATTCTTTTGAGGTCAACGATTTTTTCTGATTTTGAGTTTTTGGGTGAAACGCCGAAAATATTTTTGAAGCTATCCGTGAAACCGCTCAGGCTTTCGTAGCCATTGTCCAAAGCCACATCCAACACATTATCGCCTTGTTGCAACTTCTTGAAAGCCGAATTGATCTTAAATATCCTTTGGAATGCGTGGAAGGTCATCCCGTGATGTTTCAGAAACCAGCGCCTTACCGTAACCGGCTCCAAACCTCGTTTTACCAAATCATAATCTTTGAATTTCAGACCTGGGTTTTCGGATAATTCATCTAATAATTCCTGAATGGAGGCGGGTGTTTCATCAGGATTCTCCAGCGGTTTACAAACTTTACAAGGCCTGTAACCTTTCAGGATCGCAGATTTTGTATTATCAAAAAACTCAACATTTTCGGGTTTTGGTTTTCTGGCGGTACAGGTTGGACGGCAAAAAATACCTGTGGTTTTTACGCCCATCCAAAAAACACCTTCGAAGTCCGGGTTTTTATCAAAAGAAGCCTGATACATTTGGTCAAAACTAAGATTCATTGTTCTAAAAGATAATTGATGAATGATAAATGATTCTTGCAAATGTAAAGTTATTGGCCACTGGCTGACAACCGAAAAATGAACAGGTATTTTTTATCATAAAAAGATTATATGGCCAATCTTTCTGACCATTGTAATTCTTTTGGTTAATCCTGGAAACTCTTTAGAATTTGAAATTCTGAAAGGGTGTAATTAAGAAGTCATAACATATTTTATATCAACCAAGATTGTTAAAAAAGATTTCTGATTATATTTAATTCTCGCAGATTACCCCGATAACGCAGATGCTGAAATTTAAATCTATAAAAATCTGCCTCATCAGCGAGAATATTATTTAGTATGTAATTAAATGATGTCTTCTATAATTAATCTTCTTTAGATCCAGATCTTCAAAATCAAAGCTGAAATCTGTTGCATCTGATATTGGTTTCATTCTCGCAGATTGTGCTTTTCCGTTCTCATCAAAATTCAAAATGAAAAACGCATCGGCATCATAACTTCTGTCATCCCATTTCGCTACAAAAGAATTGGCAGAATAAGGGATCAAATCACCCTTTAGCTTTGGAGAAGATTTGCTGATAATCCTGTAACCTTTGCCCAGTTTGGAAACCTCAACAATCCCAAACCAATCATCCTTGTACCAACCGATGAATTGATCATCTTTCAATTCAGATCTGAATTTTGAAGCTTTATCATAAACTTCCTTTTTTTGCTTTGCAAAAGTGTCTTCATTTTTCTTGTTTCTGTCACCATATATTTTCAGCCAGTCACGATTTTCAATTCCAAGATAGGCATCTTTTACCGAATTGGTAATCGTAGAAAAAGCGGCTCCGGACTGTTGATTGGTTAAAACTACAATTCCCAGCTTCATATCCGGGATCAATGTAAAATGGGTTACGGTTCCAATCAACCCTCCACTATGCTGAACTTGCAAATGTCCTTTTACATCACTTAAAAACCAGCCCAATCCATAACCGTAAAAATGAGTATCATAAGGCGATGTCAGTGCAACTTTATCAGGAATCTGAAGGCTCCACAATTCGTGGGCATTTTTCTCAGAAACCAGCCGTTTTCCGTCTTTGGTTATGAAACCGTTCAGAAGAAAATTCGCCCAAGTCGTCATATCATTAATATTGCTGAGGATTCCGCCTGCTGCGTTGGCGGTCTCATTCCAGTCGTGAGGAACTGCAATGGCTTTCCCGTCAACAGGCGCATGCGCATCAATCATATTTTGTGAATTGGCAGCAACCGCTCTTTTATAACTTCCGAAACTGGCAGTCATCCCGACAGGTTTCATAATCCGTTGCTCGATAAAATCTGCCCATTGCAAACCGGAAACTCTGTGGATCACTTCTCCGGCAACAATAAACATGATGTTGTTATAATCCAGAGTTGTACGGAACGGATTCTCAGGTTTAAGGAACCTTACGTTGTGAACAATATCATTGACGTTAAGATTTCCGCCTTCCGGGAAAAACATCAGGTCGCCTTGTCCTAAACCAAGTCCTGCTCTGTGCGTAATCAAATCCTTAATCGTAATATTTTGGGAAACATAAGGATCAGCCATTTGAAATTCGGGGATATATTTGGTCACTTTATCATCCCAATTGAGTTTGCCTTCATCTGCTAAAATTGCGAGAGCAGTACAAGTGAATCCTTTGCTATTAGATGCAATGCCGACTAAAGTACTGGCATCCATTGGTTGATTATTATTAAGCGAACGAACACCAAAACCTTTGGCATAAATCAGTTTTCCGTCTTTCACAATGCCAACGGACATTCCGGGAACATCAAAGGTTTTTAGGGAGTTCTGAATGAGTTCGTCCAGTTTTTTTTCCTCGATCTGAGCATCAATCAAGCAAAAAGAGAAAAGAAGAAAGAGAAAAGATAATGATTTATTCATTTTAAAAAAGCTTTGTACGAAGATAGGAATTTTGTAAAAGTGGAACTATATTCCATTTATTAAGTTTGTACTTTTGTTTTAATTAAACACAAAGGCACAAGAAAATATCATATCAGATGTTTCTATGGCACAATGGTAAAATCAAAGATTTTTTTTCAAATCTTTACATTATGCCTTAAAACTTAAAGAAATAAAAATAACGTCATTGTGCCTTTGTGTGTACCTTTTAAAGAATTAATATCACCAAAAATGTCCTATTGCCAAGCCATAGAAACAATGCAGCCGGAAGAGCGAAAAGCATTGCATAAAAATTACCACGATAACCATTATGGCTTCCCTATTCATAATGATGACGAACTTTTCGGAAGATTAATTATGGAAATTAACCAGGCCGGACTGAGCTGGGAAACGATCCTGAAAAAAGAAGCCTCTTTCCGCAAAGCTTACAGCAATTTCAGTATCGAAAAAATTGCGGCTTACACAGAAAAAGACCGAGAACGCCTTTTGTCCGATGCCGGAATCATCCGAAATAAGCTAAAAGTCAACGCAGCGATTGAAAACGCCAAAACTATTTTGGAACTGAAAAAGGAATTCGTTTCTTTTGAAAAATGGCTGGAGCATCATCACCCGAAAACGAAAGAAGAATGGGTGAAACTGTTCAAAAAAACATTCAGGTTTACCGGTGGCGAGATTGTCGGAGAGTTTCTGATGAGCATTGGTTTTCTGAAAGGTGCACATTCTGAAAACTGTACAATCAATGAAAAAATATTTGCTGCTAATCCGAAGTGGAAAGAAAAATAAACCACAAAAGTCACAAAAGGGAATTTATTAATGAAAGCCTTTATAAAGTTCAAGAAAGCTAATTTTAAAACATTTTTTTATTATTAAAATTTTGATAAACTTCAAAATCCCCACAACTCCTGTGGCTTTTGTGGTTAAAAAAATAGCCTTAAATTTGTAGAAATCTAAGAAAAATCAATGGAAAGTAAAAAAGAATTCTTCCTGGAGTGTTACAAGCTCGGGATCATCAAATTTGGCCGTTTCACACTAAAAAGCGGCATCGAAAGCCCTTTTTATGTCGATTTGCGACCATTAGCATCAGACCCAAAAATCCTGAAAAAGCTCGCCAACTATCTGCTGGATATGCTTCCTTTGGATAATTTTGACATTATTTGTGGCGTGCCTTATGCTGCATTACCCATGGCAACAGCGATGTCTCTGGAGAGTTATCTACCTTTGATTATCAAAAGAAAAGAAGCTAAAGCTTATGGCACTAAAAAACTGATAGAAGGCATCTACGAAAAAGGCCAAAACTGTCTTTTGGTAGAAGACGTCATCACATCAGGGAAATCGCTTGTAGAAACCATTGACGAAGTGGAAAATGAAGGCATAAAAGTTTCTGACATTGTTGTCGTTCTGGACAGGGAACAGGGCGGAAAAGAAAAATTAGAAGAGAAAGGCTATAAAGTACATTCACTTTTCAATATTTCTGAAGTTGTAGAAATCCTGAGAGAAGTCAATTATATTGATGAAGAGGAAGTGGCGAGAATCCGTGACTTTGTGAATGGCAACCAGGTGGTTTTCCAAGAGAAAAAACGCTTATCTTATGAGCAAAAGCTGGAAATTACCGAACATTCTTTTGCTAAAAAAATCCTTGAAATCGCCATTGAAAAAAGATCCAACCTGATTGCCTCGGCAGATTTTATCACGACCCAGGAACTCCTTAATTTCGCAGACATTGTGGGTCCGCACATTGTCGCACTCAAAACGCACATTGATATTCTTAATGACTTTGATGCCGACGAGACAATTCTTCCGCTCAAAGATCTGGCAGCAAAACATAACTTCCTGTTAATGGAAGACAGAAAATTTGCGGACATCGGTAACACACAGGAGCTGCAGTTCTCCTACGGCACCTTCAAAATTTCTAATTGGGCAGACCTCATTACTTCTCACGTCATTGGTGGCAGCAAAAGCCTGGATTGCTTTGTAAACGCTGGTATCGTTGCGATTTTGGGAATGTCATCCGAAGGCACTTTAACCGATTCCCACTACCGTGAAGAAGCGTTGAAAATTATAGAAAACCATCCTAACATTGTGGGTTGCGTGGCTCAAAATAAAGTACCTGACAATATCCTGCTCTTTACGCCAGGTGTCAATCTGGGGACGAGTGGCGATGGCAAAGGCCAACAGTATAACTCTCCGGAGCATGTGATTAAAAATTATAATACTGATTTCATTATTGTGGGACGAGGCATTTATAAAGCCGATGATCCCGAGTTGGAAGCATTGCGCTATAAAACTGAAGGCTGGCAGGCTTATCAGGACGCTTTGTAAACTGTATCAAGTATAAAACATTTGCAACCCTTTCAGAGTTTGGAACTCTGAAAGGGTTTTTAATAGTTTCTAGTCTGAGGTTTTGTCAGTCTGAGGTTCTCGAAGACCAAAAAATAATTCCAAAAATCTTCAGATTTTTGTCCATATTAAAATCACTGATTAGGGAATTTCCTCTTAGAAAGATTAGGTAGTTTTTCCCATTCATCATTGATGACCGCTTCTTTCTTCTTTCTGCTCCAGCCTTTTAACTGTTTTTCAAAAGCAATAGCTTGATTGATGTCATCGAACTCTGTATAATAAACGATTTCAACGGGTCTTCTATTATAGGTATATGCGTTGGGATCATAACCCATTTGATGATACAGAAAACGTGTTTCCAAATCATTGGTTACTCCGGTATAATAAGAATTATCAGTACAAAGCAAAATATAAACGTAGTATCTTTTCATCATTGTGTTTTTTCAAAGTTAAATAATTTTGGAAAAAGCTTTGCTTTTGAGTTTTTATAGGGGTCTTCGAGAGCCTCAGACTGACATTTCTTCGAGAGCCTCAGACTGACATCTTTTTGAGAGCCTCAGGCTAACAATATTAATACTAAAATTGAAACTTCAAATTAGAAGTCTTCGAGAGCCTCAGACTGACAGCGTAAAACTTTAACAACCAAACATTAATATTCATCAGAAAAAATTAGTAGTTTTAAGTAGTTATTATTTTGATGAAGCGACTTCTTTTGTGTTTGATTTTATTGTTCTCTAATTTCTGGGCCAAGGCTCAGCAGGACAGTATTTTGCTGAAAGTTAAACTGAATGACGACCAAAGAACAATCGCTGTTCAGCAAACTTTGATTTATCATAATCCGCATAAAAAACCCATCCGTCAAATAAAACTGCTGAACTGGGTAACAGCCTACCAAAACCGGAAAACAGCACTTCTCAAAAGAAAAGTGGAAGACCGCAAAAAAGAGCTCTATTTTGCCAAAGAAAACCAGCTGGGCAAACTCGAAAGCCTGGAGTATTCCTTCGGAAATGTGTCAGCAGAAATATTGGGTACAAATCATGAAAATCTATTAATTCCGCTCTCTGAGCCATTAGAATATGGTCAGGAAATCAAAATTAATCTTAGATATCAAATCAGGCTACCTGATGCCCGTTTTACAGCTTATGGCAGCGACGCCAATCATATCCTGCTCAAATATTTTTTCCTGGTTCCTGAGACTTTTGAAAACGATAATCAGGATCCTTCTTTCTACCGCGACATCGAGGAAACTGCCAATGCCGGCTCCTACTGGAAAGTTGATTTTGACTTAGCGCAAAACTGGAAATGCTATTCTAACCTCAACCAAACTTCGGATTCTGAATTTGAAGGCCTATCCGTCAACGATCCTGAGTTTCTTTTGTCGCGCGAGATTTACCCTCAGTTTTCAGCAGAAATTGATGGTCAAAAAATCGAAGTTCAATTGGGTTTTCAGATCTCAGAGTTTCAACGTCAAACTCTTAATTTTATCTTGCCGACACAGCTTAAATTTATCAAATCCAGAACAGGAAATCTGCCCAATAAGCTTTTCATTACTCAAAAATTTTTTAATAAAGAAGAGTTTATCGGGATTGATGATATCAAATGGTGGAAATTCAAATTTCAGTTGTTTACGGATTACGAAAAAACCGACCTGGACTACTTTAGCATCCTGTCAAAAAAAGTGATAGACGACTATTTTATCACCGATAAGTCTAATGATCACTGGCTGAAAAACGGGATTAAATCTTATCTGGAAATCCAGTATCTCAACAATTTTTATCCCAACCACAAACTTTTGGGAAACCTGCCGGACAACGCCAAAATCCTCGGGATGAAACCTTTGAAACTGTTCCATGCATCTGATCTGAAACTGACGGAGCGCTATGGATTGGCTTATCATTATATCTATACGCAAAACCTGGATCAGAAAATCACCACGCCTTATGGTGCATTGAGTAATTTTAATACTACTGCCATTAGCCAGTTTGAGATGGGAAGCCTTCTCAACTACATTTCAGAATATCAGGGATCCCAATCTTTTGATTTTTTTCTGAAAGAATACCTGATGGCCAATTATGAAAAGAAAACCACGGGAACCGCTTTTCTTAATCGCCTGGAAAACTTTACCCAAGGCAAATCAGCCTTTTTGACTCCTATGATCAATGAGAAACACAGGATTAATTTTAACCTTAGGCACATCCGTGAAAAAGAATCTTCTTATCAGGCACGCATCACTCATAAAAATGCGTCAGAAATCCCGCTTAAAATTGAAACCATCAATAAAAGTGGCGAACGAAAAACCTACTGGCGAGACAAGATTGCAGATACCGTTTCTGTAGCGAAAGATGATGTTGACAAAGTTGTTATAAACGATGATTATATCTTCCCCGAAACCAATTTCCGGGACAATTACATCTATACCAAAGGGCTCTTTGCCAACACCAAAAAATTAAAATTAAAACTGGTAAAAGACATCCAAAACCCGGAATTTAATGAAATATTCCTTACACCAAGGTTGACCTTTAATGCATACGATAAAGTTTTGTTGGGGCTTAATTTTAAAAACCAAGGGATTTTTGACCAGAAATTTGATTATTCCGTCACACCATATTACAGTACCGGAACGGGAAAACTAACAGGTTCGGGTGCGCTTGGTTACTCTATCCTGCCGCCTGACAGCTTTTTCCGAAGCTGGAATTTTGCAGTGTCGGGTTCTTATTTTCATTATGATAAGGACTTGGCGTACAAAAAATTCGGTGCTGCTACTTCCTTTATTTTTAATAAAAACCCGCGAAGCGCCATAGGAAGAAGCCTTTATTTTTCCTATAATTATTTTGAGCGGGAACTTACCCCACAGATGTTTATCAATCAAGAATATGACAAATATAACCTGTGGAACCTTGGCTATTCTTATTCAGATAACCGCCTGATTCATGAGAAATATATTGGGACTAATATCCAATGGATGGAGGATTTTAGGAAAATTTCTGCAGAAGCCTTCTATCGTTGGGAATATGCTAAGGATAAAAAAATTAGCTTCCGCTGGTTTGCCGGTTATTTTTTGAAAAATGACACCAAAAATTCGCTGTTCAATTACGGGATTTCGCGGGTTTCCAACTATTCTTTTTCTTATGGCTTGTTGGGGCAAAGTGCGACATCGGGCATCTTATCACAGCAGTTTATTTTGGCTGAAGGTGGTTTCAAGTCTTTTTTCAACACATCGGTCAACCAATTTATTACCAGTGTTAATATAGATTCTCACGTTTGGAAATGGTTTAATCTTTACGCCGATGCAGGTGTTTATAAAAATAAAAACAGAAGCACAGAATTTATTTGGGATTCTGGTGTGAAGGTAAAAGTAATCCCGGATTTCCTGGAAATCTACTTTCCTGTAGCGTCAAGCCTGGGTTTTGAACCATCATTTAAAAATTACGGTTACAGGATACGCTACACGTTGGTACTGAATCTTGGCGCGCTCGTTAATAATCTGAGGCGCGGTGTGTTTTAAAACAAAAAGAAGGCTTCCAAAAAATGGAAGCCTTCTCTATTTTCAAAAAAACTATAATTAGTTTTTGATTACTTTTTGAGATACTCTTTCTCCGTTAACCGTTCCGGTTACGATGTAAGTACCTTTTGCCAAAGAAGAAACGTTAAGTGTAGAACCTTCTGTAACTTTAGCTGATTTCACAACCTGTCCGGCAGTGTTTACGATTTGGATATCAGCATTTTTCGCAAAAGAGATAGACTCTCCTACTACAGTGTTTTTAACTAATGTAGAGTTAACTTTTGTAACATCTGATACAGCAAGTTGAGAAGAATTTTGAGGTGTTGGAGCAGAAGCTGTAAAATCTGCAGCATTGTTATTTGTATCAATACCATTAGTTCTTGAAACCGAAAGCGTTGCAGATGGAGCAGGAGCAGCACCACTTCCTTCAAATTGATTGGCAGTTGTACCATAACCTACAAAATCCAAAACATTTGAAGCAGTTACTGTAGAAATCTGATTAGCATCAGAAACCAAAGCTATTTTACCAGCAGCAGCAGCCATTGCAAAACCCGCAACCGAATTTGTTCCACTACCAAAATTAGTTGGAATTGGAGCTACATAATCAGGAGCCAAGTCTGTAGTACCACTAGCACCAGCTTGTTCTTGAATGAGATATTTCTGCCCTGGTGCTAAAGTAATGTTTGGAAGTGGATGATATTGGTTGAATGTTCCAGCTGCAGCTGCATATTGTAAAGTTGCTCCTGTTAAAGTTACAGATGCAGTTCCTTTATTAATAAGTTCTACGAAGTCATTCTTATAAGTAGCTCCAGAGTTACCTCCACCACCATACACTTCATTGATAACGATTTGTGCAGTTGCAACAGTTGCAATAAACACAATTCCTAAAACTGTAAAGATCTTTTTCATAATATAAAGTTTAAAATTGTAATACAAATGTATAGAAAAAATTACTCACATCATTGCGGGCAATTTTCTATATTATAATTATTTTTTGAGAATTTTTTGAGAAACTGTTTGTCCGTTTACAATACCTGCAACGATGTAAGTCCCTTTTGCCAATGCAGAAACATCTAATTTAGAATTTTCTGCAACCTCAGCCGTTTTAACTACTTGGCCAGCAGCGTTATAAACAGATACTTTTGCAGCAGCACCAAAGATCAACTCATTAGAAACGATAGTATTTTTTACCAAGTTTGCTTTTGCTTTTGTAGCATCTACAACTGCCATTGTAGTTGCATCATATACTTTTACATCATCAATTCTCCACTCTGTAGTATTAGTTCCTGTAAATCTAATTGATAATGTTGTAGTAGAAGGTATAGATCCAGATGGAGTTACAAGTGCCCATCCAGCAGTACCACTTCCTGTAGATCTTGTATATGTAAGAGGTGTCCAAGTTGATCCATCTGAGCTTACCTCTACAGTTAACTCGTTATTTGCAGCATTTGTACCTTTTCTTAGACCAAAAGATAACTTAACATTTGAAGCAGTGATAGTACTTGTATTGATTCCTGAAATGATGAAATTTTCTCCTGTAGCATTTACCATTACATTATTACTTCCAGAAGCTCCAGAATAATCACTAGCCGTAGATGCACTAGATGTTCTAACATCTGCTGTTCCTGAGTAAGACCAAGTTCCAGCATTCTGAAAACCAGCATAAGCAGACACTAAAGGATTCCCTGTTGCACCAGTACCCATATTTTCACTTTGTGCATTCACTGTTGCAGTCAAAGCTACTGCCGCTAACAAAGAATAGAATTTTTTCATAATATAAAAGTTTAAAAAATTGTTTATTTTGTTCTGTCGCAAATATAAAATATTATCTTTAACTACAATTTTAACAACCCCTTTCCCGTTTTAAATAATTGTTAATTCGCTGTAAGTCCTATTATTAGTACTTTTACACATTATACCAAAAGGGTGTCCAATATAAAAAAAATTCTGCTTACAATCTGTATTTTTTTCGCACTAACTACTGTTAATGCTCAGATTTTCAGCTGGAAAAACCCTAATATCCCGCAAGATTCTCTTAAAAAAGACAGTATCTTGATTTCTAAAATTAATCACGACTTTTTCACCAAAGACACGCTTGACTTCATCAAAAAACAGAATCGCATCGTTTATGATGAAGAAGTTTTGGTAAAAAATGACAAAAAAAGAATCCTGGGAGAACTCAACTCCAAAGGATCTATTATAAGAGGCATTACATTCGGTAACAATCAGGGATCCTCTGTCCAGAGTTCTATGGATATGCAGATCTCCGGCAAGCTGAGCCCGGATGTTTCTATCCTGGCTTCTATTTCGGACCATAATCTCCCCATTCAGGCAGATGGCTACACGCAGACCTTGCAGGAATTTGATAAAATCTACATCCAGCTGAATATCAAAAACCACAGCATTATAAGAGCCGGCCACCTGGACCTGAATGACGAAACCACCTATTTCGGGCGCTATCAGAGGCGAAGCATGGGACTGCAATTTCTCACCAACTGGGAAAAGAACGGCAACAAAACTTCCGTTGATGTTTCCGGGGGCGTTGCAAGAAGTGAGTTTTTCCGGATGCGATTCCAGGGGATTGAAGGCAACCAGGGGCCTTACCGATTAACCGGCAAAAACGGAGAATTGTTTATCACCATCATTTCTGGATCTGAGCAGGTCTACATAGACGGAATACTGATGAAACGCGGCGAGAATCAGGACTATACAATTAATTATAACACTGGTGAAATTACCTTCACAAGCTTCCGGCCGATTTATAAACAGAATTTTATCAATGTCTCTTACAATTACACCAACCGCAACTATACCAGATTCCTGATTACCGGAAGTATCAAACATAAGCGGGAAAAACTGAAAGCCGGATTTAGCTGGTTTATGGAGAATGATAACAAAAACGCGCCACTGTCACTTAACCTAAGTGATGATGACCGGCAGACTCTGGTGAGTGCCGGCAATAATCCCGATGCCATGTTTTCTCCATCGGGCGTGGAAACTGAGTACGATGTCAACAAAATCCTTTACAAAAGAATCTTTTCGGGAGATACTTACCATTATGAGTTCTCTATCGATCAGTCACAAAAACTATATCAGGTTTCTTTCACCTATTTTGGTACAGGAAAAGGCGATTACCAATTGCAGCAGACCACCAATAACGGCCGGGTTTTCCAGTACGTTGGTACTGGTCTTGGCGATTATATGGCGGTGAGGAAACTGCCAGCACCGGAAAAATCCCAGGTGTACTCTGCCAATGTAGAATATGCGTTGGATAATGGTGTCATCGGGACAGACGTATCGATGAGTAACTATGATCTCAATACTTTTTCATCCAAGGATAACCATCAGAACATCGGTTACGCAGCAAGGGTCTACGCTAACAAAACCTTCCGTAAAAATACATGGACTGGTACGCCAATGGTAGAATATCAGGTGATTCAGAAAAACTTCCATATTCTGGACCGCATCAATAATGTTGACTTCTGGCGCGATTTTAATTTGACTAATGAATTCAGCCAAATCACGCAGAACCGGTTTATTTTTTCTTTCCTCAATGATTTTAACAAAACCTCATCCGTTAATTATAAAATCAATTACCTCGAAGAAAAAAACACTTATAAAGGGATTAAGAATGATTTGGATGCCGTCTGGAAAACTGGGAAATTCAATAATCTTGGGGCTGTTTCTTATCTTAATACCCAGTCAACAGATCTCAACACCAACTTTATCCGAGGTACGGTTTCATCTGAACTGTCCGGCAAAAAAGGCAGCTGGATGCTGGGCGGATCTATGGAGCACAATGAGAAAAAGTATAATGCCACACAGGCGATGGATCTGAGCAGTTATAGCTGGAAAGAAATTTTTGTTCAGAAAAAAGTAGCCGATTCTGCAAGGACAAAGTTGCTGACCAAACTTTATTTCCGAGGTAATGATTCGGTCTTGGACAATCGTCTCAAAAAGATGAATAACATCCTTGGGATCATGGCAGAAAGCCAGATTATCAAAAACGAGAAAACCCAATTATCTGCATTGGTGCATTATAGAAAATTCTTTTACGAAACCCCAACCTTTGCCAACAATCAAAACCAGGATTTTGTTGTAGGAAACATGCTGTACAACCAGCAATTATTCAAAAACGGGATGCGCCTTCAGCTTTTTTATGAACTCGGGAACGGGCAGGAAGCGCAACGGGAGTTCCAGTACATCAAAGTGACCGACGGGCAGGGCATCTACAAATGGACGGATTACAACAATGATGGCGTACAGCAATTAGATGAATTCGAAGTAGCAGAATATACGGATCTGGCACAATACATTCGGGTTTATACCAACAGCGTGAACTATCTGGCATCTAACAAGAACAAACTGCAAGTCGCTTTGTTTGTGAATCCGTCTGTCATCATTAGCTCAGAAAATGCTTTTCTGAAACGCTGGAACTTCAACCTGTCGCTCCTTTCCCAGAATTCTTATCTCAAAGGTAGCCAGGTCCTGGTGTGGAATCCTTTTGCCAGACAAAGTGATCAGCTGCTCAGGACTCAGAATATCCTTGCATCAGCATTATTTACTTCTAATGACAAATCCGGGTGGAATGGCAGTTACCGCTACACCGATAATGACAATCTGGTGAATGCCAATTTCAGTAACGAAGCGCATGCTCAGAAATCCCATTTTATGAATGTAGGTTATTCTTTTACAAAAGCGTTCCGCGCGGATTGGGAAAACACAGTGCAAAATGTAAGCAACAGTTCCCAAGTGTATGAATCGCGCAATTACCTGTTGCAAAACTGGGAAACCAAACCAAAAGCCACTTATAAACTGACAGAAACTTTGCAAACTGAATTATTCGGAGCGTTGCGCCAGAAAAAAAGGACCGATGGCGAAGAACTTTTGAAAACCTACGAGATATCGGGTACGCTACAATGGGAAAGGACAAAAACATCTGTGCGCGCTCAATTTTCATTTATTAATAATCAATTTGACGGGAATAACTACAGCATTGTAGGAAATCAGATGCTGGAAGGCCTGAAACCCGGAAAAAATCAAGTCTGGACGCTCTACATCCAACAGGCCATCAATTCGTTCATCCAACTCAATGTGAACTATGAAGGCCGGAATTCCGGCGACCGCACCATACACATTGGTAGCATGCAGGTGCGGGCAAGTTTTTAAGAAGGAGGATTGGAACGTTAAAACACGCTAAACTCTCCTGATCTAAAACTACAACGCATTCCGGCTCCACTCGCTCCAGCTTCCGACATACAAATTAGGGATTTCAAAACCGGCATAATCCAAAGCTAACAAAGAATGGCAGGCTGTTACGCCACTTCCGCAATGGAAGATAATTTTGTCCCGATCATAGTTTTCAAACAAATCCGAATAAATTGTTTTAAGCAGTTCTGGAGATTTGAATAAACCGCTGTTATCTAGATTTTCAGAAAAAGGAATATTTTCTGCATTTGAGATATGTCCTGCGACCAGATCAATGGGCTCTGTAATACCCTGATAACGTTGCGACTCCCGCACATCTACAATTACAAAATCAGGGTTTTGCGTGGCTAACTTTACCTCATCAATCCAAATTTGTGGCAATTGCCAATTTTGATAATCAGGAACATATTGAGTTTTGGGATAAGACTCATTGCCAGAGCTTAAAGGATAACCCTGGCTTTCAGCATACTGCAAACCGCCGTCCAGGACCTGAACATTCTCATGCCCAACAGCCCGCAACATCCACCAAAACCTTGCGGCGGCATTAGCGCCGTTTTTATCATCGTAGATCACAACATGAGAATCTCTGTCAATCCCTAATTCCCCTAAAGTTTTGATAAAATCTTGAAAACCAGGAAGCGGATGCCGTCCACCATTTTTAGGATCATCAATGCTTGCCAGATCTGAATTCAGATCAACAAAAGCGGCATTTTTGAGATGTTTTTCAAGGTATTTCTCTTTCGCATCTGGTCCGGTTCTGACATCGTAAAGCTTGAAATTTTTGATTTGAAATTTCCGAATAAGCTCATCCGGTCTAATAATTGGAATGATTTTCATAAAAATTATATTGTTAGTTTAAAGAGGATTTTTTCAGCAACAGAAGTTAAAATTAAAATAAAACTTCAAAGTCACAAAGTATTTTCAAACTTACACCTTTCAAAGCAATGGCTTTGATACAAAAACCTTAATAACTGAAAATTTTACCCAGTTAGTTTATTTAATTAGATTTGCGAATCAATAAACGTAAAAATGGAGACACACACTGAAAAAATCCTGATCACGGGTGCTTTGGGACAGATTGGCACCGAACTTACCGCCAAGCTGGCAGAAATCTATGGTAAAGAAAATGTCATCGCATCAGGTCTTGACAAATGGAAAGAAGGCATTACGGAAGCCGGGTATTATGAGAGACTGGATGTTACCAATTTCCAGGCTGTTACAGAGCTTATTAAAGAACATAATATTACAACAGTTTATCATCTTGCATCGCTGTTATCGGGTACTTCGGAAAAACAGCCGCTTTTTGCGTGGAAACTAAATCTGGAACCACTCATTCATCTTTGTGAACTGGCCAAAGAAGGTCTTATAAAAAAAATATTCTGGCCGAGTTCTATTGCGGTTTTCGGAAAAGGAATCCCGAAAGTAAATGTGGGCCAAGAGGTCGTTCTCAACCCTACTACAGTCTACGGAATATCCAAAATGGCAGGTGAAAAATGGTGTGAATACTATTTTGAAAAATACGGTGTTGATATAAGAAGTATACGCTATCCTGGTTTGATTTCCTGGAAAGCACCAGCCGGAGGCGGCACTACAGATTATGCCGTAGAGATTTTTTATGAAGCGGTAGAAAATGGTAAATACACCAGCTTTATCAGTGAAAATACGGCGATGCCAATGCTCTATATGGATGACGCCATTGATGCCACTATCAAGCTAATGACTGCGCCAAAAGAAGAGGTAAAAATCAGGTATTCTTACAACCTTGGAGGGATGAGTTTTACGCCGGCAGAACTGGCATCGGAGATCAAAAAAACGATACCGGATTTTGAGATAAAATACGAGCCGGATTTCCGTCAGGCTATTGCAGATTCCTGGCCGGCAAGTATTGATGATTCGGCAGCAAAACAAGATTGGGGATTGAATTACCAGTTCGATATTTCATCAATGTCAATAGATATGATTAATAATCTAAAACACAAACTCAAGAGAGAAGAGTAATTTAATAGAAACTTTAATTTAAATTATTTTTAACAACTGATTTTTAAATAATTACAAAACAAATCTCAATACTACTTTAAGTGATTTTATTAACTTTTAACATAGCAATGCCTACTTATCAATATTCTGAAAAACAAAATATTGACCAAGATCAATTGATAACAACTATCGAAAAAAAGTTAGTAGTTATACTTCAGAAACTGGAACTCAACGGATTCCTGGCAACCTTTTTTATTGAGATTTCTTTGGTTAAGCTTTTGGAAAAACAGTTAAAAAATATCGTTTATGCCGGTCACGAAGTTGCATTTTTTAATGCTGATTCTGATACTGAAACGATAGAAAAAACAAAGATTTTTGCTGAACAGTTTTTGCAAAAACCGATCCGTGGCCTAAGGCAAAAATACCACCAGATTGATTATCCGGAAATCAAAAAAATGAACTTTAGCTATGTCTCCAATATAGAAGAATCCAGCATCAATTTCTTATGGCGTAAACTGAGTAGCAAGACAGAGATCCATTACAAAAACGACCTGACTATAATCCCGGAAAGCCAGTCTCCTTATTCGCAACTTCCTTTCAATGATTTTGTTTTTCAGGTTACTCCAATGCGGTATTACGAGAGTATGATCACAGAAAGCCTGAAGAGTAGCGAGTACGTCATGATATATACCAACATATGGCAATATATGACAGCAGAAGAACTACCCTATAAGCTCCCTTTTTACAAAAGACTCAACATTGGTACTAATACAGAAAAGCGGCTGGAAAAGCTCCTGCAATACATTGATGAAAGCGAAATTGCCGTATCCAGGATGAAGGACTATTTATTTTAAACAAAAAAAAAGCTTAGAAATTCTAAGCTTTTTTTTTGATTGATATCAGCAAAGTCAACTCAATTCAAATACTGTAATCTCTGGCAACACCCCTACTCTACCCGGGTAGCCAATTACACCAAAGCCGCGGTTGACGTACAGATATTTCCCTTCGCTCTCATACAGATCTGCCCATTTAGGGTATTTATATTCGACCGGCGACCAACGGAAATTTTTAAGATCTATACCAAACTGCATCCCGTGTGTATGCCCAGACAGTGTAAGCTGCACATTAGAAGGATGATGCTTAACAATCGCATCAAAATGTGACGGATCGTGCGACATCAGTATTTTTACCGCATCTACGGGAACACCTGCCGCTGCCTTATCGAGATCGCCAAATTGCGGAAACGGCGGAATACCCCAGTTTTCCACACCAAGTATATACAGTTTTTCACCGTTTCTCTCGATGACCCGACTCTCATTTCTCAACATTTCAAAACCAGCTTTTTTTTCGTTTTCAATCAATCTTGGGATATTATTTTTCCGGTCATCCACAGATTTCCAAACTCCATATTCGCCATAATCATGATTACCAAGGACTGCCAATTTACCATCTCTGCTTTTAATTTGCGAAAACAAATCAATAAATGGTACAAACTCATCTGCATAATTGTTAACCATATCACCAGTGAAAAGGATCAGGTCTGCATCCTGATTATTAATCAGATCAATGGCATGCTGCAGATGCTTTGGATTCTGGAAACTACCGCTGTGCACATCAGAGATCTGTACAATCTTGTAACCTTTGAAACTCTCTGGAAGATTTTTGAGTTTTAACCTGACAATTCTTGCCCTGTGCCGGTACTTGCCAAAGATAATACCATCCAAAAACATACCCGCCAAAACAGCACCCGAACCCAATCCTACAAGACTAATAAAACGACGTCTGGAAGGATAATGCGTCTCCTCTTTTGTTATGTACTGATACCCAAATCCCAAAAAGCGTACAACATCCTCCAATAAAAGAAAGACTGCGACCAATATCTTTGGCAGTACAAAGATTAGAATCACAGAGAAAACAATCTGTAACCTTAGGTAACTGTGCGAAGCTTTATTAAAGGTGATTACTGAATAAAAAAGAAACATGTACACCAAAACGGTTGGAATCCAGTAAATTAATTTAGAATTAAATGTATTAAAAGCTGTTTTAAAAGCCTGATAAACATACAACTCAAGAAAAAGGAAAAGCACCAGAAGTGTAAGAATGGTTTTTTGCATAATATTATAAAAAAGAAAAAGGAATTGTTATAAATTCCTTTTATGATAGAGACGTTTAAAAACTAATTTTACTCTGCATGTGAAGTACTAAATTTTACCTTCGGGGAATTTGTAAACTACGCAATTAATATTCATCCCGGCTCCTACCGAAGTAAACAAAATATAAGAACCCGGTATAAACTGCTGTCCTTCTAACTTTCCTTTTCTTATTAAATCAAATAATGTAGGAACGGTTGCAACAGACGAATTACCTAATTCCTGAATCGTCATTGGAGAAATAGAATGATCATATTCTCTTTGACCGTATAGCCTAAACAACCTGCCAATCATAGCATAATCCATCTTGGCATTGGCCTGGTGAATTAAAATCTTGCTGATATCAGAAATATCAAGACCTGCTTTATCTATGGTTGCTTTGATCGCATCGGGAACGTTTTTAAGGGCATATTCGTAGATTTTACGCCCACGCATCCTGATGTACAGTCTTTTTTCATCAAAATCCGGATTCAGAGAAGGGCCATTTTCCAGATAGCAAAGCTCTTCACCATTATCACAAAGGGTGTTATCCGCCAAGACACCCACTGTGGTATCCTCTGTGGCTTTTACAACCACCGCACCAGCACCATCTGCAAAAATCATTTTGTTCCTGTCAAAAGGATCAGTAATCCTACTAAGAGTCTCACCACCTACAACCAGAACTGTTTTGGCTTTACCCGCTTTTATGAGGGTATCTGCCAGTATAAGCGCTTCTACCCAACCTGGGCATCCAAAAATCATATCATAATTGATACAATCTCTTCTTTTGATACCCAATTTACCTTTGAGCCTGGCAGACATCGAAGGCATAAAATTCGGGATACCATTTACATCTACTTCACCAAAGTTGGTAGCATAGATAATATAATCAATCTCTTCTTTATCAATACCAGCATCTTCAATAGCTTCCACAGAAGCCCTGAGAGCCAAATCAGAATTACAATCTTCTGCATTGATATACCTTCGCCTTTCGATTTCTGTAATATCAACAAATTTTTGTACGATTTCTTCTGTCGGTTTCTCGATCAACTCGTTATTATCATCATAAAAAACCGCATCCCTGAAATGAGAACCTTCTATAATGTTTTCCGGGATATAACTTCCGGAGCCAATGATTAGTGTATTAGGCATTGATATGAAAAAATTTTAACTGCAAAATTACATAAAAATTAATTGTCTGGATTTTTATTTTGATGATTTTCTTTACAAGAAAAGCAACATAAGGTTACAATTTGATAATTAAGCAGCAGCACATCAAAGTTTCTTTCAGAAATTTATATTTTTGAAAAATGTTTGAATTCCAGACCATCAGCAAGGCGATAGAAGATATTCTTCTAAAAGAAAAAGGCAGCAAATTCATTGGTTTTGCTTATCCCGTCAATTCCGAATCCGAAATAAAAGAAAAACTAAGCCATCTGAGAGCCCTTCACCCAAAAGCAACCCATCATTGCTACGCTTACAGATTGGGCCTTAATGGAGAAAACTACCGTGCCAATGATGACGGAGAACCATCAGGTAGTGCAGGATTACCAATTTACAATCAACTTTTAGCCCATCAGGTTACCAATGTTTTACTGGTTGTAATCAGATATTATGGCGGGACCAAATTAGGCGTTGGCGGCTTGGTAAAGACTTATAAAGAATCTGCAAAATATACGCTGGAGCAGGCGAAAATCATCACCAAAGAATTAGAATCCGGGTTAGAAGTACGTTTTAAATTTTCTCAACAGAATCTGATATTCACCCTGCTTAATAAATACGACGCCAAAATCATTGATTTTGATGCCAAAGAAATATGCGTTATCAAAGCTCATATAAAGACTTCTAAAAAAGAAAGCATCTCCGACGAATTGTCTGAGATGCTCTTGGAATTTAATTTTTCATAACTTTTATTCCTATTTTTTAATCTCTTCTGTTACCAGAGAGCATACTTGCAAAATAAATCAACTGAGCCAAAGAACCTAGCGCTGCAACAACATATGTCCTTGCCGCCCATTTAAGCGAATCTTTAGCGCCCGCATACTCATCGGGAGTCACAGTCCCCGAAGATTCCAGCCATTTGAGAGCCCTGTTACTGGCATCATATTCTACCGGCAATGTTACAAATGCAAATAATGTTGTCACTGCAAAAAGCACAACTCCTATGGCTAAAACCGTTGTATTGCCATTAGGATTATCAATACTTCGGGTTGCAATCATAATCCCTATGCCGGCCATCAGAACAAACTGTAATAATCTGGAACTGATATTAACCACAGGAACCATTTTGGAACGGAACTCTAACATAGAATAACCTACTTTGTGCTGAACGGCATGACCGCACTCGTGCGCTGCAACTGCCGCTGCCGCTGCATTCCTCTGCATATATACTGCTTCAGACAGATTGACGGTTTTAGTTTCCGGATTATAATGATCGGTCAGCTCACCCGGTACCGAAACAACCTGAACATCATTGATTCCATTTTCCCTCAACATTTTCTCGGCAATCTCCTTACCCGACAAACCGTTTCTCAGATGTACTTTTGAATAATAATCAAACTTTGATTTGAGCCTGGAAGAAACAATCCAGCTAAACAACATAGATAGTCCGATAATTATATAATAACCACTCATTTTTGCTTTTTAAATAATAAAAAAATTACGTATTTCAAGAAGTAAATATTATGCCAAAGACTTGCTATTTTTACCTTAAAACCTATCTTTGTCTAATAGATGCGCAAGAATATGAAAAACATTATTGTAAAGCAAGTTGTTACCAAAAATGATCTGGAAGATTTTATAACATTCCCAATGGATCTTTATAAAAACAACCCCAATTATGTCCCGCCATTAATCAACGAAGAAAAAAATATATGGAATGAGAAAGAGAATCCTGCCCTTCATTACTCTGTAGCAAAACAGTTTTTAGCTTATAAAAATGGTAAAATAGCAGGCAGAATTGCGGTCATCATCAATCAGAAAGAGGAAAAAGAACTGGGAATCAGAAAAGTGCGGTTCGGGTGGCTTGATTTTATTGATGACGAAGATGTTTCTAAAGCACTTATCGATGAGGCCATAATATTTGCCAAAGAAAACAAAATTGACAAAATCGAAGGCCCCATGGGTTTTACCAATCTGGATAAAGCCGGGATGTTGACTATGGGCTTTGACAAATTGGCCACTATGATTGGCCTCTACAATAATGAATATTATCCAAAACATCTGGAAAAACTGGGACTTGCCAAAGAAAAAGAATGGGTAGAATTTGAGATAAATTTCCCGGAAGTCTTGCCTGAAAAAGTGGTAAAATTCAGCAGCCTGATTGCAGAAAAGTACAAACTGAAAGTGATCGATTTCAAATCAAAACAAGAGATTCTACCATTGGTTGATCCCATGTTCAAACTTCTGGATGAGACTTACAAACACCTTTCTACTTACACGCCAATCACAGAGGAGCAGATCAAAACTTATAAAGAAAAATATTTTCCGTTCATTGACAAAAATTATATCATCTGTATTACCGATGACAAAGACGAGCTGGTCTCTTTTGCGATCACAATGCCTTCTTACTCCAGAGCGCTGCAAAAATCCAAAGGCAAGCTCTTCCCTTTTGGCTGGTGGCACTTTTTACAGGCAGGCAAAAAGAACGACAGGGCTAATTTTTATTTGATTGGCATCCATCCGGATTATCAGAGACGCGGCGTAACAGCTATTATTTTTAAGGAAATTTTTGAACGGTTCAGAAAAATGGGAATCCAATATGCGGAGACCAATCCTGAACTAGAAGAGAACAAAAATGTCCAGCTGTTGTGGCAGGATTACAACCCCGTCAATCACAAAAGAAGGAGAACCTACTCCCTGACTATAAAAATATAAGTGTTTTAAACGTTCGTTTGATTAAAAAACATTAATTTCTGCTAACAAAATGTAGACACATGAAAAAACAACTATATATCTATATCGTATTGATAATTCTTTTTGTCCTTTACAATACCTTCAAACCGGTAAAAGACCCAAGAACCGACACGATTATTAACATTCTTTTCGCCAGTGTCCTGTTTTTGTACATCGCATACATCGCTTACCTTGTGCTTAAAAAAACCTCAAAACACAAAGAATAAGCTTATTTATAACTATTCTAAATTTACAAAAGCAGGCTTTTGTTTCCTTTTCACAAGGCCGATAATTTAATATATTAAATCTTTATTTAGTATTTTTGCATAGTTAAATTTCGATTTTATGAATTTACCGGAAAATTACATTCCTATTCTTATTCAGGCAGCTGTCGGACTTGGTTTTGTCGCCATTTCTTTACTTGGCGCTCACTTTTTGGGACCTAAACAAAAGAAAGGAAATTCTGTAAAAAACCAAAGCTGGGAGTGCGGTGTTGCTGTAGAAGGTAATGCAAGGACACCTTTTTCTATTAAATATTTTTTAACAGCAGTTTTGTTTGTTCTGTTTGATATAGAAATTGTGTTTTTTTATCCTTACGCCGTTAACTTCAGGGAGTTTGGGATGCAGGGCTTTTTAGCCGTACTTACATTTGTTGCCATTTTCTTTGTTGCTTTTTTCTATGTTTGGAAAAGAGGCGCATTGGATTGGGATAAATAACAGAAATTATATTTTTTTAATTACAGATTTTCAGATGTTTGGTTTTGAATTTGAATCATTTAAAATCAAAAGTTTAAAATCTAAAATCAACTACAATGTCAGATAAAAAACCAACTATAATAACCAATGCCCCCGCTCCCGAAGGTTTCGAAGGAGAAGGCTTTTTTGCAACTAAGCTGAGCAGTGTTATCGGTATGGCGAGAAAATTCTCGCTGTGGCCGTTGCCTTTTGCTACCTCATGTTGTGGTATCGAATTCATGGCGACACTTAACCCAACTTATGACGCATCAAGATTTGGGATGGAGCGTAACTCGTTCTCGCCAAGACAGGCTGATATGCTGATGGTTTGCGGAACAATTTCTAAAAAATTGGGCCCGGTTCTTAAAGAAGTTTATACCCAGATGGCCGAGCCAAAATGGGTAGTTGCTGTTGGTGCTTGTGCTTCCAGCGGTGGTATCTTTGATACCTATTCAGTGTTACAGGGGATTGACAAGATTATCCCTGTGGATGTTTATGTTCCCGGATGCCCACCACGACCAGAGCAGATTATAGAAGGCGTGATGCAGGTTCAGGCACTTTGCGAAAGCGAAAGTATCAGAAGAAGAGATATGCCGGAATATCAAAAACTGTTGGATTCTTACAACATTAGCAACTAGAAGAAGATGACGAACGAATTTGTATTAGAAGCAATTACCAGAGAATTTCCAGAGTCTGTTCTGCTGAGCTCAGAACCTTATGGGATGCTGACGGTAGAAATCAAAAAAGATGATATCAAAAAAGTTATTCATTATCTGAAGGATTCATCTCTGGAAATTAACTTCCTGACAGACATCTGCGGAATCCATTACCCGGAACATCCAGCTCAGGAGATTGGCGTTGTTTATCATTTGCATAATATGATGACCAATTTCAGAATACGTCTTAAGGCGTTTATGACGAGAGAAGATACAGAAATTGATTCCCTTACAGATCTTTATGCAGGAGCCAACTGGATGGAAAGGGAAACTTTTGACTTCTACGGAATCAAGTTTAAAGGGCATCCGGATCTAAGGCCAATCCTTAATATGGAAGACTTAGGCTACCACCCTATGTTGAAAGAATATAAGCTGGAAGATGGTACCAGGACGGATAAGAACGATGCGATGTTCGGAAGATAAAAATTAATATAAATGATGAATGATGATAGATAAATGATTATCGATTATCAACTATCAATTATCAATTATAATCAATATGAAAGATAACTCATTATCTAATATACTTAACCAATACGACAGCAAGGAACAGATCGACGGACAATTATACACGTTGAATCTTGGGCCTACACACCCTGCAACACACGGCATTTTCCAGAACGTCCTTACGATGGATGGCGAAAGAATATTGCATGCAGAGCAGACGGTTGGTTATATCCACAGAGCATTTGAGAAAATTTCTGAAAGAAGGAACTTTGCTCAGATCACCACGCTTACAGACCGTATGAATTACTGTTCTGCGCCTATCAATAATCTTGGCTGGCACATGACCGTAGAAAAACTGATTGGTGTAAAAGTTCCAAAACGCGTCGATTATATGCGTGTTATCCTAATGGAGCTGGCAAGAATCGGTGACCATTTGATCTGTAACGGTGTAACCGGAATGGACTCGGGCGCTATTACAGGCCTTACCTATATGTTTATCGAGCGCGAGCGCATCTACGATATGTACGAGCAGATTTGCGGCGCTAGGATGACGACTAATATGGGAAGAATTGGAGGATTCGAAAGAGACTTCACGCCTAAGTTCCACGAACTATTGAAAGACTTTTTAAAAACATTTCCACCAAGATTCCAGGAGTTTTGTAATCTTTTAGAGAGAAACAGGATCTTTATGGACAGAACCATTGGTACCGGAGCCATCTCAGCAGAAAGAGCATTAAGCTACGGTTTTACTGGCCCTAACCTGCGTGCTGCCGGTGTGGATTATGATGTAAGAGTAGCACAACCATATTCTTCTTATGAAGATTTCGACTTCATTATCCCTGTAGGTACCGCCGGCGATACTTACGACCGTTTTATGGTTCGGCAGCAGGAGATTTGGGAATCGATTAAGATTATCAAACAGGCTTACGAAAACCTTCCAGAAGGCCCTTTCCACGCTGATGTACCGGATTTTTACCTTCCGGAGAAAGCCGATGTTTACCAAAAAATGGAAGCTTTGATCTACCACTTCAAAATTGTAATGGGAGAAACCGATGTTCCGAAAGGCGAAGTGTACCATGCAGTAGAAGGCGGAAACGGAGAATTAGGATTCTATCTGGTGAGTGATGGCGGAAGAACGCCTTATAGACTGCACTTCCGTAGACCTTGTTTCATCTACTATCAGGCCTATCCGGAGATGATCACAGGTTCTGTTATCTCTGATGCCATTGTGACGATGTGCAGTATGAATATTATTGCGGGAGAATTAGACGCATAGAAAGACATTAAGAAAAAAGATGAAAGATAAAAGACTTTCATTCCAAAATAAAAATTGAATTTAGAATACAGAATTTTGAGTCTAGACTCTATGTTCTTGGTTCTTTAATCTTAAATAAAATGAGCGAAACAATTGCTTTTAAACCTGAAAGTTTAGCGCAGGTTCATAAAATTATCGCAAGATATCCTGAAGGAAGACAGAAGTCTGCCCTGATTCCTGTTTTGCATTTGGCACAGAAAGAATTTGATGGCTGGCTGGCTGTCCCTGTAATGGATTATGTTGCAGAATTATTAAGTATCACACCCATCGAAGTGTACGAGGTAGCAACGTTCTATACCATGTTTAATATGAAGCCGGTAGGCAAATATGTTTTGGAAGTGTGCAGAACCGGGCCTTGTATGGTGAATGGAAGCGAGAAAATCCTCAATCATATCAGAACAAAACTCAATATCAAAGATGGAGAAACAACAGCAGACGGATTGTTTACTTTGAAACCTGCTGAGTGTTTGGGAGCATGTGGTTACGCACCAATGATGCAGCTGGGGAAATTTTATCACGAGAACTTAACGATAGAAAAAGTGGACGAGATCCTTGAGCTTTGTAAGCAGGGAGCTGTTGCTTTAGATTAATAAATAGAACAATGAGTAAAAAACTTTTACTTAAAAACGCACATATAGAGGGCATCCGGTACTTCGAAACTTACCGTAAACACGGTGGTTACGAATCTGCGGAAAAAGCCCTGAAGATGAAGCCTGAAGAGATCCTGGAAGAAGTAAAGACTTCCGGACTCAGGGGCCGTGGTGGTGCTGGTTTCCCAACAGGGATGAAGTGGAGCTTCCTTGCAAAGCCGGAAGGCGTGCCAAGACACTTGGTCGTGAATGCTGATGAATCCGAGCCAGGCACTTTCAAAGACAGGTACCTGATGGAGTTTCTTCCTCATCTGTTGATCGAAGGGATGCTGATCGCTTCTTATACACTGGGTTCCAATACATCGTACATCTACATTAGAGGAGAATACTCTTGGATTCCTGATATTCTGGAAGCTGCGATTGATGAAGCCAAAGCAGCGGGTTTTCTCGGTAAAAATATCTTAGGAACCGGTTTCGATTTAGAAATTTATGTTCAAAGAGGTGCTGGAGCTTACATCTGTGGAGAGGAAACTGCATTGCTGGAGTCGCTCGAAGGAAGAAGAGGAAATCCAAGACTTAAGCCACCTTTTCCGGCTGTAAAAGGCCTTTGGGAAAGGCCAACAGTGGTTAACAATGTAGAATCTATTGCGGCGGTTGTCCCAATTATCGAAATTGGTGGCGCAGAATATTCTAAAATTGGTGTAGGCCGGTCTACAGGAACCAAACTGATTTCTGCTTGTGGCAATATCAATAAACCAGGCGTTTATGAAATCGATATGACCATTACTGTTGAGGAATTTATTTACTCTGACGAATATTGTGGTGGCATCCCGAATGGTAAAAAGCTAAAAGCATGTATCCCGGGCGGAAGTTCTGTTCCAATTGTGCCAGCTAATCTTTTGCTGAAAACGATCAATGGCGAACCGAGATATATGAACTACGAATCTTTATCAGACGGTGGTTTTGCTACCGGAACCATGATGGGGTCGGGAGGATTTATTGTTCTTGACGAAGACCAGTCGGTTGTAGAACACACCATGACACTGGCAAGATTTTATAACCACGAGAGTTGCGGACAATGTACACCTTGTAGAGAAGGAACCGGCTGGATGTATAAAATCCTGAAAAAAATATGGAAAGGAGAAGGTAAAATGGAAGATATCGATTTGCTTTGGGATATCCAGAGAAAAATTGAAGGTAATACCATTTGCCCGTTAGGCGATGCAGCGGCATGGCCGGTTGCAGCAGCCATCAGACATTTCAGAGATGAGTTTGAGTGGTATGTTAACAATCCGGAACTCAGCCAGACTCAAAATTACGGATTGGCCAATTATGCGGATCCAATCCCGGCAGTTACTAAATAATGTAGACGCTAAATGAAGAATTTTTTTGTATTGGCTTTGATAATTCTGGGAACACAGATCGGATTAGCCCAGGATATCGATAATAATAATAAGCCTGATCCACTTTCAAAAAAAGGACAGATGTTTGTTTTCTTTGGTTGGAACAGAGGCGCTTTCAGTAATTCTGATATTCATTTTACCGGAAACGGCTATGATTTTCAGTTGAATAATGTATCTGCAAAAGACCGCCCTACAAAGTTTGGCATCGTCTATTTTGATCCGGCATGGTTTACAGTAGTGCAGTATAATTTCCGGGCAGGTTATTTTATCAAGGACAATTTGGCCTTAGTCCTTGGGATTGACCACATGAAGTATGTGATGAATCAGAATCAGACGGTTAATTTTAATGGGCATATCTCGGATCCTAAATATGCTGCGATGGTACAGAATGGCCAGGTTGATTTATCTGATGAACAATTCCTTACCTTTGAGCATACCGATGGGCTTAATTATGAAAACCTGGGTCTGGAAAAATATAAAAACCTGATTAATAAAGATAATATTGATCTGGTCTGGTCTTATGGAGCTGGTGTAGGCGTGATGTTTCCTAAAAGTAATGTGAAGCTCTTTGGTAATGAAAGAAGCGACCGTTTTCACGTAGCAGGTATTGGTACCGACGTGAGAACCAGCCTTAACCTTGTTTTCTGGAGACACTGGATGGCAAGGCTGGAGGCCAAAGCCGGGTATATTAATATGTGGGATATCAAAACCACACTGAATAACAAACCGGACAAAGCACAGCAGGACTTTGTATTTGGACAGGTGTTGGCGGGTATTGGATATACATTTAATACAAAAAAGTATAAATAAATATAGCTTATTTGCAAAGGCATAAGAAGCGAAAAGCATAAGATATGAGCGAAGAAGTTAAAAAATTTAAAATCACAATAGACGGACAAACAACCGAGGTTTTGCCCGGCACTTCTATCCTGGAGGCCGCGAGACAAATCGGTGGAAAATCTGTACCTCCGGCGATGTGCTACTACAGCAAACTGGAAACCAGTGGCGGTAGATGCAGAACATGTCTTGTAGAAGTATCCAAAGGTTCCGAGGCAGACCCGCGACCAATGCCAAAATTGGTTGCCAGCTGCAGAACAGGCGTGATGGATGGGATGGAAGTCAAAAACCTGACCTCCGAAAAAGCACAGGAAGGCCGAAAAGCGGTAACCGAATTTCTTTTGATCAATCACCCTTTAGATTGCCCTGTATGTGATCAGGCAGGAGAATGCCATCTTCAGGACTTGGGTTATTTGCATGGTGTAGAAAATACAAGGACAGAATTCGAGAGACAAACCTTTGATGCAGATGACATTGGCCCTAACATCAAGTTGAATATGAACCGTTGCATCCTTTGCGCAAGATGTGTATTGGCTGCTAATCAGTTAACTGAGAAAAGAGAACACGGGATTCTTTTCCGTGGTGATCATGCAGAAATTTCTACCTATCTTAACAAAGCTTTGGACAATGACTTTATTGGTAATGTCATCGATGTGTGTCCTGTAGGCGCTCTAACAGACAGAACTGCCAGATTTGCCAGCAGAGTGTGGTTTACAAAACCTTACAACGCCACTTGCAAATGTGAAAAATGCAGCGGAAAAGCGGTGCTTTGGATGAAAGGCGATGAAGTAATCCGTGTGACAGCCAGAAAAGACCAGTACGGCGAAGTTGAGGAATGGATTTGTGACGATTGCCGTTTCCACAAAAAAGATTTGAAATTCTGGAATTTAGAAGAACCTCGACATCTTGACAGACATTCTGTAATATCTCTTAACCATTACGAGAAAAAAACTGATAGTTACGATGTTCTGGATAATCCTGAAGCTAAAGAAATTGGCTCTTCAGACGAAAAAGAAATTGAAAAATTAGATAATGAGATGATTTGATAATAGGGATTACCTCGTTTGTCAAATTGAAATAAATTGATATGGAATTACTGACTTTTAAAATCATATTAGTATTAGCTCTTTTCCTGCTGGCGCTTACCGTTGCTGCCTACTCTACCTGGGCAGAGAGAAAAGTGGCATCCATCATGCAGGATAGGATTGGGCCAAACAGAGCCGGGCCTTTTGGTCTCTTACAGCCGTTAGCTGATGGTGGTAAATTTTTCTTCAAAGAGGATTTTACACCGGCTAATGCAGAGAAGTTTTTATTTATCCTCGGCCCGTCACTGGTGATGTTTATTTCACTGATTACAGGAGCCGTTATCCCTTGGGGTAAAAGCCTTAACATTGGCGGAACTTCTTTTGATCTTCAGGTTGCTAATATAGATGTTGGTGTTCTGTATATCATTGGGATGGCTTCTATCGGCGTTTACGGGATTATGATCGGAGGCTGGGCTTCTAATAATAAATATTCATTGTTAGGAGCTATCAGAGCGTCTTCCCAGATGATTTCTTATGAGTTGGCAATGGGCTTGGCTTTGTTATCAATAATTATGATGTCAGGAAGCCTGGATCTCAAAGCAATTACTGAAGCACAATCCGGAGGGAAAATTTGGGGTTTTATCCCGGCTATTTCCGGTATCAATTGGAATATCCTTTACCAGCCGTTGGCATTCTTGATATTTTTTGTTGCAGCTTTGGCAGAAACCAACCGTCACCCATTTGATTTACCGGAATGTGAATCTGAACTGGTAACCGGTTATTCTACCGAATATTCCTCAATGAAACTGGGATTGTACATGTTTGGAGAATATGTTAACATGTTTATTTCCAATGCATTCATCGTGGTTCTTTTCTTTGGCGGATATAATTATCCCGGCATCGATTGGGTCACCAACCATTGGGGAGAAAATGCGGCCGGAATATTAAGTATCGTTGCATTTTTGGCTAAAACAGTAATAGGGATCCTGATCTTTATGTGGATCAGATGGACATTACCAAGATTCAGATATGATCAGTTGATGCACTTGGGTTGGAAAACACTGATTCCATTAGCATTGGTAAATCTAATCGTAACAGGTGCTGTGATTTTGGCATTTGGAAATTAAAAAAATTGTCCGAAGCCAGATGACGGAAGTCAGAAGATTTGATTCGGAAACAATTCAAAATTTAAAATAAAATATACATAAAGTGTGAAACATCGGACATCCAGCTTCCGACTTCAGACCAAAAAAATATAAAAATGAAACTTACTAACAGATCAAAAGTTGTTTCTAATAAAGAAATGACCATTGCAGAAAAGATCTACCTGCCGGCGATCTTCAAAGGGATGGGCATTACCTTTAAGCATGCTGTAAGAACAGTTATAAAAGGGGCTCCTGCAGTGTATTCTTATCCTGAGGTTCAGAAACCACGTGCCAAAGTTTGGCGTGGGCAACACGTTTTGAAAAGAGATGAGGAAGGCAGAGAAAGATGTACTGCTTGCGGGCTTTGCGCTGTTGCATGCCCTGCAGAAGCCATTACAATGACCGCTGCAGAAAGAACCAAAGACCAAAAAGATCTTTACCGCGAAGAGAAATATGCTGAGATCTATGAGATTAATATGTTGAGATGCATCTTCTGCGGTATGTGTGAAGAAGCCTGCCCAAAATCGGCCATCTATCTTACAGACAGATTGGTAGATGTGCAAACCAACAGAGGTTCTTTCATCTACGGGAAAGATAAATTGGTAGAAAAAATTAATGAAAGGATTGATATTACTTCCAGACAATCTGAAAAACAAAAAAATGCAGTAAAATAATGGATCAGTTTTTATTTTTCTTAATCGCATTTTTGGCTGTTGCAAGTGCTGTTTATTTTGTATTTGCCAGAAATCCTTTATACGCCATTCTTTCTCTCATTGTTACCATGTTCTCTATTGCCGCGATGTATGTGCTTCTCAATGCGCAGTTTTTGGGCATCGTTCAGATCATTGTTTACACAGGTGCCATCATGGTATTATTCCTTTACATTTTGATGATGCTGAATCTTAATAAAGAAGACGAGAGCAAAAAAGCGAACCTTCCTAAGTTTATCGGTATTTTTTCTGTGTGCATTTTATTTGTGGGAATGCTGGGCGCTTACAAGGGCCTTAGCGGGAAAACAACTGCAGCAGCAGGTATCGATCATTCTGTAGGTCTTACCAAAAACCTGGGAAGATTATTGTTTAACGAATATGTATTGCCGTTTGAACTGGCTTCTATCCTTATTTTAGCAGGGATTGTAGGTGCGGTTCTTATTGGTAAAAAAGATTTATAAGATTATGGGAGAAGTTAATACATTAATACAGCAGGTACCTCTGGAATATTTTATTATCCTGAGTACACTACTGTTTTGCCTGGGTGTTTTGGGCGTTTTGATCCGCAAAAATGCCATCGTCATCTTAGGATGTGTAGAATTGATGCTTAATTCGGTAAATCTTTTATTAGCAGCATTCTCTGCTTACAAAGGTGATGGCAACGGACAGCTTTTGGTATTCTTCATCATGGTGGTTGCAGCTGCAGAAGTTGCTGTAGGACTGGCGATTATCGCAATGATGTACAGAAATACAAGATCTGTGGACGTAAGTATTTTTAATAAATTAAGAGGATAAGAAAGGAATGGAAAATTTAGTTTACGCAATTGTACTTCTACCTTTAGCCGGCTTCATCATCAACGGGCTTTTTGGGAAAAACCTTCCTAAAGCTTTGGTTGGCGGATTGGCAACATTGGTAGTTTTCGCTTCGTTTGTTATCACAACAAGTATATTTTTCGGATTCAAAAATGACAGCGCGCCTGTCGTTGTAAAAGCTTTTGAATGGTTCCGGGTGAATGGCATCCAGGTTAATTTTGGATTCCAGATCGATCAGTTATCTCTGATGATGGTGATGATCATTACCGGTATCGGATCGTTGATCCACCTTTACTCTATGGGTTATATGAGCCATGACAAAGGTTATTACAAGTTTTTTACTTACCTGAATCTCTTCATCTTCTCGATGTTGCTTTTGGTTTTAGGAAGCAATTACCTAATCCTTTTTATCGGATGGGAAGGTGTAGGCCTTTGTTCTTACCTGTTAATCGGATTTTGGTATACCAACGAAGATTACGGGAAAGCGGCCAGAAAAGCCTTTATTATGAACCGTATTGGTGACCTTGGTTTGCTGATTGGTATTTTTGCCATCGCCTCTCAGGTCAACGCTGTCGATTATCTTAGCGTCGCTGAAAATTCTTCAAAATTCGCTTTGGATAGCAGCGTTATTATTTTTATAACCGTTAGTTTATTTATTGGGGCAGTTGGTAAATCAGCGCAGATCCCATTATTCACCTGGTTGCCTGACGCTATGGCTGGCCCAACGCCGGTTTCCGCTTTGATACACGCCGCAACCATGGTAACTGCCGGAGTTTATCTGGTAGTAAGAAGCAATTTCTTGTTCTCTTTGGCGCCATCTACACTCAACCTGATCTTATTCATAGGACTTGCAACAGCTTTGGTTGCAGCATTTATTGGTCTTAGACAAAATGATATCAAGAAAGTCCTGGCCTACTCTACTGTTTCTCAGTTAGGATTTATGTTTATCGCTTTGGGAGCGGGTGCTTACACAACAGGGATGTTCCACGTTATGACGCACGCTTTTTTCAAGGCATTATTGTTCTTGGGAGCAGGTTCTGTAATCCATGCCATGAGTGGTGAGCAGGATATGCGTTTTATGGGCGGACTCAGAAAAAAAATACCGGTAACTTACTGGACTTTCCTCATTGGAACACTGGCAATTACTGGTATCCCACCATTGTCCGGGATGATTTCTAAAGACGAAATCCTGACACATATTTACGCAAAAAGCCCGGTTCTCTGGGGATTGACATTATTCAGTGCTGCATTAACGGCGATCTATATGTTCCGGTTATTGTTCCTGACTTTCTTTGGAGAATTCAGAGGAACCGAAGAGCAAAAGCATCATGTACACGAGAGCCCTGCGGTAATGACTTTACCATTGATTATATTAGCAATTCTCTCTGTGGTAGGTGGTTTTATAAACCTGCCGCACTTTATCGGGCATGGCCATTATCAGAAACTGGCGCAGTGGCTAAAACCGATTTATGTATATGATATCGAGACACCGGAGATCCCTTTTGCTACAGAAATGATTCTTTTAGCGATAACTATCATTATGGTTGTAGTCATTTTCTTTGTTGTGAAAGCGATATACGTTACCAAAAAGAAACAGGCTCTGCCGGAAGGAAAATACACAGGCTGGGAAAAATTATCATCCCGCAAATTATTTATCGATGAGATTTATAATGCCATGATTGTAAGACCATTCGAAGAAGCTGGTAAAGCCGCTGCTATGTTTGATAAAGCCGTTCTGGATCCTATTGTTAATTTCATCGGATTAGGTGCTCAGGACTCTGGCAGAGCAGCGAAACGTCTCCAAAACGGGAACGTGGAAAACTATGTGCTGATTATGTCGTTAGCCATAGGAATTGTATTGATTGTTAACTTTATACTGAAATAATGTCTTGTTTACTATTCACATTATTACTTTTACCTCTTGTAGGTGCGGGTTTGTTGTTTTTCTGGAAAAATGCCTCCAGTAAATATATTGCACTGGCTTTTGCCCTTGCACAGATGTTTTTGGCTTTCTACATGCTGGGGAATTTTGATTTTAACCCAACCGTAGACGCGCCATTGCAATATGAGATCACTTATCCATGGTCCAGCTATATCAAAAGTAATCTCAATTTTGGAGTAGACGGCATGAGTATGCTGATGGTCCTGTTAACCAACATCCTGGTTCCACTGATTGTTTTATCATCATTTAATGATAAAAAAGGTTTCCCAAATTCTTTCTATGCCTTAATATTATTAATGCAATTTGGATTATTGGGCGTTTTCACGGCATTAGACGGATTATTATTCTACATTTTCTGGGAAATCACACTGATACCAATCTGGTTTATCGCCGGGCTTTGGGGTGAGGAAGATAAACGGCTTAAGTTTACAACCAAGTTCTTTGTATACACCTTCGTAGGATCCTTGTTTATGTTGATAGGCCTAATCTATGTCTACAATCATTCAGCATCATTTGCATTGACGGATCTGTACAACGCAGACCTTAATGTTAACGAACAGACAGTAGTATTCTGGTTTATTTTCTTTGCATTTGCAGTTAAATTGCCGGTTTTCCCTTTCCACACATGGCAGCCGGACACTTATACCTATTCACCAACTCAGGGATCGATGCTGTTATCAGGAATCATGCTGAAAATGGCTGTGTACGGCGTACTGAGATACCTGTTACCAATTACACCTTTGGCTATTGGCGGCATATCTGGTGAGATCGTCATTATTCTTTCCGTCATCGGAATTATTTATGGTGCTTTGATCGCAATGATCTCTACCGACAGCAAACGTCTCATTGCTTATTCTTCTCTGTCCCACGTTGGGCTGATTGTAGCGGGGATTTTCTCTTCGGCAGTCGTCACTATGCGTGTAGGATTGGATTTTGAAGGTGCACAGGGCGCAATGATACAGAGTTTTGCACACGGGATCAATGTTGTAGGACTTTTCTATTGTGCTGATATTCTTTACAGAAGGTTCAAAACCAGAGATATCAGAAAAATGGGTGGCTTGGCAAAAGTAGCACCTAAGTTTGCTGTACTGTTTATGATTATCATGCTGGGTGCAACCGGTGTCCCATTAACGAATGGTTTTATTGGCGAATTTATCTTATTGAAATCGGTATTCACTTACAATAATCTGATGGCCGTCTTGGGAGGGTTAACATTAATCCTCTGTGCTGCCTATATGCTTAGATTTTACGGTAAAGCTATGTTTGGGAAAGGTGACGATGCTATCTTGGCCACTACAAAAGACATTAGCTCTGTAGAATTTTCTGTATTGGCAAGTTTGGCAGTATTTGTCATTGTATTGGGAGTGTATCCACAACCGGTTATCGAGATGGTGACAAGCTCTGTACGATTTATTTATTCATCAATGATTAACTAACTGAAATAATTGATCAGTTAAAATTTAGAAAATTAAAAATTGGAAAGAGAGTGGAAATTGGGAATCTCAAATTTCTAACCTCAAATCTTAAACATATATTATGAATGTTTTAATAATTTTATTCCTTACGGCAATTCTTGTATTATTCTCCGGTGTTTTTGAGAAAGGAAAATATGCAAGATATATCGGGATTTTGGGATTAATCATTGGTTTGTACTTCAGCTTTTTACCCGATTGCGATTTTTTTGCCCAATACAAATCGATGTATGACTACGGTTATAATGCGGCGTTATTTACAAAAATTTCGGTTGTCGTTACCTTATTGCTTTTCTTTTTGGGAGGATTTGCATTCAGCAACCACAGGAGTCATCAGTCCGAGCTTTACGCATTGCTTTTATTTGCGCTTTGTGGCGGGATCGTGCTTTTCGGGTTTCAAAATTTGGTAACATTATTCATAGGTATTGAGATCCTGTCTATTCCTTTATACGTGATGGCAGGTGCCAACAAAACAGATCTGCGCTCTACAGAAGCCTCTATGAAGTATTTTCTGATGGGAGCTTTCGCAACAGGGTTTCTTTTATTTGGTGTAGCATTGGTCTATGGCAGCGCCGGAAGTTTTGATCTGTATACCATCCATGATTTTGCCATTAACAATCCAAAAAATCTAATGCTGATTATGGGAGCTATCCTGATGCTGGCCGCATTGGCCTTCAAAGTATCATTGGCACCATTCCACATGTGGAGTCCCGATGTATATCAGGGCGCACCATCGCTCATCACTGCTTTTATGGCATCGGTGGTTAAGATTTCAGGATTTTTCGCATTATTTAGATTGATGACGATTGGCTTTGGCGGCATCGCCGGCGACTGGATTAATATTTTAGGTGTTTTCATCATCCTCACTTTACTTCTAGCCAATGTAATGGGACTTGTGCAAAGCAATGCCAAAAGGATGCTCGCCTACTCCTCTGTATCGCACGCTGGTTATATTGCGTTGATATTTTTTGGTCTTAATAGTTTTTCAACTTACATCTTAGGGTTTTATCTTTTCGCATATTCTTTAGCAACTGTTGGGGTTTTCATCAGTTTGATCTATGTAGAAAAAATCAAGAGAGAAACCTCTTTTACCGCTTTCAACGGTTTGGGGAAAAAAGAACCGGTGCTGGCTGTGGTATCCAGTATCTCGATGCTGTCTATGGCAGGGATTCCTTTAACAGCAGGTTTTATCGGGAAGTTAGGCCTCTTCAACCAGGTCATTGCAACCGGTAATGGCCGCGAGCAGTTTTTGGTAGTCGTAGCGGTTTTAGGCTCTGCACTCAGCATCGCTTACTATCTAAAACTGATTGTTGCTATGTTCTTCTACAAAGAAGACAGCTTCAACGTCAAAGAAAAAGCGAGCATTACTTATAATATTGTTTCTGTGGTAATCATCGTTGCATTGGTGTCTATGGGTATTGTCCCAGATCTATTCGCCAGGATCTTTGGATTATAACAATCGGAACAATTTTCAACAATACAAATTAAACCTGATTCTCTTGAGTCAGGTTTTTTTATGTTATGTTTTATTTGGGCGCCTGTATCCGTCTCCAGTTCCCGCTCTTTTTGCTCGGCAAGGCCTCTCGCAAAAAGGAGCTCCACTTCCGCCGGGGCGCAGCTTGGCAATGTCAGACGCTTACATTACCAGTATTTAGCCAATAATCAGTTTGAATATCCCCTATCACTGGCGGTTTACAAATTTGTGCAGCATATTTTAGTTGATGCTTGGCCTGAAATAGCTATGCGGACTCTGACACAGACAGCAATTCAAAAATTTTTCAGGATTTATATATAAATCTACATGATTCCTAAAAATTCAGATTCAAAAGAATTAATATGCTTAATTACTTCAAAAAATCTTATTTTTATATAAATTTTTGATTTCAATGAAAAAACTATTCCTGTTCTGTTGCCTCATCAGTTTTACATTCAGCTTAGCACAGGCCAATCCGGTGGAAGAAAACTACACCAAAAAAGAAGTTTATATCCCGATGCGGGACGGTACCAAACTCTTTACTATTATTTATATCCCAAAAGACATTTCCAAAAATAACAAGTATCCCTTCATTATGAACAGGACTTGTTACAGTATTGCACCGTATGGTGAAACCAATTTCAGGAAAAAACTGAACCCCAACAAATTCATCGAAAAAGAAAAATATATTTTCGTTTTTCAGGATGTGCGCGGCCGCTATATGAGCGAAGGGACCTTTACCAATATGACACCGCAGGTGGATCATAAAACCAAAAAAGATATTGATGAAAGCACAGATACCTACGATACTGTAGACTGGCTGGTGAAAAATGTGGAGAATAACAACGGTAAAGTGGGACAATACGGGACATCCTATCCCGGATTCTACACTGCTGTAGGCACATTGGCCAATCACCCTGCCTTGGTAGCATCATCTCCACAGGCGCCAATCTCGGATTTCTGGTATGATGATTTTCACCACAACGGCGCTTTCCTTATGGGTTACTTCAAGACCTTCCCTGTTTTCGGCATCCAAAAAACCAAAGCTGAAAAAGAAAGCTGGTTTGCAGACAAAATGATCAAATCAACGTCGGAAGACGGTTATCTGTTTTACGAAAATATGGGAACGCTGAAAAATGGTGTAGACCAATATTACAAAGACAACTTCTTTATGCAGGAAATCGTAAGCCACCCTAATTACGATGACTTTTGGCAAAAAAGGAACCTTCTGCCACACCTCAAAAATATCAACCACGCAGTGATGACCGTGGGTGGCTGGTTTGATGCAGAAGATCTCCGAGGCCCGTTAGCCATTTACAAAACCATAGAAAAAACAAGCCCAAAGGCGAAAAACAAGCCCAAAGGCGAAAAACACTATTGTAATGGGGCCTTTTTCTCACGGTGGATGGAATTATGACAGCGGAAAACATTTTCATAATGATATCTATTTTGGAGACAGTATTGCCACATTTTATCAGAGAAATATAGAGCAGCCATTTTTTCATCATTACCTGAAAGAAAATTCTAAAACTGCAGCTAAACTTCCCGAAGCATATATGTTTGATACCGGTAAAAAAGCATGGGAACGGTTTGACAACTGGCCGCCAAAACCAATACAAAAACAATCTTTTTATCTGGCTGCCAATGGCAAACTAGAGTCTAAAGCCAACCCGAATACTTATTCAGAATATACTTCGGATCCTGGCAAGCCGGTTCTCAGCAGCGAAAACTACAAGGATATGAATGGTTTTACACCCAGAAACTATATGAGTGAAGATCAAAGGTTTGCAGCCTACAGGCCGGACGTCCTGACCTTTACAACAGATATCCTTGACAGTGATCTGACATTAGCCGGAGAGATTACTGCAAAATTAAAAATTCTCTCCTCCTCTACTGATGCGGACTTCATTGTAAAATTGATCGATATCTATCCTGCTGATGAAAAAGCAAACCCGGATAAACCAGGTGTGGTCTATGCCAACTACCATCAGATGGTGCGAAGCGAAATTATGCCTGCAAGGTTCCGCAACAGTTTTGAAAAACCGGAAGCGCTGACACCCAACAAAGAAACCGAAGTAGATGTGAAATTACAGGATGTACTCCACACTTTCAAAAAAGGGCATAAGGTACAGATTCAGGTCCAGAGTACTTGGTTCCCGCTCATGGCAATTAACCCACAAAAGTTTATTGAAAATCCTTATCTGGCCACAAAAGCGGATTATACCAAGGCTGAGATCAAAATCTCAGGAGAAAGCCAGATTGAGTTTGGTATCATTAAGTAGCTCCGATTGTCAGCATAAAAAAAACACAAACCCAAAGGTTTGTGTTTTTTTTATTTTCCGAAATTTTTATTCCGGATCTTTTTATAACCGGTATTTGCCGCTGGCTTTTTGCTGCCAGCCGCTGCCCTGGGCTGCGAATTGCGCGGATTGCTTCTTGGCTGCATCGGTTTATTATTGCTGTCTCTTTTTTGCTCTACAAGATTATCGGTATGATAAGGATGGTCTTTAACTACTGGTATTTTTTTACCAATCAGTTTCTCGGTATTGCGGAGATTGGCAAGATCCAATCCATCTACAAAAGAGAAGGAAGTACCTTCTGCGCCGGCCCTTCCGGTTCTCCCAATCCTGTGAACATACGTCTCGGAAACATCAGAAAGCTCATAATTTACCACATATTTCAGTTCATCTATATCAATACCTCTTGCTGCAATATCTGTTGCTACAAGGACCCTCGTTTTTTTCGATTTGAAATTATTCAGCGCATTCTGTCTGGCATTCTGAGATTTGTTGCCGTGGATCGCTTCTGCAGAAATTTTTGACTGGTGCAGTTTTCTCGCAATTTTATCGGCACCGTGTTTTGTCCTGGAAAATACCAAAACCTGATCCAGCTTTGGATCCTCCAAAAGATGAATCAACAGATCTGTCTTGTCATCTTTTTCAACAAAATAAATACTTTGCTGGATAGTATCTGCCGTAGAAGAGACTGGCGCTACTTCCACTCTTACCGGATTTACCAATATCTCCGATGCCAGCTTTGCAATTTCCTTAGGCATGGTTGCCGAGAAAAACAGGTTTTGCCTTTTCGCCGGGATTAGTTTCAGGATTCTTTTCACATCATGTACAAATCCCATATCCAGCATCCTGTCAGCCTCATCCAGAACAAAAATTTCTAAATGATGAAGCTTGATAATGCCCTGCGAAATAAAATCCAGCAAACGGCCAGGTGTGGCAATCAGAATGTCTACGCCTCTTTTAAGCTGTTGCTCTTGCTGGTGTTGTTTGACACCTCCAAAAATTACCATCGATTTAAGCTTAAGATTGGTACTGTAATCCTGAAAATTATCCTGAATTTGTATCGCTAGTTCTCTGGTTGGCGTTAAAATAAGCGCTTTTATCTGATTTCTTGAGACATCTTTATTGGTAAGATTCTGCAAAATAGGAATGGCAAATGCCGCAGTTTTCCCGGTTCCTGTCTGTGCACTTCCCAATAGGTCTTTGCCTTCTAAAATTGGCGGAATAGCTTTTTGCTGTATTGGGGTTGGCTGTTCGTAGCCTTTAGTTTTTAGTGCGTCTAATATTGGTTTTATTAAACCTAATTGTTCAAAATTCAAATGAATAAGTTTTAATTAAAATGAAAATTCCTCCCATAATCAGAAGGAATTATATTTTGCAAAGGTAGCTGAAATAAAATTAATGCTAATTAATCTTTTTCCAGTTTTGCTTTTCCTTGAGTTGGATGATATACTGGACTAATTTTACTAAATTTTCCGGCTTTTCACCTGCTGACATTGCAATATTCTTTAGGCTTCCGTCTGAGAAAAAAATGCTGAGGGATGTTCTGGATGCGTCCATAATCCTTTGATCTTCATAATTGCCCTTCAGAGATTTGACATTAGCCTGACCTGCAAGTGTCATCAGCTTATCAAAATCTTCTTTGCTTATAATTGACCTGTAAGTGCCTTCTCTCGGTTTATCTAGATCACCGCGGCCTTCACCTTTGGAGAAATTGAAATGTTCTGCTTCCAGGATTGCGGTTTTGTCGGCATTTATAATGATTTTATAAATGGGACAGAAACCAAAACACGGCCCTACTTCATATTCTATTTTAGAATATTTGGAAACCTTTGAAGAAGAGCATGACATTAAACCTGCCAACAGGATAAAACTTAGTAAATATCTCATTTTATTTTTTCTCAAAGCTCTCAATAATTATTCCGATCTATCCGTGCAATTTTTTCCAGATGGCATCTTTTAGTTCCATCAGTCCTTCGCCGGTAACGCCTGAGAAGAACAAAGGCTGCCGGTTTTCCGGGAATTCTGCCGCAATTTCTCTCTTCAGTTCATCGTCAAGCAGGTCTGATTTGGATATTGACAAGAGAAAATCCTTATCAAGAAGTTCGGGATTGTATTCTTTCAGCTCATTTTCAAGGATTTTAAATTCGTGATAATGATCCTCGGAATCTGCAGGGATTAAAAATAAAAGGATCGAGTTTCTCTCAATATGCCTTAGAAACCTGTGCCCAAGGCCTTTACCTTCTGCAGCACCTTCTATAATACCCGGGATATCCGCCATTACAAATGATTTGTAATTCCTGTAATCTACGATGCCCAAATTGGGTGTAAGGGTTGTAAAGGCATAATTGGCAATCTTAGGTTTTGCCGCAGAGACGGCTGACAACAATGTTGATTTTCCTGCATTAGGGAATCCAACCAAACCTACATCGGCCAGAATTTTTAGTTCAAAGACCACAAAGCCTTCTTCGCCGGGTAAACCGGGCTGTGCATAGCGTGGCGTCTGATTGGTAGAAGATTTAAAATGCTCATTACCCAAACCACCTTTCCCACCGTGCATGATGATGATCTCCTGGCCGTCCTCCAGAATTTCGCCCAGGACTTCGCCTTCCTCATTCCTGGCAATAGTTCCTATGGGTACTTCTATGTAAACATCTTCACCAAAAGCACCTGTCAATTGATTTTTACCACCGTTCTCACCGCGTTGCGCTTTGATATGCCTTGTGTAACGCAACGGCAAAAGTGTCCATTCATTAGCATTACCCTTCATGATAACATGACCTCCTCGCCCGCCGTCACCTCCATCAGGGCCACCTTTTGGGATATATTTTTCTCTGCGGAGATGGGCAGAGCCTGCACCGCCGTGACCGGACTGACAATGGATTTTTACGTAATCTACAAAATTGGACATAACTTTTGGTCAAGGTTTAAGGTTAAAGGTTCAAAGTTGCAACCTTGAATTTTGAACTTTGAACCCTGAATCAAAAAATTATTTTTGAATTTTTTCTACTTCTGCAAACAATTTTTCAGAAATTTCATCGATGCCTCCGACACCATTGACTTCTACATACTTGCCCTGCTGCTTATATAATTCTGCAACTTCGGCTGTTTTTGCATAATATTCTTTGATACGGTTACGGATGATCTCCTCATTAGAATCATCTGTACGTCCGCTGGTCTCGCCACGCTTTAGCAGCCTCTCTACAAGGATACTGTCTTCCACAACCAGAGAGAGGCAAATGCTGATCTCAGACTGCAGTTCTTTTTTTACAATATTTTCCAAAGCTGCTGTCTGGGCCGCTGTTCTTGGGAATCCGTCAAAGATAAAACCTGCGGCGTCGGTTGGTTTCTTCACTTCTTCTGTCAGCATATCAATGGTTACCTGATCTGGTACCAGTTCGCCCTTATCAATATAAGATTTAGCAAGCTTTCCCAGTTCTGTATCGTTTTTCATATTATACCGGAAGAGATCTCCTGTAGAAATCTGCTTCAGATTGAATTTTTCGATCAAGTGTTGTGCCTGGGTTCCTTTTCCACTTCCCGGAGGGCCAAATAGGACAATATTAATCATAATTATTTTGCTTTTGGCATTTCGCAATTGGCTTATTGCTTGTTGCGTTTAGGTTATAATTTATTTTTAGTTTAGTCTATTATGAGTCTGTAAAAAAGCTATTAGCCAATCGCTATTAGCCAATGACAACTGCTATTCGTTGATTTTGCCTTCTTCCAGTTGGTAAAGATCTTTTAGGTTACGCCCTAATTCATCATAATCAAGACCATAGCCCAAAACAAATTTATTAGGAATCTCTTTTCCTACATAATTAATCTTGAATTCTTTCTTATAGACATCAGGTTTCAGTAGAAGAGATGCAATTCTTAATGATTTTGGACGTTGCGTTTCTGTAAAATAGTGGCAAAGATTCTCTATAGTATTTCCGGTGTCCACAATATCCTCCAAAAGAACGATGTGGCGGTCTTTGATATCCTTCGTTAATTCCATTTCTTTAAAAACAATTCCCGTGGATTGAGTACCCACATAAGAACTCATTTTGATAAATCCGATTTCGCACTCGCCCGGATATTCTTTCATAAAATCAGAAAAAAACATGATAACACCGCTCAATACACCTATAAAAACGGGTACTTCATCTTTGTAATCTTCATAAACTTCCAAAGCTACGCGCCTTGTCATTTCCTGTATTTCTTCGTGTCTTAGATAAGGGACAAAGGTCTTGTCGTGAATTTTGATACGCTCCATATATAATTTGAAAGTACAAAAATAAGGTTTTTATAGCAATCTGCCGATTTTCTTTTTTTGCGGAAGGGAGAAATCGGTAATACAATTTAATTATCTATCTTTGCGTTACTATTTCTGAAAAAGGATAATTATGTTCAAATCGCTTTTCAACTGGAAAGTTTTACTCAATATTGTTTTAGCATTAGCGTTTTTTGCCGGCCTTGTCTGGCTGACTTTCCGCTGGCTGGAGTTCCATACAGATCACGGTGAAGAAATCCCTGTCCCTAATGTTATGAATATGACGGTGCACGAGGCTATCAAGGTATTGGATGACTCAGGTCTGGAATACGAAGTAGACAGTTTTAAGTATGACCCAAAATTCCGGCCTTTCCAAGTCTTAGCGGTGAATCCAAATCCTGGTGCCAATGTAAAAAGTGGCCGTGTGATTACGCTGAAAGTTAATCCCAGAACATGGGCAAAGGTTGCAATTCCTGATATCATAGACCGATACAAAGGCCTGGCCTTTAACCAACTGAATCTTGTAGGTCTGAAAGTGGGTGACACCATATACGAGCCAAGCATTCAGCGCGATGCCGTTCTCAGAATTTTATATAATGGCGTAAGTGTAAAACCGGGAGCTCAGATCCCGAGATTCTCTGCTGTAGACCTGGTTATCGGATCCGGGCCTCTCAGAAATTTAGCCATTCCTAATGTGGTCGGCAGAACTGTGCAGGAAGCCAAAAGAATTATTGCACGGGCTTTATTTGAAGTCGGAATTGTAGATCACGAAGATGGCGGAAGAGATGAATCTGATATTGTTTATTATCAGGACCCAGAGGTAGGTTCTCTAAGAGACCAAGGCATGCAGATTGACTTATGGGCCAGTAAAAAGACGCCGGCCGAACTGCAAAATAAAATCAGGCAGCTGGATGAGACTTACCGTCCAAAGATTGATACAACTCTGGCGCCTATACAATACAGAGAAGTTTCACCGCCCGAGCAAAAGCCTGCGCCGGTAACAACTCCGCCTGCTGCAGTGCCATCAACCACATCCGGTAAACCAAAATCTACAGCACCTGCAGGCAATGCCAGCCCAACGACGGCAAAGCAAAGCGCAACAGTACCAACTACAAAACCTGCAGAAAAGCCCAAGCCTAAAAAAGTAGTAATAGAATAAATTAAATAATAAAGGCTTCAACAATCAGTTGAAGCCTTTTTAAGATTATAATATGTTGGACGAAAACGAGGATTTTCTGGAAACGGCTTTAACTAACGAAGATATATCTGCTGAGGAAGAAAACAGCGGCCTCTACGAGCATCTTAATATTACAGTAGACAAAGGCCAGGAGCCTCTCAGAATAGATAAATTTTTGTTTATATACCGTCAGAATTCTTCCCGTAACAAAATATCACAAACCTGCAGAGCAGGCAATGTTACCGTAAATGGCAAACCTGTAAAACAAAATTACAGAGTGAAACCCGGCGATGAGATCAGCGTGCTTCTGGCGCATCCACCCAGAGAAAATGTCATCATCCCTCAGGATATCCCTATTAATATTGTGTACGAAGACGATGATGTTGTAGTTGTAGACAAAGATGCCGGAATGGTAGTTCACCCGGGATTTGGTAACTGGGACGGCACACTTGTCAACGCTCTGGCTTATCATTTCTCAAAAGATCCCAAATATAATTCTGACCTGGACAGGGTTGGCCTTGTTCACAGGATTGACAAGGATACATCAGGGCTTTTGGTCATTGCAAAGAACGAGTACGCTTTGAGCCATCTTGCCAAACAATTTTTTGACCGTAAAACCAAACGTCTCTACTGGGCTTTTGTCTGGGGCAATGTTCAGGATGACGAAGGAACAGTTACAGGCCATATCGGGAGACATCCCAAAAACAGAATGCAGATGTACACTTATGTTGACGGCAGCCATGGCAAACATGCGGTAACCCATTACAAAGTGCTGGAACGCTTTCGCTATATGACCTGGGTAGAGTGCAAACTGGAAACCGGAAGAACGCATCAGATCCGTGCGCATATGAAGCATATTGGTCACACACTTTTCAATGACGAGCGGTACGAGGGCAATATCATTATGAGAGGCGTTAACCTGCCAAAGTACAAACAGTTTGTGCAGAATGTTTTTGAAATCCTCCCAAGACATGCCTTACATGCCCACACATTAGGGTTTATTCATCCGGTGACAAAAAAAGAGATGTATTTTGAAAGCCCAATGCCAAAAGACATGCAGGAAGCAGCAGAACGTTGGCGAAAATATCTGGATAACAATTAGTTTTATATATTTGCGCTGTGAAGAAAATCGACGCTTTTTACAAAATAATGTTACTACTGGCTGTGCCACTTTTCACAAAGTCACAAGCGCAGGAAACCTTGCCTTTCTATCAGCAATATCTGGTTGATGGCGATTTTTTATTCAATCCGGCTTTGTTGGGTAAGACAGATGACGTGGTTGTTAACCTCAATTATCAAAAACAGTTTTCAAAATTAAGCGAATCGCCGAACGTGCAGTCTGTAGGCTTGCACGCCAATATATTTGACCGTGTAGGCGCCGGTGTTTCATTTTTCAGAGATCAGAATGGCCCTATATCTTCGAATGGCGTTACGCTTGGCGCATCCTATTTCATTCCGCTTTCTGATGAAGAAGACCGCCGGGACCAGTTCTCTTTTGGTGTGGGAACCAATCTGTACAATATGAATATCGATTACAGCCAGATCCATCCGGAACAGCAGGGAGATCCGCTTTTGGGAGAGAATACCAATTCAATTTTTATTGCCTATGCCAATTTGGGTACAGCAGTTAAGTACAGACATTTTTTTGCAGGATTATCCGTTATGGATATCCCTATAAGCAATACATTACCAATCGATAACGGCATAGAGCCTTCTCCTACCAAATTCTACCTAAATGCAGGTTACGACTGGCATTTTGCCGATGGTATTTTTCTCACACCATCGCTTATGATGAACCTGAATACCAATTCTTCCCGAATTATGGATTATAATGTGATGGCAACAGTATTTGGGGAAGAAGACCTTTTCTCTGCCGGCGTCAGCTTCAGAAGTGCCAAGTCCGCTGTTGGCAGTCAAAACCTTGGCTTATCACCAGTTATCAAAGGACGTGTAGGGCTATTCACTTTTGGTGCCGTTTATAACTTTGGCGTGTCAGAACTGACAGAAAATTTTGGTAACAGTTTTATGCTTTCTGTAGGATTTAATATTAATAATTTTATTAACAGCAGAGGTTTCCGCTACAGATAGACGATGCCTAATAATTGATAAAAGATTTTACGGTAGGTTTGTTTTTTTATCAATTATCGATTATCCATTATGATTTACCTTCACATCCCTTTTTGCAAGCAGAAGTGCAGCTATTGTAACTTCCATTTTTCAACATCGTTTTCTTTGAAAGATGACATGCTTTTGGCAATAAAAAAAGAGATCCAACTCAGGCATCAGGAACTGGAAAACAAAACGCTGAAATCACTCTATTTTGGAGGCGGCACACCTTCTGTTTTGAGCGTTGATGACATCCAATCTCTGATGGATGAGATCCAAAAATATTTCAGTTTTGATGAAAATATAGAGATTACACTGGAATCCAATCCCGATGACCTTAATAAAAATTTCGTTAAAGCATTATCCCAAACCGAAATTAACCGCTTATCCATCGGTACGCAAAGTTTTTTTGATGAAGACCTGAAACTGATGAATCGTGCTCACAACGCTTCTGAAGCAGAAAGCTCAATTAAAAGAGCACAGGATTCTGGGCTGGAAAACATCAGTATTGATTTGATTTATGGCTCACCAACATCTAATTTGGGAATTTGGAAAGAAAACCTCAACAAAACGATTGAACTGCAAGTTCCGCACGTGTCCTCTTACGCTTTGACCGTGGAACCAAAAACCGCTTTGGAAAAATGGATTGAGAAAGGTAAAGTCAATTCTCCGGAAGAAACAGAGCAAAATCAGGAGTTCTACTATATGACTGATTTTCTGAAAGATAACGGATTTGACCATTATGAAATCTCCAATTTTGGGAAATCCGGATTTCACTCAAAACATAACTCTGCCTACTGGAAATATGAGCCGTATCTGGGATTGGGGCCGTCTGCGCATTCGTATAACGGAAGCAATGAAAGAAGCTGGAATATCGCCAATAATCCAATCTATATCAAAAACCTGAACCAGAATATTCTCCCAAAAGAAACCGAAATTCTTTCTGAAAAAGACCGGTTTAATGAGATGATGATGATTGGTTTAAGGACAATCTGGGGTGTAGATTTAAATAAAATCAATCAGAATTTTTCTTCAGAAATAATCGATTATCTTAACAAAGAAATCAAACCAAAACTGCAATCCGGAATCCTGAAAATTGAAAATAATTTCCTCAAAATCCCTGAAAAACATTGGTTTTTAGCGGACGGGATTGCGAGTGATTTATTTCTGGTTTAGAAGAAATTTAGTGGCAGTTATTCAGAATGAAATTTTACGAAGTATTGTAAAATTGCTTAAGTTTTTTTGAGAAATTAATTATGATTATTCGCTGCACTTTGTTTTGTTCAGAATGTCAACAACATTAGAAATTTCCTTATTTTTGTAAAGCTTATTTTTTGCTGAGTTTTACGACCTTGCGGATTTAAAAAAATTGTAACAGGCAAAAAATTTTGCGGACTTTGCGTTGAAACTAATAGACAAAAGATTATCACTTGAAAAAGAAAAAAGCCGATTACTCGCATCTTACAGCCAATCAGCCAATCGGGATTTTTGACTCCGGCGTTGGTGGACTTACCGTAGCTAAAGAAATCAAACGCCTGCTGCCCAACGAAGACCTTATCTACTTTGGCGATACCAAGCATTTGCCTTATGGTGAAAAATCGCGCGAAGCTATCGTCGGTTACTCTGCAAAAATAACGAGTTTCCTATTGGAAAAGAACTGTAAAGCGATTGTAATTGCCTGCAACTCTGCAACAGCCAATGCCTTGCAGGAAGTCAAAGACCTTGTCGCAGGCAGTGTACCCGTGATAGATGTGATTAATCCTGTTGCAGAAAAAGTAGCCTACGAGATCCATAACAATGTGGGGGTAATTGCCACCAAAGCCACGGTGAATTCCGGGCTTTATAAAAAGTCAATACGCAAGCATAATAAGTTTATCAAAGTTGATGAACTGGCGACGCCACTTTTGGTTCCGGCCATCGAAGAAGGTTTTAAAAACCATCCGATCACCCACGCCATCATCTATAATTACCTCAGCAACAGCAAATTAAAAAACATCGAGACCTTAATTTTAGGTTGTACCCATTATCCGCTGCTGATTGACGAAATCAAACAGTATTACGGAAACAGAGTTCGTGTGATCGATTCGCCTAATATCGTTGCCAATCAACTGAAAATGATTCTGGACAAACATCATCTGCTGAACGAAGAGAACCACCAGCCCACTTTTCAATTCTACTTGTCTGACCTCACGAAAAATTTTGAGAAAATATCCAAAAAATTCTTCGGGAAAACAATAGATCTGGAACTGAAAGCTCTTTAGAAATTCTCATTTCTGAAAATGTTTTTGATATCATCAATCTCATTCTGGACCATATTCTTTGTGCGTTCACCAAAATAGAGCGTGTTTTCGATTTTGTTTTGGCCTTCCCACGCAACTTCTATCCCACCGTTTGCAATCTCTTTTTTGCACAGAAAATCCGGGATGATCGAGAATCCAGAGTTTCCGCTGAGGCAGCGGACAATTGAACATATATTCGGAACAATATAATTTGGTTTGAAGTCCGGATGACGGTTAAAATTAGCTTTCCAAAAATTATTCAGATGATCCATATCTGCCGCTGTGCTGTACCAGATTTGCTGCTTCAGCCAGGTTTCAGCTTCTTCAATTTTATTGGTTTTAATTAATTTTTTGAATTCGGAAGTGTCCGTGCCGGTTCCGTTGACAAGGACTATTTTTTCTTTAGAAAAAGCTTCGAAATTCAGTTTTTTAAGATTGGTTTTTCTTGGTGTGATAATCAGGTCAAGCAAGCCGTTATCCAAATCAGAAAACATCTGCTCATAAAGCCCAAAACGGATAATCACATTAAAATCAAAGCTCGGAATGTGCTTTTCCAAAGTGAACTGAAAGGTCTCAAAACACATCCCAATACTTACCGTTGCCCGCTCTGTTTTTGTAGTTTTATGGAACGTTTGCTCTGCAGTTTCAAGTTTAAGAAGCGGTTCCAGAGTGAAGTTATAAAGGATTTTTGCTTTCTCCGTCGGAATCAGTTTTTTAGAAATCCTCTCAAACAAAGAATAACCAACATAAGCTTCCAGTGAACTGATATGAAGACTGACGCCCGGTTGAGAAATGTATAATTCTTTTGCAGCCTTGGTGTAAGACTGCGTTTCATAGACACTTTTAAAAGTTCTGAGCCATTCCAGATTTATCATTTTACATCATAATTATAATGCAAATATATAATTTATATTATTTTTATAATCCATTTTTCTTTCGGAATTTTGCATTATAAATTTAAGATTAATGAAAAAAATATTCATCATCAACGGTGGGCAGACCTTTGCACATTCCGGCGGCACATTCAACAAAACCGTTACCAACTGGACGAAGGAAGTTCTAGAAAAAGAAAACTTTGAAGTCAGAATTACCAATATCAATGATGATTTTGACCCAATGCAGGAAGTAGAAAATTTTAAATGGGCAGATGCAGTCGTTTACCATTTTCCGATTTGGTGGTTTCAGGTTCCGAATCGGCTGAAGTTTTATATTGATGAAGTTTTCACGGCCGGCCACAACAATGGGATTTATAAAAATGACGGCCGATCCAGAGTGAACCCAGCCATTAATTACGGAACCGGCGGTCTGATGCACGGGAAAAAATATTTAGTCACAACCAGCTGGAATGCGCCGGAAACTGCTTTTACTTTGGAAGGTGAATTCTTTAATCAACATTCTGTAGATGATGGTGTTTTGTTTGGTTTTCACAGGATGAATGCCTTTACAGGAATGTCGCATTTGGGAAGTTTCCATTTCCACGATTTGGAAAAAGGCGCAACCCAAGAGCGGATCGATCATTATGAGATTGAATATAAAAATTACCTGAAAAAGGTTTTGGAAACTCAGGATCTGAAAGTGTTGAATTCTATCGACAAAAATAATTAATCGCAAAGGCACAAGTTTTTTATTCTTTAAAAATCTTATAAGTTGCAAAGTGAAATTTTGCGATCTTTATAAGTAATTTTTAGTTTAACTTTTGCGCCTTTGCATTAAAAAATATATCAAAATGTCAATCTATTTAACTGCAATTTTAAAATCAAAAAAAGAAAAAATCAAGGAACTTAAAACAATTCTTGATGATATGGTTCTTAATACGAGAAAAGAAAGCGCTTGCGAAAAATACGAATTACAGCAATGTCTTGATGACGAAACAGTATTCATCTTTCACGAGATATGGAAAAACCAAGAAGGTTTGAATGCCCACAATCAGCAACCTTACATCAAGAATTTTGCAGAAAAAGTGCCCGATTTATTAGAAAAACCTGCAGAAATTTATCTTGCAAAGTTAGTTTAAAGGAAACGCCTCGAAATGACTCCGAGGCGTTTTTTTATAATGAAATGGTTTTATTGATATTGATGTCTTCCAAAAACCGATTGTCGTGAGAAACAACTATCAAAGTTCCCGCGTAATCATTGATGGCAGATGTCAAAATCTCTATATTCTGGATGTCCAGATTATTGGTTGGTTCATCCAAGATTATCATATCCGGAGAAATATTCTGTATGGAAAGGCAACACAGCATTAGCTTCAGTTTTTCGCCACCGCTAAGGAATTCGTATTTTTTGTCCCAATCATTTTTATAGAAAAGAAACGTGCTAAAATGGTTTTAATCTCGTGTTCTTCGAGATTCCTGATATTGAATTTTTGTGCCTGTTCATAAACCGAAAGTTCATTTTTAATTCCTGGTCGATGTAAATTGTTTTCTTTTCAGATAAATAAATCTCTCCAAAAGTTGGATTAATCTCGCCTAAAATCAGTTTTATCAAAGTCGTTTTTCCAGAGCCGTTGCCACCTTTTATTGCAATCCTTTCACCGCTTATAATCTGAAAATCAAGATTATTTTTCCAAAGATTTTCCTGATTATAATTAAAATTGATTTGTTCCGCTTTGACCAGAATTTTCCCTTTGTGCAGTTGAGAATTATCAAAATTGATTTTCATCTTATCAACGCCCGAAAGATTATCTTTCAAGGTATGAAGATTTTCTCTGATGCTGTCAATTTTTCCCGAATGAACAGATTTCAGTTTTGAGGTGCTGTTTTCTGCTTTGTTGCGGAGCGTGTTCATCATAATGCGGGAAACGCCCGATTTTTCCTGCTTTCCCTTTCCCCGGGCATCTAATTTATTTTGCCTTTCAATCGTTTCCCGTTCTTTCTCTTTAGCTTTTTTCAGTTCTTTCTCGCGGTTTTCGATATTCTGTTCAAGCGCATTTTGTTCTATTTTTTTATGTTCAGAATAGAAATCATAATTACCACCATAAACCGAAATTCCGTTTTTATTAAGCTCGCAGGTTTTATCCAGGAGATTGAGCAAAACTCTGTCGTGGCTCACAATGAGCAGGCTTTTAAAAGTTGAATTGATGAAATCATAAAGCAAATTCCTGCTTGTTAAATCCAGATGATTCGTCGGTTCATCCATTAGAATCAAATCCGGCTGATGAATCATCATCCCGGCGAGAAATAATTTAGTTTTTTGTCCGCCACTCAGGTTTTCCAGTTTCTGATTTAAATGAAAATCGGGAATATTCCAATAAGTGAAAGCTTCTTTGATTCTGTCCTCGATGCTCCAGTCGTCATTCAGGACTTCCATATTTTCCTCGTTTACGGAACCATTTAGAATTTCCTTTAGGGCATTCAGTTTTTTATCGATTCCTAAAGCTTCTGCAATACTGTAATTATTGAACTGACCGAAGATTTGAGGAATATAGTAAACGTTGGAATCTGATTTTATAAAACCTGTTTTAGGCTGTAATTCGCCGGCAATTATTTTAAGCAAAGTCGATTTGCCGGAACCGTTGTTTCCGATCAAAGCGATTTTTTCCTGAGAATTAAGTGTAAGATTGATGTCCGAAAACAGGACATCTCTATTAGGATGCTGATAGGATATATCCTGTAAGATTAACATAATTTCTTTTTTAAGATGGAACAATAGCAGACAAGGCTGTCCGCAGAAAATTGTCTGAAAAGAAATTATATTTTACATTTTAATCTTTAGAATTTAGTACTGAAAAGTTAGAAATTGTTTTTAAGCTGAAAATATCTTGCTACAAACCAAACCTGTTAATCACCTGATTGATTTTCTTTTTCCACTCTTCCGGTTTTGTAGAATATCCCGCAGATGCAATGGCAGAAACCCATTCGGTGTGATTGAAGTTACCTTTAAGCTTCATATAATATTTTTTTCGGGTAATCATCTGGCAAAACGAGCGAAAAGACTCTTTGGCGTCAGAAAAGCTCTTGAACCGGGAACTGTTAACGGTATTTTTACCCACCATCCCAAAGTGATTATTAAGAACCTGGCTGGTCTTGCTGTTACCGCCGCCCGTCTCCACATAAGCAATAGAAAGTATGACTGCGGTAGGGATCCCAAATTCCTGAGAAAGTTCTGATGCAAGCGTTTTATACTGATTGATATAAGAACTCTGTGCGGATGTTTTTACAGAAAATAATAACACCACTACAATACTCAAAAACTTGATTTTAAGACCCTTCATACACGTTGGATTGGTTAATTACTTTTCAAAAGTATAATCCATATGGCTGAATTCCAAATTTTTAAGAAATTTTAACGTCTGCGATTACTCCGGTTGCTGTAGATTTTCGAAGAAGGAAAAGCTCACATTACCGTATTTTCGGGTATCTTTGAGTGTCTGATGCGGGAATTTCTGCTTACTCTGGTGTTCCACAATCAAAACGCCGTTTGGTTTCAGCAATCCGTTATTCAGAACCAGGTCAATCAGTTCATTATACTTACTTTCATCTGTTTCAAAAGGAGCATCAGCAAAGATGATATCATATTTTTTCTCATGATTCCTCTTTCTTTTCAGCCAGTCAAAGACATCAGCCCGCTGAACATTGACCTGAAGCCCCATATCTAATTCCTGAGCAGTAGAATTGATAAATCCTGCGTGTTTTGGGTTGAGCTCTACAGCCGTAATATCTTTGCAATCTCTGGATGCAAACTCCAAAGTGATAGATCCGATCCCCGCAAACAGATCCAAGACAGAGCAAAACTCCAGATCGTATTTGTTTTCTACGATGCTAAACAAAGCTTCTTTTGCAAAGTCTGTTGTTGGTCTTACATCAAAGTTCTTGGGTGCCGCAATTTTCTTGGCCTTCCATTTTCCGGATATGATTCTATACATTATTTTATTGTTGAAAAAATTCAAATACTTTGATGAACTACAAAAGTCACAAAAGCTTTTTTTAAATTTTAAGTTTTGAAAATATTCAAAAAGTAAAACTTATTATTTTTTGAACTTTCGGGTTTTTATTTTTTTTGAATATTCTTTTGTGCCTTTTGTGGTTGGAAAATTAAGCAAGCACAAAATTCTTCTTATGCAAATTATCGAAAACGATTTTCAGGTTAGGGACAAACTTTTGCATCTCCGAGATAAAAGTCTCATTCTCTGTCGTCTCTCCGTAAATATAAAAATAAGTCTCGGTAATCCCAAAATCTATTTTACTTAGCGTAAACATGATAAAATAAAGAAAATCTACTTCCGAAGCCGCATCCAGGTTGTTGTAAAGGATCACTTTTTTGTTTTCTATGGCAAAAAACTCAGCCTGCTGATGATAGAGATTAACATGAACCTCCTTTTTGTTTTTAACAACCAGCGAGTTCAGAAATCTTTCACCGGAAAAATTGAAATGCACCGGCACATCCAGTGCTTTTATCTTCTGGTAATACACCTTCGGGAAACTGTAATAAAACTGAATCCCAAATTTTTTATTAACCGACAGCATCAGTTCCTCTTCATCTTTCTGTATATCCGCATTATAAGCAATCAGATTATAGCCCAGGTCATGCCGCTCAAAACCCTGTTCTACAATAGAAAAATGATTAATTGCAGAGATTACAAAAATGTCAGAAAATTTCTCAGAAGCCAAAACCTCTGTCAGTTTTTCCTCTACCAGGTTATCTGGTGTCTCTTCACCTTTCAAAAAGATTTTCTCTTCCAGCACTTTTCTGGATTTCGAAATCTGCCACTGCAAACCATCTTTTGTAAAAAGCAAGGCTAGTTTCCTCATATTTTAATTTCAATAATATTATTTGGGCAGCTTGATCCGCCTTCCGCTCCCGCTTTTTTCTTTTTTCACAAAAAAGAAAAAGAGCTCCGCTCAAGTCGGGCTGCAGTTTCCAGTTCTTAAGAACCTTCAGCATAAACTTCAATCCTTCTCATTTTTGCCCAGAAGTCTAATTCTGAGATTTGCAAAGTTAAAAAATTAAAACTTTCAATTCCATATTCTGTCAATTCTTATATAATGGCTATCTTCGCAAGATAATTTGATTTTCAGAAAAAACAATGAGGAAAGCATCATTTTTCTTTTTATTAATACTATCTCAGCTGGCTTTTTCGCAGCAAAGCATCCAATTTGAAAACAGCGACTTTGCCACCATTCTCAGCAAAGCCAAACAGGAAAAAAAACTGATATTCCTGGATGCTTACGCCTCATGGTGCGGCCCTTGCAAACTAATGGAGCGCAATGTTTTCACCGACAAAACTGTGGCTGATTACTACAACAAAAACTTCATCAATGCCCATTTTGACATGGAAAAAGGCGAAGGCCGGGAGCTGGCAGCCAAATATGGTATCAGGAGTTACCCGACCCTGCTTTTTCTTAATCAGGACGGTGACATTGTAGGCAAAGAACTGGGCTATATCCAGACAGCAGAGTTTTTGGAACTCGGGAAGAAAAATAACAACCCACAACTGGTGAATACCAATCTGAAAGAAGAATTTATCAAAGGTAAACTGGATCAGCCCACGCTTCTGCAGTTTATTGAGCTGTATGGTTCCAAAGATCCTGTATTAGCCAAACAAGCTTCGGAGAAGTATTTTGAAAATAAAAAAGACCATGTATTTTCCCCAGAAGAGGTCAATACGCTTCTCAACTTTACACAATCAACAGAAGACAAAAACTATAAGGTTTTTAAAAATAACAAAGCAGGTATTACAGCACTGCTGCCGGAAGAAAAATATACCCAGTTTGACCACTACCTACAGCTGGTTCAGCTTGTAAAATCTGCCACCGATGATAAAACAGGAACGATTGATGATGGCAAAATTTTACGGGAAGGCGCAGGACTGCTCCCAAAAGACGATCTTATCAAAAGCCTTAATATCTATAAACTGAATTATTATGCAGCGCATCAAAACTATGCAGCTTACGAAAAAACAGCCCTGGAATATTATAAAAACCCAGATGAATTTAATAATTCAGAATTACTGACAGCTGCAAGCATTTTTAATGATGGCGTTAAAAACCCCTCTTCGCTGCAGACCGCAGCCCGCTGGGCAGAAAAAGCCGTGATGGCAGGAGAAAATTATACCTCTACAAGCATACTGGCATCCTTATATGATAAATTAGGCAAAAAAGAAGAAGCCAAGATGTTTGCCGGTGCAGCCGCTAATTTTGCCCGAGAAGAAAACAGAGATGCCGGTAAAATGATAGAAATAATGAACAAGAAGTAATAATGAAGCGACTTTTTTTACTGGGCTTTAGCAGCATCGCAGCAAGCCTTTTTGCACAGAAGAATGATACTTATATCAAGGCCAATGCTTTGTTTTTACCTATAGGGATGATCAACGTGGCTGTAGAACACAGTTTTACCGACCATATTACGGGACAGGCTGAATTATTTGTCTCCCCATGGAAATCATTTGCCGGACATAATGCTTTGCTCGGCATTGCTTCTGCAGAAGGCCGTTATTACTTCGATGAAGCCTTTAAGCACTGGTATGTAGGTGCCAGCCTGGGTTTTTCAGTTTTCAACCTCCATAAATGGAACTACTGGAACGATAATATTTATGTTCACAAAGATGGAACGGTTACACCCTATATCTCGTCCAATCTGTATGAGAAAGGCTATTCTTTTATTCTTGGCGGTGTAGGCGGTTATCAGTTTCAGGTCAATGACAGATGGAATATTGATGTATACCTTGGGGTTGGTACGGTTCAAAGTTTTTATAAAGGCTACGATAAAATCAGTGGTGACCGCTACGATACCGAAGGCGACTCTATGGGACGGGAATTAAACAGAAGCGGCGAATTTTTACCCTTTAAAGGGGGTGTCATGATCTCATACAAATTAAACTGATGAATTTTAAAAACCCGAAATATATACTGTTTGGCATCATTACGTTTATCATCATATTCCTGATGAATTATGTAGGAAATGATGCTCCGGATAAACTTTACAGAGCGCTGTTAACCGCTGCTGTATCGGCTGTCGCATTTATTATTGGTTTGTGGATCTACGACCGCCGTGACAAAAACGACGAACGCAATAACTTTGACTAAACGACAGATTACAAATGACTAAAGTAAACCTTGACCCCGGCAAGAAAGTGTACTTTGCATCTGATCAGCACTTTGGAATCCCCAATGCCACAGAAAGCAGAAAGCGTGAAGACCGCTTTATCCGCTGGATGGATGAGATCAAAGCAGATGCGCAGATTATCTTTCTCATGGGCGACCTTTTTGACTTCTGGCATGAGTGGAAGTATGTGGTCCCAAAAGGCTACATAAGGGTACTGGGGAAAATAGCAGAGCTGAAAGATGCGGGGATTGAGATCTACTTTTTTGTTGGCAACCACGATCTGTGGATGAAGAATTACTTCCAGGAAGAATTGGGTATACCCGTTTTTTTTGAAAAACAATATTTTGAAATCAACAACAGGCAGTTTCTGCTGGCTCACGGCGATGGCCTGGGACCTGGTGACAAAGGTTACAAAAGGATGAAAAAAGTCTTTACCAATCCGCTTGCACAATGGGCCTTCCGATGGCTGCACCCGGATATTGCCATGCGCATTGCCAATTATATGTCGCAGAAAAACAAAATGATCTCCGGTGATGAAGATAAACAGTTCCTGGGTGAGGACAAAGAGTTCCTGATCCTTTACTCCAAAGAGAAACTGAAAACGGAGAAGATCAATTACTTTGTATACGGACACCGCCATCTGCCTATGGTTCTGGATCTCTCACCAGACTCCAAATATGTGAACCTGGGCGACTGGATATCGTATTTTACTTACGGTGTTTTTGACGGCAACAGTTTTGCCCTTAAGACATACGGAGCATGAAGATGTAAAATGATTAATAAAAATGAAGACATCAATTTTTGATATAAAAACCGAAAATGATTTCCAAGAGGCTTGTCTGGAGACCTTTAACTACCAGTATAGCCATATTGATATTTACAGGCAGTTTGTCGATTACCTGCATATCCGTCCTGATGATGTCAGGCGAAGCACAGACATCCCTTTTTTACCCATTGAGATGTTCAAAAACCATCTGGTATTGGATAATAAGCATACCGCCGGATCCTATTTCCAGAGTTCGGGCACCACACAAATGACGCGTTCCAAACATTATATCGCCGATTTTGATCTGTATGAAGCCAGTATCTATGCCAGTTTCAGTCAGTTTATCGGTAAACCGGAAGATTATATATTCCTGGGGCTTTTACCCAATTATTCAGAAAATCCGCATTCGTCATTAATTTATATGGTTGATTACCTGATGACGAAATCCGGAAAAGCAGAGAACGGCTATTTTCTCTATAATCATCAGGAACTCTCCGAATTACTAAACAAGCTCAGCAACAAAAAAGTGATCCTGTTTGGCGTGTCCTTCGCGTTGCTTGATTTTTTGGATTACTGCGACAAGCATTCTCAGGCGATAGCGCCATCCGACCAACTTATTGTCATCGAAACCGGCGGCATGAAAGGGCGTAAGGCAGAAATGACCAAAGACGAACTTCTTACAATCCTCCAAAAAGGCTTTTCGACAGACAAAATCTATTCAGAATACTCTATGACTGAACTGCTGTCGCAGGCTTATTCTTTAGGCCAAAATATCTACAACCCGCCTAACTGGATGCAGGTTTTGATCCGGAATACAGAGGACCCCTTCTCTTATATGGACGCGGGCAAAACCGGCGCTATTAATATTATAGACCTTGCCAACCTTCATTCCTGCGCCTTTATTGCCACGCAGGACCTGGGCCGTTGCTACCCTGCCACTAATGGCGCGCTCCACCAGTGCTTTCAGGTTCTTGGAAGGATTGACCATTCCGACATCAGGGGTTGCAGCCTATTGGTATCATAAATAGATTAAAAAGTACAATGAGATTTTTTGTATTGATATTATTATTCAGTTTTTCATTTTTAAAATCACAGAAATGCTACGACCTAAAGACCGTACTGAAGGTAGAAGCCAGCCCTCTTTATAAGCCCCACCTGTTGGCATCACAAAGCTTTGGCATTGCTATCCTGGAAAACGGAAGATCTATGGACAAGTACCTCGCCAGCGGCCAACTGCAACGTATCAAGAAAAAATCCAGAGGTTACCGCCTGCAAATCCTGGAACACAGCCGCCCTTACCTTGTAAAAAAAGCCAAAACACTTCTGGAGGCTATGGGCAGCCGGTTTGCGACGCGTACCAAAAGTTTTTTTGTCGTTTCTTCTGTTACCAGGACCCTGGAGGACCAGTGCAGGCTGCGCAAAGTCAACAGGAATGCCTCACTGGGAATCAGTTCCCATAATTATGGCGCCGCGTTTGACATCTCCTATGTCCGGTTTGACAACAATCTAAAAATCAATACCGGGCTGGAAAAAGAGCTGGAGAAAGTATTGGAACATTATAAGAATCTGGGCCGGATTTTTTACATCAAAGAAAAACATCAGAGCTGTTACCATATTACTGTCCGTAATTATTAACCAGAAAAAGCATGCTGAAAATAGAGGAACTGGTACATGCCTATATCAATACCCACTGCGATTTTGAAAAAGAATTGGTGCTGACCAATTATTTCCATTCCGATTGGGAAGCAGATATACTGTTAATCGGCCAGGATGGCCAGAGCCATGAGATTGAAATCAAGTTATCCAAATCCGATTTCAGGAATGACTTTAAAAAATTTTATACCAACCAAAAGACCAGAGAACAGTTTCTGAAGCATGATAAAATAAGCTGCGGCGATTACATTTGCAACCAGTTCAGTTTCTTAATCCCTATGGGTATGGTAGATCACGATGAGATCCCCGACCACTGTGGCATTATTGAATTTTACCATGATGAAGACCATTGGGAAACCACCTTTGACTGTATTCGGCCGCCAAGAATCATCCACCAGGACGCCTACTGGAAGTTCTGTGACAAAGACCAGTTTTTCCGCACCCTGGCAAGAAACCTGCTTATCAAAAAATTTGAGCTCAAAGGGAAAAAGGAGGAACTGATCTTTAAAAATCCAATGGATTATAAAAAGTAATTTGGTTTAAGTCCTGATCAATTAATCATTTGTAATCCAGGAGCTGAACAACATCCAGGAACTAAACCAAGTTTTTAGGTATCTGAATGGATCTGAGCATTGAGGTTATCAAACCGGGAAAGACATATTGATTTTCAAGAGATTATTGGTGCCTGTATCAAAAATAATGGTGCCCCTGATGGTATCTATCCTGTTTTTTACATTGCGCAAACCACTTTTGGGAGACAGCGTACCAATACCGATGCCGTTATCTGTGTAAGAGATATTGATGATGCCATTATCCCTGGCGAATTTTATCGAAACAATACCCGCCTGGCTGTGTTTTTTCATATTAGTCATCAGCTCCCGCAGTATCAGGTAAACTTCTGTCCTGGCCCTGAAATTAAGCCCTTCCCAAAGCTTATCATTATTGCCGTTGAAAATCATTTTTACAGAATCTGAGGCGTAAGACACCAGCATTGTATAAAGCTGTTCCGCGTAATTCTGATTTTCATTGATATCTTTATTATCATAGGAAATATCCCGCGATGTCTCGTAGGCATTTTCCAAACCAAACAACAGCGCGTCCCGGTCTATGTCTTTCTTATTTTCTACCTGCGACATCAGCTGATAGATCTTATTGGCTACCCTGTCATGAACTTTTTTTGAATAGATCAGCTCTGTATTTTTAACTTCCAGAAGTTTTTCCTGCTGCAACTGTTTCTGCCTTCTTCTAAACCAAAGTACCAGAGCCACCAGTACCAACAGTATGGCGCCTATCAGCAAGTACTGTTTTACAATATGGTTTTGCCGCTGTATGCTTTCGGCTTTAGTTTTCAGAAAGTCAGCCTTATTTTTTTCGGTTTCATACCGGATTAGCGCAAACTGGTTTTTAGCTTCATTCCTTGCTGTCTGGAGGCTATCGTTGAGCTGTTGATACACTTTGAAATAGTGCCTGGAATTCTGCAGGTTTTCCAAAGCAATCAGTTTTTGCAAAGCTTCAATCTGATCATCCGGGCTTTGGATATCTTTTGAAACCCGGTACATTTTTTTGGCATAGATAAGCGCTGAATCGGGCCTTGTTTTGGCATAATAATTCACGAGATGCGCGTAGCTGGAATTAAGCCCCCAATTGTCCTTTTCTCTTAATCGGATGTGCAAAGCCTGTTGCAGCCGGGGCACAGGATTATAGTTGGGGTTTTGGAGCCATTTTGTGACCGTAAGATTTGTGAGCGTCCTGGCGTATTCTACATTGTTTTTACGAGTCTCCTTTAGAATAGTATTGTAGAGTTTTAATGCCTTATCATATTCTTTCAGTTCCCGATAGGTGTTGGCTTTGTTATTGAGCGTTATTTGTCTGCTGAGAGAATCCTGAACCAGTGCCAAAGCCTTATCAAAAAACAACAGTGCTTTTTTATAATTTTTCAGGTTGTAATTCGATAGACCCAGGTTGTTATAATTTGCGATAATATATTGCTGATGGGCCGCATTTTTTTCATCGAAGAAGCTGATGGCAGACAAACCTGTCTCCTGGCTACCAAAGTTATCCCCTATTTTTTCCTGCACGATTGCCATATTGGTAAGGCATTTTGCCGCATCAAAACTGTCTTTGTGCCTGATGAAAACATCCTTTGCAAGATTGAAATTGATAAAAGCCTCCTTATACTCATCCCGTCCCAGGCACTCAAAAGCCCTGTCATAATATGAATTGGGGATCTCTATATCCGTTTGTTTTTTTGAACAAGAAGAAAACAGAACCAGTAAGCTTAAAAGGACAAACTCTTTCAAATTAGTTTTTCTTCGAATTTAAAAAAAATAGGCGAAAGATACCTTTCGCCTGAAGCAATTAATTACTTTTTAATTGGGATATGCCCATTATCCCCACCCGTATCCTGATCAGAAACAAAAAGACGCACGTTCCAGCATTGCAGAACAATACGTCCAAAATCAACCAGACTTGCAGGAATATTATATACATTGGAATGGTGAACGATTTATACCTACCGAGGCGCACCTGTTGGTCCAGTTTAAAGTTATCCCAATCCATAACGGGCAGCTCAAGTATTTTCAAAAAATCACCAGGCCTGACACCATTACAGAGGCCTCGCTGCATAAAGTATGGTACTCCAAATCCAATAATCAGGTGGAGTTTTTTACAGCAGACGGTGAAAACCCTGAAGATAACCAATTGCTGAGACAACTAAGTATCCACATGTATAACCAATACATCAAGAATTATTAACCTCCGGCATTTGGTTCCTATAACTCCTTGAATGGCGACCATTCTGTGAAAAAAATGGCACCGCCTTCCCAACGGATTGACAAAAAATCCGTCATTTTAACAACTATAAATAACAAAAAGTAATGACCTTAAGAGAACAAAGCATAAAGGTCAAAAAGTATTCGTATTTTAGTTAGCTGAACAAAGTATTGGAATGAGTGGCCTAAAAACGACAGGAAGTGTTCAGCCACCCAGTTTGTACCAGATCCTTTGTCCATCAGTTTATGATCATTTTTGTATCTAATGAAGAAAATATATGTTTTATTTGTTTTGAGTTTATTTTGCCTGTCTTTTGCCCAGACTGCCCAGCAAGATTCTCTGGTTGAAAAATACACCAAAAAATGCGCTTACCACTTTCATTACCTGGCGCAAGGTTGGGAAGACTGCATCACTGAAGGACTAAAAGAGGACTCTACAATTGCCGTTTTTTGGCATCACAAAGCTTTGCCCTTATGGAAAATGAGAAAATACGAATTAGCTTTGAAAAGCTATGATAAAGCTGTCCAATACAACAGAAGCGAATATTTGGGACGAAGGGGTTTTCTTCAATGTATTTTTTCTAAAAATTATTCAGATGCCCTAAAAGATTTAAACGCTGCCACTGATGAATCCGGAGACGGGATACAAAATGACCACTCCTACGATTTTTATAAATCATTGTGTTACCTCCAACTCAACGGTTATGATAAGGCTCTCTACTTTATGCAGCTGGAAATTGACAAGACAAAAAAACAGGCTGGCGAAGAACTTGTTTCGCCGCTTTGCTATTTTTACAAGGGGATTATTTTTTATGAAAAAAGGGATTATAAGAGCGCAGCAAGCGAGCTGAACAAAGCCCTGCAACTTCAGCCCCATTTCTCAGATGCTGAGTATTACATCGCTCTGAATCACTACAAAATTGATCATGATTATTCAAAATATACAGCCAGTGCCCGATTAGCAAAAAAACATTTTGATGAAGGTTATACCTTTAACGAAGGCGATTCTCCTTATGAAAAATATCCCTATCAGGTCAATTGGTATATGATTAACCTTGACCATTAAACTTTCCATCCAGAATGAGATTATCTACCTGTTTTCTACTGCTGATTTCTTCATTTTTGTTTTCACAAAAATTATCTGTGACCTATTCCACAATTAGTCAAACAGAATTAGGCTTACAACATTATAAACCGCAAATAATGGTTTTGGATTTTGTAGATAATCAATCTATTTTCAGAGAACTGATTGACAAAAACGGTGATTCCTTAAAAATGAATAACGGACACTCCCTCAACAGCAATGGATTTGAAAATCAATATTATATAAAAAAAGATCTGTTAAATAATAAGGCAGAAAAAATCATTACGAATGGTGAAATGAATTTTTCACTTTTGATCGATGAAAAACTGAATTGGAATATTTTGCCAGAAAAAAAGAAAACTACGATTTATAATGTTCAAAAAGCGACTGTCAATTATGGTGGAAGAGATTGGACTGCCTGGTTTACGCCTGACATCCCTATCAGTGACGGCCCTTATATTTTTTGTGGGCTGCCAGGTTTAATTTTAACTCTCGAAGATGATAAATCTCAATACAGTTTTAATGTGGTTGAAATTAAAAAGAATTATGTATATCCGTTTTTAATCATACTGCTGTAATATTAGCAATAATGAGCCTTTCGAATAGTTTGTCTCCGAAATATCTTCGATTTAGTTTGTAAATAAATTCGTTGAGATACAATTGAAGATATTTTCTTTTGATTTTATGATAATTTCCCAATAGATTTCTTTTAGCATTGCTGATGGTGATGTGAACCCATTTTAAGGTTTCGTTGGTAGTTTCTTTATCAGATTTTTCGGTGATATGAAGTTCAACAAAATCTGAAATATCAACGTATGATGTGCTTTTATCCGTGAAAACAATGCTTTGATTATCAATCGATTCTTTTATGGTTTCATTA
>NZ_FTPU01000013.1 GCF_900108115.1 Epilithonimonas bovis DSM 19482
CACGGATAAAAGCACATCATACGTTGATATTTCAGATTTTGTTGAACTTCATATCACCGAAAAATCTGATAAAGAAACTACCAACGAAACCTTAAAATGGGTTCACATCACCATCAGCAATGCTAAAAGAAATCTATTGGGAAATTATCATAAAATCAAAAGAAAATATCTTCAATTGTATCTCAACGAATTTATTTACAAACTAAATCGAAGATATTTCGGAGACAAACTATTCGAAAGGCTCATTATTGCTAATATTACAGCAGTATGATTAAAAACGGATATACATAATTAGGATAATAAGCAGGAAAAAATTCTCCATTTGGTGGCAAGGCAGTTGCTGTTTTGACACCTAATTTGTTGGTAAGCAAATTATCTGTTGTTATGAAGGTCTCAATATTAAGGCTTTCAGTATTCAAACGTTTTTTTGAATAAGAAACAGCTGAACTCAATTTTATTTTTTCTTTCATCAACTTATAAATTTTCGATGTGCAATTTTCACATTAGACTGATTCACCATTGCATAATGCAAGGTCGTATCAATCTTTACGTGACCTAATAATTTCTGTACTTGTTCAATCGGCATTCCCTTATCTATCGCCATTGTAGCCAATGTTCGTCTGAATTTATGCGGATGTACTTTATTGATTTGTGTTTTCAGTCCAAGCTTTCGTAGCACATTTTCTACGCCACCAATAGAAAGTCTTTGATGCGGTTTTGATAGTGAGACAAAGAGCGCTTCATTGTCATCAGTTCGGGTTTTCAGATATTGTTTTAAGTGAATTTTGGTTCGTGCATCAAAATAAACTTCCCTTTCTTTATTTCCTTTTCCGGTTACAATACAAGAACGTTCGTGGAAATCAATGTCTTTTCGGTTGATTTTCACAAGTTCACCTACACGAATTCCTGTTGAACTAAGAATTTCAATAAGCGTAAGATCTCTTATTTCCTTACAGTTGTCTCTTAAAATTTCTATTTCTTCATCACTCAAAATTTCTTTAATAATTCTAGGCGTTTTAACTTTATGAATTCTTCTCACTGGACTTTTTAAGATGTAATCCTCATCTTCTAAAAATGAGAAAAAGCTCGAAAATATCCGGCGTATATTATCAATGGTAACTTTACTTGAATTTTTACTTTCTTGATAATCCGAAAGATAGAATCTTAGATCGTTGGTAGAAATTTCGGTAACTTTTTTACTTAGCTTTTTAAAAAGTGTATCAATTGTTGAAAAATAATATTTCAACGATTTTTCAGAGCAACCTTCTACTTTTTTTGAAGAAATAAACAAGCTGAGAATAGATTGGTTATTTTCTGTAAAATGTTGATTTTCTATATTTTGATTGGTAATTTCTACATTGTGAAAACTCTGATGAATTACCTTTTCTAACATCATCATCTGCTGAAAATTCAAAACAGTATTCATTGCACTCATAATTTCTTGTTTCACTAATTCCCTCATTGGTTGCTATTTTATTTAAAATTTAAAAAACCACAAAGAAATGGAAAACAAAAATAGCTAAAGTTGGTGGCTAAATGATAATTTAGAGCAGATGGCAAAAACGCTTTATGATTATTGGTTTGTACAATTTGATTTCCCCGATGAAAACGGAAAACCCTATAAATCAAGCGGTGGCAAGATGGTTTGGAATGAAGTTTTGAAAAGGGAAATTCCGATTGGATGGGAACTTAAAATTATTGGCGATTATTGTAAATCTAGAGGAGGCTTTGCATTTAAGTCAAGTTGGTGGACTACTTTTGGAGAATCTGTTATAAAAATTAAAGATATTCAAGAAAACTGCACATTGAATCTAAGTGATTTATCTTTAGTCAATTTAGAAGGTAAGAATATTGATGATAAATTTAAAGCTAAAGCTGGAGATATTGTTATTGCAATGACGGGAGCTACTGTTGGAAAATATGCAATTGTACCTAACACCAACAAACAACTTTATGTAAATCAACGTGTTGGTTATTTTGATTTAGGTTTGTCGCCAACTATAAAATTGCCTTATTTAATAAATTCTTTAAATCAAAAATATTTTAGAGAAGCTATTTTCACATTGGCAAGTGGAGCAGCACAACCCAATATAAGTAATGAACAAATTAATAGCATACAATTATTAATGCCGACAAATCAGTTAATTGAAAATTTTAATTCTCAATTAAAATCAAGTTACGATAAGATTTTAAATAATCAGAATGAAAACCAACAACTTAGCTCATTACGCGACTGGCTTTTACCCATGCTGATGAATGGACAGGTAAAAGTTGAGTAATTTTGTAAAATAAATTATCATTTAACTTATTAAAATTAAGTTTTTAGGGATTCCCGTATTTTTTCTAAAATGCAAAAATGTAATTTTGTGGAACTAATGAATTTTTACAGGATTCAAGAATTTAAAATAAAAAAGTAAGAATGACAGTTCAAGAATATTTAGAATTACACAATAAGTCTTATCAAGTAATAACAGAAAATTATTTTTCAGATTTTAATGGCATATTTGAAAGTGAAAAAAATAAAAATTGGCTTGTTCCTATTGAAAGTAAACTAGATAAATTAAATAGTTCACAAAGTCGTCAAGATATTCAATATGTGATAGATGTTTTAAAGTCTGATCAGGATTTTAAAGAAAGCGATACGGATAAATTAGGTGTTTTTACTTCTAAAATTAATTCCATCGTTAAAGTTGCAGATCGAATAAACAATTTTAAAGAAAATACAACTCTTGAAGATGGAGCAAAATTAAGACTCTTTAATTTATTTAATACTATAAAATCTACAACGAATTTAAGTGATTTCAATTACGTTTTGAATAAGAATCTTAATTCATTTAAGTCACATATATTTTCTGTGATCAAGCATTGTCAGAATCCATTAATGTATCCTGTTTATTATCCGTTCTGGCAAAATTTAAGTAAGCATATCTTGAAGAGCAGTGCAAATTATGATGCTATGTGTGTTTTTTATAGCACGTTTCCAAAAGAAAACAGAACTTTAGCTTTTGGTAGCTATTTTGGTACTTTAGCTAAATTGTTAATTGAAGGAATAAAAGAAGAAAAAGAGGTAAACAAGAATGAAGTTATAGTCTACCTAAAGGAAAAAGTAATTAATATAAAGGAATATGTTGATTTATTAGACAAAATAAATACTGAAACAAATGATATGAAAAAATATTGGATCTATTCACCTGGTGAAAATGCTTACAAATGGGATGGTCTTTATGAGGAAGGAATAATGGCTTTAGGTTGGGATGATTTAGGAAACTTGAATGAATATAATAATAAAAATGAGATTCAACAAAAACTAATTTCAGTTTATGATAGTAAGACAAATCGGAATAATGACGCAATTGCCAATTACGATTTTGCAAATACAATAAATGTTGGAGACATAATAATTGTAAAAAAAGGGAGATATGAACTTTTAGGTTATGGTGAAGTTATTTCTGATTATTATTTTGATGAAGAAAAAGATGATTATAAACATTGTAGAAAAGTTGACTGGAAAGCAACAGGTAATTGGGGAGTAGGTCATACTTTAGTCATGAAGACCTTGACAGACATAACAACATACAACTCTGAAAAACTAATTGGCAAGAAATATTATGAAGAACTTTTATCTATTATTAAAGGTAACTTAATTTTACCCAGTGCGAATGAAAGTAAAATTTCAAAAATACTTCAATACAAAAAACAAATCATCCTCCAAGGTCCTCCTGGAACAGGTAAGACAAGATCAGCTAAAAATATAGCATTAGAAATGTTGGGTCTTTATGATGTGAATGAACTAGGAGACAGCGAACAATTCAAACTTATTCAATTTCACCCAAGTTATACCTATGAAGATTTTGTAAGAGGAATTATTGCAAAACCAAATCCTGATGGTGAAGGGATTTTTTTTGAAGCTGAGAACAAAACTTTGGGTTTATTTGCCAAAGAGGCTTTGAAAAATTATCAACTAAGTTCTGAAAAGATTTCATCAACAAATATTGATATATGGGTGAATGACAATTTTGAAGATTTTAAAAATGAAATAGAAAAAGATGTAGAAGAAAGCGAAATTAACTTATCTGGAAATATTAATTTGTTTAAAGTAGAGGTTGATAATTTTAGATATGGTAAAGATTGGGCTTCACCTTCTAGAATTAATTTTTCGGATTTCAAAATATTAATAAAAGCAGTTCTGGAAAGTCAATTAGTGATTTCATTACAAAAGATTCCAAAAGAACTTTCTGTTCACGCACATTATCGTTATACTTATTACAATGCTTTACTGAAAAAATTCTTTGATAATTATTCTTATAATGGGGAAACTTATTCAGAAACTCGGAAAAACTACGTCCTAATAATCGATGAAATCAACCGAGCTAATCTTTCATCTGTTTTAGGAGAACTCATTTATGCTTTAGAGTACCGTGGTGAAAATGTAGAGTCTATGTACAAAGTAGGAGATTCAAACAAATTAACTCTCCCCCCAAATCTATACATTATTGGTACAATGAATACCGCAGACAGAAGTGTCGGTCATATCGACTATGCAATTAGAAGACGTTTTGCTTTCGTAGATGTGTTGCCAAAAAATTTAGAATCAGAATTAAAAGATGATTTTAAGGTTGATCTTTTTGCTAAAGTTGCGTCATTATTTATTGAAAACTATGATGTAGCTATTGATTATTCGGATGAGAATGTGGTGATGAAAAAGTCAGAATATATGACTGGAGATTTCGATCCTAAAGATGTTTGGTTGGGACATTCTTATTTTATTCAGCATTATGAAAAAAATGAGATAGGTGAAGATATTAAAGAAAAACCTGTTGATTTCAGTTTTAGAATTAGGTACGAAATAAAACCTATCCTAGAAGAATATATAAAAGATGGTATTTTGAAAGAATCGGCAAGAAGTATAATTAATTCTCTTTAATCATATATTGGAATGCTAAGAATTTCAGAACATTTTGAGTATTATCATAAAGACCATATTTCTATTTTTCAAAAAATTGAAAATTGGGAGCACTATTTTAATTTATCAACTTTAGAAGATAAAATAAATTTTGAAAACGATGAAGAAAAAAACTGTGTTTCCATTTCATTAAATAGAAATTCTGAGGGAAACCAATACTCCTGCAGTATTTCTTCGTCTTATTATATTGGTTTAGATTGTTTTCCAAATTTAGGAGCGAACATCTATATTGAACCAAAGATTAATAATGAAGAAAAACAAGTAAATTATGTTCAAATGCTTTTGGAATCATTGAAAGAACCAGAAAACTTTGAACATTTAGATGGATTAATTTCTACTAAATTCGATGAAGATTGGATTGAAATTGACAATCACTTACAACCACTTTTAACACCTTTTTTAATTGCCCAGTTTTTATCTGTTGTAAAAGATTTAGTAAAGAAGGGTTTGAAAAAATCATATTACGAAAAAGTTGAAAATTTAAACAATAGAGTTAAAGGAAAAGTATTGGTAGGACAACAAATCAAACAAAATATACTTAAAAATCGTTATACAAAAACAATTTGTAAATTTCAGGAATTTGGCTTTGACATTGAATTAAACCAATTTTTGAAATTTGTTTTATCTCGTGTTTCAATCCATTTGGAAGATTATTCGAAAAATTCAGATATATATATAAACGTAGTAGAAATTCAAAGATACTGCAATGGTGGTTTCCATCAGGTAAGCGACTATACTTTCAGTAAATTGGATCTTAAAGAGAGTAATCCGTTTTTTAAAAACTATAATCGTGCAATTCAATTAGGAAATCAAATTTTGGCGTTAAATGACTACAATATTTCTAAAAACTCCAACAAAGCAAAAACATTGCATCCGCCATTTTGGATAGATATGAGTAAGTTATTTGAATTGTTTGTATTTGGAAAACTTCGTGAGAGATACTCTTTGGAAGGAGAAGTGCAATATCATAAAAAATTCAATAAACAAGAACCAGATTTTATTCTAAATACAAATTGTGGAATAAAAGCTGTTGTAGATGCGAAGTACAAACCACGTTATTCAAATGGAAATCCCACGATGGAAGATGCACGACAATTGGCTGGCTATACCAGGTTAAATAGTGTTTACAGAGAATTGGGAATCGAGAATGATGACGTGATTTCTGCATATTTCATTTATCCCGGAAACTTAAATTTCACAGAAAAAGATCAGCACACTCAAGAAGATTTCAAAGTAAAAGAAGAAACTGAAGAAATTCCCCTTTTCGAAAGTTCATTCAGAGTTTCTTCTTCATATAAAAAAATGTATTTACAAGAAATTAATTTACTTGTGAATTAAACTTTTTAGTTTAAAGTTACATTATTAAGTTTTCGAAATCTTTAGTTAAAGTCGATCGTTCAATAATGTTTTTTAAACGAAAATGACGAATGTCTCCTTTTCTTAATAAGCAATTTGCAATGATAAAAGTTTCTTCAATTTCATCTTCGTTTTCAAATGTGCTAGTAGAGCAATTGGTTATTATTCTTTGTGTAAATCTTCCTTTTCTGTCGGTATAGTTGATTTCATAAAACTTATCTTGCTCCCAAGATAATTTTTTTATATCATTAAAGACGCTCGACGAATAATCTGGAAATTTATTTTTAGCTAAATCTGTAATTTTAAACTTCGTGGATTCAAAATCGAAATCTTGTAAATAAGCTGATTTCACTTTTTTTGAAAAATAGTCAGAATATACGATTCGTACTTTATGATTTAAAAGAATTATGTTGATGATTTCAACTAACGTATTATTAATTTGACTTTTAGGATGTCCTTCAAATGGAGTGATTTTTGGAATTTTAAATAATTTACTTCCACTCATACCCAATTGTATAATATCAATTTTTTCTTGATCAAAGATAACTTCCTCTACAATGTTAAAAGGGATAAAATCCTCGGAAAATGATTGTTTAGAAGGGTTAAACCATTTGCATTTTAATAAGAATTTGCAAGAATCTTTTTTCAAAGTACCATCTTTTGGATCTCTTCTATCTTTTAAAAATTTAGAATTTTCAACAACGTCAATTACGGTCATTACTGGCGGTAAGAAATCCATATAGGACTCAGTACGAAATTTTTCTTTATCACCTTCTTCACTCCAACTGATTTTCTTTTTCCCCAATTCTGCATCAGCAGTACTTAAAATCACTTGTTTTCCTTTATATTCTTTTTTTACAGTAGTTAATTCGGTTGGAACTTTTTTTTTACCCGCAATGTCCTCTTCTATATTCTCTTTTTCTGCACTAGTAATAGGAATTATTTCGTCAATATTAAACCAAAATTTTTCGTAATTACAATTTTTAGAGTTATAGAAAGTGCCCAAAACTTGTCCTAAAAGTTTTTCTTCATTCTCAGAATCTGGATTGAATTTATTTTGCTTTAATATTTCAGTAACTACCATAAGTGGTGGGGTCATTAAAGCATTTGCTCCAATTTTCGTCTTTTGATTTAAAGAATAAGGGTGGTTTTTTAAAGAAATAAGATCACCAATTTGTAAGTTACTCATAGTAGTTATTTAGTTTTTTATTTTCCTATATTTGATGTACTCGTAGGAAGTTGATTTTTTACATCTAGTCAGGACTACAGGACTTCGGTCTTACTGCTTTTGCAGGATTAAAGTTTATCAAGCAGGTAATCTCCAACCAAGGAGCATCCACCTGTAAAGATAGCTAATAGGATTGTAATAATTGTTTTCATTAGATAATAATTTGCAGTTGAAGTTAAATCTTCGCCTAGTTTACGAACATTACAATGACTCAGTCAATGGGTACTAGTCCGCTCTTCGGAGGTATGTAAATTTAATAATCATTATTGCTAGAACTTTCTACGGGGTTTTTATGAGAAATAATACAGACAAACCAAATTGGATGAAAACGAAGGGATATTTGCATTTGTCCCCGAGTTTACGCATCAATGAAAATTGGAAAAGTTATCAAAAGAAAATCCAAGATCCTTCTTTCATACAGAAATATGCTTTTTATCCTTTAATGCATGCGATCATTAAAGAAAGGAAATATAAAAAAGTAAATTCGGAAAAACATTTAAATGAAAAAGAGAGGACGCATAATTTCAAACTCAATGATTTCAAATTTGAAAAAACAGCAAAAAAAAGACCTCTTCATTATGCTACACATTTTGACGCTTTAATTTATGGATATTACGCCTCAATACTAAATGAATTGTATGAAACGGAATTAAAAAAAGACCTGGAACTTGATGGTTGTGTCAATGCTTACAGGAAAATTATTTTAGAAGATACAGGAAAGGGGAAGAGTACAATTCATTTTGCTAAAGACGTTTTTGATGAAATTAAAAATCGTAGCGGCGACCAAGAGGAAGTTGGCGTGCTAACTTTCGATATAGAAAGTTTTTTTTCTAGCTTAGACCATCAATTATTAGAGAAAAAGTGGAGTGATCTGTTGAATGAGGAACAATTACCTCCAGACCATAAAAATGTATTCAAATCATGTACAAAGTTCAGTTATGTTTTAAGAGATGATTTGCGAATTAGGGTGCAAAAAAGTGGTAAAAGATCTGGTTTTAATGAAAAGAAATTAGCAAAAATTAGAAGAGAAAAAGGTTTTAAAAGTTTTTTTGAGTCAAACGCTGATTTTCGAGATACTATTAAACAAGGTAAGTTAAGAATCTATAAAAATTCTTTCTATAGACAGATTGGTGAAGAAAAAATACAAGCAGGTATTCCTCAAGGATTACCGATAAGTGCCGTACTTGCAAATTTATATTTGTTGGATTTTGACAAACATATTATTGATACTGTCGTAAAGGATAAGGGTGGATTTTATAGAAGATATTCAGATGATATTATTATAGTAGCAAATGTAGATGATCTAGGAGAAATAAAGAATTATATTGAAAATCTTATTAAACAAAGTAATCTAAAAATTAGTTCTTCAAAAACCGAATCTTTCATTTTTAGAAAATCAATATACAATCAAGAACAAAAAAGTAGACTAACTTCCTTTAAGCAGGTTGAAGGTAACGAAAGGAAAGACGCCCCTTTAATATACCTTGGATTTGAATTTCGAGGATACAATACTTGTATAAAATCAACAAATATTGCTAAATTTTATAGAAGACTAATTTCTATCGTTCGACGAAGATCTAATCGAGCAAAAAGAAACAAAAACCCGAATATTCCAAAAGCAGTGTTTAAAAATCAAATTAAAAAATTATATAAAAAACCGCTACGGGATTTAGATGGGGAAAATGGAGAAATTAAACAGACTTTTCGGAATAGAACATTTCTTGTGGAAAATGAAAGAAATGAGTTTTCAATGATCGTTAAACCATCTGTAAATAAAAATAAATCAAACTATTTTAGCTATATTAAAAGGTGTGAAAAAATTTTCGATAGTAAAATTTTTTCTAAACAGCTTCGGAAAAAAGAACATTTGCTAAACACCGCTATTGCAAAGCATTTGAATAAATAAGGCTTGTTTTGAATAATCAAACTGCAGGAATTTGTCAAAAGACGAGGTGTTGCGCTAATGTATTATGATTAAAGATTTATAAACCATATTTTGTCACAAATATTTACTAAATTTGTGACAATATTAATTCATAAAAACTGTGCAAACCACTCATAATCATATAGAAACCAAGATTAAGAAATCTTCTAAGGGAAAAATATTTTTCGCAGAAGACTTTCTGAAATTTGGCTCAGCTGAGAATATTCGGCAAGTTCTGCGTCGGTTGGAAGAGCAGGGAGTTTTGGTTCGGTTGGCTCACGGAATTTATTTGGTTCCCAAGAAAGATGAGCTTTTGGGAACGGTCTATCCAAGCATCGAAGAAATTGCAAAGGAAATTGCGAAAAGAGATAAAGCCAGAATTGCACCTACGGGAGCGATGGCAATGTATTTGTTGGGACTTTCTACCCAAATTCCGCTACACGCAGTTTATCTTACAGATGGTGCGCAAAGAGAAATTAAAATAAGAAAAAGCATCATTAAATTTAAGAAAACTGCCCCAAGGAATTTGGCGGTTAAGGATGAATTACTTCAGCTCATCATTCAAGCATATAAAATAACTGGCGAGAAAAATATTTCAGAAGATTTTGAGGAAAAACTTACAGTCTATATTAAGAAAATAGACGAGAAAGTATTAATGTCTCAATTGAAATATGCACCAGTTTGGATTCAGAAAAGAATAAAAAACAGATACCTTTCATAAAAATGTGGCATCAGCAACTTACTAAAGAACAAAGAATTGAAACCTTAAATCAACTCGCTCTATCAACAGGTTATGCGCCTTTTGCGATAGAGAAAGATTGGTGGGTTTGTATGGTGTTACGCGCTGTTTTTAAATCAAAATATAAAGACCAAATTATCTTCAAGGGTGGAACTTCTTTAAGCAAAGCTTATCAAATTATCGAACGGTTTTCGGAGGATGTCGATTTAATTATTGATAAAAATTTATTAGGATTTGCAGAAGATCCAGAAACCAAAACGCAAATGAAGAAACTTCGGAAGACCGCAGGAAAATTTGTAATCTCCGAATTTAGAGAAGAATTGGTTAAACAATTGGGAGAATTAGGGATTTCTGAGAATGAATACAAAATTAAATATTCTGAAATTGTTGACGATCTTAGCGATCCAAATCACTTAGAATTAGTCTATAACAGTGTGATTCCACAAGAAAGTTATGTACAGCAAAAAGTTCTTATTGAAATGGGAGCAAGAGCAATGACAGAACCTTCGGAGAAAAAAATGGTACAATCATTTATAGAAAACCATTATAAAGATGCCCTTTTTTCATTGCCACAATTTGAAGTTTTGGTAACTGTTCCTACAAAAACATTTTTAGAGAAAATACTTCTACTTCACGAAGAATTTTCAAAACCAACAGAGAGAATTAGAAGCGAGAGAATGAGTCGTCATTTGTTCGATTTGCACCAACTTTATCATACAGAATATGGGAAAAGTGCACTAATTGATGATAGCCTTTTTGAAAGAATTGTTGATTTTAGAAAAAGAATGAATAATTCTAAGTGGATCAACTATGACAATCACAAAAAAGGTCTAATCAATATCATTCCTCCTCAAGAAATAATGAATAAATGGGAAGAAGATTACAGAATAATGCAGGGAAGTATGATTGTAGGCGAGAGTCCGAACTTCAAAACTTTAATTGAAATAATGAAGGAAATTATGGGTAAATTGAACAATTAATGAGATTCAGTAAGCTTAATGTTTAATAAATAATCTTTCACAAATTCTCTTATTTAGTATCATATTTGTACCATAAAAACATAACTAATTGATTTTCAATATCCGTTATTTTCGAAGAATAAGAATCAATTTTTCAATTTTAATCATACTCCAAAACCGGGTGAAAGAGCTTCCACTGATTTTATGGCTCAAAGAAAGCCAATGTCTGACAAAGAGTTTGAAAAATATGAAACGATGTTCCGACAGGTTCATAAAGAATTAAAAGAAGGAAAACGGAGATTAGCAGAATTTAATAATACCGAAACCAATCTTATCGAAGGGAAATTTTATTTAGTCGATGGTTTGTTAGCATATTTGGAAGTATCGAAAGCTGAAAAAATATTGAAAGAAAATACGTCTGGAGATCGAGTTCGATTAGAAGGTAGAACGGTAACGATTTTCGAAAATGGAACCAAATCGAATATGTTGTTTCGTTCTTTAGGGAAAGCCATCTTAAAAAACGGAAAATTAATTACAGATACTGCAGAAAATATTGAAGATGAACTGTGGAAAAACGCTGGAATTGTTTCAGAAGAAGATGTAAAGAGTGGTTGGATCTATATTTTAAAATCCAAATCTAGAAATTCAGAAATTTCTTCACTGAAAGATTTGTATAAAATTGGATTCTCAACTTCAAATGTTTCAGATAGAATTAAAAATGCGTCAAAAGAAGCTACTTATCTTTTTGCAGATGTAGATATGGTGGCAACTTATAAATGTTATAATTTAAACACCCAAAACTTCGAATCTTTGCTACATCGTTTTTTTGGAGAATGCTGTTTAAATGTGGATGTTTATAATGCAAAAAACAAAGAATCACCCCCAGAGAATGGTTTGTAGTTCCCCTAGAAATCATTGATGAAGTGATCAATCTTATAATTTCTGGTGAGATATTGAACTACAGCCACGATGTTAAAAATCAAAAATTAGTTTTGAAGTAATGGCTGAATATAGATTTGCACCCTTCTAAAAATTATATTTCATTAATTTCAAACGCACATTTCAATAAGAGGAAACTTTGTGACAATATTAATTTTTGAGGGATAGTTTTCATATAACATTTATTTACACAATGAAAATCCAATACTGCTCCGATCTTCACTTAGAATTTCCCGAAAACAAAAAATATCTTTTGGAAAATCCTATCATTCCCACTGCTGAAATTTTAGTTTTAGCAGGAGATATTATTCCATTTGCAATTTTAGATCAGCATCAAGAGTTTTTTGATTATTTGTCAGATCATTTTGAAATGGTTTTTTGGATTCCCGGAAACCATGAATATTATCACAGCGACATTCATCAACGAACAGGAAGTTTTGAAGAAAAAATAAGAGAGAATGTAATTTTACTAAATAATAAAGTGAAATCTTTCGGAGAAACGAAACTCATTTTTTCAACATTATGGTCTTATATTTCACCGCAGAATAAATTTGAAATTCAACAATCACTCAATGATTTTAGATTGATAAAAAATGCAGGAAAAGCTTTTGATACCAAAGCATTCACGAATTTATTTCTTGAAAATTTTAATTTTTTGAAGACTGCAATCGTAGAAGAAAAATCATTTAAGAAAGTTATTGTAACCCATCATGTTCCTACGATGTTGAATTATCCTCCTCAATACAAAGGAAGTGTTATAAATCAAGCATTCGCAACGGAATTATCAGAATTTATTGAAGAAAATGAAATTGATTATTGGCTTTATGGTCATCATCATTATAATTCTGAAATTTTTGAAATTGGAAAAACGAAACTTCTAACCAATCAACTTGGTTATGTTCGAAGTAACGAACATTTTGGTTATAGAAACGATGCAATTTTTGATATTTAATATTTAGAATAATATAAAATGAGAAAAAGACATTTTTTTAAATAATTATAAAAAATACACCCACTTAAAAATAAGTGGGTGTAAAACTGGGTGTTGTTATCGTAAATAATTGATAATCAGCACTAAATGTAGAGAGGAAGGGATTCGAACCCTCGATACAGTTACCCGTATACTACCTTTCCAGGGTAGCTCCTTCAACCACTCGGACACCTCTCTATTTGAGGTTGCAAATATAATGAAATATACCGAATACCAAAATATTATTGAAAATCTTCGGTAACTTCTCCACAGATATTCTTAATAAATGAGTCAGCAAAAGTACCCTGGTATTTGGGATTGCCCAGCAGATGCATAACCTTCGTAATGGCAGATTCTGCAGTCATATCTTTCCCGCTCACAGCACCTATTTTGCTGAATATATTACTGTTACTGTACTTTCCGAAACTAATCCCGCCCGATACACACTGGCTGATAACAATAATCTCTATGCCGCGTTTTCTCAACTGCTGTAAAACATCCATCGTCTTTTCGGAATTGAAAATAGTCCCCGAACCAAAAACCTGAAGAACAATAGCCTCGGGAGTTTTAAATTCTAACAGGGATTCAAAATTCATCCCCGGGAAAATGCGGTAAAAAATCACATTTTCATTAAGATAAGTGTCTAATTCAAAAGTACCGTTGGGCTTCCAAAGCTGATCTTTATCAATATTAAGATGCACGCCGGATTGTCCCAGAATTGGATAATTAGGACTCTGATAAGCATCAAAAAACTCCGCCGAATATTTTAAACTGCGATTACCCCGCAATAACTTATACTCAAAATAGATGGCCACTTCACGGATTACCGCTTCATCATCTTCATAATGGCTGGCATAATAAAGGCTTGTTAAGAGATTTTCTTTAGCATCAGTTCTCAAATCACCAATAGGCAACTGGGAACCTGTGAGAATTACCGGTTTGCCAAGATTTTTGAGCATAAAACTGAGTGCCGATGCAGTATATGACATCGTATCTGTACCATGCAGGATAAGGAATCCGTCATAAGCATCGTAATTGATGGTGATCCAGTCGGCAATCATACGCCACTCGCGCGGACCCATATCGGAGGAATCTACAGGATTCTCGAACGGATGCACCGATACCTCGCAGTCGAGAAGGTTCATCTCGGGAATGCGCCTGAATATGGTAGAAAAATCAAACGGGACAAGGCTCCCTGTTGTATAATCTTTTTCCATACCAATGGTGCCGCCGGTGTATATCAGGAGAACTTTTCTTTTCATATGTAGATTTATATTTTTTTGGCAAGCTCAGGATAAACAAAGGCGGATGCTGCCATCAAAATCTGACGCAAAAATAAAGTTTTAGGATGAACCTTAAAAATAAAAATGCCAGTCTGTACGACCGGCATTATTATGATAAATTCTTATGATTATTTAACCAACAGAATGCTTGCAATCTGGTTGGCCAGTTCTGTCCCAATCCTGTCCTGAGCCTCTACCGTTGCAGCTCCGGTGTGCGGCGTAAGGGAAATCTTAGGATGGTTAAGGATTTTTTCTGATGGTGTAGGTTCGTTCTCGAAAACATCCAAGCCGGCAAAGGCAAGTTTGCCACTGTCCAGCGCCTCGATAAGTGCATCTTCGTCTATCACACCACCACGGGCGCAATTAACGATGGCTGCTCCGGTTTTCATCTGAGCAAGTTCTGCCTTGCCAATGATAGGTCCGTTTTGTGCAGGAACGTGTAGTGTGATAAAATCTGCATGCTGAATCAGCTGGTCCAGAGGTTCGGTCTCAATCTCTACATTAATATACTGCTTGTTATAAAAATTAACCCGCACGCTGGCTTTTCCAATCCTGGTATCAGAGGCTACTACCTTCATCCCAAGCCCTAGCGCAATCCTGGCAACTTCCTGCCCTATTCTTCCTATGCCGATAATACCAATGGTTTTACCTCTCAGTTCTATCCCTTTTTCGTAAGCTTTTTTAAGTTTTGCAAATTCGGTGTTGCCTTTTACAGGCATCTGACGGTTGGAGTCTTCCAAAAATCTGCATCCTGAGAAAAGGTGGGCAAAAACCAACTCGGCCACAGACTCGGATGATGCTGCAGGCGTATTAATCACATGTTTGCCTTTTTCTCTGGCGTAGGCCACTTCTATATTATCCATCCCAACGCCTCCTCTGCCGATGATCTCCAGGCTCTGGCAATGGTCTATTATCTCCTTAGTGACTTTGGTAGCACTTCTCACGAGTAATACCGTCACTTGGTTTTCATTAATATAATTGATAAGATTTTCCTGAGGTACTTTGTCTGTAATCACCTCAAATCCGTTGTTTCTAAGTGCATCGATTCCGGATTGTGTCAGTCCGTCATTGGCCAATACTTTCATGATTTTTACTGTTGTTTTTTGGATCAGTATCTGTCCGTTAATATGATTTTATCAGAAGCTTTGATGCTTCGTCAGTTTTTTTTTTGTAATTGGTTACGTTTGGCAATTGCGTCTAAATTGTTTGATTGCTTTTGAGCAATTTCTGCTAAATAGTTTATCCTGAGCTTATGGCGGGCTAAATCTTTTGGCTAGCCTCTTTGCAAAAGGATCCGCTACTATGTTTGGTATCTAATCAAAAATTCCCGAAAATCTGCACTCGGGAATCTGTTATATTTTTTACGATTAATCACGGAAAACCTCTATGGTTACCTGTTTTTCTACCAAGTCTGTAAATTTCCCTTTGTATCGTGTGGCTCTTACCAGATGGTTATCAATCCAGTGATAATTGCCCCCTCTTGGTTTACCCATTAGCACGCTATGGTATTTGAAACCATGCTTGTTGAGCCAGTCTTCTGTAATTTTTCTTAGATCCTCTGTACGGGAAGTGAAAAAGCAGATCTGATGGCCGTCATCATACCATCTGTTGATAGTTTCCAAAGCATCAGGAAAGGGTTCGCAGGTAATCATTCTCTCCGGCTCTTCATTAGGCACATCATCGGTAATAGTACCATCAATATCTATCAGGTAATTCTTGATATCGCCCTTTAGCATCGGACTCAGATGTTCCGTATATTCTAATTCCATTGGTTTCACAATTAAGTTGGCAAACTTAGAGTTTTCATCCCAAATTAACAAATCATTCCCAAAATCTTAATAGAATATTAATTTTAGCACATTTTCAACATAATAACTACTCATTACCGTAATTAACCCGGTCAATAGTTATGTAGCGGTCTAAATCATGGAAAAACAGTTGTTGTTCAAATTCATCATTAATTGTTTTCAATAACTCATCATTAGTCCTTCTGAATATTTTCCATCTCAGCATTCGAGGTTTTGATCATCTATTTTTTCTAATCAGATTAACAGATCAGTGAAGAAGAAGACTCACTAATAACCAATTAATTTACGATTATTTAAATTTTAAAAAGTTGCGGATTGTTATTCCCGGGATCTTCAGATTCTCTATAAGTTAGGTTAATATCGTTTAAGTTTTTAAAGCATCTTTTCTTTTTATCTAATAAACTAAACTGTATCTTTGCGGCATAATTTTCCAAAAAACTTAATGTGGAGTCGCCGTGATTCGGATTACGCGATTGCATATGACTTTAATAAGTAATAAATATCTACATATGAAATTTTTTATCGATACAGCTAATCTGGACCAAATCAGAGAAGCGCAGGATCTGGGAATCCTGGATGGGGTTACAACCAATCCGTCATTAATGGCCAAAGAAGGGATCTCCGGAAAGGAAGCCATCAACCAACATTACATCGACATCTGCAATATCTCCGACGGTGATGTTTCAGCAGAAGTGCTTTCTACGACTTATGAGGAAATGATCAAAGAAGGTGAAGAACTGGCAGCACTGCATGAGCGTATTGTGGTGAAAATCCCAATGATTAAAGATGGTATCAAAGCAATTAAATATTTTTCTGATAAAGGCATCAGGACCAACTGTACTCTGATTTTCTCTGCAGGTCAGGCACTTTTGGCAGCAAAAGCCGGAGCCACTTATGTTTCTCCGTTTCTGGGCAGGCTGGATGATATCTCTGTAGACGGGCTCAACCTGATTGAAGAGATCCGCGTGATTTATGACAACTACTTATTTGAGACCGAAATCCTTGCGGCTTCTATCCGTAATCCGATGCATATTATCAACTGTGCTAAAATTGGTGCAGATGTGATTACGTCCCCATTGGCATCCATTCTTAATCTTCTGAAGCATCCGCTTACAGATGCAGGATTGGCGCAGTTTGTAGCCGACTCCAAAAAGTTAGGATAGCCCATTAATCTACTATAAAAAGAACACCGGTCAATTGAATTGGCCGGTGTTTTTATTTTGATTTAATTTTCCAAAGTCAGTTCCAGAATATGCTCATTCAATTCGCGACGCAGGCAACTCAACAGACACTCGGTAAAATAATTTTTTGCATCCAGTGGTTTGGTTAAAGGATGCAGCTCTATAAAATCCGACAATACAACACGCCCCCGGTAGGCAATGCTGTAAAAGGAAAAGACACTACCATCTGACTCTGCACTGGGCGATGCATAACCCGTTGCCGCCAATCCCCAGTCTGTCGCAAATCTGTGTGCCACTGCCAACGCCATGGCATTGGTCAGCTCTTTGGACACTGTGCTGTTAGCAATTTTTTGATCAATGCCAAGTTGTTTTATTTTTTCATCTGTGCTGTATGCGGTGATGCCTCCGTTATAAAACTGTTCGGCGCCCGGCATCTGGGAAAACGCAAGCTGCAAAAAACCCGAGGTAACACTTTCGGCAACGGCTATTGTTTCGCGCTGCACCGTCAGATACCGGCTGATATGTTCTAAGACAGGTTGTGGAAATTCCATAATATAGAGATGATTTTAATTTTGATTAGTACGATTTCTTCTAACAAATGTTTTGCCATATAACAGAATTTTAAAGTACAATAATTTAACGGCTTCATTATGAATGCAGAAATTTTTAGTCAACAGTTATCCATCATAACAAAGTATTTATTTTTGTAAATTGAACCCGAAACCCATCCAGATGCAAATCTCTAATCCTACTGTCATTAAGCTGTCTAAAGTTATTTCTAACTTTTTTAATCCGCTTGTATCTCTGCTTATCTACTTTTTCTACTACAGTTATAAAAATTACACCTGGTCCCAGGCTTCCAAAAAGTTTTTACCAATTCTTCTCTTACTGATTATCCCTATCAGTTTGTGGATCTACCACAATGTGAAAAAAGGCAATTATACCAATATGGATGTCTCCAACCGTAAGCAGCGGCATTCGCTCTACGTTTTTATTATACTGGCAACAATCATTTTTCTGGCGGTGGATTATTTTCTGCACAGGCAGATCGATTGGGCTATCCTCTTACTTTGCATCTTGCTGATGGCTATGCAGATCAGCAATTTTTTTATCAAAAGTTCTATGCATACCAGTCTTAATATCTATGTAGCAGCACTATTTTTTGCCATCAACCCCGCGCTTGGCACCGCTTGGTTTGGATTATCTGTGATTATAGGAATCACCAGAGTTATTCTTAAAAGGCACACCACGCAGGAGGTGGTTGCCGGCGCAATGATTGCTATTTTTGTATCTTTGGCCTATCTGATAATGGTGAAAGCCATTATTTTCTAAAAATTAATCATGATACTACAAACGCTGACACCGTCTGAGGAGGAAATAATGCAACTGATCTGGAAAGACGGGCAAATGTACTTCCGCGATCTGATGAATGCTTTTCCCGAACCAAAACCGCATCAGAATACCGTTTCTACTTTTCTCAAAATATTGGTTGAAAAAAATTACCTGAATACAGAAAAAAAAGGCAGAATCAACCTCTATATACCTGCTGTTGCAATGCAGGATTATAAAAAATTTGTGCTGAGAAACTTTCTGGAAAACTATTTTGAAGGTTCTGCAGCAGAACTCCTCAAAACTCTGATTGAGGAAAACATGCTCAACAATCAGGATTATAGCCAGCTGTTTGAAGTTAAAACCACATTAGTACCGGTTGTAGAGTCTCATGATGCAGAAGATCCCGTGAAAGCACTTGTCAAAAAACTGACGGGCGCCAAAAAAGATAAGAAAAAGCATCAGGAAAAAAAGAAGAAAAAGAAAAAGTAAACTTTAAGATTACAAATCTTTATCAGCGTATATCGATAATTAAACCCTTAATCCGCCACCTTTTAACGAATAATTCTGCCTAATTGTCAAAACCGGACAGTTGGCAAATAAATTGTGAAATCAACACTATAAAATTCTAAAAAAATGGAAGAAAACAACGATAAACACGAAGAAAATTTGTCTACCGACAACCAGTCTGCACAAGATCAAGGACAGGAAAATCAGGAAAATTTGTCACAGCAGCCTACGGCAGAAGAATTATTGGCAGCAGAAAAAGACCGATATATCCGCCTTTACGCAGAGTTCGAAAATTACAAAAAGAGAACCTTAAAGGAAAAAAATGAATTTTACCTTTATGCTTGTCAGGATCTGATGACCTCGATGCTTGGGGTTCTTGACGACTTTGAAAGAGCTTTGAAAGAAATTTCTAAAAATGGTAACGAAGCCGACTTCAAAGGTGTGGAGCTGATTTATCAAAAATTCCGTAATAAGTTGACTGAAAAAGGACTTAAGCCAATAGAAGTGAAAGTTGGTGATGACTTCAATGTAGATTATCACGAGGCCATCACACAAATCCCTGCTCCTACAGAAGATTTGAAGGGTAAAATTGTAGATGTTATAGAAACTGGGTACCAGCTTCATGACAAAGTGATACGTTTTGCAAAAGTTGTTACCGGAAACTAAAAATATCAATGCTATAAGATAACCTACATATAAAGGTTATCAATATGAATCATCAATTATGACGAAGCGAGATTATTACGAGGTTTTGGAGATTACCAAAACAGCGAGTGGAGAAGAGATCAAAAAAGCCTACCGGAAAATGGCCATCAAATACCACCCGGATAAAAATCCTGGTGATAAGGCTGCAGAAGAGAAATTTAAAGAAGCTGCAGAAGCTTACGAGGTCCTCAGCGATGATAACAAGCGGTCGCGCTATGACCAGTTTGGGCATGCAGGTGTGAGCGGAGCAGCCGGCGGCGGCGGCTTTGGTGGCGGCATGAATATGGAGGATATCTTCAGCCAGTTCGGTGATATCTTTGGCGGTGGTTTCGGTGGCGGCGGCCAGAGACAGCAACAGTCCCGAGGATCTAACCTGAGGATCCGAATCAAGCTGAACCTGGAGGAGATGATCAACGGGACACAAAAAACCGTTAAAGTCAAAAAAATGAAACTGGCTGCGGGTGTGACCTCCAAAACCTGTCCTACCTGTAAAGGCAGCGGCGTGCAGGTAAAAATAATGAATACTATGTTTGGCCAGATGCAAACACAAACTACCTGTGGCACTTGCCATGGCGTAGGGAAAGTTGCAGACAAAATCCCGGCAGGTGCCAACGCGCAGGGCCTTATCAAAGAAGAGGAAGAAATCACCATCAACATCCCGGCAGGCGCCAGAGACGGTATCCAGCTGAATGTAAGAGGAAAAGGTAACGACGCGCCATTAGGCGGAACGCCAGGTGATCTATTGGTTGTAGTAGAGGAAGAGGCTGACAAATTGATCAAACGCGAAGGCGATAACCTGCATCAGGAACTTTATGTATCATTTGCAGAGGCGGCCCTGGGAACGACAAAGGAGATTAATGTAGTTGGCGGTAAAGTAAAAATAAAAGTGGATGAAGGGACACAATCCGGCAAAATCCTGAGACTTGCAGGAAAAGGCCTTCCTAATATAGAAGGCTATGGCGGAAAAGGCGATATGTTTGTCCACATCAATGTCTGGACACCACAAAAACTTACCAAAGAACAGAAAGATTTTTTCCAAAATCAAATAGACAAAGGCGAAATGACAGCTGAACCCACAGGTAAGGAAAAGACCTTTTTTGATAAAGTAAAAGACCTTTTTAATTAAGAAAAAAAGACTCCGTGTGAGTCTTTTTTTTTGGTCATGATCTCAATGTACAAAAATGCATAAACCTTAATCAATCATTTTTAAAGTAAAGGTCTACCGAAGACGTCTTCCTAAATGTAAAACGTAAATTTAAAAATAATGAAAAAAGGAATTTTAGCCATTGCAGGTTTAGCTGCCATTGCATTAATTGCCAAAAAGGCTCAGAAAAGAAAAGCTATCTTCAGAAACATTCTGGATGAATATGATGTGAAAGAAAAGACACCCTTCGGAGTTGCTGACCGCATCAGGACTATGGATGATAAAGAGTATGATGCTTTTAAAGAAAAAATGAAGACACAGTTCAGCAAAGGCTGTTGCAGAACAAAGGATGCTCAATAAACGTCTAAAAAAACTAAATTGAATTGTTAAAGAACGGGAACATAATAGTTTCCGTTTTTTTATTGCCGACTAAAGGATCTGCAGATTCGGAACATATCCAAAATTTCCTGATCGGCAGTTTAACATCGTACTAGACCTGTAAATTAAAAAAGACACTTAAATTGGAAATTACTAAATTTGCTTCTGTGAAGGATTACTACTACTTTCTTGGGATTGCCAGGCATGCTTCAGCAGAAGACATCAAAAAAGCCTACCGAAAGCTCTCGCTAAAATACCACCCGGATAAAAATGATAATGATGAATTTTTCTCCGACCGGTTCCGGGAAGTGCAGGAAGCCTACGAGACATTGACAGATGCTGGTCGAAAAAAACTCTATGACCAAAACCTGAACAATCAACAACAAAATACAAGAAGTGTCCTGCCACCAAAAATCAAAAATTTTTCTGTAAGCAAAATACGCGTGCAAAAAGGTGAAGAGATAACCATCTATTGGAATACCTATGATGCCGATATTGTAAAAATAGTTCCTTTTGGCCTGGAAAAGCCCAATGGTGAGCGAAGAATCAGGATAAAAGAATTTGATACCGCTGGGAAATTCCAGATCCTGTTGCATGCCACCAACAGCCTCTTACACAAAACCATTGTACAGGGCATAACGATTACAGAATTGATCGATAACAGTCCAAAAAATGATAAATACGAAAGCGGCGAATCAATATCCGAACCTGTAAAAAGACAAAAAAAAGAAATCAAACCGCAAAGGATGATTTCTGTATTTGTATTTTTAATTTTATTATTAATGATAATATGGCTAATGCTTAACTGATTTTGGCGCGCCCCGGGCATTTTTTGCAGCGTTTCCCTTTCTTGAATTTTTTACAGCATTTTTTCTTGTCGCAATACATCATTTCATTATATCTGTAAGCGGGAGCCAATGGCGCAATCTTGAAAGCTGTTACTTGAGAATTCATGCTGCAAATATAATTCAATTTAGAATAATTACAAATTAAATTACACATTTACATCTTAGGAAACCTCATAATAATTAGACTCTTCTATTTGAGATAAGGTGCTACGACCTGCGCCCAAAGCTTGTAACCTTCAGGTTTCATATGGAGCATATCATCTACATAAAGATCTGTCCTCACGCTGCCATCGGCATTATTCATCACCTTTGTAATATCGATAAAGTTGGTTCTTTTGGTGGTTTTAAGAAAAGCTTCTATTCTGTTGTTCAATTCTTTCATCTTAGGCCATAAGGCCTCTCTGCTCGGCGAATACTTAACAGACACATAAGCCACAGGCACTTTGGGATACTTCTGGCGGATTTTGCCAAAAAATTGTGTAAACCTGCTGAAAACCTCATCAACAGAAGGATTTCCCATAGCAAAATCATTATCACCACAATAGATGACGATTTGTTTGGGATTATAAGGATCCAGAAGATCATTTGCATAATTGTTGAGATCTACAAGCCTGGATCCGCCAAAACCGCGGTTAATAATAATTTTTCCAGGAAAATAATCGTTAACATCCTGCCATTTTGTGAAAGAGGAACTTCCAATAAACAGAATGGCTCTTTTGGGAATACCATTTTGCTGATCTTTGGTTTTAAAATCTTTGATATCCTGCCAATAAGGTTTATCCTGTGAAAACATAAACAACGACAAACATAAAAACAGCAGTAAAAAAACAGATTGGGAAAACTTATTATAAAATTTCATTATATTGATTTAAATAATTGACAACTGTCCCAAATTTACAATAAAATGTAAAGAGTCCCATAATAAAGCATTAACTCTTTATTGTATATTTTTTTTTAAATTAGCTACGTCTGGTACGAGCCAGTATCTATAAATTTAAAATATTAAGTATGAAAATTTTTAAAATCAGTTCAGCAATAATGCTTATCGCAGCTCAGTTTGCAGCAGCACAGTTTAAGCAGACACCACTGCCCTACGCTTACAACGCACTAGAACCATTTGTGGATGCAAAAACAATGGAAATCCATTACACAAAACATGCTGCAGCTTACGTCAACAATCTCAATAAAGCCATTGCAGGAACAACACTGGAAAAAGAAAATCTGGAAACCATCTTATCCCATATTTCTAAAGAAAGCAACGCAATCCGCAATAATGCCGGTGGCCATTACAACCACGAACTGTTCTGGACCGTGCTTACACCTAACCATAATACCAAACCATCCTTAGAGCTGCAAAATGCCATCAATCAGTCATTTGGAAGTCTTGATAACCTAAAGGCAGAATTGAGTAAGGCTGGTGCAGAAGTTTTTGGCTCTGGCTGGTCATGGCTTATTGTAACACCGGAGAAAAAACTGGCAGTGACTTCCAGCGCCAATCAGGATAACCCTTTGATGGACATTGCCAAGATAAAAGGCACACCTATTTTCGGTATCGATGTTTGGGAACATGCCTATTACCTAAAATATCAGAACAAACGTGCTGACTACCTCACAGCCTTGTGGAGTGTCGTTAATTGGGACGAAATCAGCAAACGATACAGTAACGCCATTAAATAGTATATCAATAGAGAGGCTGTCTCAAAAGCGAGATAGCCTTTTTTATGCAAAAAAGGAAAGCCGAGGCTTTCCTAATTGTAGCAAATTTCGTAATTTGCTGTGTGTTAACTAAGTCAAAAGTAGTCTTTAAAGATTACAATCCCAAAGAAAATTTGCTTTTTCCTCCGAAATGGCTATTTGAGTAACATTTATTCAAGCCGGAAAATGGAACAGGCATTGAAGGAAAACATCCATTTTATGTGGCTTTCGGCAATGAGCCGTCCTGATCATAATACGTTGAACAGGTTTCGTAGCGAGCGATTAAAGGGTGAAGTAAAAGCCATCTTTACACAAATTGTTTTGCTCTTGGAGAAGGAAGGCTTGGTAAGCCTGGAAACCACTTTTGTAGATGGGACCAAGATAGAGGCCAACGCCAACCGCTATACTTTTGTTTGGGGAAGAGCCATCAAGAAGCATCAGGTAAGAATTGCAGAGCAACTGGAAGAACTTTGGAATTATGCAGAAAGTGTGGCAAAAGAAGAGCTTCAAAACACTGAAAACATCGATTTTAAGGAGATTGATTCAGAAAAAGTAACACAAACCATAGACAAGATCAACGAGGTGTTGAAGGATAAAAAAATACCTTCGAAAGTTCGCCAGAAACTGAATTATGCCAAGAAAAACTGGGCAAACAATTTGGATAAATACAAAAAGCAACAGGCGATTTTACAAGCCAGAAACTCTTATTCCAAAACCGATACAGATGCTACTTTTATGCGGATGAAACCGAAGGTTCGCGAATTCCATTGAAAAAACAATAAATATGTAATAATGAGCAATGAGGATCATATGCGAAACGGACAACTCAAAGCGGCCTATAATCTACAGATTTCTACGAATAAACAATTTATTTTACATTATTCCATCCATCCCAATCCTACGGATACCAAAACATTGGAGTCTCATTTAAAAGGTTTTGAAGACAGCTATCATAAAGTTCCGAAAGAACTCGTTGCCGATGCAGGCTACGGTTCGGAGGAAAACTATAACCTACTGAAAAACAAGAAAATAAAATCTTATGTTAAATACAATTACTTCAGAAAAGATCAAAAATCGGGACAAATAACCACTTCTCAAAACAATCCGAAGCTGGCAAAAATCAGGGAAAGGGTTTTCAAACTACTCAAAACCAAAAAAGGTATCAAACTCCGAAAACAGCGATGTCACGATGTTGAACCTGTTTTTGCAGAGCTCAAACACAACAAAAACTTTAAACGCTTTATGCTTCGAGGAAAAACCAAGGTCGAGGTAGAAATCGGCATCCTAGCCATTGCCCATAATCTCAAAAAAATGGCAAAAACAGCCTGAAATAGACTGTTTTTTGAATTTTATCTTCATTTTTCAAAGTTTTTATAAAAACAAAACCTTAAAAATGTTTTTTTTCAACTCAATACAAAAACGAGGCTGCCCTTTTGAGACAGCCTCATTGAAAAATAATATAATGCTGGTGGGCGAATACCGAATGGGTTTTATACTGCACTTAATTCGAATGTAAATATGCTTCCTCCTCCGTACTCGCTTTTCACTTTCAGTGTTCCACCCTGTGTTTCAATAAATTCTTTACTGATACTTAAACCAAGCCCAGTACCTTCTTTTTTTGTTCCCGGTATTCTAAAATAGCGTTCAAAAACCTTAGAAACATATTGAGGTTGAATCCCCTGCCCCGTATCCGTTACTGAAAAAATGATCTTATCTGTTTCTCTTTTGACTTCGATAATGATTTCTGAATTTTCATAAGAATAGCGAACCGCATTCGATAAAAGGTTATTCAGTACCCAAGAGGTTTTTTCCAGATCCGCAGATACCAATTTTAGATCTGAATCAATTCTGGTGATCAAGCGTATGTTCTTTTGCTCAGCCGATGCCCTGTTGGCTTCTGTTGCATAATCGACAATGTCAGAAATTTTGGAAGGTTTGATATTTAATTTGATGGAACCGCTTTCCAACTGTGCAATATCAAGCAGTTCGCCTGTAATTTTCAAAAGGCGGTTGGTATCATCTTTTATCCCATTGACCAAATTGAGCTGATCTGGGTTCAAAGGCCCTACCTTATCATTTTCAAGTAGCTGCAGTCCCATTTTTATAGAGGAAATTGGAGTTTTAAATTCGTGAGAGACTGTTCCTATGAAATTGGTTTTGGCAACATCCAATTCCTTCAGCGGCGTTACATTATGAAGCATAATAACCTGCCCTATAAACTGAGTACTTTGCTCACCTGTAGGTAAAATGTTAATATCAACAATATCTTTTTCGAAGTAGCTCTCTTTACCGTAAGCATAAATTTTCATTACTTCATTTTTTGTCCTGTTTTCAGACTCTATAATATCTTTAATGATAGTTCTTACCAGATCATTGGTAACTGCGACATCCTGAATCAGTTTTCCTAAGCAGTTTTCTCTTTTGAGTCCTGTAATAGTAAGAGCTTCATCATTTATAAAAAGAATTTTCCGGTTCTCATCTATTCCAATAACTGGATCACTCATATTATCAATAAGGGTTTCAATCCTTTTTTTGCCTTTCAGTATTTTTTCAATCTTACTTTCGGAAAACTCCTGTATTTTTTCTGCCATCGTATTAAAAGATCTGGCAAGCTCACCAAACTCACTGCTGCTTTCAAAATGAACCCGCTCCTTGTAATTCTGGTTAGCAATCTGTTTGATACTTACCGTTAGCTGACGAATTGGATCCGCAATATTGGAGGGCAAATTGACCATTAAAATAAAGGCCATAATAAAACAAAGCATTCCAACAATTGAAATCATCGTAATTGCATTCTGCGCCGTATCATCTGCTATTGAGCTTTTATGCTGAATAGCTGCCATATTTAGCTGCATCAGTTCGGTCAGGTCTTTCCTGATGGATGATTTTAAAGCTGAATTTTCAGGATTTTTTTTTAGTACCCCGAAATGTGTTACGATTTTCTCTGTAGCCTCTTTTTCTCCAGGCTCGGTTACATTCTTTCTCTGTTTTTCAAGATGCTTTTCAAAAACGTCGAAAGCTAAGGGATCTGAATTCACTTCTTCAAGGGCAAGAAGCATATTTCTGGAATATTGAAGCGTGTTATAATTGGCTTTCAGAATGTTATTGGTGTCTTTTTTAAGCTGATTGATGTACCAACCGCTCAACACTGACAATACCAATATCATCATAAAAAGCAGTCCGACACCTATATTGAGTTTAGTTTTTATTTTCATTACGACAAAATTACTAAGTCTATGTTTTCCTGAGATAATTTATTCAGCAAAGTATTGAAAGTATCGGTTGCCAGAATGATTTTCCACAAATTCAAATGCGGTTTTCCGATGCAAACCGTTGTGATTTTCCGTTCTTCACATTGTTCCATTATGGCGCGAGCGACTTTTGTATCTTCCACTTTAATGATTTCGGCGCCTAATTCTGTAGCTAATTTAAAGTTATTAATCAAATGCCTTTGCTTATCCAACGCAATTTTATCTGAACTTTCTCTCGGAATCTGAACATACAAAAGATACCAAGAACTGTTGTAATAATTCGCTAATCTGGCAGTTTTTCTGATAACATTTTTTGCTGTTTTTTCATTGGAACTGATGCAAGCCAAGAATTTTTCTTTTTTAACGGATTTATGAATCGTTACTTCAGTTTCCACTTTTCTCGTTACCTGTGAAGCGACTTCTCTCAATGCCAATTCACGAAGTTGAAGAATATTTTCAGATTTAAAAAAATTATTGAGTGCAGAATTGATTTTGGATTGGTCATAGATTTTCCCTGCTTTCAAACGGTCAATCAATTCTTCGGAAGTCAAATCAATATTTACCACCTCATCTGCCTGAGCCAAAACATTATCGGGAATACGTTCCTGAACTTCGATATTGGTAATCATTTTCACATCTTCATTCAGACTTTCTATATGTTGAATATTCACAGCACTGATGACATTAATTCCAGAATCCAGAATATCCATCACATCCTGCCAGCGTTTTTCGTTTTTGCTTCCTTGGATGTTGGTATGAGCCAATTCATCCACAATTACAACCTCGGGGCGAAGATTAATCACCGCCTGAACGTCTAATTCTTCTAATTCTTTCCCTTTATAGAATAATTTTCTCCTTGGAATAATGGGAAGGCCATCCAGCAAAGCGTGCGTTTCTTTACGTTGATGCGTTTCGATGTATCCGATTGTCACATCAATTCCGCTTGTTAAAAGAGCGTGTGCTTCCTGCAACATACGATAGGTTTTTCCCACACCTGCGCTCATTCCGATGTAGATTTTGAATTTCCCTCTTCTCGATTTTTTGATGAGATTGAGAAAGTCCTGTGCAGAATTCTTTTCATCCATAACAGATTGTCTTATTCAAAGTTATTAAATACCCTGTCAAAATTTTTGACAAGGGATTTTTTTGCTAAATATGGAGATTTTAAAAACTTACTGCTAATGAAGTCACTGCCATTAAGTTGTTTGATTTCAAATTATTATCTCTATTGATAAAGATGTCATCTTTACTGCTTAGATTCTTAAGTTCTGTTCTCCAAACGAGATTCGGAAGAATCCGGTAATCTGCGTTTACAGAATAGCCAAACGTTTTAAATCCGTCGGCTGTTCCTGTTGCAATCATTACGCCTTTTTCATCGCTGTAATATTCGCCTCTTGCTGCAATGCTGAATTTCTCTGTCGGATAATATTTAGCAATTACAACCGGAGAATACCAAATATTATACTGGTCGCTTCCTTTTGCTTTTTGCTCTGCACCGATATCGAAACCTGTAATCAAAGCAAACTTTTTACTGATTTGGAAACTTCCGTACAAGTTGTGGAAATATCTCATTTGTCTGATGCTGTCCGGTTTATCGTTTCCGATGAAAGAACTGCTGTTTAAAGTGATTTTTTCTGAAGGTTTATAAGTCAACTGATGACCGAAAGCAACTGTAGAGTTTCCGTCTAATCGCTGAATTCTTTGCCAACCGTTTAGAACTAAACCGCTCAAAAACCACTTTCCGCTGTCGCTGGTGTAAGAGATTTTGGCACCGCTTTCAAAATAAGGCGAGTTGTCTGCCAACATACTTCTTGTCAACGTAAAGCAATCTTTGCTGATGGCACTTTCAAAACCGATGTGTGATGGCATTACACCAGCATCAATCCAGAGATTTTTGTTTTTTGATATTTTTACCCCAACATTGGCTTCATAAACATTTTCCAAAACTCCAGGTTCTGCGGCGTAGTTTGAATTCATATAAGTTCCTACTCCCAATGCTATATTAGCTCTTAATCTTTCCGTTTCGTAGTTTGCCTTTACAAATCCCAAATTAAGGTTCACCTCATTGTTTCTGTTGTGGCTGTACACAAATCCGGGTCTTGTATTGTTTTCAGGATTATTAAAATCGTACTGATAATACACTTCTGCATAACCAGAAATTATTAAAGGGTTTTTAGTTTCAGTTTCTTCCTGAGCGTGCAGTGTAGAAACTGCGCCAAGCATTGCAAATGCCAGTAATGATAGTTTTCTTTTCATTTCTAAATATATAATTTACTTCAAACCGTCTAATGCGATATTGAGTTTTAAAACGTTGATTTTTTCAGTTCCGAACATTCCAAGAAAGGGAGATTCGATATTGTTTTCAATCAGTGAATTGACTTTGCGGATGTCAACCTTTCTGATATCGGCAATTCTTTGAGCTTGAACCTTAGCCGCCTGAACAGAAATATTAGGGTCTAGACCAGCACCACTTGCTGTAACGATATCGGAAGGAATTTCGGATTTCTGAACTGTTGGATTATGTTTCATAAAATTTTCTACTCTTTCTTCAACATCTTTGAGATAATCAGGATTTAAAGGTCCTTTGTTACTTCCTCCCGCTCCTGCAGCATTGTAGTCTACAGCCGAAGGACGTGACCAGAAATATTCGTCTTTATCGAATTTTTGTCCGACATTGGCGTAAAATTTCTTGCCGTTATGCTCTATGATTTCTCCTTTTCCATTATTGGGAGCAGCTTGTGCAATTCCGAAAATGAAAAGCGTGTAGAATCCTGAAAAAAATACAGCACAGAATAATGTTAATCTGATGGCTGGTAATATATTTTGTTTCATAATTTTAATAATTGATAATTGAAAGTTGATAATTGAAATCTAAAATCTATATTATTACAATTTTTATTTTTCAATTTTACATTTATATAAAAACTGATACGATTAAGTCTATGATTTTAATTCCGATAAATGGAATGATTACTCCTCCTAAACCGTAAATTAAAAGGTTTCTTCTTAATAATGCACTTGCTCCGATTGGTTTGTAAGCCACACCTTTCAAAGCTAATGGAATTAACATCGGGATTACAATTGCGTTGAAGATTACGGCTGAAAGAATCGCTGATTCAGGTGAATGAAGTCCCATAATATTCAATCCTTGCAATGCCGGAATGGAAGCAATAAATAATGCCGGAACAATCGCAAAATACTTCGCCACGTCATTCGCAATACTGAATGTTGTAAGAGTTCCTCTCGTCATCAGTAATTGTTTTCCGATTTCTACCACTTCAATTAATTTGGTTGGGTCATTATCCAAATCCACCATATTTCCGGCCTCTTTCGCAGCCTGCGTTCCACTGTTCATCGCAACACCGACATCTGCCTGAGCAAGAGCCGGAGCATCGTTGGTTCCGTCTCCCATCATCGCTACCAATCTTCCTTCAGACTGTTCTTTCTTGATGTAGTTCATCTTATCTTCAGGTTTTGCTTCTGCGATAAAATCATCTACTCCAGCTTTTTCAGCAATAAATTTAGCTGTCAGAGGATTATCTCCGGTTACCATTACGGTTTTAATACCCATTTTTCTCAATCGGTCAAAACGCTCTTTGATTCCAGGTTTGATAATATCCTGTAATTCTATAACCCCAAGTGCTTTTTCATTTTCTGAAACCACGAGCGGCGTACCACCGTTTTGCGAAATTTCTCTGACTCTCTCTGCAACTTCGGGTGGGAAAGTATTGCCCGCATTTGTAACAATATTTTTAATTGCGTCAGTTGCACCTTTTCTAATTCGCGTGTTTTCATAATCAATACCTGAGCTTCTGGTTTCTGCCGTAAACGTGATGAATTCAGGATTTTTCACTTCATAACTCAGAGGATTAATTCCTGCCAATTCAATAATTGATTTCCCCTCAGGTGTTTCATCAGCCATAGAGCTTAGGACAGCTGCTTTTATTAGAGCTCTTTCATCCACCCCATTTGCCGGATAAAAATTTGTCGCTTTTCTGTTTCCGATGGTAATTGTTCCGGTTTTATCCAATAATAAAACATCAATATCACCCGCAGTTTCCACTGCTTTACCACTTTTAGTAATCACGTTGGCTCTTAAAGCTCTGTCCATTCCTGCAATACCGATGGCTGATAACAGACCACCAATCGTCGTTGGAATAAGACATACAAATAATGAGATAAATGCTGCAATGGTAATTGGTGTATGGGCATAATCAGCGAATGGTTTCAAGGTCACTGTTACAATAACAAAAACCAATGTAAATCCAGCTAAAAGAATCGTTAAAGCAATTTCGTTTGGTGTTTTCTGTCTTGAAGCGCCTTCCACCAAAGCAATCATTTTATCAAGGAAACTTTCTCCCGGTTCTGTGGTTACTTTAACTTTGATTTTATCAGAAAGAACTTTCGTACCTCCGGTTACACTGCTTTTATCACCACCGGCTTCACGGATGACGGGAGCAGATTCTCCGGTGATGGCGCTTTCGTCAATCGTTGCCAAACCTTCGATAATTTCGCCATCGGACGGAATGATATCTCCTGTTTCACAAACAAAGACATCTCCTTTTCTTAGTTGGTTGGATGGCACTATTTTAACTTCATTACTTGAAGTCAGCATTTTTGCAGGTGTTTCTTCTCTTGTTTTTCTCAAAGAATCTGCCTGAGCTTTACCTCTTGCTTCGGCAATAGCTTCGGCGAAGTTGGCGAAAAGTAAAGTGATGAATAATATAAATGTTACAATAATATTATAGATCAAACTTCCCTGACTTTGCTCACCCATTGCGATCCACAGACAAACACCTGCCATTACCAAAGTCCCTATGTACACCATAAACATCACCGGATTTCGGAACATCTTTGCCGGGTGCAGTTTTATAAATGATTGTTTCAGCGCTTCATTGACTAATTCTGCCTGAAACAAGTTGTTATTTCCTTTCATTATAATATAGATAAGAATTAAAGTGAAAAATATTCAGCGATTGGACCTAATGCTAACGCCGGAAAGAATGACAACGCTGCTACAATTGCAATCACCGCAAACACCATTAAACCGAATGTTGCTGTATCTGTTTTGAGCGTTCCTGCACTTTCAGGGATATATTTTTTAGCAGCAAGACTTCCTGCGATGGCAACCGGGCCAATAATTGGTAAATATCTGGCCATCAGCATTACGATTCCGCACGCAATATTCCAGAATGGGTTGTTATCAGCCAAACCTTCGAAACCACTTCCATTGTTGGCACTTGATGACGTAAATTCATATAACATTTCACTGAAACCGTGGAAGCCCGGATTGTTCAACCAACTTCCGTATTCATCTGGATTGTGTGCAACCATATAACTTGAGATTGCAGTTCCTACAAGAATTAGGAAAGGGTGAAGCAATGCGATGATCATTGCGATTTTCATTTCTCTGGCCTCGATTTTCTTCCCTAAGAATTCAGGTGTTCTTCCTACCATTAATCCACTGATGAAAACGGCGAGGATGATGAATATATAAAAGTTTAAAAAACCTACACCTACACCTCCGTAGAACGCATTGACCATCATTCCGAGCATTGTGTTCATTCCGGAAAGCGGTGTCAGAGAATCGTGCATTGCGTTGACAGAACCGTTGCTGGTAACCGTTGTATTAATTGCCCAATAAGCAGAAGCGGCGGGTCCGAAACGAACTTCTTTGCCTTCCATACTACCCAAATTCTGAGCAATTCCCATTTTTTCGATAGCTGGGTTTCCATTAATTTCATTAATAACTGTTGGCGTTAACAATAACAGAAATCCTACGGTCATTACCCCGAAAATAGTCCACGCCAATTTTTTTCTTCTTAAAACATAACCCATCGCAAATACCATTGCAATCGGAATCAACATAATAGAAACTGTTTCGACAATATTGGTAAAGTAATTTGGGTTTTCTAAAGGATGCGCAGAGTTAGGACCAAAAAATCCACCGCCATTGGTTCCTAGTTGCTTGATGGCAACGAATCCTGCTACCGGACCACGGCTTACCTCAACTTTATCACCCTGTAATGTTGTAATCGGGTCTTTTCCTTCGAAAGTCATTGGTGTTCCGTTAAAAGCCAATAATGAAGCTACAACTACAGCGATTGGGAATAAAACTCTTGTGCAAGTTCTGATAAATAAAAAGTAAAAATTTCCTAACTTATCCGCTGTTCTTTCCTTCATAGCCAGGAAAACCATACCTGCAATAGCAATACCGCAGCCTGCGGAGATAAACTGCCACAGCATCAATGTCAATTGCCCCAAATAAGACAACCCTGATTCTCCGGAATAATGCTGAAGATTAGTATTGGTCACAAAACTTACTGCCGTATTGAAAGCCAGATCGCCGCTCATTGACGGGTTATTATCCGGATTTAGAGGAAGCCAGCTCATATTGGTCAAAACAAACATCGAAATGAGAAACCATACCACATTGATGGTCAGCAATGCTGAAAGGTGCTGTTTCCAGTTCATTTCTGAATTTGGATCTATTCCGGAAATTCTGTAAAATAGTTTGTCGATTGGATCAAAAAGTCCGTCCAAAAAGGTTTTTTCTTTGGTAAAGATCTTTCCAATATATCTCCCCAGAGGAATTGCCAGCAAAACCACTAAGGCATACATCAGCAAAATTCCTGTAATTTCTGTATTCATTTTTTATTTAATAATTTTAGTATAATGTCTATTTATTTGTGAGGTGCTTTGGTGCAGTGTTGATGATGTTAAGGCAATACCTTTAACGAAAATGATCAGATAAATAAATGCTGCTACAAAGGAGATCCAAAATAGTAAAGTCAGCCATTCCATCAATTTTCTTTTCGTTTGAGATCCCATCATCATATCAGAATTTTTCTGGTTTCACTAAGACATAGCAGATGTAAACAAATACGGCGATGGCGATGATAAATAATGCTGTCATATCTTTTCAAAATATTTTACGGTTAGAAAAAAGAGTACAAAAAGTACTGCTCCGGTGATTGTTAGGATGAGTGTCATTTTTTTATTATAGGATTTTGATTGCAAAACTTACTACGACCATAGAACCATATAGCGCTAATAGAATGTGCCAGGGTTTACAGTGCTTTACGAATTTTAATTTCCAGTTTTTCATAATGTCAATTTTTTGTTATGCCAGAATAATCACAATAAGAAGTCCACAATTTAAAAAAAACAATAATCAACTGTAAATCAGAACAATAAAAATAAAACCTATGAAATAGAAAAAGAAATACCCTTTCATTTTGAAAGGGTATTAATTGTGTTTTGATAGTGATCGATAATTTAAATGAAATTCACCTATGTGTTGATTCCGTACTCTGATAATTTCCTGTATAATGTTGTCAGGGCTATATTAAGGAGACGTGCAGTTTCTGTTTTATTACCGTCGGTGTAATTTAATACTTTCTGAATGTGAATTTTCTCTGCACTTGCCAGTTCAAAAGCAGATAAGGTTTTGTTTTTAATCCCTTCTTCGCTGATATTTTGAAGTTCCTGCGGGAGCACCTCAATCTCAAGTCGGCTGTTGTCACAAAGGATAACGCTTCGCTCGATAACGTTTCGAAGTTCGCGAATATTGCCTTTCCAAGAATGTCTTTTCAATGCTTCCAGATAATCATCGGAAAATCCGGTGATCTTTTTTCCTACTTTGGAAGAAAAGGTGTGGAGAAAACTATTGGCCAGATCTTTAATATCACTGGTACGTTCTCTCAATGGAGGAAGATGGATGGTGAAGATGTTGATCCTGTAATAAAGATCCTCTCTGAAATTTCCGGTTTGAATTTCCTCTTCCAAATTACGGTTGGTCGCTGCAATAATTCTGACATCAATTTTAGTGGGCTTGCTATCTCCCACTTTTAAAAATTCTCCTGATTCTAATACACGCAGAAGTTTGGCCTGCAAGTCTAAAGGCATTTCACCAATTTCGTCCAGAAAAACGGTTCCTTTATTGGCTTCTTCAAAAATCCCCTTGGAATCTTTAAACGCTCCTGTAAAGGCTCCGGCTTTATGCCCGAATAATTCGTTCTCCAGAAGCTCTTTACTAAATGCAGAGCAGTTGACCGCTATAAAATTATTTTTTATTCTTGTGCTCGCATTATGAATGGCATTGGCAAAAACTTCCTTTCCTGTTCCTGTTTCGCCCGTCAATAAAACGGTAGCATCTGTCACTGCCACTTTTTTTCCCGATTCTATAGCTGAATTGATCTTTTTTGAATGACCGATAATGGAATCAAAAGAATGCTTGCTGCCGAGCTGTTTTTCAAGCTGTAAGATTCGTTTGTTAAGAGTAGACTTTTCAATGGCCTTATAAACCAAAGGAATGATCTTATTGTTATCATCTCCTTTGGTTATATAATCGAAAGCACCGTTTTTCATTGCCTGTACTCCGTCAGGAATATTCCCGTATGCCGTCAGAAGAATTACTTCTATGGCAGGATATTTTTCATTGATCAGCTTTGAAAAATCGACACCGCTCCCGTCAGGTAATTTTACATCACAGATGACAACATCAATATCACTGTATTCAAGTCTTTTGCTGGCATTTGCCAGATCTGATGCCTGAAATATTTCAAAGCCTTCTAAGCTCAGAATTTTTGAGAGTAAAACTCTTATTTTTTCTTCATCGTCAATGACCAGTATGTTATTCACTGTTTTTATTTTAATTACAAATTTACTATTATCTTTAAGTCTGCACTTACATTTTAAATGCAAAAATCAGCAGACTTTCGAAAACCTGCTGATGTTATAATTGAACATTCAATACTGCTGCTCACTATTATTACATATATTGAAATATAGCAGCAGCTAAAAAAACACCGATAATGGTGGCGATATGCATTTCCGCAATTTGCAGGTTATGTCTTTTATTGACTTGGGACCATTCTTTCCAGCTTCCTTTTCTTCGTATTTTCATAATCCTGATTTATAAACTTGATGTAAATATTTTTTATTAAGTGATAAAGAAAGCATAGAAAAAATTTCTTGTCTTCTAACGGCCTTGCAGCTGAAAGTAAGACTGTCCAAAGAATAAATAAAAACATTTTCTACAGCATTTTTGAGAGCAGCATCTCCCTTTTCATAAAGATCATTCATTTTTTGGAAATATTGCTGGATCACTTCATTATTATTCTCCTGTATAGATTTTTTGATGTAACGAAGGAAAGTATTGATCACCATATATGGATTGTTAGAAATGTAAGTTTCGCTGAAATCTTTTTTAGATTGTGGAATAACCTTAATAATTTCAGAAACGGCTTCTTTATAGTTCATAATTCTTTTTTGAGAATTAATGCCAAATAGTATTCCTTAAAACAGAACATAAGATTAAACATTTGTAAATCAAAACGATATACCCAAATCACTCATTTTATAAAACAAATTACCCTATCAAAATGAAAGGGTATTCCTACTGTTTTCAAAAACTTGAAAATTGGGTTATGTAATTTTCGATATAAAACTTGTGAAGAAAACAAAATGTTAAAAGGCATTTCTTGCACATTGACTTCGTCTGCCAAATATTAGGCTAAGTTCTGTGAGCTCTCATGACACGATTATTTAATTCTAAAAATCTTTCCAAATCTTAACCAAAAGTTTTGATATATCTTGGTTTATGGATACAATACCATAACGGCCAATTAAAGACTTATAATTCCAATAGCCACTGCTAAAAGTTTTTTAGATTAAATAGCATTAACATAAATTAAAAGAACTTCAGTAAACCAATAAAAATAATAAAAAAGGGCAATAACTAATATGCTTTTCCGTAAAAATAATTATAATCAATCTGACCTACTCCTTCACAATCCTACACCAAGACATACACAACTAAAGTCTAACATCTACAGAATTGTTTATCGGTAATAAGAAATATTTATATAATAACTCAATTTGTTTTTTTTCCGATAACGGCAATGTCTTATTGTAAAAAAACTTAATATTTCAGCTCAGATAATTGTGAGATTCTTTCTAAATCTTCTATCAAATGTTTTGATATCCCTTCCGTTATGGGTACTAAAGCATAGCTAGTATTTAAACAGTATTGAGTAAATAATCCAAAATGGAAAATCATTAAAATCAAAAAGAAAACCATCTTTTAGAAAAACATTATTCTTTCATAATTTTTTTGACTAAGTTTTTCTCTACTTCTGAGTTAGATGGACTATAATTTGTCAACAACCAATTATCAATTTTCACCCGTTCAAAGAATAACATTTTTCCACTAGGTTTTGAATAGGGAATCAGTCGTCGATGCGCAAGTTTATAAATGTAAGAGCATTTAAAACCTGTATATTTAGATAGTTCTTTGACGTTAAAAACAGTTTTTAGACCCAATAAATATTGTTCAATATTTTCAAGCTTTTCTAATAACACTTCATTTTCCATTTCTTATATTTTATAAGGCAAGTTCCTAGAAATAGTTATAAAACTTTATTGAAGGAGTCTAAAGGTATAATTTGGCTTTAGAATAGAGAAGAAAAAAATTGATCTAAGTACCACTACTTGTGTTACCTATGTGTTACCCATTAAAAACAATAAGCACCTACATTTCTGTAAGTGCTTGATTTTAAACGTGGTCCCACCTGGGCTCGAACCAGGGACCACCTGATTATGAGGGATAACTTTGCCTAGAAAATGGCATCAAACGCTGTTAAAACGATGATTTGTGTAGTATGATAATCTTAATTATAGTATAATGTTACTGATATTGTTACTCAATAAATTACTATTCACAAGCGCTCCAGCCGTCATTTGTTTTATTTAAATTCAAATCTTTTATTACTGATTTTTGGCTATCTTCAACTAATATGGAAAAAGGTGAAGTACTAACAATACTAATTTCTGCTTTTACTTTTGCGGTATTGGAAGAAGGATTTTCATGAACTGATTCTATTTTCTCCACTTGAAACTTAATTGCTTTTACAAAAGTCTCTGTCATATCTGGAAATTTTTTAGAAGTACTCGAATTCACAATGTATCTTTTAGCATCACCAGTTAAATGTAAATTATAATAAATACCAAGACCTCCGATATAACTTAATGAATCAAATTTAACTAATCCATCTTTTTGCAATTCTTTTAAATTTTTAAAGTAATTCAATGTTTCTTTGGAATATGATCTTACAAGCCTGTCACCTTCAAAAATCTTAATATTTTCAGCCTTATCTTTAGAGAAACATTGGTTTATAACTTCCTTTGCTTTTTCATTTGTTAGTTTTTTTGAACAACTTACGATTGAACAAATAATTCCCCCAAAAAATAATATTTTTTTCATCTTAATTTTTTTTTAGAATTTCTATTAAAGTTGTGATTTGTTGTTGACTTTCTGATAATTGGTTTTGACTTTTTGATAATTGTTCCTGACTCGTTTTTAGCCTATCAGTTAACTCTTTTTGTAAATCCTGATAATTTTTCTGCAATTCTATCATATTAGAAAATTCGTTATGTGATATTGTAACATTGCCATTAACCCCATTAATGTTATGATTTCCATTTCCTTGTGTTATTATTTCTTGAGAATTGTTTAACATAGTTCCTAAACCTGTTTTCCACCAGTCTATGTTAAGGTCAGGAAATGCATCAGAAATCTTTTGTAGAGTTTTCTCTCTAATATTATCTCCGAAATTATTCACAAAACCATTAGATAGCCCAGCGCTTTTTTCAAAATCTGTGTTTTTTAATTTTTTGTATTCTATATACTCGAGTAATCTCTCTTTCATGCTAATTTACTGTGAACCAAATGTTTATATCAAAAAAATGAAATAATTCTAAATTTTTTTGAATTATTTTCTAATATTCTTAGTTTTTTAGATTTTAATTCTATACATTTGTATTATAATATATATTACAAATATAAATAAAAAATATGAAGGCAATCCTAATGAATAAAGTTAGCGTAAAAATTATTGACAAAATACTCAATGATAATGATTTTAGTATGGAGCTAGCATCACGGCTAGGAATCCAACAACAGTCAGTTAAAGGATTAGCTAGGAGAAACAGCAATAAGCTAACATTATATCAAGCAGTAAAATTCTATTTAGAAAAAGGAATTTTAGAATCTGAAATTTTTGATTCTAAAAAATAAATTTTAACTCACTAAAATTTATGTATGAGTAAGAAGATAACAAATTCAGAGATAAAAAATATGAAGTCTCAACTTCGTACAATAATAACTTTTGCTACAATTCTAGAAGCTAAAGTAGATGCTTTTCTGGACGGTGTGGGAGCCGTCCAAGAAAAGAATAAAGAATCAGAAGAAAATAGAAAGGAAACTGAAATAAAATTCCATAAATCATTAAAAGTTAAGAATAATGGAGAAAACACATATTGACCCTTCAACACCAATAAGTCAATTGACAGTTGAGCAGTATTTACACCTATTTGGATCCATATCAAAACCGAAAAGATATGAATATGGTTTAAATGGAATAGCTAAAATATTCGGTTGCTCAAAAGATACTGCCCAAAGAATAAAAAAATCCGGAGTTATAGACGATGCCATATATCAAAACAAAAACATAATAGTAATTGATGTTGAAGCTGCATTGGAATTATTTCGTGAAAATCCAAGGAAATGAAATATATTGAATTAATCTCCAATTTTTGGGAATATAACAAAAAGGATACATTAGGAACTTCCACTATAATTTTTTATTTCTTCCTAATAAACAAATGGTATCTTAAAAATGAACAATCTTTTTTCTTATCAGATATTGAAATAAGTAAAAGTTTAAGAATTAATGCTGTTACGATAAGAAGTGTAAAGAAGATTTTACAAGAAAAAGGATTTATTAATTACCAAACAAGAAACGGTGTTCCATGCCGATATGAAATAACAAGTAGATTTCCTCTAGAAACTCTTGATGAGCAAAACCAAGCAAACAATCCGGTAATTGATGTTAAAACCGCTCCAAAACAGAATACCAAAAAGTCTAAAAAAGTAAATAAAAAAACTACAAATCCGACACATATACAAAGTGAAGTGGATAAGGTCATTGTAAAATCTAATGTTTTAGAAAATAATGCTAAAGATATCCCAAGCAAAGATGTCTTTCTTGATTTCGCAAAAAAATTACCCAATTTCGAATCTCACCTTGAAAATAAGATTGTACAACAATACGATATTTGGCTGAAAAACAATTGGAACAATAGGCTAAATAGGCCTATAACTAATTGGGAAAACTCCCTTAAGAATATCCTTCCTTATCTTCTTGATGAACATAGCAAAGAACTAAAAAAAATCCCAACCATAAAACCACCAAGCACTTCTAAATAAATAACTATGCAAATAGATCATCCAACTCATCAAAACAAAAAACAAAGAGAGGAAGCAATTAAACTTCTCGAAAGTTTAAAAGCAAATCCGCTTTCCAAAAAAGCTATTGTAGTACCTAAAGGATTTAGTAATGATTTTGAAAAATTCAAAAAAGACATTGCTAAAAAGAAGGCAAAATTAAATTCTTAATTAAATTCTTAAGCTATGGGCCAAGATAAAGTAATCAGAAAAATTTTCGAAAATTCAAATCAGCACGATTTAATACGATTAGGTAATAAATTCGTAGATGACTTTCTTTTTGAAGATAATCAGATCGCCGATATTCCAATTAATGCTTTGAGGGTAATTTTCAATATTGTCTCCCTACTAGCATCTGATCAGTTCCGCCCCCAAGATCACCCAAAACAACTAAGCTTATTTGATCAGGAATTTGAAACGGATAATAATGTATTTGCTGCAATGAAGATAAAAAACACTAAAATTTCACCTTCTGGTTCTACAAAACAAGTTATAGATGCTTATGAATTTCTGACCAAGTTCAAAATGGGCTGGTATAAGTCAACGAACTGTCAAGGCAAGGAAATTAAGACTTACGGGGGTCTAATTTCTACTCCATCCTATGACCAAAGGGGATATACAACGTTTCTAATTAGTAGTTACTGGTTAAAAAAATTAATGATTATTCCTGAATACAATATAGTCTTATACAATCTAGTGTATAATATAAAAAACAACAAACATGTTTTATTTGCTATTTGGTTGAAAAAAATTCCTAATGCTGGAACACTTTTAAAACTTTCAACCTTCAATAAGAAATTTGGGCTTAACTATAAGAATACAAAAGATTTTTGTACTAAATTCTTGAATCCTGCGAGAGTTAACCTGGATAAATATAATGATCTAAGCTTCAATTATAAACAAGAATCCGGAAGTATTATAATAATTCCTTATTATACTAAGACAATTGAAGATCAAGAAATATCAATACATACAAAGGAAAATTTGGAAATAAAATATCGCTTGAATTATCTCCAAAAACGTTATGGATTATCAACTAATGATTTTAGCAATTTTGCTTACCATTATAAAAAAATGCCAACAACAAGAAAACTGATCGAAAATGCTTATAAAGAATTTATTTCTCGAACAAGATCACAAAATGTGAAATCAACAGAGTACCAAGGTTCGGGTTTTTTGAAACAAATTCAGAGTATTATAATTGAGTTTTATGGAGCATCTAAAGCTGCTCAATCCATTCCTAACGGTTATCCAAAAATTATGTAATTCGGAATTGCACTCCTCCTAATTCGGAATTGCACTCCCCCTACTTTCGGAATTGCACTCCCCAAAGTTAAAGAAATGTTAAAATATATATTAATTATCAAACTATTTCGGAATTGCACTCCCCTTAATTCGGAATTGCACTCCCCCAAAAAAATAAAATCAAATAACAATTCGGATTACAACTCCCCTTTTCGGAATTGCACTCCCCCAAAAAAACAAGGTATTTCGGAATTGCACTCCTTAAATTTCGGAATTGCACTCCCCTTGCTTTCGGAATTGCACTCCCCCCAAAAAATGCTACAAGCTCTATTAACAAAGAGGTAGTCCATTATCATAAAAAGTATTTTAAAAGTAATTAAAAAGTTTTTTTTTTTTTTTAAAAAAGGAAAAAAGTTTGAAAAATAGTTGCAGAAAGAAAAATTATGGCTTTGAAAAAACGAATCAATATTGATAATGCCACTTCGTTCAAATTAGAATATTTCGAAGGTGGTTCTGAATTAAAAGAAAAGATTTTTAATTCTTACAAAGCAATGGAACAATTTCACAAGCGGCAAAGCGACTTCATGTATTTAGACATAAACCGCTACGCTTTGGTAGATAAAACTTGGCACAAATTCATACAGCTTAGATCACCTTTTGTCTTTGAAAAAGAAATTGAATTTATAAACAGAGTTTTTAACGAAAAATTTGAAGTTGAAAATCTTCAAAATTCAAATAATGAAGAAAAAAATCTTCAAAAATAACATGTATGAAAAATAAATACTTAACACTCGGGGCTTTAGTTATATCGCTTCTTTACGTTGATTTGTTTTGCGGAGCCGGTGGAACTTCTACCGGAGTTGAATCGGCCAAAGTGCACAATCAAAAGTGTGCAAAAGTGATTGCTTGTGTCAATCATGATGCTAATGCAATTGCATCACATGCATTTAACCATCCCGATACATTACATTTTACCGAAGACATTCGCACTTTAAATGTAAATAAAGATTCAGAACTAGTGAAGCATATCGCAGAAATGCGAAAAAAGTACCCATTTGCAAAGGTCGTTCTTTGGGCTTCCCTGGAATGCACAAATCACAGTAAGGCAAAAGGTGGAATGTCAAGGGATGCCGATAGTCGCACATTAGCCGAACATTTATTTCGATACATCGAAGCAATAAATCCAGATTCGATACAGATTGAAAATGTAGAAGAATTTTTAATATGGGGACCACTAATTCCTAAAGTAGTTGAAAAAGATGGAACTTCATATTGTCCATTAACACCTCTTATGAAGCCAATTTGGATTCCAGATCCAGAAAGGAAGTCAGAATATTATAATAAGTGGGTAGATAAAGTAAAAAAGTATTACTACAATTATGATTACCGAATTTTAAATTCTGCGGATTTTGGAGCTTTGACATCAAGAAAAAGATTCTTTGCACAATTCAATAAATCTGAATTTCCGATTGTATGGCCGGAACCAACACACGCAAAAAATCCTGTTTCCGGATTGTTTGAAAGTTTGGAAAAATGGAGAGCTGTGAAAGAAGTTTTGGATTTTGATGATGAAGGTGTTTCAATATTTGGAAGAAAGAAACCATTGGTTGAAGCTTCATTGGAAAGAATTTGGCATGGTCTAATAAAGTTCGTTGCAGGTGGAAAAGATAAATGGTTATTGAAATACAATTCAATAAATAAAGAAACTAGAAAGCACACTCCACCAAGTATAGAAGAACCTTGTCCCGTTATTTCAACACAAGGAAGATTGGGTATTATCACTTCAAAATTTTTATCAGCATATTATGGTAATGGCTTTACATCATCTGTCGATGAACCGTCTCCAACTGTTACTACAGGAGATAGATTTTCATTAATCAGTTCAACTTTTATCGATCAGCAATTTGGGAAAAGCAAACCTGCTGGAATTAATACGGTATTGGGTTGCATAACGACTAACCCGAAATATGCAAAAATTTCTACTTTCATAATGAACCAGTATTCGGGCGGTGGACAATCATCTGATATTAATAAACCAGCCCCGGCAATTCTGGCAACTCCGAAACAAAATCTAATCACCTGTGAAAAATGGGTGTTAAATACAAACTTTAAAAATACTGGAAGTTCAATTGATCAGCCTGCACCAACTGTGACAGCCAATAGGAAATGGCATTATCTGATGGATGCACAATATAGCAGAGTTGGGAATGATGTAGAACAGCCTTGCTTCACATTAATTGCAAGGATGGACAAAACACCACCATATCTTATGGAAATTACTCAAAGCGGTAAAATACCATCTTTCATCAAAATAGATGGAAATGTTGTAATCTATGAAATTTATGAAGATGATACACCAATGATGAAGAAAATTAAAGAGTTTATGGCATTGTATGGATTGTTGGACATCAAAATGAGAATGTTAAAAATTCAAGAGTTAAAAGAAATTATGGGGTTTCCGGCAGATTATAAATTAATAGGCACACAGGCAGAACAAAAAAAGTTTATTGGAAATGCAGTTGAAGTGACGATGGCCCGTAAAATATGTGAAGCATCTGCAAATAAATTATTGGAAATTAGAAAAGTTGCATAATGATGATAGGAACTACTAAAACGCTCAATAAAAATATTATTGGCACCTCTAAATCAAAAGAAATGTGGGGCAAAAAAGGAGATGTGGTTAAGATCATTTCTGTAAGCGGAAGTGCTGTCATATACGAAAATGAGAATGGGAAAAGATTCCCTTGCAATATTAATGATTTAGAAAAATGAAAATAACAGATAAAATAACGATCATAATGTATGATAATGAAGAATTTAATCCTCAAAAATAATATCAACAAAGAATAAACAAAATGAAAAAAAACAACTTTCATGAACTGATGGAAATTGCATACGAAAAAGGTTCACTAATTTTTAATGAAAAATTTAAAAATTTTTCTACAGAATATAAAAATGAACATCTATATACATTTGCTCGAACAATAGAAGAGTTTTCTAGAAATTTTGAATTAGGTGTTTTAGTAAAAACATTTAATTCAAAATTATTGAAAGAGTTAATTGATCTTTTATATTCTGGAAATTATTCAAATGATGATATTATTTATTTTTATGGATTTATTCCAAATGAAAAAAAAAGTTTTTTTCCAGTTTATTTTGAAGAAGTAAAAATTTATGCTTTTGGTGTAATTATTTTTAATAGTGAAAGTGTAAATTATAAATCAATTAATTAATGATTTTTATGAAAATAACAGATAAAATAACCATGTTGTTATCCGACAGAAATGATGTATTATCAGAGCTTTCAACTTATTCTTTTGAAGTTGGAATATTTGATTTAGAATATGGTATTGGTGAAAGTTCAAAAAATTTTGGGAGTAGAAATACTCCGGTAATTCAGAGCAATGGTAAACGAACAAATTTAAAAACGCCTGGTTATAAATTTGAAATTTGGGATGCTAATGTTCCTGAAGAAGATCTTTTTGATAAAATCAAAAGTATAACGCAAAATCAAATATACTTTGGTGCTAATTACTACAAAGAAATAATTGGTTTACCTCAGAAGCCTCCACGTCGTAATGAATATCAAGATTTTCTTTCTGCAAATCCAACTGGATGGATTATCTGGGATAAGATCAATGGCAACAATGATTTCAGTGATTGTGAATTGATTTATACATCTTACGATTTCCCTTCACACGTCGTATACTTTATGTGGAGTGGAATGATGCAAGGAATTTACTGCGGATCCGACTTTGATAAAGCGAACGTTCAGCAGGGTGACAAATCATTAAATGTCAAAAGAATTCATCCAACACAAAAACCAGTCCCAATCTACAAATACTTACTTTCAAATATTATCAATACCGGAGATGAAATTCTAGAACTTGGTTTTGGCTCAGGTTCACTGGCTCTTTCCTGCCATGATTATGACTTTTCATTATTAACTTGTGAGAACAATATCGAATATTATAAGTTAGGTACTGAGAGAGTTATAAATCACTCGAAATTAGGCATATTGAAATATTAAATTAATTAGCCTTAATTATACTTATTTAGACTGTAATCCTCTGATAATGTAGGTTTTAACATTGGTTTTCAAGACTTTTGTAATTAAATCAAACATTTTCAAAGATGAAAAACAAAAAGACTCAATTGTCTATTTTGGCAATAATGTTTTCTGCTACATTATTTGGACAAGTCGGAATCAACACTACAGATCCGCAAGTAACGTTAGATGTTCAAGGAAAACCTTCGGATTCAAAATCTTTAGATGGCGTATTACTTCCTAGAGTTACTGCCTCTGAACTCAAGCTGAAAATTTACAGCACAAATCATAAGGGTACTTTAATCTATGTCACAGAAGCATTTTCTAATGCTGCGGATGCCAATGGACAAGTTGAATTTGTAACCACTCCAGGCACATACCAATTCGATGGCACAAAGTGGCAATCTTATTCTTTAGAAGAGAAGGATACTTTAAATTCTGTTGTTCTACGAGGAAAACATACCACAAAATCAATATCTTTTGGTAATACAGCATCTCCCTTTTTTTTGGGAGCTAACTCAGAGAATGAAAATATTTTTTTTATTAATCGTGATTTAGATCTTCGTTCTGACTTGATTGGAAAATACAATTTAGGTATTGGAATGTACAGTTTGTACTCTCTTACTGAAGGCAAATCAAATTCTTCTTACGGAAATTATTCTTTATCTAGTTTAAAGAAAGGCAATTCAAATTCAGCATTTGGAGTAAACACAGGATACTTTTTAGAAGGAAATTTCAATTCATTATTTGGGCTATCTGCGGGTGAAAATGCTACTACAACTTCTTGGAATTCAATATTTGGTTCAGGATCTGGTAAGTATTTATCAACTGGCTATAAAAATTCATTTTTTGGTGGTGGATCGGCTCAAAGAAATAATATAGGTAGTTTAAATTTTGTGGCAGGCTATTCAGCTGCATCCACAGGTGATATAGGCGATAGAAATATAATCATAGGCCCTTATGCCGGAAATTCGGTCACGGGGACAAAACCAGTTGGTAACAATAACATTCTAATCGGTTTAGGTGCGGGATATAATGATAGCAGTCTCCAAAATAAGTTAATAATTCATTCAAATTCTGCACTATCTGGCTATTCTGCAACTTCAGAAGGAAATTTCACACCGGCTGGTGCTTTTGCTCAGAGTAATTTACAAAATGGATTAATTACGGGAGATTTCGTAGATCGATGGGTTAAGTTCAATGGCAAATTTCAGATCAATCCTTCTTACATGCCCGCTGCAACCTCTGATTTTTCTTCCGTATTACTTCAAAATCCTACAACTGGCGATGTTGGCGTAAGTACGTTGTCTAATGTTATATCAAATGCAGGAATTGTACTTGTTCCTACGCCTCCGACAACAGGAAATTATATTCTTGAATCCAATAATGGTACAATGACCTGGGTAGCTAAATAAAACACCAGACAATGAAACAAATAAACACAACAATTCTATTGTTAGCAACTAACGTGGTCTTTGCTCAACTTACCCATGTAAATGACAATACAGTTCTATCAGTTGCAAAGAATGCTTTACTTTACAATTCAGGTAGTTTTGAAACGGTTGGAAATGGTAAAGCAGATGTAGCAGGAAATGTTATGATGGTTGCAAAATCAGAAGAGGATTATCTTAAATCTCTTTCTGCAAACAAAAACATTTTTTTGCGACTTAATGACAACGTAAATTGGAATAGTTCTACTTACGGACAATTATACGTCAAGGGATTTTCTCAAAATAATATAACTGCATTAGTAGCCAAAGAGTATGCTAGTAATAAGCATGGAGATTATCAACAACTAGCGATTCCATTTTACGGTAAAGAATTTTCATCCCTTCAAGATGAATTTTCAACTACTCTTTCCAATCAACGATGGTCTAGACAAGAGGTCTTGCGATGGAACAATAAGAAAATCCGTTTTGACGGATCAGTTATCCCATCTGCAACAATCAATTCTAATTCCACCCCAGGGATTTCAATTAATTTGACGGATAAAACCACGTTAGCGGATAGGTTAAGTTATTATGCAGTTGGTACAGCTGGTGGTCTTAATCCTGAAAATGTGTTGTTAATTTCCGGGATCCCATATTCGGATGGTTTGGCGGTAGAATTACAACAAGACAATATCAATTTTGGTTCTTCCGGTTCTGCAACAAATATCTATCGGGAAAAATACAACACCTATCTGAGTGATATTTTTGAATTTTCCAACCCTTGGGAAGGGAGTTTTGCTAAGAACGTATATCAATATGCAAATCCTTTCCTGACCAATATTGATCTCTCTCTGATCGGAATAGATGAAACATCCGGAGACGGAAACAATATCTCTAACATCTGGGGAATTTCGGTTAATCCAAATTCTGTTAAGTTTAACTCAAGTACAGGAACAGCGAGTTCCTACTCTGCGAATCAAATTGTAACATTTGATGAAAATCTTCGGCCAGTAGGGAATATAGATGCTTTAATCATCAAGCCTTTGGGAACTTTCAAAATCAAGTTACGAGATAACAGTTTTCAGCAGTTGAACTTTGATAATTTGAGGCGGTTTGCAAGCGTTCCCAGATCAGAAGATACAAGTTACTCGGTAACTGCTGCAAAACGGTCGGAAGGAACTTCATTGAAACAATTAGAGGTTATTCTTTTAGATGAAAAAAATAACCAGATCGGCGAGACCTATTTTGTTGTAGGCAATCTGCAAACAGGTGAAATTAAAGACGAATTAAAATCTGTCCAGGCTATCGCAACGCCAGCCAATCTTCTTAGTACTAGTGAGGAAACTCCCGAAGGTGGTATAGATCAAAATTTAGCTTCAAAATACAGATTATACATCAATGAAGTAAATGAAAGTTTCAAAGGCAAACCAATCAGTTTGTCTGTCTTTGACGGCAAGAAATTGAAATTCCGAATTCGAGAAAATTCCAAACTTATTAGTGTTTCTCTGAACAATGGCGAAAGCTTTTACTTAAAAAATGCTAATGGCGCTATTACCCAAATCAAGCCAGGAGATGAAATTCAAATTGATTCCCAAAACTATGATCTGTATTACGGTTATCCCGATAAAACATTAGATGTAAGCACAACAAAAATCAGCAGAACTGTTGTCACACTGGATAGATCACTAGAGAAGTATGTTGTTTTATTTGATCCGCTTTGGAAAAATGCCAAAGTCAATGTGTATGATCTGTCTGGAAAACTTTTAATCCACAAATCCCAAGTAAAAACTGACACACCATTTGTGATTGAAATTTCTAAAGATAACCGTGTTCTTATTGTCAATGTTCAAAATGAAGATGGACAAATTATTAATTCAAAAATCATAAACTAAAATGAAATACTCAATTATTCCAGCCTCAATCTTTTTGTTTTTTTTACTTTCTGTAAAACTGAATGCACAATCCACAATACATATGGAGAATATGCCAGCAGCAGCACCGCCACCACCAAGCAGTTCAGCCTTTGGCGCTGATGGTCCAGGAGCTCCATCTGATACACCTGCAAGCAATATTGATTCTTATATCTATTACGCCTTGGGAATTGGTGTTTTGATCGTGGTGAAATACAGAAAAAAAATTTTTAAGCTGCCGAATGCAGAAGAAAAAAATGAAGATCATTCCGATGATTATTAATAATAATAATTAGCCTGAATAATCAGGCTATTATATTTTAAATCTTAGAAAAAATTATATGAAAAAAAACTCAATTAAAAAAAACAATATAAAAGAAAAATTCTTTTGGCTGCTTGCGGTGATATTCTTCACGATAATTCTATGTGGAATTTTTTTCTTTTTTGTCAATCCTATACAAGATCAGTCGGAACTGCTTACAACAATATGGCTTACCTCAATTTCACTATTTATTATTTCTGTGGCGCAAGCTCTGTATTTTAAAAATGATTATTAGTTTCCTAAATATTCTACTATGTAGCATAGTTACTATTTTTTTTGCATGGTTTACATTCCCTGCACTTAACTATCTGTATAATTCTTTACCCCAAAAACAAAACTTAAAACAAAATTGAGAGATGCAAATAATATTTAAAATCCTTACGATCTTGTTTCTACTATTTATCAATTTTTTACCTGCCCAATTTCGGGATCAATTTGTAAAATGGAAAATTGGTGCAAGCTATTCAAAAGGATTTGTTGATAAACTTTCGTTTAATCAATATAATGCAACATTAGCCGTAGCGGTTGCCATTGATGAAAATGATGTTTATGATTCCGCTTCGCTTTACTATGAGCCATACGGTACATATTCTTTCTTAGAACAAAGTCCATTTTCAAATATATCATTCCAAGTCTTTTCTAGTGGTGTGAATTTAAAAAAACACATTAACGATCATAATTATAAAAAGACTTTTTATGTCTATGTCGGACCCGAAATTTCTATTATACGCTTCAGACAATCATTTGCAAATAAAAACTACAATTATATAATGTTAAAACCAGACTATCTTATTAATATAGGAATTGGCGCATTTATAAGTTCAAATATCGAGTTGTTTGCCCAGTACAAAGTTGGTTTAACTAAAATTTACCCAATAACATCACTCAATGATAATTATCGATTACAAGCAATCACTTTAGGTTTTAAAATAGCATTTAACGAAAACTGGTGGTTCCGAGGAAAATAATCATTGATTGATAAATGCAACAATACGGTGAATCAATTTCTCTAGTTCCTCTTTTGCCAGAGCTTCATCTGTATCAGTAACTCGCTGTTTTCCGGTTCCTGATTTATTTTCAGCCAGTTTGTTAGCCAGTTTTGTATGAGCCGATTTATTATTCGGATACATACTTCTTGCTAATACAGCATTTTTAATGATAGGGTTTTCTTCTAAGAATTCTTTGAGTGTCATAAAACAAAGGTAACAAAAAAAATATAAAATAAATGTTTCATATATAAAATAAATGTTTTATATTTGATGAAAGAAATCTGGTAATGACAAAATTCAAAGAATCAACTGTTTTAACAGTAGAACAGTTTGCAAACACAACTAGTTCACAACTTGCAAAACTAATATTAGACAATCCGACATACTGGATTGTTGGAACAACTATAGGGGTGGATAGAAAAGTTATAAAACGAATCAAAAATAAATAATCTCAAAAACTATAACATGAAAATAGAGTATTTAAAACTTTACTGGTGCAAGATCAGAGTTTATGACGATAGAGGTAGGGCTTATGGGATTAAGGAATGTAAAATTTGGGATGATCTTCAATTCAATCTTATAAGCAAATACAGATGGTATTTTGATTATCGGGCAGCACTATTGAAAGTTCAATATCCAAAATGTGAGGTTGAAATAAAGACTGGTTCCAAGGAACCTAATAAAAAAACAGTTCAAGATTTTTTGAAAGATAAAATTACTGGGAAAAAGCGGATGATTACCAAACTCAGTAATGAGATTAAATTTCATAAAAACTGGTTAATCGCTAATAACATATTTGGAATTGATGGTGATGATGGACGATTAGAAAAAGCAAAAATAAAGCTTCAAAAATATATACAGGAATTGCAAGAATTAGAAACGACAATCTAAATTTAACCTATGAAACGATATTATTTTTACAAAAGAAATCAAAACTTTCGAGCCGAATATAAAGGGGATCTAATTGATTTTTCGCTTTCTGCACTTTACGCTACTAGAGAGTATTCGCAAAAACTTGGTAAAGATATTTCTCAATATCATTACTTTGATCAACTAGAACTATGTATTTCCACCAAAACACCAGGAATATATAAGGTAAACATTGATTCTGGGACTGATGGATGTCACGGCCATTTTGCAAAATCTCAAAAAGAATTACTGAAGGCTTTTGCCGGCTACTCCCTAATTTCTGAGCGCGAGTATTTTCGATTAAGAAAAATAGCGTTGAGATTGATTTTTAAGCATATTAACTTCTTCAAACAAAATAATCCGGATATTGAAAGAAATTTTTATTACCAAAATGATTATTCAAGAAATTTTTATAATTTAACTGTTGTTTCAACCAGCTACAAATATAATATTAAGAATTATCCTCAAGAGCAATTGGATTACATGGCTAAAGTAGATTTAGCATTAAATGATCTTAGGATTGATGAATACTTCAAAATTTTCATTTCAAAAGATCCTACATATAAGACTAATACATTTAGCATAGAATCATATCATTTTAATCCCAATTATAAATCACAGAAGGATTTTTTATCTGGAAATTTTCTTAGTAAAAATGTACAGCCTGTAGAAATAAAAAATTTTCAATTTTCTCGCCTGAAAAGAAAAATAGCAGAAGTTTTAGTTGAAAGATCGAGTCTTGATATTACAGCTATTTTGTCGAGACAGAAACACAACATCACTATTCTAGATATTTAACCACAAATTTTTAAAAAATTATGATAAATTTACTTTTAAAAAATTATTCCATGGTAGGTGTTCAGCCAAAATACTCAGCGAAAATTCATTGGATATCATTCATTTTACCATACATATTTATGTGTATCGGTTCTATTGGATTTTTGGCAGTTTTGATTCCAATTGATGCAATACGAGTTCTCTCGATAGGGTTAATCATCTTATTTTTTAAAGGATTAATTAATCTATTAAAGTACAAAGCTATAAAGATCGATCTTTCAGAAAACTATCTATCTTTAACTACTGGTCTCTTTAGTAAAACCATCTCTGATATATCACTCAACAAGATGGAAGCATTCCAGTTGCATCAATCATATTTAGGAAAACATTTAAATTTTGGTACCCTCACCGTCACGACTGGAGAAATCACACATTCATATAGAATTGCTGACCCATTATCCCTGCGTGAAAAGCTTTTAAACAATATAAAATATTAAATATTTAAATCATGAAAAAAAATTTCATTTGTGCAGTATTAATTTTTCTTTCTGCAACATTATCAGCACAATTAGCTGTAACCTCAATTCAAAACAATCAAACAGAATTGGTTGTAAATGATTCTATAAAATTACAGAAAGGCTCTTCCATACTCATTAACCTTCCTGCTGGAAAAGATTTTGTTTTTGTAAAGCAAAAAAAATCTGGACTTAATGCAAAGCTTTTAGGAAAAGTTGCCAATATTGCTGGTACCGGTGCAGCTGCTGTTGGATTAGGTTCAGGGAATACTGGAACAATGTTAGGAGCACTGAAGGTTGCTCAAAAAGCTAATGCAGTAAGTTATGGAGCAGATGCGATTAATCAAATTCAGGAATTACCAATTTCCAACGATGCTAAAAAAATTGCAGGTACAAAAATGGAAATTCTAGAATGGGAATTCACTAATGATGGCTATGTTATCACTGCAAAATCAGACAAAAAGAAATATGAAATTTATCTTCAAGCTGCAGCAATTGCAGGGGAAGTTAAACTTTAGAAAATAACTAGCCATGATAGAATTATTGATTAAGGAATTAGACAAACTTCCTGGAAATAATGAAAGGAAAAATTACCTCGAAAGAATCATTCAAGATCCTAACATTGGTAGACATGATTTAAAACGTATTGCATGTATCACATTGATCGAGGGAAACTTTATAGAAAATTATTATAAAGTCACCTTATTTCAGCAAATATTCAATAATCTCAAAAAACTAAAATGGGTAGTATCTTAGTAAATAAAGTGAATAATATTTTGTATTTATTATTGCACTATAATATTAAGCATTTCATTTTCACATATTGATTCTATTTATTTCTGGAAGGTTTCTTTGGCTGAAATATAAAAATCTAAATAAAAAGACAAATTAACTAATCTCAAAAAATTAATTTCAAAAAACGATGAAAATTTCTTATTCAAATTATCCAGTTCTAAAATTATTAACTCAAGAAAGAATTAATGATTTCCAATGTTTTGAAGAAGATTGGCTATTATGGGACTTTAATCCAGATCTTTATAAAAAGGCAGTAGAGAATTTTAATAGTAATTTACCCTTTTTTAAAAAAGGAACTATTTTAATTTCTGATGCTTTTAACAATGCTTGCCTAGAGCATTTCGAAAAATTAATGGATTTATATGTCCATATTATAAAAGAAAAAATTGATGATATAAAAATCCAAGGGACTTATATTATTGATGGAAAATTCTATATGGTAAATATTGATTCATCAAATATGACCTATAATACCAATAATCTTTCTGCTTCTATTTTTGGTTTAAATAAACACGGTGCATTACTAAATTTTTATATCACAGGAAATGGAAATTTCACTTCTGATGAAGGTTTAAATTGGTTTTCCAAAGATTATGGATTCAGTAGTGAGGTTAGAGATCAAATGACCAAGACTGTACTAGCACAAATAATTTCTCTCTATATGTTTGAAAGATATGCAGAAGTAGAAACTAAATTATATGCTGCAAAATCAAAATCTTCAAATATTAAATGTCTATATAACAATCAAACCGATATTAGCATTAAACGACTAGACAGTAAATGGTTTACCAATATTGTCAGATCAGAAGGATTCAAAGTAAATGGACATTTCCGTCTCCAGCCATTTGGAGAGGGTAAAAAAGTAAGAAAATTGATTTGGATTAATGAATTCCAGAAAAAAGGTTATCATTCAACAGCCAAAATTTTAAAACAAAATCATGAATAATAATTTATTTTCTAAAATAGAGATTGCTGAAAATTTTCTGAATTCAATTAATAAAACGTTATATGTGCAATATGAAGTAGGAAGTTTTGTTTCATCCAGTGAAGAAGTGGAGGATAAATTTTATACCCATTATTGCGCTAATATATTTCTTGAAGATAATGATCCCGACTCTGATGGTCGTGAACAAATAGGTATCATGAGTTTTACAAGATTATCATTTTCTCATCATGTTTCATCACAAAAATTTTGGATTTTCGATTCCAAACCACTCTTTGCAAGATTGTATGATCGGCTTTATGATGAAGATCAGGAAATGTGGTTGATTGAAGAAATAGAATTGGCTAATAATTTTTGGTTAATGGATGATGTAGTATTTAAAGAGGAATATAGGGGAAAAGGTCTTGTGCAATTGTTGATGCTTGACAAAATGAAAAGATTTTTTTCTTACAACGACCTAATTTTTGCATTTTCTTATCCTTTGCAATTTGATGAAAAATTTAAGCAGGAAACCAATTCTGAGTATTGGAAAACAGACAGTAAAATATCTTTTAATAAAGCACAAGCAAAATTGAAAAAGTCTTACAAAAATGTTGGCTATAAATATTTGGAAGATTACAAAGTGCAGAAGTTAGGTGATGAAAATCTTCTGGAAAGGATTCAAAATGAAAGTACCGAAGACAACAAATTAATATATTTCATCCATGAAGGATAGCAGATATTTAAACCCAGTAGAAATTACAGAAACAGTTTCTAAAGAACGTAAGTACTTTTGAAGTGTATTAAATCCATATTAAGCTTAAAATAACGCAATAATCTCTGGGGAATTCTCCGGAGGTTTTCTTTCTGCATTAATTTCTACCTTTGTTTAATGAAATCAAATCTTAAAATTTTTAAAATAGATTATTCAACTGATATTATTTCTTTCCCTATTCTAACCACTAAGGTAAAAGCGGGAGGATATGGAAGCTTTGAAAGTGCAGCATTAGATTTCCCTGAGGATACAACAGATCTGAACCAAATTATTAAAGTTAAAGCCTGGATTTAGCCAGGCTTAATATTTTTTAGCAACAAGTCTTTTGTTCTATCTGCAATAAAGATCATGTTTAGTAAAAAGAAATAAACTTGTTTGTTTATTTCTGTTTCGACATGATGGAAAAAAATTGATTCAGAAATATTTGTATCGTCAGGTTGACCTATTTTTTCCAATCGCAACTCAACCTCATGCCCTTTGAAGTCGCTGTAGTCTATTTTGACAGATACAAAGCCAAATTTTGATTCTCCTACTTCAAATTCTATAAATACTTCACCATTTAAAATATTGACTATTCCATCGTCATCAGACAACATATCGTAGATTTCAGGATTAGATAATTCTGTATCTACAAAATTTATTATTTCTTTTCTTAAACTATTATATTCCATAGTATCGTTTTTTGAGATTAAAGATTAAATTTTTCTTTAAGAAATTTACCAATAGAAGTTGCACCCCAAACGAGTAGAAAACCTCCAACCAGTCCTAAAAAAGTTCCGCATATTATTAAAAAAATATTTTCCATTGTATCGTTTTTTGAAATTTAATATCTTAATTATTGATTTGGTATTTTAGGAATAGGAATTAAAATATGTTCTTCAAATAAAGAAAGCTCATCATTGGAAGAATGAAACAAATACTGAAACTTTTTATGGTCGATTTTAAAATGATATGCATTGTAATCTTCTTGTAAATTTCTCTCAAAACCTAATTTTTGAGTATCAAATTCAATGGAAATAATATCCCCAACTTTTAATCTTTGAGAACCCTCTAATATGTTTATTAACTTAGAAATGTTCTGTTGTCCTTCTCCATATGCTGTCCAATAGGTAAATATATCATCATTTACTTCTGCTTTAATAAAGTATGTTCGCATCGTATCGTTTTTTTAGATTTTAAGTATATTCTTAGTCTTTTGACATTATTTGAAAATTCTTTGGGAAACTGTTTAATTTTTTCCAAGTAGCAACATTATCTTCTCCCCGTATTAAAACTGAAATTTTTTCTGTATTATAACTATCAATATAAACCTTTACATCTTCAATTTGATATTCATTATTTAAAAGATATTGTTTATAATAATCAGTTTTGCATATAACAGAACTTCCCAATGGGTATAACTGTAGAAACTTTTCTTTAGAAACTTGCGCTTCCCATTTTTTCTTATCTATTTTTCCATTTCTTTGAACAAACCCATTCATATAATCTTCTACAATAAAAAACAATTCAAACTCATTTTCAGCTTTAAATGTAATTTCTTTCATAATATCATTTTTGAGATTAATTAATTTTAGAAAGTAAGTTTAAAAAAGTATTGTAAACCTCTCCTTTTCTATTTTTGACAGTAACTAAACCAAAGCCAATAGCTTTAGTAATGATTACTCTTTCACTTACTGATTCATTAAAATATAGCATATCAATCGTTTTTGGAGATTAGTTAATGTGTCTTTTTCTTGCTAATTCCAATTCAATAACTCTAATGTGCTGGCTTAACATTTCTAAATAATCAGAATACCCATCCCCAATACATAAACCTACAGATTCATTAATCATCAAATCTAATATAACTTTTTCAATGTTATTTAAAATATAATCAATATCAGAATCAGTATAATCTATCTCACTTCTAAATTGAAATATTTCACCTAAAAATATTTTTACAATCTCTAAATTAAATGATGTTTCTTTTGGCTTGAATTTCAAATAAACCTTGTTCATACTCGATTCAGTAATGACAATATAAATTTGAGAATAGTTAGGATTTGGCTTAGATTTTACTTGAACAAATTCAATGCTTTTGTCAGTCTCTAATTTTGAAATAAGTTTATTGAAATTGTAATAAATCATCTTATCGTTTTTTGAGATTACTTTGATTCTAAAATACTTTTTATTGTTCTTAAACTTTCTGAAAAAAAGTCTAAATATCCTTTTTTGGAAATGGCTTTTCTTAATCCGTCATTATAAAACCAAATCCCACTTATTTTATCATTCTTTTGCTCAATATAACCGCCATCTAATTTTTCAGCTATTTTTGAAATTTGAATCAATTTTGCACTAGAAATATCAAATTCTTTAGAGATTATTTCATAACCTCTATCAATTAGATACCATTTACCATCAATCATTTTGATAGCATAAGGAAAAGTTTCTCTCAATGCTAAAAACCGCTTTGAACTGCTCATATTATCGTTTTTTGAGATTGTTAGTTTGGTTCATTTATAATTATTGGTGTTGCCCCATTAATTTCATCATCATATACATAAAGGCCGTTTAGAGGATTCTTAAATCTGCGGCAAATACAAACAGTAATAAAATGTTTCTTTGATCCATAACACTTTTTACCTGTCCTTTGTTCCATCTGTTCAATAGTTTCCCAGACATTACGAGCAGATAATTGCTTCAAATAGTCAGGCATATAAAAATCATGATATTGATCAATTCTAGGAGATATGCAATCGACCTCTCGACCATTAATAACGGCCCCTTTAATCCATTCAGTTTTATTCAATTGAATAAATTTATTAATAATATCATAAGCCTCCTTTCTCCCTCTTTCTGTATCTTCAATAACCCCAAATAAAACGTCATTGTCGCTTTGATAATGATGTCTTATAAAATCAATTTTAGACTTAACTTCAAATGCTTTATCAAGCTCTTTAATTAATAATGTTTCCATATTCGACTTCTATCGTTTTTTGAGATTAGTTATTTAAAATTTCATTAACACATTTCACAACTGCAAGCTGTTGTTCGGGTGTAATTGTTAAATTAGAAAAATTTACAGATATATAACCCATATCATCAAGAGCCACCCACTTTGTAGAAAATCCCTCACTATTCAAATCGATTTCTAAGCAATAAGCAAAACTTTCATCAACAATTTTAGTAGTTAATTTTGGAATACTAACAGAATATGACAAAATTTCAAGGTCGTTTTCTGTAATTTTTTTTATAGTTATGCTCATCGTTTTTTGAGATTAAATTATCTTCTAAAGCCTGATTTCTTTTGAACATTTTGTTCCTCTTCCTTCCCCAAAGCTATATTTAACAATTTTGTAGAATAATCAGTAATATTTTTATTTTGAAATATTAGTTTTCCGTATTCAAATATTAATTGTTCCTCCATATTGGTAAACCCAAATTCTTTGGTATTATCCCAGATCGTGGCTTTTTCAAATTTAGGCAGATAATCAATGAAATTTTTAAATGATTGGTTAAAGGATTTTTCAATTGATTTTCCTTCCGATGAATGCCCTCCTAATAGTTCTCTTTTATTTGCACGGTCTCGGAGAATGTCTAATTCAGACACCCCAATGTAATGAGCTTCAAATTCGAACTTATTTTTATATTGATGAAAGTATGTATTAATTTGGCTTAACTGCTCATTTGTAAAGTGGATTTGCATCATGAAGTCTTTACCATTTTCTAAGCAATCATTAATGGCATTTTTGAGAGCGTTTGCGAGGTTTAGATCATTTACTTTACTTTTATCCTGTGCATAGAGTTGCACCATTAATTTAGCTTGGTCGTGGTCAAAAAAATTATTTTGGTTTTTATTGCCATTGTAAAGTTTCTTTTCCATGAACGTGGTTTTCCCGGCAGCAACTGCCCCAACTATAAAGATAAATTTATTCATTGTATCGTTTTTTGAGATTAATTAAAAACTGGCTCTATGTACAAATGAAAAATTCCACCTACATTTTCAAAGTTGGAATCACAAAGAAAAACTCTTTTTTTAACAATGAATTCTTTAGCCTGAAAATCTACAATTAGATCATCGTTGAAGCTTTCATTTCTGAAATTTATAATATCTCCGGTAACTAAATTAGCTGTTGTTGGAATTTCAGTATTATTCCATTTGTCACCAAGCTCTTTGACCTGCGTAACTATTTGAAGAAAGTAATAATTATTATTGTCCATCGTTTTTTGAGATTTAAGTATTCATTTGTCTTAATGCTTCATTGGTAAGTTTAGCAGAGTACCGAGAAAGTAATTTGATTTTGAAATCAATTCTTTTCTTCAAATCGGATAATTTTTTATGCTTAATAGAACCGAAATTTTTATTAGATTCCATTACCCAATGATTATGTACAACTTCAAATAATTTGTTAATTTTTTCGAAGTATCTATTCACCCAACAAATTTTATTAATTAATATTTGGTTTGGTAGTTTCATCGTTATTTGAGATTATTTAAATGATAAAAAGAATTTTTTCCAAAAACTAAGGTCATCTATAGGTTGAGAAAAATTGATAGAATATTCTATCCAATCGCTTTCAATTTTTTCATTTGATTTCCAATCCGAATTGAATACATCAACGTTCAAAAAGTTATTTTTAAGACCAATAACAACATAAGTATTATTAGGATTTTTAAACGACAACTTATCATCAACCCCAACATATAAGGATTCAATAAAATCAAACCTTTTAAAGTCTTTTTGTTCTAATAGTTTAACAATTTCTTCCATCGTTTTTTGAGACTAATTATTAAAATTTATATCCAAAAGAAAATCCTTTTGATTTGAAATATTCTACAGTTTCTTTGTGTAACTCTCCCATCGCTTCAATAAAATTTTTATCATTTTCGGCAACTTGTAACAAATCATAAAGAGTAAAAATATTATTGTTAAAATTCCGATTTCTATTACTTGTCAATTTTTTATATATGTGTTTAGGTATTTCAATCTCGTCTATATAAGAAAATAAAATAAATACTTTAGTTTTTTCATCTATATTTTGTGAAAGTAAAATTTCTTTAATTTTTTTGATAAGAAGTATTTTTTCTTCTAAATTTTTTAAATTTAAATTTATCTGAACTAATTCATTCTCAATTCTTTCTTTTCTTTTATTCAAATATTTTAAATCACCGCTAATTACTCTGTTGTGAAGTTTGCAAAAGTCTAATCCTTTAGTCTTGGCTACATTATCATATAATTTGTGTTTTCTAATATCTTCCATTTCATCGTTATTTGAGATTATTTTTGGGTTTAAAAACTATTTTCAATTCGTCATTATTAAAGAAAACAACACCACCGACAATATTAGCTTTTATTTTTCCAAACGTAATCTCTTTAATTATTTCGGAATATGTTGTTTGGTAAGTTCTAAAAACTTCGGGCAGTTTTAACCATAATTTGTCAGTCATCGTATTTTGATATTATTTTTTATTAAACAATTTCATAATTGAAGGCAAAGCCAATCCAACAAAGAAAATTCCACTTATTATTACTGCTAATAAAAACCATTGTTCTGCATTCATTGTATCTTTTTTGAGATAGATTATTATTGTGCGAAAACTTTTTTGTATTTAATCCAATTAGATTCTAATCCTTTTTCAGTTTTACAAGTAATATGTACAAAATCATCTGTAACATACTGCCACATTTTTATATGTGAATTATAGTTTTTTTTTGCATTCAAAATATCTTTGTCAATCGTATAGTTTTTAAGATTATTTACTATTTCACAAGTATCACCTACCCAAAACACCCAGTCTTGTTCATTAATTGGATCAGTCCACGAGACAGAATTGTTACTTTCTATAAACATTCCAACATATTCTTTTCCAATTTCTAAACTTGAAGCTGTTTTCCTAATGTCAGCTATTTCGGTTACTATAAAAACGACTTTCATAACTAAATTTCTTTTACCAAAGATAGTCATTAATGACTATATACGCAAGTTTTTATTTACATTTTTTTAAAGAAATTTCAACATTTAATTTAGTAAGAATATCCTCGATTTCTGCGACTTTTTTAAGTAATAAAGTTTTATCTCTTGTTGATGTATCTTGGCGTTTTTCTCTAATTTTTGCAAGTTCACCAGGAGATATATTTTCCAAAAATTTATATAGTTCTTTTTTCTCTTTCTGCATTTTTTATTTATTGATTGACATTTGTTTTATCTCTTCGTTTGTGTGATTATCTAGAATTTTAGCATATCTGTAAAATGTTGCTCTTGTTAATCCCAGAGGTTTATAAATTTCTTCGGGAGTTTTCGAACTGTCTTTATATACTGACCGCATTATTAAAAGCTTAGCAATTGTTTCTTTTGTATAACCTTTTGGCCTCCCTCCAGTTCTGCCTCTTGCTCTTGCAGATTGCAAGCCTGCGTTTGTTCTCTCCTTTATTAGTTCTCTTTCGTATTCAGCCAAAGAAGCCATTATATTGAGAAAAAGCCTACCGCTCGATGTGGATGTATCAACCCCATCAGAAATACCTTTGATAACTACGCCTTTTTCACTCAAACTCAAGACCAGGTCAATAATATTTTTTAAACTTCTTCCAAGTCTGTCCAATCTCCAAACAAATAATATGTCGTCTTTTCTCAAATGAGTAATCATTTTGTCAAGTTCTGGACGGTTCTTAGTTGATCCCGAAATTTTTTCTTGAAATATTTTTTCGCAACCTGCCTTCTCTAACGCTTCGATTTGCAAACTTAAATTTTGGTCTTTGGTTGATACTCTTGCATATCCAAATTTCATACTTTGTTACATTAAACTCATAAAATGTAAATTTATGAAACTTTGTTTAATGATACGAGTTTTTGAGAAAATAAAACAAACAAAATAAGTGGCCGAATTTGACCACTTAAAAAATCTCATTAATCCACCGTTTTACAGGTATATATAATTATATAACTAAATATTTATATATTTATATAAATAAATCCATTTTATAAATCGACTCATAGTCGATAAGTAAACAATAAAGAACGAATTTTAAAAAACTTCGTAATAAATTATAATATATAAATCTATAATTATATATTTGCATAAATATATAATTATATAAACATGGCAAAAGTAATTCTTACTACACATCAAAAGGGAGGTGTTGGAAAAAGCACTATCACTTACAATCTTGCAGAAAACCTTAAAAACTCTGCTAAAGTATGTCTTGTGGATATGGATTCACAGGGTTCATTATTACACCTTTCAGAACTCTCAACAATTCCAATTTTTTCTGGATCTGAATTGAAAAAAATCATCAATTCTGATTTTGATTTTGTTTTTATAGATACACCGCCTTATCTTAATGAAAGTATTTCAGAATTATGCGAAATCGCTGATGTAATTGTTATACCAACAAAAGCCGGCATTTTAGACTTGTTGGCCATCAAATCAACTATTGATATTGTTAAGCAAGCAAATAGCGAAAAGAAAGCCTTAGTTGTTTTTAATATGGTAAAACCAAAAACTACACTAACAGACGAAATAAAAAAACAATTGCAGGAATACGAAATTAAAGTTTCAAAAAATATGTTGTCAGATTTGGTAGCTTTCTCTCGATCAGTAGTCCTTGGTGGAGTTGAAGAATCTAATAATGCCCAAAAGCAAATTGACAATCTTACAAAGGAAATTTTGACACTATCAATAAATAATTAATTATTTATATATTTATAAAAAAATATAAATATATAATTATATAAATATATAATAATGGCTAAACAAGATCTATCTGCATTAATTGGAAAAGCAAAGGAAACAAAAATTAATACTCCTATACAAAAAGTTATCCCTATAAAAGAGAAAAAGTCAGAAAAAATATTTTCTCTCTACATCGAACAGGAAAAATTAAAGCGTTTAAAGATGTTGTCTGTAGAACAAAACAAGTCTCTAAAAGATTTAATAAATGATGCAATTGACAAAACTTATTTTTAATCTTTTGCAAATTAAAAAAAAAGCTTCATTTTGTTTAAAATGAAGCTTTACTAATTAGATTGTAATTTTATTTATTAGGGTTTGAGAGAAGTACTATTTCTTCTACCCTAATTTCTGTTACGGACTTTTTTTGATCGTCTTTATCATCGTAATTTCTATAAATTATCTTTCCCTCTATCGCAATCTCTTGACCTTTAACAACATATTTTTGCAATATTTCTGCGGTCTTCCCAAAAGCAATTAAATTGTGCCATTGAGTCTCCTCAACTTTTTCATTTTGCGAATTCGTATAGAAATCACTTGTGGCCATCGAGACGGATGCCTTTACATTTCCATTCTCGAAGGTGAATGTTTCTACCTCTTTTCCTGTTCTTCCAATTAGAGTTACTTTGTTTCTTAGTGACATAATCTTAAAATTTGAAATTAATGTTTATCTTTTTCGTTTATAATCTGTATTTAAAATTTGCTCTTCTAAAATGAGTTCTGCTTTCTGAGTTTTAAACAAATGTTCATTTTCTTTCGACCTCTCGAGTAAAAGATCCAGACTTTCATTTTCTCGTTGTAGTTCTTGTTTTTCCAGCCTGTATAGTTCTATCAGTTCTGCTCTTTCTTCAGGTAGATTATCTAATCTTGCATCCAGTTCAGATATTTTGTCTTCTGTAATTTTAGTTTGCTTTTCTATTTCTGCAATATTTACCCCTTTCCCCTCAAGATCAACAATAACCTTATGTACTTCTTCTTTAGCCAAATCAATGTGTTTTTGATATGTCGGTAACTGGTTTTTCCAATAGTCTGCATTTGCGGTTCCATCATTTGAAAATCCTTCAATTCTATTATAAGTTTCTTGGGCTTTTTTAACACCCTCGTTAACTTTAATAAAATCATTATACTTTCTAAGAACAAAAGCTGAATCTGCAAGAAATTTATTTTTTTCAGCTTCGATTTTTTTCTTTAAAACCTCAATTTCGATATTCGCTCTTGTTTCAGGATTAGTGATAATAGCTGTTTTAAGTTCTGAAGTATTAATATCAGATATATCTAAAACATCTGCTCCTTTTTTCATTGCTTCCAAATATCTAGCTTGCTTAGCCTGTAATTTTTGTAACATAAAAACATCAATACTATCATTGGTCAACATGAAATTCATCCGTACATTTTCGTTTTCATTTCCTTGCCTCCAGGAGCGCCCTTCAACTTGTCTCAATGAAGTGAAATTGTAAGGCAATGATAGCAGATAAGTGTCTGTTGTTTTTTCTTGTAAGTTCATTCCTTCCTGAATCGCTTCACTTCCGATAACCACTTTAATTTTCCCCAAATTAAAATCATCCTGAATTTTCAATCGGTTAGGTTTAGTAGTTGCTCCGGTTATTATTCCCACTTCTTCCGGCTTAAATCCTACCTCTTTAATTAAATATTCTTTCAGTTTAGGAAATTCTGCAACAGCTAACTCGGAATAAATAATTTGTCCACCTTCTGGAATATCTTTTTTGTTTTGCCTTATCAGATCCATTGTCTGCTTTAGCTTTGGTGAATTGTTCACAAACTCTTTTACAGTTGGAGTTTTTCCGTCATAAAAAGGAGACAGATATGGTGAAATCGCAATGAGCCGGGCGTTAAGAATATGAGTGAGAATCGCTCCTTTTGCTGTTTCACTGAAACTTTCATTCAACAAATCATATTGCTCTTTGGTAAAATCATTTTGTTCGACTTTATACTCTTTATTGATTTTGGTCGGACGAACCAATTCCGGATTATCTTCTTCTCCCTTTATATCAATGAATTCAGATAATAACTGCTGGAATAAAGTGTTATTTTTAAATCTTCGGACGTTGGCTTTGAATTTCACATCACCTTTGGCATCAATTTCCATATCGCTATCCGCTTCCATAAAAGTTTCAAAGAAAGTATTGACATTGAAATAGCCTTTTTCTTCTAATCTTTTATTGGCAATTAATGAAAGAATTGAGTAATATTCTAAAGGTTTGTTGGTAAAAGGCGTGGCAGAAAGTAAAGTGATGTTTCTACCATCATGTTTATCCTGAATGTACTGAGCTGCCATCCATGTGTTAATTCCCAGTTTTGAGGTCTGTTGATTTTGATTTCTAAAATCTGATGCAAATCTTCGGTCTTCAATTTTTACTTTTCCAACAATATGATTAGCGTTGTGAACTTCATCAAAAGTCAAATGGTCGAATCCAAAATCTTCCCAATCGTAGATTTTTCCACGCTTCATTTTTCCTTCAATCTCTTTTTCCTTCTGCAATTCAATTTGGGTATCTCTCTCAGTATTAGTAACGCTTTTAAGTTCACTTGCAGAAATGTAATTAAACTTTGAAGCTAAATCTTCTGTAATTTCTTTTGAGAAACCTATGTTATTGAATCCTTCATAAGTTACCAAGGTAATTTCTCCGTCTTTATTATCGAATTTTGAGAGATCATAATCTTTTCCAAGATTCCCTAAAACATTAACTCTTGCATTGGGAATCGTTTCAAAAATTGTATCTACCCATTGTTTTAAAATGCTTTCATTTGGAACTGCGATTAGCGGTCTTTTGGCGTTTCCACGTTCCATTGCTTCATGCATTGAAAGAATTCCTGAAAGTGTTTTTCCAAAGCCGACTTCGTGGGCTAAAAGTCCAACTCCTTTGGTAGTCTGTCGTCCGATTCCTGCTTTTTGCACTTCTGTCAACTTCAATTCTTTTCCCTTAAAATTTTGATGAATCTTAGAAAAAAGAGGGAATTTTGAATAATCCGGAACATGGATATTATTGTAATTCTCATTAAATTCCTTTATGAAACGATTTCTTAAATCTTCTGGCAGCTCTTCCCTAATAAATTTACTGAACAAATCGTTAGCAGCTGCTTTTCTTCGCTCGCGTACTAAGGCATTTCTTTCTTTATCGCTTCCTGTAACTGATTCGTTATCGACAAATCCTTTCACTTCCCAAGAAGAGGATCCCTGAAAAGCTTCATAAGGAAGAGTGCTCACAAAATCTTTAAACTTTTCTGCAAGATTGTATTCTACTAATTGTTTTGAATATCCCTTAGTAAATTGATTGTAAAATTCTTTCTCAACTTGTCCTAAGTCAAACTTATGTATAAATTCATGATTCGGGCTGATGATTATTTCTTCAAGAGATTTTGGTTTAGGAAGTACGCTTTCAAGTAAAGATTTTTGTTTTTCGTATTGATTCGATAATCCTCCAACAGCATTCTTATCAACGAAATCTGTTTCTAACTGTTTTAGTTTTGCATAAATATTTCCTTCGGCATAATAGAAATCGTGAACCCAATTTCCTTCAATATAGTTTGCAAAATCAGCGTGTTTTCCATGATTATTTAACGTACCATCATAATTCGTGTCTCGGAAGGCACTGATTTGTTCTTGCGAAATATCAGTACTGTTCTGTAATGCAGTATTTACTACTTCATCCTGTTTGGTAAATTGATATTTAAGAATGCCTTTCTTAATTTCGGGCTTTTCCTGTATTTTATATTCAGCATTTTTATCGTTCTGGGATTCCAGAATTTTATCCGCTTTTTGACTGATTTGCTCACAATCTTCCGGAGTGAATTGGGGTTTTCCATCATTAAGTTGCGATTGAATTTTTTCGTATTTTTTGATTTCTCTCTGCACGGCAGGAGATTTAAATTTTATTTGTTCCAGAGTGGAAATTACCTGGTTAACTTTTTCTTGAGTTTGTGAAATACTGATTCCTGCCTCTTCTTTAGGTAGATTTATCTCTGGTGAAACGGCTTTTTTTGTTTCTTGAGTTTTTGGGAGGTTAACTTCATCAGCGGAATTCCATAACCCTTCAAATAGGTTTCCAATTTTTTCCGTTTCCTTCCGATTTTCAAGCTGTTCAATTTTTGCAAGAGCATCATCAAGATTCCCCTTTACATATTGTTCCAGACGGCCAAATCTATTTGTTTTTTCATTGATTTCACCAAGAACCTTTTCTGGATTTTTTATGAAATAGTCTGAAATATTCTGAGCAACTTTCTGTTGAGACTTTCTAAGAATTATAATATCGGTTCCGACTTGTGTTCCGGAAAACGCTCCGGCAGGTAGACGGTAAGCTTTTTCTATTTCACCGTGATCCAATTTCTTTTGTCGGTTGAGCCAACTGGAAGGAAGTACCATGGCCAATGTTCCACCTTCCTTCAATACATCTAAACTTCGTTTAACAAAATAATCTTCGTACTTTGTAATTTTAGTTTCTTCCCCTAATCCCTTATAGAGCCCCCTATGCTCGCCATAAGGAGGGTTTCCAATCACTATATCATATTTATTTTTATAGTCATTTGGTTTGGTTTTAACGCCATTTTCATCTATAAATTCGGTTTCAAAAGACCGAAGATTAATATTGGCTTCGGGATGTAGTATTTTCGCAATTTTGGCAGTGGTTTCGTTTATTTCAAATCCTGTTACATAAGTTTTAGAATCAAGTCCCTTTATTGCATGGAGGAAATTTCCGGTACCAATGCTTGGTTCCAGCACGTTTAAGCTTTTGTGATTTTTGAAATTATCTTTTATAAGGTTTCGGACTGCATCAACAATTGTTGTATCCGTATAATATTCATCTAAGATTCCTCTGCCTTCTTTTGCTGTTCCGCCGGATTTATACTGATTACAGATGTCTTTTAATTCCTCCGTTATTCTAAAACTTTGAAAAAGCTGAACAGATTGATCTTCACCCACGAATGTGATTTCGGATACTATTTTATGAATATCCTCATTCGTTATTTTATTTCCATGATGCTTTAAAATCAAAGCATCCAACACAGCATTATTAGTAGAATTTTCTAATATTCGTCCGCCCAGGGAATGTTGTTCTCTTTGGCTCTTTCCAACATCTTGCGATTGTGGGTTGTCATCAGATCTTCTTCCTGATTCTCCGGTTCCTGAATCGCTCCACTTTGCGCCTGCAAGTCCATTTCCAGCATTATGGCTGCCCATTCTTTGTCCGCTTCCGTTATCTGTTGTTTGCTTGGATTGGCTTTTTTCGATAGGTTTTCCAAGGTGTTGTTGAGATGCTCCTGGTTCCACTTGCTTAGTTTCGGAAATTGTTCCGGATTGAGATGTATTGTTTTCATTTTCAGATGTTTTTTGTTGATTTAAATTAGTGTTTTTTTGTTGTATGTTAAGTTTGTTTTTGAGATAATCATTAAGATCATTATTTTGATTTTCAGAAATAGAATAAAAGGGTCGAATATCTTTAACATTTTTACCATTAAATGCTTGAAGTATTTTTTTTGTTGCAAGATTGCCACCTTTATCCCCATCTAAACAGACAAACATCTTGCCATCAAAATTCCCATAAATTGAAATAAAACGATCTACATTCGTAATAGAGTTAAGCGAAACCAAGGTTCTGTTATTCTGATTTCCACTAAGTTTTTGTAACTGTAAAAAAGACAGCATATCAGTCATTCCTTCAAATACAATAATTTCATTTTTTGAGCCTTTGATTTCTGAAATATCAGTTTTTCCAATTTTAATTTTGGCTAATGGATTTCTGATTTCAAAACCTCCAGAATGATTTTCAAGTCCGATACCGAAATATTTTTTTCCGTTGTTTTCGTAATGAATCTGTCTTGTATTAGCCTGTAAAATTTCTTTTGAAATTCCACGATCATTAAAATATGATAAGAGTTTATCATTGTTCGGAACTCCGGAATACTGGATTTTGATTTCGGAATAGGAATTATTTTCTTTTGTTTTAAATTCCTTTTTTCTTTCTGCAAAATCTTCACTTTTAGTTTGGTTTGTGAAATCGGCTAAGAAGTCTAAAGATTCTTTCCATGACTTATTTTCTAAAGTCATTACTGCTTTTAAAATTTGTCCTCCTTCATTAGCACTGAAACTAAAAAAACCCTTATCATTTACCGAAAATTTTTCATTTTCATTCTTAAAAAATAAATCACGCCCTTTTTTACCCTCGTATTTTACTTTGCCTTTCTGCTCAAGGTGAAGAAAATAATCAATCATCGAAACGCTACTGGTAATATTAGCAATTTCTTCATTTGTATACTTAGACATAGTTTAAGAGTTTAATGGAGTTTACCTTTAAGTGCGAAATCATTGAAATTGAACGTATCTTCAGCTTCTTCATCCATCTTGGATCTAGGAATTAACTGAACCGACACAAAAACGTCAGTCTTTCGATTGTAAGAATCTATTCTTTCTAATCGTCCTTTATAATCATTTTCAATATTTTTATAAAGTGAATACGGAAGAATTGTATCCGTTTTATAAATATAAAATCGACTATAATTCCAAGGCGATTTAATTTCAAAACGCTGATATTCCTTACCAAAAAGAACAGTATCACTAAGATTTTTTCTATTTCTATAGTTCTTCAATGGCTCTTTTGTATAAATTGCCCCATCAGATTTGTTAAAAACAGATTTTGGTTTTTGCGACTTAAAAACGTCCGACAAAACAATTAGTCTGTTGTTTATTTGATCTTTAATACCAATATCATAATACAAAGAATCCTTAATAAAATATTTACCGGCATTCATCTCAGGAACTTGAAGATCCGGAACAATTTCAATTATAGAATCACCTTTATAATTTAATTTGGAAACATGGAATGTCTTCATCGAATCCAGATTTTTTGAGGCAGCGAAGTAAACATTAGAAATAATGTCGATGCCGCCTTTTTCAGCTTTAATTTCTTTTCTGCACGATATTGCAGAAAGAAAAACCAAGGATGCTATTAAAGATATTTTTTTCATAAGCGTAAGATTAAAAAAGCGGTAATTCCGAAGTCTTACCGCTTACAACAATTAAAATTTAGATATGGGGTTCATTATATTCCTCGGGAAATACTTTGTTCACGAACATTTGATTTTTCGTGTTTTTGATCGTTTTCCAATCCCTTGATAGGTTCATTAGTATTAACACGATTCATTTCATTATCGTAGAGGCTTAGGTTTTTGTACTGCGGATTAAGAACAGCTTTTCCTTCAATAACATTGTCTTTCATTTCAAACTTTACATTAACGATATTTCCTTTTTCTAGGTTTTTAATCGTATTGTCTTTATACTCCGGCTTATCAAAAATGATATTGGATTTTTCTACAATTTTTTCTGTATCCACACCATAGTTCTGATGGAAAGATTGAAAATTGTAGTTTCCATATTCATTCTTTTTTTCAGCGAGATTTAACTGTACAAAACTTGTTTCTTTTTGATCAGTTTTAGGATTTGTAAACTCAATTTTTACTGATCTACCTTCTAAAAGATTTAAAGCTTCTTTAGCTGTAAAAGAGTTATCTTTACCTATTTTGAAATTCTGAGAAACAGTTTCTCCTTTACTGTTGTTCAGGGTAGCATCATAAGAATTTAGAAAAACACCTCCATTTTCAGATTTGTTAAAATTGATTGCATAATCAATCTTATTACCAGGTAATGCTTTGTCCGAAGAAGTAATAATTGAAAACTGCTTTTCCTGACTGTTGAGACCTTTTTCAAGATCTTTATGCAGTTTTTCCCCTTCACCAAAACCAAGGTATTTTAATTGTGTTTTGAGATGTAAGGCTAAATCGAATTCTTTTTGTGGTGATTCCATAATATTTGGATTTTGATTAATATATAGGTTAATTACATTTTGTGTCTGTGAATCATATTGCTTAATAGATTCTGGATTCCGGATGGCTTCTGCTGCTATGTCTTTAATTTTCCCACCTACAACCCCTTTATTTTGGTAATATCCTAAGGAATTGGGATTATCTTCTCCGTAAGCCCCATAAATAAGATCATCGGCTTTCTTACGCACTTCGGGATCCTTAGTAATTGTTTCATAAGTGAAACCTCCCATATTGTGATCAATTTCTTTTTGTAAATCTTTTAGATAGCTTTCAGAAGATTTATACTCCATTACTTCCCCCGAATCATGAAAGGCCGTTTTTCCAACAACTTCATCTTTTGTTTTTTTTTCCCATAAATCCCCAACACCATTTTCAATATCATCAAAAATATCATCTATAAAATCACTATCTCTACCATATGATAAAAGTGGATTAGAATCAGGATCTATCGAATTTTTGTAATTTGAAATCTCACCTTTATTTTGGATATCCATATGCTTTTCACCAATTTCATTTAAAGGTGTAATCTCAATTCCTAATTTTTTTGCTTCAGTTTCATAATTTCGATAGTGATAGGATTGCTTCTCATCAATTTGAGTTCTTGTCATTCCGGAACTTAAATCTGTTTTTAAAGAGAACTCTTTAGCCCATGAATCAGCTAAGAATTTTTCTTTTTCTGCATTATTATTAATTGAAACTTCAATATTTTGACTTCGGTCTTTAAATAGCAGGCTTATGTTTTCAGAAAAATCTCTCCTTTTTAAATCATTCATAACACGGCTTAAATCTTGAAAATGAAATGTTTTAGTCAAGTTTTTATCTAAAACAGAAATGGATATATCGTATTTGAATCCTCGTTGTTCCTGTTTATTTTCTCTTAACTTCCTTGACTCTAAATACTCATAAATTTTGAGGAATTTATCTCCCTTTTCATTAAATACCCTTTCCTTATCAGTCTTTTCAATATCTTTTACAAAATTTTTATACGCATCTGTTTTCGGTGTAAGATATTTGTCTGACCATGATAAATTGTTTTCTTCCATTACAGTATTATTAGATTTATTATTCTCGGAGAAATAATCGGTTTTGGCATTATAGTTTTTTTCTATTTTTCCTTCTTCTATAAAGGATTCCCACATTTTTTGCCCGTTCTCACTTTTAAGTAGAATGGCATCCGTTATTGTGATATTAGAATGTTCTAAACGTTTGCTATAAAAATCAATTAGTTCCGGCGTTATATTATTTCCATATAAAACACAACTGGAACCACCAAACTTTGAAACATTTTCGATAATAGAATTTTCCTGATTATTAACAGGCAAAATAAATTTTCCGACAATGCTAAGCTGAGAATTGAGAATTAGCATTTCGGTTTTATCAGAAATTCCAAATTTTTGAGAAGTGATATATGCTGCAACTTCTTCTGGAGATTTTACTTGAATAGGTTGAAAGTTTTCTACTAAAATCTGTTTTGAAAAAGAATAAGATTGAACTTTAATTGACGTTTTAAAACTATCCTCTCTATGTTTCAAATCGGATAAATTTTGTTCATTGAAAACCAAATAATTTCCACTCCTGAGGTTAATTATAATTCCATCATTAACCTTTACATCAGTGCTTTTAAGTGCATTTTTTAATTTTTCAAGAATATGCGCATCTGCTGGTGATGCTACAAGATTACCACTTGGATGATTGTGGACCAAAGTAACTGAAGCTGGATTTGCTTCAATAATATTACCTATAATTGACTTATTATCAATAATTGCGGCATTATAGGAGCCGGTAGAAATATGCTGTACGAAATATCCTTTATCTACAAAATCATAAACTAGAAATGCATGTTCTACTGCTTCGTCTTCTAAAGATTTGAATAGCCAGGCAATATCATTATGATTTTGAATTTTTTCAGTTCCAAAGAATTGGAGTGAATTGTTTTCAGAGAAACGCCTTTCAATTAATGCAAAATCTGTACTGTTTCCTGAATTTTGTGATTCCCGTAGTAAATTGGATCTGACACCAGTATCATCGGTTCTGAAGAGTTTGAATGGTAGATTTTCCCCTGTTGAAGTTTTTGCATATTTTGTGTTTTCGTTCTTTTCAAATTTAAAATTTGAATTGAGCGATTTTTTTTCCGGCTTTGTAGTAATTTTAAATTCAATTTCGTCATAATCTAAATCTTTTTGAGTTGAAAAAGTGTATTTGTTTTCAAGATCTTTTCTTAATTCATTTAATGGAACCGTAGAATCGTGATCAATGAGATGAATTCTTGATGAGTTATCAGCTCTAACAGCAAGTATTTCTCCATTTTTGAAATAATCGTAACCTAATTTAAGAAATTCTACATTAGCAATAGCTTCATCAATGGAAGAAAATTTCAATTTTTGAAATGGAGTCATTTCATCCATATCATTATACTTCGCTATTTCTATATTGATTTGCATTTATATGTTGTTAGATTTGTTTACAAAAGTCTTGAAAACCAATGTTAAAACCTACATAATCAGATAATTGCAGTCTAAATAAGTATAATTAAGGCTAATTAATTTAAACGAAAAAAAAACTCTGGATTCTTCCAGAGTTTTAATTTTAATTTATCGGCCTCTTCCTCTCGGCCTATCCATTTCTTCTTCCCGTTCATCCTGAAATTTCTCTTCTCTTTCACGATTTGCATCTTCATACATATCTTTATCATTAACGTCAAGATCAACAGATTTTTCTTTCTGCAACGTATTTTCTGAAACGTTTGAAATTGTGTCAATCTCTTTATCTACGATATTGAGATCATTTTTTATATCTTTTGCAATTTCCGGATATTGATCTATTTTATCATAAAGTACATTTTTTAATTTCTGAAGTTCCAATCGGTATTGCTCATTTTCTAATGCATTATTTTTTTCTAAAATTACCTTGGTTAATTCTGATGCATTTTTAATCATGTCATATTCGCGAACTGTATTAGTTTCCTTGTCGAACACAAATGCTAGTTTGGAGAAATTTAGCTGATCAGGCGATTTATCCTCCTTAATATCATATTGCTTTTTAACATCCGAATACTGAACTTTTTCTTTACTTTTTTCCAATAGTTCCTCAAAGTCCCTATCTCTTTCAAATAGATTAACATTAAGCCTAGAATTATTATCTGTAAGCTTAAATGCAATTCTATTCTTTTCATTATCAGCTACAATTGTGTAGCCGTTCAAAAATTTTTCGATGTCTTCTGAAGACAGTTTTTTTGAAAAAGAATTATCTTCATTGATAATACCATACTTTTTCAACTCTTCTTGGGGTAGTGTGTTGTTATTCATTATAAATAGCGATTAAATTATTTGCTTTTATTAAGTCATTTAAAAATACGACGGGGTTAATTAATTGTCCGTATTCTTTAACAGAAAAATGTAAATGAGGTCCTGTAGAATTCCCAGAATTCCCACTCTTTGCAATGATAAATCCTGCATTTACCCTCTCTCCTATGTGATAATATATATCTGACAAATGAAGATATGAAGTTTCAAAACGGCCAAAGTGTTTAATTTTCATATAATTTCCACCTCCTTTATTATCCCATCCTGTTTCAGTAACAATTCCGTCTAGCACCGAATAGACATTTTCATAATTTGCTTTTAAGTCTATTCCTTTGTGCATCTTGATTTGTCCAAAAATTGGATGTTTTCTTACTCCAAAAGGAGATGTAACATTTATTTTGCCTTTCAATGGCATTACAACTTTGGAAATTTCTTCTGGTTCATCTATAAGATCATATTTTGAAAATGATCTGTTATTTTTGTTAAAGTTCTCATTTTCGATTTTGTTCTGTCTTAGAAATATCAAAGAATCACGAATTCTATCATTTTGTCTGTTTTTTTCCAGATTCAAAGCACTCTTTTTCAATATGCTTTTTAATGAATCTATTTCGTTTTTCAAATCAGATTTTGTCGTTATTTTCAATATCTTTTTTAAAGAAATTTTATCTTTTTTTTTCGGTACATCATCGCTTTTAGAACTTAAAGTATCTTTCAAAACTTCAATTTTTTCTTTTGATTTGGGTGTAATTGTATTGAATTGAGCAAAGCAAAAAATGTTTATGAATATAAAAAAGGGTATTAAAATTAATTTTTTCATTTGATTATGGTTTTATCATTTGATGTACTAAAATTTCTACTTCTTTGTTAATACGTCTAAAATTAGCCAACAGAATATCATTTTTGGTTAGATTAGGGTTTTTTGAAAAGTCATAATAAATAGGCATTTTAACAAAGTTTGCCTCTTCTTCTTTAATAGCTTTCATATCTAGGTTAATCTTGCCGTTAATGGCTGAAGTTTTATATTCATCAGTATCGTTCTCTTCACTCTGAGCAATCATCCCAACCATTTCACCCGTTTTTAATGCAGCAATTTTACCTGCTGGAATCATATTATCCATCTTTTCATTGATACTAGTAGTTGTACCTTGTTGTGAAATAGATTGTGAAAATGTTTTTTGTTTTATTTTTCCAAACATTTTTTCTAGCCAGTCAAGAGTATTTTTATCTCTGGCAGATCCTGAAAGTATATTCCCAATAATGGCTGATATTGTATCTGCAACTTCTTTCTTATAGAACTGTCGTAACTGTGGAAGTTCCTGAAGACCTAATAAAACTGCAACCTTGTTACTTCTTGCCGTTGCTACTACATTATCTATTTTATGGATGTAAATCGTAGGAAACTCGTCTGCTATAATTCCGCCAGGAAGATTTCTTTTACTATTTATTAACCTTAGTGTTCTATTGAGTACGGCTGAGTACAACGCTGAATTAATATCTTGAGTTCCAGGATCAGATGCTAGAATAAGAATTGAAGGATTTTCTACATCTGTAATTTTCAACTCTATTTCATCACCAGAAAAAACCCAAAAACTTTCTTTTGTAGCAAGTCGAGAAAGGAAAATTTTCAGAGTGCCAACTTGTCCTTCCAACTGATCAAAAGCTTTATTGTCATATGCTGATTTAAAAGGGGACAAAAGCGAATATAATTCTTCATGTTCAAAAAGAGTATCAAATATTTCTTTGTAGCTACGATTCATAAATGATAAAATATGAGGTAGATCAGAATATTTCCCATTCTCATGTGTAGCAAAGAAATAAATACAAGAAGAAAGAAAGTTTATGGCAGACTGGGTAAAAAATTGATCAGAACCGCCTCCGGCACTTGCACCTCCTTTTTGTAATGAAGAAACCATTGCTTCGGCCATCTCCTGTGCTTCTGCTAACGTTTTGACATATTCTTTTTTAAATGGATTAATTCTTTTCGACTTTTCAACATCATTCAGATTAATTACATGGAACTTATGCTTGTAATTAGAATCTTTACTTTTCTTAGTTAAGTAATGATAGTAAGCTATTTGTCCAAGATCCGGAAACTTAAAATCATAGATGCAGAGACAAAAACCTTTGGAAATCATTTGTCTGATTGCCGGATTGATGACCCCGAATGATTTACCGGAACCCGGGGTTCCGATAACCATTGTTCCTCGGAATGGATTAATATTCATCCATCCTTTGTGAGTAGCCTTTTTGTATCTAAAGAGATAGGGAATATTAATACTAGTATCTGTATTAACTAGTTCTTTGTTTTGATCAAATGATTCTTCTTCCGTATTCCATCTATCTTTACCCATTTTCATTTGCATAATTTTAGAAATGGCATCTGCTCCAGTCTGAGTCATTACAGCACCAATGAATGAAAATGCTAGATAAATAAGTTGATAAAGATTTAGATGTGGTACAACTTTAGGAAGATTTTTATCCATAGATATTCCTGCAAAATAAAGAGATCCTAATATCATTGAAAGACCAATTATAATTGGAATTACAATTGTTTTAACAATATTCAAGTCTTGACTTTTTTTTGCTCTTGTACCAACTGCAACTAAAGCAATTAAAAGAAGCGTTGCTATTTTTGCATTAATAGGTGGATAAAATATTTTCATTTTAACAAAACCCTGAAGTAATTTTGTCAACAACGGTATATCACTATTTATGAAAAATAATGAAACACAATCCATTATAACAACAAAGTACACGGCTTTTTGCATAAAGCCGTATATCTTTATTTGATGTTGTTGTTCTTGCATATGTTAAGAATGTTTATTTGAAGCTTTGATATTTTCTCCATAGTATAGATTAACAATTGATTCAATCACCTTAGGATTAATAAAAACTCCCCGTTCTAAATAGTAACTTCTAAGCATATTTATAATGGCTAAAAATTCTGTTTTACTAAGGTTTTCGTAATAAATATCTATACTTAATAATTTACTCAAAGAATCATTCATAACGTCCAATTCCCTATTAATATCATTAGCATGATAATCAAGTTCTCTTATAAATAATTTATAAATTTTAAAAAACCTTTTTTTACTATAAAAGTTTATGTGAGAACCATCTATTTTAAGTTCATTAAAATATTCAGTTGTAGGATCTAAAAAAATTTTATAAAAATTTTCTTTCAGCATATTTTCTTTTGCCAGAATAGCAATAGTTTGTGAGTTTATCATTTGTAATATTTTTTATTAAAATGTATCAGCTTTAAGTATATCGGAATAATTAATTTTCATTTCTACTGTCCTACCAGAAATTTGTTCCTCAACCAGTCTGATCATTAATACCTTAGAATTCGGATAAGTGAATTTTTTGAAAACATAAATATTTCTATAATTCTTTCTAAAGAATTTTTGATAATTAGATTTATAAATTGGTTTAATTTCAATACTCTGATTATTCGTAGCCTTATGAATTTTTTTGTCTTCAATACTAAACTTTAGCTGATCTATATCGTAACCCAAATTAGATTTATTTTTGAATGTGATATCCAGAAAAATATAGTCATTCATTACATAAACATTGTTCAAATCCATTTCAAGTTTTAAATTTTCTTCCTTTCTAACTGGTTTTTCATCAATTTTTTTTGATAACAAGTTTAAAGCAAATCGGTGCAATTCCATATTAGAAAGAGTCATCTTAGGAAACTCAATAGGTTGCATATCTTCGGGCTGTATATGAATATTTGTCACAGTATTCAAATTATCTGAATTCCTATAAACGGCTTTATACTGAGCCATAAAAGATTGTCCAACAACCGTAATCACTCCGAGGTTTTGTCCAACGTAAAAATTCTTCTTATTAATTTTTTTAGAATCTAATTTGGAATCAGCATCAGAAATTTTAACTCTGGCAATATTTTCTGAAGGCAAGTCGCCGACTAAATTATCTGTAGATAAATCAACAAATTGTACTGGTTCAGGTGAAATTATGTGAAGATTGATGCCGTCAGTTATTTCTAATTCTGGAAGATCAGAAATTAAACTTTCTTTTGTTGCTGTTTGAGCGGTTAACAAAGCTGATGTTGCTAGGAAGATGGTATAAAATAATTTTTTCATTGTTATTGATTTGTAGTTATAATTAATATTAATTTTTAAAAGTTATTTATAATGATTACTTCGGATTTTTCTTTTTAAGATCCTCTTCATCAATCAAGTATACATATGAATTAAATTTGAGTTTAGCTTTGTTCATTTTTATAAGGTTTGCAATTGATCTAGAAGTTGATTGAAATAATTTAGACCCCATACTTGTAAAAAAACCTTCACTTCCCATGTCCATCTGTGTACCCTGGACTGAATTACTACCCATTTCTCTCACCATATCACGAAAAACACTTTGAGGAACATAGAGTCCTTTCATTCCATCCACATCATAAATAGAAAGATTCACTGGTAAAATTTCTCCATTAGCTAAAACAGATACGATATTCAAAGTCACTCGCTGCATGGAGAACCCTGAAATCTGACCAAATAAAACTGACCCTTTAGGAATTTTATGAGAGGCGATAAAAATATCTTCTAAAGTTCTGAATCTAATCCTGCTGCCTAAATATCCCTTATTATTTTCATCTATTACTGCTTTTATAAATTGGTTTTCTTTCTCTTTATAAAAAGCATTGAAGTCGCTGCTTATTCCGGATTTACTAACTTTAAATGTTGAGTTCAGAAATTCATCCATTTTTTCCTGATTTGATTTTAATTTTTGTGCTGCTCGTAATCTAGCTTGATACTCAGGATCTCTAGATTTCTCAATTGAGTCCATTACCAGCATTTGCTGTTTCATCATTTTCACCGGATCGTTTTGATTCGAACTCTTCGCCTGATTTTGGTTATAATTAGAATAATTATTTGATGCTCCATTACTAACCGAATTACCTGATGCTTTGCCATTAAGCATTCTAATCATTTCTTGCGATCTTTTATAATCCCTATCATCATTGTCTCTTCTGGCTTGTTGTTGTTGCTTTTTATAATAAGAATCGCGATCATTATACTTTAATTGATCAGATTTTTCATCTGTAATAGCTTTTAGAGAATCAATTTTTCTTTTTTCAGCGTAAGTTAAATTATCACTGTACCTCTGAAGACTGTCATTTTCCTGGTCTAATCCACCGAGCATTGTTCTGTCACCTTTTTTCTCAAAATACGCATCGTAAGCATCGTTTTTTGTCATTATTGAATCATTACTATCACCTAATGCTAGAGACAATTCTGTTTGTTCTTTTTCTTTAGGTTTTTTAGAAGAAAACGAGTTAAACACGTATCCAAAAAGTAATGCTACTGGTAAAAACATCAGAGGATAAACATATTTCTTTTGTTTAAAATCAATTTTTTTAATGTCCATTTTTAAGTTTTTGTAATTGGTTATACAAGTATTTTATTTTTACGCTGTCTTCTCTTGTCAAAGAACCTTGATCGCTCTTTATCTTATAAAATGATAATTGCTTAAGATTATTTTCGATTTCTTTTTCTCTCTTATCAATTTGTTCTTTTTTTTGTTCACTTTGCGAATACAATTTGGGAAGTTGAAAGGAATCCTTTTCCTGAACTGGAAAAAAAACTCCTTTTATTATCATACCAATGAATGACACGGAAAGGATTAGCATTGCTGCCACAAAGAATTGTTTTGGATGCTTTTCAAGAAAAGCATAAAACTTTTTATACTGTAAAATTGCTTGATCTATCATTTTTGTATTTTTAGTAAACACTTTTAATTTTTTCGTCAGTTTGATCGTTGTTGATAATTCGCCAGTCTTTCAGAAGAACTCCATGTGGGTTATTTGGACTTCTGATAATATCTTCATAAAACCCTTCCGTAACAAGATTTCTCGTAATGATGGACGATTTTCTGTTAATAAACTGTTTACCATAAAACATAAACCTGTTTTTACCTGAATCTAATTTGATTGAATCGGTCTGAACAGTTACTATTGCGTTGGATGCAATAATCTGATTATAAAATCCTTTTTCTCGAAGGTTAGCATACTCTTTCTTTCCACTGTCATCAATTAGATATAAACACTTTTGGATATTTTCTTTAATATATTTATCATCCGGGGCTATTGTGAAAAATAGACGGTGAAATAATTCAATTTGCGCTTTATATTCTACAGGCCTGTTTAGCATAACATCTGTTTGCTTTACTAGTACCGGAATTCCATTATCCAAAACATATATGGATTTTCTTGAATCCTGTATCATTTTATAACTAAAAACGAATCCAGCGATTACGATAACTACGGCAAATAGAATAGCCGCAATAGACACTATTTTATTTACTTTTATTCTTTTTTCTATATTTTTTACTAGCATAACTTTACATTTTTATTTTCGCATTGTATTTATTGATTTACCTACTTCTCTTACGTTATTAGCTATTCCAGCAGCAGCACCAACGGCACCAGTAGCAGTAGCAGATATAGCTGTTTTTGCTACTTTACCAGCATTATTGGTTATTTTATTTCCAAAAGAATTTTTAGCAAACATTGTGGAAGCAGCTTGTTTCATTTTTGTCATAGCATTAGCTCCACCTGCAGAAACAATTGTATCAGCAATTGTCGGTGTCATTAGAACACCAATTCCAGTTACTATATATGCTACAACAGTTTGAAGGGTTATAAATAGAAATCCATTAGAAGAAACAAATCTTAATACAGCCGGATCATTAAAAGTTCCTCCTGGGGCGAGTGTATCAAGACGTTCAATTTGCATTGTATAGCCACTCATAATTAGTTGTTGTCCAATATTAATTATTGTAAAAGCTACAAAAGTGTAGAGATTAATATTGATATATTTTGCTAACCAGTTATTGAAAGAACTTTCAAATCCAGGAATCATTGACATTCCAATTGCAATAGGTCCCAAAACTTCTAGTACGTATATCCAAATTTTTTGAATAAAGAAAATTAAATAAGTACAGATCCTTAAAATTGCTAAAGCAATCATTTGAATTAAATCTCCTAAAAGTTTTTGTCCGTTGAAATTGAATCTAATTTCCCATTCATAGATACTCGCATTGAGACTATCCATCGCATCAGTGACTGAAGATGCCATATCTGATAAAATACCGCCATCTTCAGTTTTTGTATCATCTATTGCTTTTTGTTTAGCTTTCTCTTTTGCTTGAACTTGAACAGCATAATCAATCAATTTAGATTCTTTTTCGTAAACTTTTACACGTAGTCCATCAGCATCTTTTTCTAAATTTTCAAAAATAGCTTCGCTTGGTGTTGATAATAATTCAAATGGTTTGCTAACCATTGCCGTAAATCCTGACCAATATGTGAGGATTAGTCCTATAAAAAATGGACGAATCATTGGTACAATTTCCCATTCCCTATCTCCTGAAATCATTTGCCAACCCATTGTACCGAGATAGATCATACATCCAATTCCACCTATAGCTCTACCAAACAAAGCCACTTCGTCAGCTTTCTGCTGCATAGAAACATTCAGTTTTGTAAAAACTTTCATGAACCATTGTTCAAAGCTTCCCTCTCCTTGGAAGTAGCTTAGATCATTTGCATAATCTTGCGATGTAGTTTGTCCAAAAATTAAGATCGGACCAAGTATTGCTACAATGCAAAATCCTATTGTTAAGTATTTATCCTTCATAATTTTAAAATTGATTTTTATATTTAGTCATTATGCTTGCAACTATCTCCCGATCAGTTTGTGGTTGGAAAATTTTCTTTATTTCATCAACCTTCTTTTTGTATGACATTGAAAGTGACATTGTTTTGTCATTATTTCTTATAGTTGTCAGTAGTTCTCTCCAACCAATGAGGGTTTCATGATACATTAAAAATCTCTTTCCCCTGGGCATATCCATTGTTCTTGACATCTTATATTTTTCTTTCAATAAATCAAGCTTTTCTTTAAGTCTATCAATTTTGCCTGACCATTGCATTATTTTAAAAACCTCTGGATCAATAATTCCCCAATCCTGAGCAGTTTGTGGGTCATCAGGAAACTCGTTCAATGGTCTTAACATAGTTTTATAATACAAAAGCCATAGAGGATCTGCATCAACAGTAGTTGCAGTCCAATGGGCAAAATCTTGAATATTTCTTTTGTAAATAGTGTCATATTCAGTCTTAATTTGTTCAGCTTTGCTTTCTTCAACTTTTACGGTTGCCAATCTTTGCACTTCTGTTCCGTTTGGTTTTAATGGCCTCAAATCAGCACCATCTTTGTAATCCTGATTTATTCTTGGAGACCACATTCCCCACACAGTTGCATATGCAAAATTTGTTTGAATACCTAAAAAATTATATTTCGGGTACGGTCTCCAATCACCCCAGCTTTCAAAAACTGCTCTCTTTTCCTGAGAAACTATAGCAGGATCATTCAACTTTTTTACAGATTGACCATGATATACAGTATGGATAAAAAAGAATAATAAAATGGTAATAATTTGTTTCATGTTTGTTAATTTCGATTTAAAAACTCCACTGATATTGACGAATAATTGTATTTATGATATGTTTGTCCAGATTAATATAATCTCTTAGAACCGGCACTTGATACAGATATGGAATAACCTTTCTATTTTTAATTTTTAATATGATATATAATATGTCGGAATTTACAATTGATGCTTTTGTGTAAATATTCTGTAATATTTTTTCCCTATCATATTGATCCATCAAGAAGTCATTATCTTCATTGAGAACTTCTTGAGTTATTTGATTTTTGAGAGCAAGGGATTGATCAAGAATTTTTGCATAGATTTCATACAACAAAACAGAATATTGAGGGTATTGTGCAGTTAATGAAAGCATTTCAGCTGAGTTCTTACCAACTTTGATAAGTAATTCACCTATGACAACTAATCTTTTACTTTGTTTAATTGCGCTATTAACATTAGACAAATTGGTATAAATATGGTTTTGTATAGCAACTACCTGAACAAGCTTTTTATTAATGTCATTATATAACTCGTTCTGTTTAGTATAAGAATCTAAAAAAGCCTGATTGCTTGCTAATCTAACTGTTTGATTTTTGGTAATTTGAGCAAGTAATTTTTCATTGATTGCTACATCTTGAGAGAAAACATTAATGCAACCCCAAAAACTAAACGCTATAAATAGATGAGTTTTTTTCATGTAATTAATATCCTTTTATATTATTTAAAATTTCTCCTATAATCTGTTTATCTAAATTTACATAGCCTTTAATAGTATTTTTTTTCCATTGAACTTTGCGAATAAGATCGTTAACCTTGAAAAGAGTATGTTGTGAATCTCTTCGTAAATCTCTAATCTCACCTAATGCAAAGTCTAACAAAATTTTTCGTTCGGCTTTTTCCATTTGGTTTATTGCACCGTACGACAGGACAATACCTGCAACAAGTCTGACGTTCATCTGAAGTTTATTAAGAAAATCTATTTCACCAGGAAGAGCAACAACAACTGAATAAGGTGCTGATTGTATCGCTTCATTAATTAGTGTCTGATAATGTTTGATAGATTCTATTTCCCTACTTATAGCTACTCCCGTTGTAACCGATTGAATGGCAAATGAAACAATCTTTAGTCTATCTTGAATTTTAACAGTCATTTGTCTGAACTTTGACCACTCTTCTTTATTATTTGTTTCTAAAGCGGTATTTGTTACTTGTTTGTTTCGCATTTGAACTTGTCGATCGTTTTCGTTCATCGCATTTCTTATTTCCAGGTTCATCATTGGGAAGGATACGTTTTCCTGTTCCCAAGCAGGAGTGCTACCACCTCCAGACGATGTTGTGATCAAAACTATTGAAGCTAACAAAGGCAATGCTAAAATTCTGGATTTCATCATACTAAAATTGTGTTATTAAAAATTCCATTTGTATTGGCGCATGATATTGTCTACAATCGACTTATCTGTGTCAACGTAGCCCTGAAAAGGATTGGCAGATTTCCAGAAACCAAGTCTAATGGCTCTCTCTAAGCGAAGTTTGACATCCAAAATCCACATCTCTAAAATCATTGTTTTTTGAAGTGTATTTTGTAAAAGTTTAGCTCTATCACCAGCGGTAGCCAGATTGGTTTCTCCTGAAGCAAGAGCATCTGAATATTCTGAAACAATATCAAGTGCTGATGAATACACTTTTTCTGAGGATTTGACACCGAAAACTGAATATTGGGGATGTTGAGAAACAATATTGAGCACTTCACTAGTGTATTTATAACACCGCTGAATCCTTTCTAAAATTTTTTTCACTTGTATGCCGTTGCTCAATACACTTGATACGGTAGACAATCCCTTCAGAACTTTATTTTGTATATTATTAGCGACAACCATTTGAGAACCCACCCAAGTTTGAGCCTCTTGTAATTTTGTCTGTTGAGCAACAGTTTTTTCTTGCTGTTTTCGTAAATTATCAGCATACGTAGCCAAAGCAAGAGTTGTAGTTACATCTATGTAAGTATTTTGTGCAAAAGATGATACGCTACAAAAAAGAAAACAAAAAATAATAAGTTTATACATAATCATTGATTTTAGAATTAACAAGTTCGGAGAAACTAATTTGTTCATTTAGTAATTGAATATTTATAGCTTTCCATACATTTTGCCCTGCATGTTTTTTCTTCATATATTTAAAAAATGCAATTGCTTTATTATCTATTGGTTTCTTGTACAAATTGACCAAAGAAACCAGATTTGGAAGAGTGTCTCCTAAATTTTGGATATCTTTTACGAAAACTTCAAGTGCTTTATCATAATTCCCTAAACTTTTCACATAGTATTCTACTGCTGACTTCTCAGGCTTTTCAGTCGTATATGTCAGATATTGCTCAAGAGCGACCTCATTTCCGTACACTTCGCCTTTAGAACCTCTTTTCATATAAAATTCTTTGAAACGAGATCTTCCGTGCTTGTTATTTAAATTATTAATTGTGAAGATTTTATTTTGCTCCACTTTATTCAGTGAAAGCAACGAAGCAATCTTATCAAAGTTATCTTTGAACTTCGTCTGATCGAGCAGAATGAAAGTATCCGAGTTGTTGATGATAGAATCTTTTACTACAGCATTACCTATAATATCATCCAGTTCCTGAGTAACTACAACTGCTTCGCCCCAGAATTTTCGTACAGTTTTGTATAGATATAAAATGTATCCTCCCATCAATTTTGAAGCGATTGCCTTCCAAGCTTCCTCTATTATGAGGGCTTTTCGTCGGTCTTTTCTCAGTCTCATTTTTTGAATAAATGTATCCATGATAATGAGTGTCACAATAGGGAATAGCTTTGGATTATCCTTTACATTATCAATCTCAAAAACAATAAAAGGTTCATCAAAAAGAGTATTATCCGCAGATTCATTTAAAGTTGTCCCATATCGTCCGCCTTTATAAAAATCATTTAATACAAATAGAAATGTTCTGAGATTGAATTCTGATTCCTTTATATTATGTTTTTTATTGTTCAAGTATATTGGTAAAAACTTGTCACAATATTCATAGAAGCCATTGAATGATAATTCTGGAACACTAAGCTTTTCTTCAAGATCTTTTATTTTTTTAATAATTGCATGTCTCATTGATTCATTCCAATCATCAGCAGTTTCCGGCCTTTTAATAATTTCATTTGATTTAATAAGAATCATTTGAGTCTCATTGTAAATCTTTCTTTTCGCTTCATCTGTTAGAGTTTCATAGGCTGCATATGTCTCATAGAAATCATTTACATCATAGTTTTCATTATTTTTATTTTTATCCGGATGTTTCTCTGCTATTTTTTTTCTTCCTTTAATTTTAATTTCTTCAGTTGGAGCATCAAACGGAATTTCTAAAATATCATAATATGTTTTTTGATTGTTCTCATTTTCAACTTCAGAAAAAATATCCTCAGAATGAATATTATATTTTCTTAAGTGTAACAGTAATTCATCAGTCAATTTACTTTCGTACCATTCAGTACCGTTATTAAAGTATTGATGATAGTAAGACATTAAAACATTATCTAAAATTGATTTCTGTTCTGAAGTCATTGTCGCATCTGGTCCTTTCCAAATTAAAAAAATCAGATTGGTTAAAAATTCAATTTTTTCTATGTTGAATTCTGATTTATCCATTAAAAAAGGATTCATTGTAATTGGCTTTTCTTCGGTGTACTGTATGTATCTTCCACCTTTATAACTACATGTTCCTGAATATGAATCTCCAGTGTCTACGATTATAACATCATAATTGTATGTCAGATATTGTTCAACAATATTGTTCATTAGAAATGATTTACCACTTCCCGAAGGTCCCAGTACAAATTTGTTACGGTTGTTGATTCGTCCTGAAGACATTGGAAGGTCAGCTGGATCAATTTTCAAAGGAACCCCTTGTCTATCAGTAAATCTCAGATAAAAATTGGATTCTTCATTCACTGGGTAACTTTCTTTAAAAAAAAAACACAACGCAGCTTCGCTTGTTGTCATGAATAAATCATACTGCCTAAGTTCGACAGCATTACCAGGAATACACGATCGCCAAAGTTCCAGTTGATTATATGCATTCTTGGAAACAATGATTCCTTTTGTGAAAAGTTTATTTTCAATCATAGATTCCAAATTTTCCATTTCCTCAAAAGATGCTGCTGAAAAAACCATTGAGAAATGGGCATTTACAACGAGTTGTCCATCAAGTGCAATATTGTGAAGTAATTCCCCAATTTCATCTGCTATAATTCCATTAGACGGATTATTGGCGGCAACCCCTTCATGTCTTTTTTTCTTTTTGTCAAGATCTCTCTGTTGTTGTGCTTGTGCCGGTATAGAAATAACCTGGTTATAGATTATGGTTTTGTAATTTTCAAGTTCATTAATGAAACTAAAGTTATCTACAGCAGTATCTGCTGCTGAACCGTTTCCACCCAAATACGAAAATGTATCCACAGATGATGGCAAATCAATATTCTCAACGTCCACAAATGAAATTGTTTTAACGAAATCATTACCTATTTGTAAATTCTCATTGTTTGCTTTAAGATTATCAAAAAGTGGCATTTTGGTAAAGTTCATAGACAAAGTCCCTCCTATGTAATATTCAAAATCTTCTACATGTAAAAACTTCGGCTCACAATTATTTTGCTCCAATAACATATAAACCTTTTGACATTTATCTCTTAGATCTTTATAATTTTTTTCAGTAAAATCGTACTGTTTCTTTTTAGGTTTTAACTTATCATCAATTAAGTCCGTAAAAAGTAAAATAGTATCAATTGTTTTAAACAATCTACCGTCAAAATGATCTGAATATTTCTGCTGCAAAAATTCATTAGAAGGCTCTGCTTTATATTGTTTCTTTGAGAAAATATCGAGTTTTTGGACTATTCGATTCTCTCCAATAATCGCAACAACTTGGTTTAGTATGGTATGAAAATTTTCATACATGTCTGGATCAGCGGAATATTGTTCAACAATATTCTTTATTTTAATTCCAATTACAGGATTACCGTACTGTCCTATTAAGACGTCAAAATTCCATTTGTAATCCTGACCTCTATCATACCCTATGAAAGGTATTTCAAATGCCTTTTTTTTCATTTAAATATTTTGTCAATTAGTTTTAAGAATTATGTGATTTTTTAATAACTTTTGCTTTGTTTTTTAAGATGATACTCGTTTTGAATTTTTTAGGAAATATGTAAATTTCATCATGGTTTTTGGTTTTACTGAATAATCCATTTTTATCTTGAAATCTGTATAGATAATATATTGTACCACCAAATATCCCAATCCAGATTAAACCAACTATGAGATTAAAAACTTGGGATAGTAACATTCCTCCTATAAGTCCAGCCACGGCACACCCGAGAGCATAATAGATATACTTATCCTTCAATCCGTATAAAACAAGGGGCTTTTTTAGCCCCTTGTATAAATAAAAACCCATAAGATTCAGATTAAGGGAAGAAAGCCCCGACAACAGTTGGTACAATAAATAAGAAAATCATTGCGCCACCATATCCCAAAAGTTCTTTGTTGACGTCTTGATCTCCGTTCTGCCATTTGTTGTAAATCCTAAGACCTCCAACAAAACCTACAATACCCCCGACTGCATAGACCAATCCGCTAATTTCGGATCTATACTGTGCTAATTCACTCGTTGCAGAACCAATAGGACCGGCATAGGCAAATCCAGTCATTCCTACGAAAGCAGCTGCTGCTAAAACTTTCTTTTTCGATTTTGATATCATTTCAGATATCCTCTTTGTCATTTTTTCGATCATAATAAAAATATTTAAAAAATTAAATGGGTTTAAATTAAGGAGTGAAAAACCTTGTGTCCTTCATAGTTTGCGACTAGTCGGACATTTGTTTCAGCTTTTCCTAGAAACTCTTTCCACTCTGATTTTTTCTTTGCAACTGGAGGAGTTTCTATTTTATTTTTTGTAGATGATATATCATCAATTTCTTGTTCTGCCTCAAAACGTTTTCTCAATTCTTCGATATCTTGTACGTGTGAAGAGTCTTCATCATTATTATTGCTCCATTCGTTTTTTTGGAATTGATTAGGCATATTAATGTTTTCGACATCTTCTATCCCAACATTGGAAATTGGTTCAGAATCTTTTGCAGCAATGTCTTCCAATGAGAATGTTTCACCTTCATCTGCGACAATTACTTTCTCTTTCTTGATGAATAGATCGTAAAGTATGTTGCCCCCGTAATAAAGAATATATACGGCTAGGAGTGTCAAAGTAAATTTTATCATGTTAGTATTATTTGTTTTTGTTTAGTTTCTTTTTCCTCAAGTATTTTAGCAACGAGTTTTCTAAAATCATGTTTACCTAGGGCGTAGCGCATACCGATATCGATTATCTCACTTATATCGCAATCAAAAGTTTGAAATTTGCCAAGTTCAATGTGTAGATCATTATCTATCTGAATTATTCGATTTTTACGTTCTTCTGTAGTTTGCTCGCGATCTGACAAATAATTTTCTATAGTAATGTCATTATACTTTCTCTCAAGTTTTATATTAAATGGTAATTTGTAATGTTTCATTAATTTGCTCTATGATTTCATTAAAGGTCTTTTGAACTGAATATTTTTGTTCATAGGTTAATCTTCTTGTATCTATTGTTTGTAAACAATTTCTTTTGTAAACAGGTGAATTCACCAAGATTCCATATTTTGAAATCTCATTATCCATATCTGGCTGGTTTAGGTACTTATATGATTTATCGTATTTAGATCGTACAAAAATTCTTTCGGCTTGGCTTTCTAGAAGACCTAATAGATTTTTAAAAACAAGAGTTGATTTTACAGACACGTCGGAATATTCAAAAGGAATAATTATAAAATTGCTGTAAGTAAGTAGATCACTATATTTTTCGTCTAAGGTTCCGGCCAGATCAAAAATGTTAATTTCTTCGCTATCTCTTAAATCAAATAAAATTTCTAAATCTTGAAATGGTTCTTCATCTGCATCACCTAGAACTTCTACATTATATAATTTGGGAAAATCAAGAAGATCGTCTTCTATCCATTTATTATAAAAAGATTTTTGAAAATCAAAATCAAAAACATTCACCTTTCTATTAGAAACTTGACAGAGATAGTTAGCAAATGCGATTGCTAAAGTAGTCTTACCTGCTCCTCCTTTTTGTGTAGCGAATGTGATAATCATAATTTTAGTTTTTATAAGTTGTGAAAGTTTACCTATCGGCGTTTTTTTCGTTTTCTTTTCAATTCATCTTCTCCAGGATCTTTTGAGGATCCTCCGGAACTTTTCAAGAATTCAGAAATAATACTATTACCAGAGTTTAAAATGTCGGATAATATATTAGTTGAATTTTTTCCTTCAATTTTTTGTAAAAAATCAACCATCTCTTTTTCACTAATCATATCTTCTATCTTTCCAGAATAGTGTAAACTTTGATGCAAAAAATAATAGACACCATCTACCTTGTTAAGAATAACATCACTTTGAGTCTTTCCGTTTATTTTATTTCTAAGATCATCTTTAATAGCCATGAAAGTTTCTTTACTTTTTCTAATATTATTACTGTAAATCATGAAACTTTGTACGCCAAATTTTTTTTGAAAGTGTGATTGAATTATGTCTTTAGATTGAGTATTTGAAAAAGTAAAATCTTTTATTCTCTCAAATAATCTTTTATCAATTTGTTTGTCTGTAATGTCAAAAAGGTCATTCATTTTTAATACTTCACTTCCTTTATAAACTGATCCAGTTTTATGATCTATTAGAGAGTATCCAAAGGGTGAACGGTCATCTTTAAAATGGAAAATAATGTCTATACCAAATTTCTTTCTAAGTTTTTCTTGTAGTTCACTTTCATACTCAATATTTGGAATTAGATTACTGTTATCACTAATTTTTTCGTTAGGTAACATCCCTTCAATTGCTCTACGATCTACTACTTTGAAAACTTGATTTGACCATTGCCCTTTATATTTCTGCATTATTGCTTTAATCTGATTTAATCGGTTAGCATTTTTTGCATTACTAAAATTCAATGCTTGTAATGTTTTTTCAACTACACCATTTTTCAAAACATCTATTTTGTTACTATCAGCATTATTTTCAGACATTGTGAAACCATCTCTCTGAAGCAATAGTTTCAACTGATTAAGTGTTTGAAAATTGTATTTTAATAACTTTTCAATTTTACTTTTTGAATTTTCACTGTATAACTTTTCCATTGTCAGACTCAAGGCTTTTTGCGCTTTTAATCTTTCAAAATCATGTTCAATTTTGTTTCCCGTTTTTTTATCAACTCTGGTAGTAACAATATGAACATGGTTGTTTTCTGTATCATTATGAAATACTACTATAAATGGCTGTTCACCATATCCCATATTCTTCATAAAATCTTCTGCAATTTCCTTTAACTGTTCTTTTGTATGATCCTGAAATCTAGTAGATATTGTAGCATGGAATTGAGGTTTCTTTGTCCTTGTATCTTTTGAAACTGAAGCTAAATATTTTTTAACTTCATCCTGACTGCTTAAACTATTTATATAAGAAGGAAAATTTTTCATTAACATCAATTCCCCTTTCCCATTTTCAATCTTTTTCTCATTGTATTTAACGCCAGGAAAATTTGATCCAGCTGGAGCCATAACTTTAACAATCATCTGCTAAGTAGGCTATGAATCATTGAAAAAAGTTTGTTTTGTTCAATTTTCAATTTCTCAATTTCAACTAGTTTTTCAGAAAATTTAGTTATTTCATTTGGAGACATACTTTTATTTGTATTAGCGATTTTGGCAATTTGATTAATGTTTGTTTCAATTTTTACAAAAATGTTGTCTTGTTTTTCAATGAACGCTAGTATCTTTCTTCTCTCATCATGCATTAACCTGTTTTCTACTGAGTCAATGATTAAACTAGTTAGTGATACATTTCTCTCTGAACAAAGCTTTTTCCAGTTCTTCTTTCTTTCTCGCTCTATTCTAATTTCAATTCTTATTCTATCGGGGGTTTTATCCATTACTAGAATTATGACACAAATGTGAAACATAAATTTATAAATTACAATAAATCAAGCTTTTAGCAGTCTAAATAAGTATAAATAAGGCTATTTAATTGATTAATATTGCCGCAAAGGTGTGTTAAGCATATCAGAAATGCTTAAAATTTGAACATCAAAATTATTTTGAAATAATAGTATCAAGAAAGAAAGACGAGTTCCGAGGAATTTCCCCCTTTTTGCAAAAAAGGCAAGATAGCCTTTGGGCGGATATTTTTGAAAAAAATGTCCGGACAAAGGTACATCTTGCTAAAAAAATGGCGCATTTTTCCAGCAAGTCTTAAAAACATTTCTTCAAAATAGTTTAAAAAACATAACATATTGAAAACCAGTATGTGTAATTTGTAAAATAAAATTATGAGATCAAAAAAGTAGAATAAATACGGTATAGATAAAGACAAGTATGCAGAAAAAAAATTGAAAAATTTTAAAATAATACTTTAGTAAAAAGCTATCTGACTGAAATATAGCTTTTTATAATTGAAAACCTAGTACTGGTTTAACGTGGTTAAAATCATCAAATTAATTAAACAAGTTAATTATACACCATGTGCTTATTTAACATGGTAGCGGATGCGAACCTACTACTTTATTAACGTGGTTATAGGT
>NZ_FTPU01000012.1 GCF_900108115.1 Epilithonimonas bovis DSM 19482
ATCCAGGCTTTTTCCAACGTCTCATCGCCCAAATTATACAAATGTTTCAGTAGCAAACAACCCACCATAAACCGAATCGGATGGCTCGGATTGCCCACTTTGGAATACAAGGGCGAAAATTCTTTCTCAAAATAATTCCAATCTATTTTTTCTGAAAGTAGAACAAGTTCATGCTCGTGGTCAATAAAATCCACCAACATTGGGCGGAATAATTCTGGCTTCTTTTCTGGATTTTTCCCCAACATATTTGCAAAGTTTTAAAGCTCTAAGATACAAATTCTTGCAATAAAAAACAAGCTATTTTAAACCCAAAATACTAATAATCAGTAAATTATAGGTGGTTTAAGGAGGGACTATTTAAAATTAAACTTGACCCATGTTGCAACAATTTATAAAGTTAGAATTTAAAAGTTTTTTCCGGTCCAGCGCTTTGGCTGCTAATATGGTGGTAAAGATTTTCCAGATAATCGGCATACTTTATATGCTGGCGATGTTTGTATTTCTGGCTTTTGGCGCGTTTTATATCCCTAAAAAAGAATTGCATGCAGATCCCCTGCCTTTCATTAGCCAATACCTTGTCTACTGGTTAACTTTGGATCTCCTGGTAAGATACTTTTTCCAGCAGATGCCAACACAGAATATCAAACCTTTTCTCACGATGAATATCAGGAAAAGCACATTGGTCAATTATCTGATTGCCAAGACTCTCAGTTCCTTTTTTACTTGGGGCAATCTCTTTATTTATATCCCTTTTTTAGGTATTTTGTTATATAACGGCTATTCGGTACCCGGCAGTTTGTCCTGGGTTTTCGCACTCATTTTATTCAGCCTCTGCAACAATTTTATCAACATCCTTCTTAATGGTAAAGACTGGGTCGTATGGCTGATCGCCGGCCTTGTTGCCGCTGCTGCTGTGTTGGATTATTATAAGTTTATTTCTCTTTCGGCATTATCCGGTAAGGTTATGATGCTTTTTTATCATCATTGGTGGCTGATTGTTGTGCCTATGGGATTTGTAGTTACAGGTTTTGCCATTACCAAGAAATTCATCAAAAATAATTTCTACCTGGATCGTGGCCTGGAGATGAAAAAAGAAGTAGCAAAGACCGAAAATATCCGCTTCCTCAATAAGTACGGCGTGCTGGGAACCTTTATCAACAATGACGTCCGGATGATCAAACGGAGCAAAGCTGTACAATCGGTTGCCCTGGGAAGTTTTCTGTTTCTGTTCTATGGTTTATTAATGTTTAGTTCTCCCACTTACAGGACCTCTTATATGCAGTTTTTTATGGGTTTGTTTGTTACAGGTGGTTTTCTCTTTCTGTTTGGCCAGCGCGTGCCTTCGTTTGACAGCTCCTATTATCCACTGATGATGACCCGCAATGTACCATATAAAGAATACCTTAAGGCTAAATGGTGGCTTATTGTAAGTGCAGTGGGCCTCAGTATGATTTTGGCTTCAGTCTATGCTTTTGTGAGCTGGGAACTGTATCTTACATTTTTAGCAGCCGGGATCTATAATATTGGTGTCAATTCTCAGATCGTACTGCTGTCCGGGGCTTATAACAAAAACCCTGTTGATCTTAACTCCAGAAGCAAGGCGATGGGCAAGAAAAATAATTTCAGTTTTAGGAATATCCTGCTTATCCTGCCACAAATGGTTTTACCAATGGCAGTTTTTGGTATTTCCAAACAATTCTTAGGTACCACAGCAGCTGTTGCATCCCTCGCTGTATTGGGGATGGTTGGATTTCTTTTCCGAGAAAAATTCTTTGACTATATTGTTAAATTATACAAAAAAGAAAAATACTCTACTATAAAAGCTTTTAAAGGCAATTAAAAGAATGTAAGCTTATCAACTTTTGGTAAGTACAGAAAACAAAGAAATAAGCTTTGGTCATCACTTATCTGATGAACAATTTTCTTACGGCATACATCTAAAAATTCAGACACACTTTATTTAATATCTCACTCCTAATATCTTAATCAATGATCACAATCGATAATCTTTCTAAAGTCTACGAAAACAAAAAAGTGCTAGGAATTGAACATCTCGAATTCCAAAAAGGTCAAACTATTGGTTTGGTAGGTAACAATGGTGCCGGGAAAACTACATTATTCAGCTTGACTCTGGATCTGATAGAACCTACTACTGGCAATGTATCCATCGATAACGAAAAAGTGAATGTATCAGAAGGATGGAAAAACAAGGTGGGCGCATTCATCGATGAAAGTTTTTTGATCGGATACCTTACTCCGGAAGAATATTTCTATTTTCTTGGTGAATTACGTGGACTCACAAAAGCACAGGTGGATGAATTTGTGAAAAATTTTACCGACTTTTTTAATGGTGAAATCCTGAATGCTAAAAAATACATCCGAGATCTGTCTAAAGGAAACATGAAGAAAGTAGGGATTGTAGGTGCGTTGATAGGAACGCCTCCCATCATCATCCTTGACGAGCCTTTTGCCAATCTGGATCCATCGACGCAAATAAAACTGAAAAATCTAGTAAGGGAGTGGTCGCAAAAATCAGAATCTACATTTTTGATTTCGAGCCATGATCTTGCCCATACCACCGAGGTCTGTGACAGAATTGTGGTGATCAACAAAGGTACATTGGTAAAAGATATCCAGACATCGCCGGAAACACTTCGTGATCTTGAAGCCTTTTTTGCGGATCAGGTGTTTACGCAGTAAGTAAAAAAACTTGACTCAGGTACAAATAAAAAAACTCCCGCCGACGGCGGGAGTTTTTGTGATATATTATAAATTACTGCTTACTCAATTGTGATATTATCAATCTGAAGATCATATACCGCAGAACTACCCACTTTGAGTGCAAAAACAGTTTTACCTTCTGCCACATTGATGTCAGGTAAATCAGATAGTGTGAGTTCTACCAACTTCCAATTCCCACCTGTATCAATAGAGCCAGTATATTGGTTAAGTTGCCCATCAAAAGAGCCTAAAATTGCACCATTAGTAAACGTACCCAAGTTAAATGAATAGTATTTAGAATTGTCTGAGGCCTTGTAAACATTAAAAGAGAGTGATTTTCCAGTAGCTTTACCCTTGATATAAAAAGTAATTCTTTTTGGTGTTGCAGGCAATCCACCTGTAGCAAAACTTGTGAAAACATAGTCATTACCAGTAGGCGTTCCTTTGATCTGTAAAGAGTTTGTCCCGTTATAACCAAGACCTACACCTTGCGTGGCATAAGATTTCAGCCCAAAGCTATTAAGGCTGCCAAGGAAATTATTCCAGTTTTCAAAATCAGACCCGTTAAATAATTTGACTGCAGAAGCAGAAGGATTTTCTGGTACCCCAGGGACAAATCTTGGATTTTTGAAATTAATATCATTCAGTCCTCTGATAATCATTTGCCAGTTTGCATTATACTTGCTAACTACAAATGTAAGGTCACCGCTCTCTTTAGGTAACAAGGTGGCACCAAATGTAGAGTACCCAGAACTTCTTAGTATGGTTGAGTTGTTATTTTTGTCCACAATAGAACGGTCTGTATCCTGACCTACTCCTGCAATATAGTCAATAAATGTTTTTTGTGTAGGAGTAACCAGTGATTCATTAAACTGAACACCAGCTACTTTTACCAATGTATTAAGATATTTTGTATCCAATGCTTTGCTGAGGTTAGGAAGAACAGTCGGTACAAGCGTAGCAACATCCAATCTGTTGTTACCATTACAAACACCAGAAAGGTATCTGTTCAGTAAAACGCTTGGTATTCTTCCAATAGCGTATGTATTATCTACAGAACCAAGCTTAAGCGTTCCTCTGTCCCAACCCAAAACAAGCCCGTTAGCTTTGATACGAATATGTGCTCCTACAGGGAAATCTGCATAGTTAGAGGATTTGTCCACTTCCATCTGCATCCCAATTGTTGGGTTTTCTTTCTTATCCTGAAAAGAAATTGTTTTAAAGAAATTACCATTTTCATCTGAAGAAACGATGTAACCATCAAAAATTACAGCAGATCCACTGGCAGGGATTTTATAAGTTGTCCCAGAATATGATCCTGATTCTGGCGCAGGAGCCAATGCAGCAAAATCTGCCATTGATATTGTGGCTGCGTCAAACTTATTGGTACAAAGAATCTCCGGAGTGCTCCAGTCATCTTCTTTGACACACGAGCTGAATGATGTCATTACAATCGCAGACATCAATGTCGTTTTTAAAATGTTATTTATTTTCATTGTTAGTTATTTATTAGTTAGAATCTTACTTGAAGGTTTACAAAATAGGAACGGCCCTGAGTGTACCAATATTTAGGAGCAAACAGTGTTGTAGATCTGTCATAATCTTCTCCGAAAGAATCGTACTTACCGTTACGTGTCTGTTCAAAACCTCCTGTGATATATCTGGTGTTGTCGAGGATATTATTAACACTTGCAGAGATAAGTAGATAATATTTACCTAATATCCAGGATTTCCCTACATTGGCGTTGAAGAAAAATGCTGATGGTAATTTATTGGGCTCTAGCAACTGTCTTAGACGAGCTTCATCCAAATCTGCATAAGGTGTATGGGATTGGCCATTTTGGACAAAAGACTCTGACCTTAGCAATGCCGACGGGTCAAGATAATTATTATCCAGATAGTTCCAGTTACCACCTATCCACCAATATTTTGGAGAACTGTATCTCAAACCTGCAGAAAAAGCAGTTTGTGGCGTTCCTCCCTGTTTGTAATTTTTGATGTATGCTTTCCCAAACTCTGTATAAGAAAGACCATTAGAGAACACACCAATATTATCTGACGCGAAATATACGTTAGGATTATTTCTGTAAGTATATTGCCCATAACTGGCTGCACCCTGGAAGGATAATGTTGGTAATATTTTTACATCTACACCCAACTCTGCACCCATATTTCTTTTCTCCAGATTAGACATAATCTGTGTTACAAATGCACTTTGTACATATTGCCCCCCCGTATTGCTGTCGTTGTCTCCTGCCGCACCGCTATCTTCTATCTGTATACCGTCCGCGAAAAAGCGCTGTACATTGGTCTCATTCTGTGTATCTACTAAAAAGACAGAAGCTCTGATCTTATAAAGCGGAGAATTAATAACATAGCTCAAGTCATTGGCATTAACTAAAGTGTTTTTTAGCTTAGGCGCTATAGAAGCATTAAGTCTTGGATTGATGAAAATATCGTCTAAGAATGGTGCCTGGGAAAAGAAGCTACCGTTATAGATCAAGAAATTTCTACCGTTGATCCTGTAAAGAACCTGACCTTTGATACCATAGTTCCAGAAATTCTGGTCAGCACTTTTTCCGAAAGAATCTGCATACAGATAATGTTTGAATAAACCTTCTCTACTTGATGAGGAATAACCTACCATACCGGATACAAAAACATCAAAAGCACCTGTGGAAAACTTGTAACCCGGATTCACTTTTATTTCTTGTCTTCTGAAGATATAGTTATATCCAATCCTGTCTCCTACATATTTTGCAACATTAGCTTCGCCCTCGTTAAGTAATGCAGACGTTCCTGGATTGTTGGTCGCAGCAAATGGATCTTTGTTCCATGCAAAGTCTGCCCCAAGAAGATCTTTTACTTCCCTGTAAAGTTCTGATCTATAATTCTGATAAGATACATTCAACAAAAACCTGGATGTATCTGTAAAATTATAAGTATAATGGGTTGAAGCATTCCAGATTTTATCATCACTTACGTCATTCACCTGATAGTATAATGCTCTTCTTCCTGTTACACCATATCCTGTTACAGGTGTCTGGGAAAGGTTTTTTGCATAAAGTCTGTCCCAATTGATCTGCGTAGTTTCGGGATCTGCATTTTGCCATAATTGAGTAGAAGTCGCAATGGCCTGAACAGCCGTAATAAGGTTGCCAGGATTATTAGGATCCGCAACCAAAGCACTTGGATTTAAAGAAGCATAGTAGCTAGGCAGGTTTCTGTAATAAGTTGGATTGGGATTGGGAACACCCTGCCAATCAAGACGGGATCCTTTTTCTTTACCAAATTGATAAGATACTGAAGTCCAGAGATTGGATCTTTTATTAATTTTCCAAAAATCCTGTAATTGGAAAATTGGCTGGAAACTTGTCTTTACACGCTCACTTCTTTTTTCCCCATTTTGCCAGCCCCAGTACGAGTTATAATGTACGTCTCTAAGGTCAAAAACCTCCTGAGTGTTAGGACTTGCAGTAGATCTTCTGGATGGTGAAGCGAATGCATTAAACGTGATCGAGTGATTATTATTGAATTTTTTCTCAACACCAAGGTAAGTACCGTATGCATCGTAGAAAGTCCCCTCCTGAATACCTTCTTCTGCCCATCGCTTTGCTCCCATTACGGTAAAAGCCCAACCTTTTTTGGACATTCCAGAAGTATATCTCAACGAAACTCTTTGGCGGTAATTCCTATTGGTAATAGAATATGTAGCTTGAAAACCTTTTCTGTAATCGCTGGCTTTTGTATTTTTGTAAATAACGCCTGTAGCACCACCAAAAGCATATTCTGAAGGAGCATGGTTAGATGCAATCTCGGGATATCTCACAATCTCGTTAAGGCCTCCCCAGTTAGAAAAATCCACATTCCCATTATCCGATTTTACCATAGAAACACCATTGAGCATATTTTCGGATGTTCTGCCGTCAATACCTCTTGGTCTGAACCAGTAGAAACCAAGATCATAACTGGCTACTCTGTTAAAAACGTCTTGAGAAGACTGCAAAAGTCCAACTGTAGATGTTTGACCGCTGCCCTCATCATCTCCATTGTCAAGAATTGCTAATCCTTGCTCTGCCCCCGTTAAAGCCGGATATAGGGTTACAACCCCCAAGTCTTTTCTTTTCTCTGTAGTTATATCAAATTCTAAAGTTTTTGGCTCAAAATTTGGTTTGGTTACTACAATCTGATAGTGGCCGGATTTCAGATCTACAAATTGGAAATAGCCAATTTTGTCTGCCGTCACATCATTACCTTCTCCTTTTAGGTCTACTTGTGCTTTCTCAACAGGTTTTCCGTCGGCATCTTTTAGATATGCAAAAACAGTTGTCTGTGCATAGTAAAATGTTGCGGGAAGCATTGTAAACAAGGAGATTAATGATAATTTTTTAATCATAAATCAATTAGGTTTTGTTTGCTCTTTTTTTCTAATATACAGTGCGTTATACACGGATCGCAAATGTAATAATTTTTTACTAATTAGAACTTTTTAACATTTTATTTTTACTTTAACACAATATCAATTTTGAGAAATACAATCCTGTTTTTTATAAAAAACTAAAAGTTTTGTTTTGCATCAGTATAAAAAAATTTACTTTTGTAACCTTACCTAATTTATTATGAAAAACAGTTTTAGCTTAATAGCATTATTAAGCATTTCTTTATTTTTTGCACAGCAGAAGCGACAGGTACGTGCCGCCACTGTTGGTTTTCTTAATGTTGAAAACCTTTGGGATACCGTGCGTTCTGCAGATTATATAGATGGCACCAAGGATGTCAATAACCCGGCTTTCCACAGAAGTGTCCCTCTTGATTCTATCAAATATCTGGAAGTTACAGATAAAGATTACAAAGGACCGTGGAATGATGAGGCTCTTAAAGGCAAAAAAGTGGTGAGATTACAAAGCGGCTCTGAGGAATTTACACCTAAAAGTGCTAAAAACTATACTTACAAAATATACAAGCAAAAACTGGAGAATGAGGCTAAAGTTATCTCAGAACTTGGGCGTGCCTATACCGGGACAGCACCCGCAGTCGTAGGCCTTATTGAAGTAGAAAACCGCCAGGTGATAGAAGACCTGGTAAAAGAACCTTCAATTGCCAAATATGACTATGGTGTGGTACATTACAATTCTTATGATTACAGAGGGATAGACGTTGCATTTATTTATCAGAAAAGAAGGTTTACTCCGTCAAAATCATGGAAAAAGGAGGTAAAGGTTTTTGGTGACAACGGCAACAGAGAATACACCAGGGACATTGTTGTACTGACAGGTTTTCTGGATAATGAGAAAGTGGCTTTTTTCCTTAACCACTGGCCATCAAGAAGAGGTGGCGAGGCAGCATCTCTCCCAAAACGTAATGCGGCGGCGGCAATATTGAAGCAACAGATGGATAGTGTAAAGGCATTGGATCCATCTACAAAACTCTTTGCCATGGGTGACTTCAACGATGATCCGGTAAGCTCAAGCCTTAAGAATTACCTAAAAGCAGTAGGTAACCCAAAAGATCTTAATGAAGAAAATCATTATCTTAACCTAATGTACCCGCTGTACAAAAAGGGTGTGGCTTCATTGGCTTATCAGGATGCACCAAACTTATTTGATCAGATCATTGTATCAGCCAATCTATATTCGCCAAACAATCAGCTGAGAAAAGATTATACGGTCTACAAAGCTGAGATCTATGCGCCATCTTATCTTGTATCAAAAGAAGGCAATTATAAAGGTTATCCTTTCCGGTCCTGGAGTGGCGACACCTTCACTGGTGGCTATTCGGATCACTTCCCGGCTTTTGTCGTCTTGCAGAAAGAACCTTAATTTTTTGATTTAATTAAAAATAAAATAAGCCGTCTCAATATTGGGACGGCTTATTTATTTTTATTAATCTAAGTTTTATTTCAAACTCTCAAAACTACGTTTGATAAAATCGGTCAGTTCTTTTCCTTTAAGCAAATTTTGGGATAGTTTTGCGAGATCCAAAGCCTGATTCACCAAAGCTTTTTTCTCATCGTCATTATCTTTCTTCAATAATTCTCCAGCAAAATCTGAGTTAGCATTCACAACAAGATTGTACATCTCAGGGAAACCGCCCATTGCGAACATTCCGCCGCCGCCTGTCGCCTGCATATCTTTCATTCTTCGGATAAACTCAGGCTGAGTCAGTGTAAACGGCGCATCTGTAGAATCCAGATCTTCCAGCTGAACCGTGAATTTCTGATCGTTTACAGATTCTTCGATCTCTTTTTTCAAAGTTTCTTTATCTGCATCAGTCAGTTTTGAGATCTTAGGCTCATCTTTTTTGATCAGATTATTGATGTGATCAGCATCTACCCTTACAAACGTTACGTTTTCTTTGGAACCTTCCAGTTTCTGAATCAGGTGCGGAACGATTGGCGAATCCAGCAACAAGACTTCGTAACCTTTCCCTTTGGCAGACTGGATATAGCTGTCCTGCTCATTAGCATCAGACGCATAAAGTACAACCGTTTTACCATCTTTATCCGTTTGGTTTGGTTTGATTTTATCAATCAGTTCATTCCAGAGGTAATAATGGTTGTCTGTGGTAGGGTATAGTGCAAATTTGTCAGATTTCTCATAGAATTTCTCTTCGGAAATCATTCCGTATTCGATCACGATTTTGATGTCATTCCATTTTTTCTCATAATCTTCACGGTTTTCATTGATGAGAGAAACCATCTTGTCCGCCACTTTTTTGGTGATGTAAGAAGAGATTTTCTTCACAGCGCCATCAGCCTGCAGGTAAGAACGCGAAACGTTCAACGGGATGTCCGGAGAATCGATCACACCTCTCAGCAACATTAGGAAATCCGGCACAATACCTTTTACCTCATCCGTTACAAAAACCTGATTCTGATACAGTTGGATTTTATCTTTCTCAATGTTTAGGTTATTGCCCAATTTCGGGAAGAACAGGATACCAGTCAGGTTAAAAGGATAATCCACATTCAGATGGATATGGAACAAAGGCTCCTCAAACTGCATTGGGTACAGCTCGTGGTAGAATTTTATATAATCTTCCTTAGTCAGATCGCTTGGCGCAATCGTCCACGCCGGGTTGGGATTATTTATGATATTATCGATCTCAACCTCCTCCGGTTTTGTACCTTCTGCAGCGCCTTCCGGCAAAGGCAACTGCTCTTTTTTGGTCCCGAATTTAATTGGGATTTGGTTGAATTTGTTATACTTTGTCAGAAGCTCACGGATTTTGAATTCTTCCAAAAACTCGGTAGAATCTTCTGCAATATGAAGGATAATCTCTGTCCCTCTTTCAGATTTTTCTGCATCTTCCAGCGTATATTCCGGGCTTCCGTCACAGATCCAACGCACGGCTTTTGCATCATCTTTATAAGATTTAGTCAAGATTTCCACTTTTTCTGCCACCATAAAAGCCGAATAAAATCCGAGACCAAAATGCCCGATAATGCCGGAATCTTTAGCCGAATCTTTATATTTTTCCAAAAACTCTTCCGCACCGGAAAATGCGACTTGGTTGATATATTTTTCAACCTCTTCGCCGGTCATCCCAATTCCCTGATCTTTGATAGTGAGCGTTTTCGCATCTTTATCAATTTTCACCTCGATGATTGGGTTGCCATATTCCACCTTTGCTTCACCTATCGTGGTGAGGTGTTTCAGTTTGGTTGTCGCATCTGTCGCGTTAGAAATCAGCTCACGAAGAAAAATCTCGTGGTCGCTGTAAAGAAACTTTTTAATCAGCGGGAAAATATTCTCCACCGATACATTAATACTTCCTGTTGCCATATTATATTTTTTTTGTTTTATTAAAATTCTGGATTACAACCATTTATCATTCATTGACAATCAATTATAATCGGGGCGGCTGCCAAAAACCGAAGCTTTCCCCAAGCTATTTTGTCACCGGGCTGTTCGTTGCAATCTTTTGCTTTTCTGAACATTTTCATTCTCAACAACGCGTAAAATCTAAAAAAGCAAAAGGATTTCCACTACCATCTCTGCCGCGTGTTTTGACATCTACACACCATTTCTCAAAAAAAATACCAGTCAGCAAATAATGACAAATTGTCGCTCTCAAATAATTTTTTTTTCATTGGTTATCTCTTACCATTCTGCCACAAACAAATAGCGCTCCTGCGGAGCGCCACATATGTATTATCTATAATTTAAAAAGATTTGGAAACGATCTCTATATAAACTGTTCTATAACGGCTTTCAGAAAATCCTCGCTCCAGTCTTCGTTATATTTTTCCTCACCAATGTAGAAAGATGGTGTACCGTTTACGCCGCTTCTCAATCCGCTTTCTATATCGTTTTCAACTTTCTTGCGGATATCGTTACTTTGCAGATCTTCCAGAAATTGCTGTACATCCAGCCCTAGCTTTTCAGCGTAATATTCCAGAGCTTCCTGATCCAGCCGGTCTTGGTTTTCGTACAGAACATCGTGCATTTCCCAGAATTTGTCTTGCTTACCGGCCGCTTCTGCTGCCAACGCTGCCGAAAAAGCATCAGGATGTGCATCCTGCAAAGGAAAGTTCCTGAAAACAAACAGCAGGTCTTCTCCAAAATGCCGTTGCAGGTTTTTGACGATCGGATATGCCTCGCCACAGCTGGGACATTGATAATCGCCATATTCTGTTAAAATCACTTTTGCCTTCTCCGGATTTCCCTGAAAGTGATCCTGCTCATTAACTGGTGGTCGTAGTTTACTCATTTTTTGTCGTTTTTAAGTTGATCCAGTGCATCCAAAACACCATCTACACCAGGATTGACGCCCACTGGTGAAAGATAGTTCCATACGATTTTGCCTTCTTCGTCTATCAGATAAATTGATCTTTTGCAGAGACCGTTTTCTTCATCATAAGATTCGTAAAGTCGGGCAACCTTTCCTTTGGGTTCAAAATCTGCAAGCAAAGGAAAATGATAATGGTGCTGCTCAGAAAAAGCGGTGTGGCTCCATTTGCTGTCCACAGAAATACCGACGACCTGTGCATTGTATTTTTCAAAAAGTTTTGCCGCTTCGTTATAGATGGTGAGTTCATCACTGCAAACGGGGCTCCAGTCCGCAGGATAAAAAACGAGGACTACTTTTTTGCCTTTCAGCTCGCTGAGCTTCAGCTTTTGATCCGGCGTGGCATACAATTCAAAGTCCGGGGCAACTGTTCCAGGGTTTAACATAATTTTATTTTTTAGAGACTAAAGTTATGAACTTATATCAAGTTTTGTGACATCTTTATTCTGCTAAGTTTAAAAAATTATTAACTTTAGCTGCCACAACCCATTATAAGATGCGCCATAAAATATTAAACCAAAATCCTGATTTTCAAAATATTGAATTCAATTCCGCTTCGAAAAACTATTATTTTGAAAAAGATGGTTTGGGATTAAAATCAAAATACACCAGCAAAGATGTGAATAAGAGCCTGTGTGAGACCTCTGCCGGAATTACGCCTTATTTACGTGGCCCTTACTCTACGATGTATGTCCAAAAACCCTGGACAATCCGTCAGTATGCCGGGTTTTCTACAGCAGAAGAATCCAATGCTTTTTACAGAAGAAACCTGGCTGCGGGACAAAAAGGGCTTTCGGTAGCATTTGATTTGGCTACGCACCGAGGCTATGATTCGGATCATCCACGAGTTGTGGGTGATGTTGGGAAAGCCGGTGTTGCCATCGATTCTGTTGAGGATATGAAGATTTTATTTGATCAAATTCCTTTGGATGAGATTTCAGTTTCGATGACGATGAACGGCGCCGTTTTACCGATCTTATCGTTCTATATTGTCGCTGCGGAAGAGCAAGGCGTTTCTCAGGATAAACTGTCCGGAACGATTCAGAATGACATTTTGAAAGAGTTTATGGTGCGCAATACCTACATCTATCCGCCAACACCGTCAATGAAAATCATTGCCGATATATTTGAATATACTTCTAAAAATATTCCGAAATTCAACTCTATTTCCATTTCCGGCTATCATATGCAGGAAGCTGGCGCAACGCCGGTTCTGGAAATGGCTTATACTTTAGCCGATGGTTTGGAATATGTAAGAACAGGAATCAAAGCCGGAATGAATATTGATGATTTTGCACCACGATTATCCTTTTTCTGGGCTATCGGAATGAACCATTTTATGGAAATTGCCAAAATGCGTGCTGCAAGATATATTTGGGCCAATCTTTTGACACAATTCAATCCTCAGAATCAAAAATCTTTAGCTTTAAGAACGCATTCTCAAACTTCCGGCTGGAGCTTGACAGAGCAGGAGCCTTTCAATAATATTACCAGAACAGCTATTGAAGCATTGTCCTCTGCTTTGGGTGGAACACAGTCGCTTCACACCAATGCTTTAGACGAAGCAATTGCATTGCCAACCGATTACTCAGCGAAAATCGCCAGAAATACGCAAATCATTCTGCAACAGGAAAGCGGAATTTGTAATGTGGTAGATCCTATGGGTGGAAGTTTTCTGGTAGAATCATTAACTCAGCAGATGATTGATGAAGCAATGAAATACATCGATGAGGTCGAAAAAGAAGGCGGAATGACCAAAGCCATCGAAGCCGGAATCCCGAAAATGAGAATTGAAGAAGCGTCGGCAATCAAACAGGCTAAAATTGACAGCGGAGAAGAGTTTATCATCGGAGTTAATTCCTTCAGATCCAATCTTAAACAAACCGACATTGATATCCTCGACATCGATAATACGGAAGTCCGCAGAAAACAAATCGAAAGATTAGACTCGATTAAGTCAAATCGTAATGCAGAATCTGTTGAAGAAATTTTAAATAAAATCCGCGAAACCGCGAAAACTGGCAACGGAAACCTTCTGGAACTTTGCATAGAAGCAGCAAGAAGGCGAGTAACTTTGGGCGAAATGAGCGATGCGATGGAAGAAAGTTTCGGACGTTACAAAGCCAATATCAGAACCATATCAGGAGTTTACGCTATGAATGCAGGAAAAAACGAATACTTTGAAAAAGCAGTTTCACTAAGTCAGAAATTTGAAGACGAAGAAGGCAGAAGACCAAGAATAATGGTGGCAAAAATGGGACAAGACGGTCACGATAGAGGCGCAAAAGTAGTGGCAACAGCATTTGCAGATATGGGATTTGATGTCGATGTTGCTCCGCTCTTCCAAACGCCGGAAGAAGTGGCCAAGCAAGCTGTGGAAAATGACATTCACATTTTAGGCGTTTCGTCTTTGGCTGCTGGTCACAAAACACTCGTTCCGCAAGTGGTGGAAGAACTTAAAAAACTCGGAGCAGAAGATATCACTATTGTTGTTGGTGGCGTTATTCCGCAACAGGATTATGAATTTTTATATGCTAATGGCGCCGATTTTATTTTCGGTCCTGGAACCAATTTGCCAAAATGTGCTGTGGAGATTTTGGAGAAATTTTTAGAGAATTAATTATTATTTCTTCGCATTAGCATTCACGTAAGCCAAAAGCCAATTGGTTTCTTCTGCTGTCAACTTTGCCTTTGGAGCCATGGCATCTATAATTGGTTTCCATTCTGTGGCAGTATGATCTGATGGCGAAGGCAAAGCGTGGCATCTGCCGCATCTTTGGGTGAAAAGTTCTCCTCCATTTTTAACAGCATCTGTAGTTGCAGCAACGCCAGCTGTTTGAGGCGTAACAGGTGTTGACGGTGTAGATTGTGTTTTGCACGAATAGATGATTGCACCAATTAAACAGAGGCTGTATATGTATTTTTTCATTATTTTTGGATTTGGTTTTACCAAAAATAGTCAATTTGAGGACAGGTAAAACCAGCCCAATCTAATTTGTAATTATTCCAAATTCCCAATGGCAAAGCAAATAGACTTGCAGGACTATATCAACGGCATCAAATCCTCGGATAAAAGGATGTTGGGTAAAGCCATCACGCTTATCGAGAGCAAAAAGCCCGAACACCGGGAAATGGCAGACTTATTACTCAAAGAAGTTTTACCATTCACAGGAAAATCGATAAGAATTGGGATCACGGGAGTTCCGGGTGCGGGAAAATCAACTTTTATAGAAAGCTTTGGAAAGTTTGCGATTGCTCAAGGAAAAAAAGTAGCCGTTTTGGCGATTGATCCAAGTTCGTCCATCAACAAAGGAAGTATTCTTGGCGATAAAACCCGGATGGAAGAATTGGCGAAAGACCCGAATGCGTTTATCCGTCCTAGTCCAAGTTCTGGATTTCTCGGTGGCATTGCGAATACCACTTTCGAAAGTCTTTTGATTTGTGAAGCCGCTGGTTTTGATTATATTTTGATAGAAACCGTTGGTGTTGGGCAAAGTGAAACTTTAGTCAATGATATCACGGACGTTTTTCTTTTTCTGAAAGTCATCGGAACTGGCGACGAATTGCAAGGTATCAAACGCGGCATTATGGAAATGGCAGATCTGATTTTCATTAATAAAGTGAACTCCGAGAATCTTTCGAAAGCTAAAATGACGAAAACTGAACTCTCGAGAGCTTTACAATTTATCACACCTAGAGAGAAAAACTGGAAAATTCCCGTGATTCTTGGTTCGGCTTTGGAAAAAACCGGTTTAATAGAGATTTTTGATAAAATTGACGATTATATCGCGCTGAAAAACAAGAACGGGACTTTTCTCGAAACCAGAAAAAATCAGGCTCAGAAACGATTTGAATTTTGGGTAAGTGAATACATTCTCGAAAAAGCAAAGAATAACCATCATTTGGAAAACTCTTTTCTGGCGCATAAAAAAAAGGCTTCGGAACTGTTGTCTAATCCAAGTTCCGAAGCCAGTGAATTTGTAAATAAGTTATTCGGAAACTGATTAATCAACCGAGATATTACCATCAAAACTGATAGGCTGCCTGTCATTGGAATTGATTGACAGAAAAGCACTTCCGTTTTTGAAAATCTCAAGATTGAAGACAAAATTCGCTTTTTGATCATTCGGTGTAATGATCAAAAGAGTGTTCCCTTTTTTGGTCGTTGAGGGTTTTACGGTAAAATCTTTGGACTCAAACCTCAATCCACCATTGGTAGCATCGCCCGGATTTGCTGTATAAGCTCTTCCAAAGTAAGGCAGGTAAACACTTAACAAATCTTTTTTGAGATTGAATCCGTAGCCAGGATCCAACCTCAGCATCCGGCTGGCCATTGCGCCCGGCATGGCATTCATCACACCAATGACATCACCACTTGTTGGATAGGCATTGGTCGCATTAAAATTAAATTCTTTTCTGGCTATTGCGGAAGACAGCGCAGCAGGCTCTACATAAACCTGTGAACTACAGCTCAGCATACACAGGGACACAACTAGTATTATAAGATATTTTTTCATATGAAAATTTTTTAGTGTTTTATGGTCAAATGCACTCGCATCATCTTTATTGCTTTTTTATCCTTTTTAATATTTTTAACCGGAATTCAATGATTGGATCAATTAGGTTTCCAAATCATGATTTCATAATTTAGATTTTATATATCAAAAAACATGCAATCTGTTGATTAGATATTTTATAGCGGCAAAAGTTAACAATTTTTGCGGAAAATTGATCGTCTTAAATGTATTTTTAAAAGAAAACCTCAATATTAATCAATACTATATTAATTGTATATTTGTTTCCTCAGAAAATTTTTGCAGAGATCATGATGGATGCTATTGAAATCCGGAGTTATAAAGATGAGGATTTTGACAAGTGGAATAACTTTGTCTCCACGGCCAAAAACGGAACTTTTCTTTTCCGGAGAGACTTTATGGATTATCACAAAGACCGGTTTGATGATTTTTCGCTACTGATTTATAATAATTCGCAGCTTGTTGCAATATTGCCCGGACATCTAAAGAATAATGAATTTCATTCTCACCAGGGGCTGACCTATGGCGGAATTATCGCTAAGCAGGATTTGCGAATGACTGTTTTTTTTGATGTTGTTTCCGAAGTTCTTAGATTTCTTAGCCAAAAAGAAATTCCTTTTTTCTACTGGAAAGAAATCCCTTATTTTTATACCCAGTTCCCCAGTGATGAGTGGAAGTATCTGATGTTTATAACTAATGCAGAATTATACCGCAGAGATCTATGTTCGGTAGTCGATTTGAAGCGAGATTATTATACCTCAAAATCTGTTGTCCGATATGTAAAATCCAGTGAAAAATCAGGGATTTATTACAAAAAATGTGATCTTTGGAAAGAATTCTGGAAAGAGATTCTTGAGCCGGAATTGCTGCTCAATCATAATACTTCGCCAGTGCATTCTCTGAAAGAAATTATGGCTCTTAAATCGAAATTTGAAAATAATATTCATTTATATGGTGTCTTTTCCGATGATAAGATGCTAGGCGGAACGGTAATCTTTACGGATAAAAATGTGGCTCATGCCCAATATATATGTGTAAAAACCGAATATAAAGATAAAAAAGCATTGAATTTTTTGTTTCATAAACTTCTAAGTGAAGAATTCATAAATTATGACTACTTTGATTTTGGAATTTCTAATGAAGATAATGGTAGGAAACTCAACAAAGGACTACTGTTTTGGAAAGAAGGCTTCGGAGCACGAGGTGTATCTCAGGATTTTTATAAAATCTCAACTCACAATTACAACCTCATAGAACAGATGTATGTATGATACCATATCTTGATTTAAAAAAAATTAACGAACCTTATGAGGAAATCGTTCTTGCCAAGACAAAAAAAATGCTTGACAGCGGATGGTACATTCTTGGGAAGGAAGTAGACCATTTTGAGAAAAATTTTGCAAAATACTGCGGAACAAACTATGCCGTGGGAGTTGGCAACGGGTTAGACGCCCTCATTCTCATATTCCGCGCCTATATAGAATTGGGCAGGCTAAAAAAAGGAGACCAGATATTAGTCTCGGCCAACACCTATATTGCCAGCGTTCTGGCCATCATTTTGGCCGGATTAGAACCTAAACTGGTTGATACCAATCTGGATAATTATAATCTGGACCTAGATGTTATAAAAAAAGCAACAGAGCTAAGAACAAAAGGTATTTTGGCCGTTCACCTCTATGGGCAAATTACCGACGGCACCGCCATAAGGCAGTTTGCTGATGACAACGGATTACTATTGATAGAAGATGCAGCACAGGCTCACGGCTCGGTAGAAAATGATGTAAAAGCAGGAGCAATTGGCCATGCAGCAGGATTCAGCTTTTATCCGGGGAAAAATCTTGGCTGCCTGGGCGACGGTGGTGCCGTGACTACCAGTGATGCTGATTTGGCAGAATGTATCCGGGCACTGCGAAATTATGGTTCTGAGAAAAAATATTATAATATCTACAAGGGCATCAACTCCAGGTTAGACGAGATCCAAGCCTCTGTTCTCGATGAAAAGTTAAAAAACCTGGATGCTGATAACAATAAAAGGAGGAATATTGCCAGGAGATTCATCAATGAAATCAACAATGATAACGTTGCACTCCCTTATTGGGATGGTTCAGATAATCATAATTTCCACATTTTTGCGGTGAGGATAAGGGAAAGAGAAGCATTTCAGGCTTATCTTTCGAAAAATAAAATCCAAACCTTGATTCATTATCCCGTTGCGGTACATCAGCAGCAATGTATGAAGGAGTTTGCCAATCTACAGTTACCTGTTACCGACAAAATTCATAATGAAGTATTGAGTTTACCATGCAATCAGGCCATGACTGATCAGGAGGTCCAATATATAATCGATACTATTAACAGTTATAAATAAGTGAGCAATAAGCGGCAAAAAATCATCAAAACCATGACGGCATTTGGTGGTGTACAATTTATTAATCTGGTTACAGGCGTTTTCAGATCCAAGGTTGCTGCTATATGGTTAGGGTCTCAGGGTGTTGGTTTTTTGGGATTATTGCTTACTACTTTTAATCTTATTGTAGGGACTCTCAACCTTGGGCTGCCAACCAGTGTTGTGAAACATCTGTCTGCCTCTTCCATACAATTGTTACCCAAACGAATAAAGATTGTAAAAATACTGGCTGTAATCATTGGTATGATCAGTGCGGCACTTTGTTTCTGCTTTGCGGCTCAGCTTTCGCTGATAACTTTTGAAACTGATGATTTTACCTGGGCTTTCCGATTGTTAGCAATTTCGGTGTTTTTTAAGCAGTTTTCCACTATCTATTCCAGTATCCTTAGGAGCACTGGCCGATTAAAACAACTTGCGAATGCTAATATTATAGCTAGCATTATCGGAATTTTTTTTACCGTTCCGTTATATTATTATTTTCAGCTGCGTGGTATTGTTTATAACCTGATTACATTAGGCTTTGTAGAAGCTATCATATTTTACATTTATTTTAAAAGACTCAAGATAAATAATGAAAAAGTGAACAAAACTGAGTTTTTGTCACAATCCAAAAAAATGGCTGGAGACGGCTTTTTTTATAACCTTAGCAGTTTTACAGAGTTGTTAGCTGCTTACGTTCTTCAGATGTTTATAAGTAATTATGGAGGGCTAAAAATCTTGGGACAGTATATCGCTGGTTATACGATACTTAATTCCTATGTTGCTCTTATTTTTACCGTTATGAGTATTGATTATTTTCCTCGGCTATCAAAAAATAATACTCAAAACAACTTATTGAGTGAGGAAGTGAATCATCAGCTTTATATTGGAATCATTATTTTGTTTCCAATCTTATTACTGATGCTTCTTTTTTCCCATATTTTTATTATACTGATTTATACAAAGGAATTTATGGCGGCAGAAGTGTATCTGCAGATTGCGATGATGGGTATTTTTTTTAAGTTATTTTCATGGACGGTGAGCTTTGTCCTTTTAGCAAAAGGCAGTCGCAGGCTAATCATACAGAATTCTATTATCTATAATATTATTTTTCTTTTCTGTCATATTTTCGGCTATTTAGCTGACGGATTAAGAGGTTTGGCAATAGGCTATACGATCTATTTTTTAATTTATCTTTTAGGAAATTACTGGCAGGCCAATCAACTTTTTAGTGTTAAAATAGAATCAAAAAATATTAAAACCTACATAGCATGTTGTGTGATTATAATGCTATGTATCTTTATTAATTTCACGATTACAGACTCTCTGCTGAAAAAAATAATCATCTCAATGATTACAATTATAGCTTCTGCCTGGTCGTTGAGACGTCTTAATCATATTTTTAAGTGGATAAAATAAACCAATATTGTAAAAAAGCTGTCAGTTAGCTGGTAAAAAAACTTTTTGAAAACTGTATAAATTCTTATATTGCACAGCAACAAACTGGAACCCGAAAGTAATAAAATGTAGGAAGCTCTCAGAGAAAGCAACACGTATTTGTAATAAATAATTATGATAATCAATCTACCAAAAATAGAGGATCCTAGAGGTAATCTCTCTGTTATAGAAAATGAAACGATCCCTTTTCCTATAAAAAGAGTATACTACCTATATGATGTTCCTAGTGGGACAGAAAGAGGCGGCCATGCACATAAAGAGCAGGAAGCATTTATCATAGCAGTTTCAGGAAGTTTTGATGTTATTTTAAATGATGGTCAACAAAAACGAGTTTATACGCTCAATATGCCAAACCAAGGCCTTTATGTTCCTAAAATGACATGGCGTGAGTTGAAAAATTTTTCATCCGGTGCAGTTTGCCTCGTGATTTCTCCCGCAGTATATGATGAGGAAGATTATATCCGTGATTATGAAGAGTTTATAAGTTATCTAAAATAGATTTTCGCTCTGCAATACATTTCCAAAAAAGAAAACTCCAACAGATCTTTCCAGTTTCTGGACCTGTAGCATTGAGCCATACTATAGTGTATTCTTTTTAAAAGCGATCTGTTTTCGGATCGGGAATTTCTTCGGATAGCCTGCTTTAAAACAATACGTAGTGAGATATTGATCCTTTCCGCAAAATCATTTTTTTTATGAAACTGGCTACCTAGGGAATTGGTAAGCTCCCTTTTTTCGACTAAAAATTTATCCAAAAAAGCAATCTTATATTCGTATGAGAGCCTTAACCAGTAGTCCAGATCTTCAAAAACCAGGCGCTCATCATAACCTTTCAGAATATCAAACTGGTATCTTCTCATCATTGCTGAAACCGAACACATGCACAACCCCCCAGCCAAAAGGCTTTTATAGGTGGTTTTGAAAAGATTTCTGTCCAATACTTTTTTATCCTCATCCACAGGGAAATACTGGTACTTAAAATTACCTTTCTCATCAATAACCGTAGCATTGCCGAAAATAAGTCCTACGTCCTGTGGTTGCGTCATAAAAAAACCCACCTGATTTTTGACGCAATCAGGAAGAAGCCTGTCATCACCTGACAGATCGATTAGAAAATCGCCCGAAGAAACAGCAAAAGCCTGATTAAAAGCTTTATTATGACTTGTTGCCTTTTCCAGATCTATGTAAATCACCGAAGGATGAAGCTTTATAAAATCAGCAATCGTTTTGCCTGAATCGTCAGAACTGCCATTATTAATAACTATAAGTTCTATATTTGTGTAAGATTGATTAACGACAGAGTAAAGTGCTTCTGTGATATAAGCAGCGTGATTGTAGCAATTGCAGATAACCGTTACCAGAGGTAAATTTTCAGCAGACATTATGATAAAAAACAAAAGTAGAGAAAAAAAACTTAAAATTGCTTTGGTTGGTTATACATTGTCATCGGGCGGCCTGGAACGTGTTATATCCAACATGTCGCACCTGTTCCACGACATGGGCTATGATGTTCACCTCTATATTCTTCGGTCTGAGATTGATTATTCATATGCCGGCGAATTGCATCAATATAATATAGATAAATACCATGGATTTGAGAAACTTAAACAATATCTGAAAATCCGCAAATCACTTATAGAAAATCAGTTTGATTATATCATAGATCAGCGGTACCGGATTAATGCCTTTTCCGAACTATTCTGGCAGCGCTTCATTTATAAAGATCAAAATGTCATTAATTACATACACAGTTCTTTTTTAACACATTACTTGTTTCCACAACCGCTGATTAACCAATTGATTTTCAACAGCAGGCCGTTTTTCTGCGTATCCAAAGGCATTGAAAAAATGGTGAATTCGCAGTTTCCAAAACTTAAAACCAAAACAGTTTATAATCCCATCTCTGTAGAATTGGATGATACTGCAATTTCTGAAAATCACTTTATACTCGCCATCACAAGAATGGACAAAAGCAATGTAAAACAGGTTGATACTCTTCTGGAATGTTATTCCGAAAGTAATTTAGCCACAAAAGGTTATCAACTTGTAATTATAGGCTCTGGCGAACGTTTGGAAGAGATGCTGCAATATGCAGTGCAGCTCGGGATTGAGAACAACGTTATATTCAAAGGCTTTATGGTTAATCCTTACAACTACCTTAAGAATGCCTATTTTACGGTGTTAACAAGCAAATACGAAGGCTTGCCAACTGTTTTGGCAGAATCATTGCTGGCTGGTACCCCTGTCATTTCATTTGATTGTGAAACTGGTCCAAGAGAAATTATCATTGACGGAGAAAATGGCTTGTTAGTTGAAAATCAGAATAAAAAAGCGCTGATTATGGCTATGGACAGACTGGCGAATGATGAATCGCTTTATCAAAAACTGAAAGGAAACAGCCTGACATCGGTTAAACAATTCTCCAGATCTGTGATTGAGCAGGAATGGCAACTTTTTTTCGAAAATAGATCAGGTGATTAATGATAGACACTGAAGTCTATTCCGTACCTTTTCAAATAGCGTTTTACAAAAAGAAAAAACCTTAGGATGGATGGCGGCGCTGCCAAAAGCAGGTCAACTTTCTTACTGCGGTTATGGGCATCTACTTTTTTCAAATAATAATTTTTGCGTTCATTATTACCACTAATATGAAAATGAAGCGCATACTCTATCCTGTAAATATCAAGAAATTTTTTCAGGCTGGGATTTTTTTTCTCCTCAATATCAAACTTGTCTAAGTCCGGCAGTGTCTTTTGCCCAATTTTTGTTTTTGAAAGGCTGCGATTGTCTGGTAAATAATTATAAATCATAGTAATACCCTTACAGATTGCCACCGGGTACTTCACTACAATCCTAATCCAATAGTCCAAGTCCTGGCCACTGGAAATATTAACATCAAAACCGCCAATATCAAGAAAAACTTTTTTGTCTATTGCTACCGCGGAGGTAAGAGCTACACGGTTGACATAGCTACTTTTAAAAAAGTCTTCTACATAACCCTGATAGTCCTCCGGTAAATCAGGCAGCCGGCATTCGGAAAAGTGGTCGTTACCAATTTTTGTTTTGTATCGGCTGCAATACATCCCGGCATTAGGAAAATTGACAATTGTCTGGTAAAGACTTTCCAGATAATCAGGCATCCACTCATCATCCGCATCCAGAAAGCAGAAGTAATTACCAAGGGCTACACTCATCCCTTTATTCCTTGCGGCTGATACACCCTGATTTTGCTGGCAAAAGATCCTGATCCTATCATCCGTAAATTGCTGAGCTTTTTCAAGGCTGTCATCCGTAGAGCCATCATTCACAATAATAATTTCGAAATTATCAAAAGACTGTTGCAGGACATCTTCCATGGTCTGGATGATGAAATCGGATTTGTTATACAACGGAATTATGACACTGAAAAAGGGCATTTTTATAAGTTATTATTGATGAACATTCAGAGATACAGTTTTTAAAATTAGTTAAAATCTTAATTACAAATCTACTGAACATTGTATAAATTAATGCAGACTTCTATTTTTGATTGTAATATTCATCAGAACAATCGCCATTAATATTAAGAAAATACCCAACCACTGTATCAAAAGCACTTCTTCGCCTAATAAGACATGAGCCATCGTTACAGAAACAGGCAGCTCCAGCGATGAGATAATACTACCCAAACCTAAGCCTGCTTTAGGAAAACCGAGGTTAAACAAAATGGGAGGAAGTATGGTTCCAAATAGCGCAAGTACAAAACCATAGGACCAAAAAATGGAAAAGTCAAACGCTTTTATGGGCGCTGTAGATTCGGCATAATTCTGATAAATTTCTCTCAGACTTTCAAAGGAAAAAGGGCCAATCTGAGTAAAGAACGAAAAAAGGAAAACTACAGCTGACCCGCCTGTAACCATGATGATACTTTTTCTGAGAACCGGCAGGTTGGTCCCAATCCTGTTAGATGTAAACATTGTTATCGTAAATGAACACGCAGCTGCCAGGCCCCACAACAGGCCGCGCCAGTCTAGATCTATTTCCATATTGATAATGTTGGTGGCCAGCAATGTTCCGATAATTACTATACAAACAGCTATCACTTTTCTTAACTGAGGAAATGTTCTCGTAAGGACACTTTCTAAAACTACACTCAACCACACAGACTGCATGAGGAGTACAATTGCAATAGAAACATTAATGTACTGCACCGAGATATAGTAGAAAAGGCTTGTACAGCCCAAAGATGTTCCGGCGAGCAGGAGTTGTTTAATCTGTTTCCTGTCTGGCATTTCCAGTTTTTTCTGAGATGTGGAAGTTTGGATCACATTCAGGATCAATAATCCCAAAAACCCTATAACAAACTGGGAAACTGTAACTTCCGACGTTGTATAACCATCTTTATAGGACAACTTTACAAAAGTTGCTAACATCCCATATATCGCAGATCCCAGACCTACAAACAGAACACCTTTTAATATATTTTTATCCATTTTTCTAATGAGCAGCCAACAATCGCCTGCTGTATTATAAATATTATCCTCATATTTTATTGACGCCCGGCTGATCTCAGCCATCTAGAAATTTGAGGATTGCAAACCTAAACATTTTCAGATAAAAAAAAAGTCAGTCATAAAGTCAGTCTTTTTTGGTTGGCAATCATTTTGCACCAGAATTTTTAAATTTTACAATTAATTATTGTAGGATTGTTCATAAAAAACATAACTTAGTGAATATTTTTAATTATGGATTATAAATTTTCAGACGGTTTGAACCGCGTGTTCAAGCAAAGCAAGAATGAAGCAAGGCGTTTGCAGAGCGAGTTTCTGAATACAGAGCACTTCCTATTAGGAATTATCAAGACTGAAAATTCCGCGAAAGAAATCCTTGAAAACCTTAACGCAGATCTTACCCAGATAAAAAGGAAAATTGAGACCCTAAGTGCGGTTAATACCAATCCTTTTACTGCCAATATGGGCAGCATATCTTTTACAAAAATGGCTGATCAGGCTGTCAAAAGATCAGAATTAGAATGCCGACAATATCAGTCTGCCGATATCAATACCGTGCACCTTTTACTCGGCATATTATACAAGCAGGAGGATCCTTCTTCCAACATCCTGCAGGCTTATGACGTAGATTATGATGCGGTGCAGAAGGAATACAGGAAAATGCTCAAAAATACAGATCAGCTGCCGCAAAACAGCGCGTATGATGATGACGAAGAAAAAGAAGAACCTTACAGCCAAATGAGAAAACCGGCTGGCAACCTTGGTTCTCAAAAAAGCAAAACACCTACGCTGGACAATTTTGGCCGTGACCTGACTGCACTTGCCAGGGATGGTAAGCTGGATCCTGTTATCGGCCGTGAGAAAGAGATTGAGAGAGTTTCTCAGATCTTATCAAGAAGGAAGAAAAACAATCCGCTTCTGATTGGTGAGCCTGGTGTTGGTAAATCTGCCATTGCAGAAGGCCTTGCTTTGAGAATCCAGCAGAAAAAGGTGTCCCGGGTTCTTTATGGCAAACGGGTCATAACACTGGATTTAGCGAGTCTGGTTGCCGGAACCAAATACCGTGGGCAGTTCGAAGAAAGGATGAAAGCAATCATGACAGAGCTGGAAAAAAACCGGGATGTCATCCTTTTCATTGATGAATTACACACCATTGTTGGTGCAGGAAGCTCTACAGGAAGCCTGGATGCTTCTAATATGTTCAAACCCGCACTTGCAAGAGGAGAGATCCAATGCATCGGAGCAACGACTCTCGACGAATACCGTCAGTACATCGAGAAAGATGGCGCGTTGGAAAGAAGATTCCAAAAGGTAATGGTTGAGCCAACTACGATAGAAGAAACAAAGCAGATCCTTCATCAGATCAAGGATAAATACGAAGACCACCACAACGTTCATTATTCTGACGAAGCCATTAACGCCTGTGTGAACCTTACTGCAAGATATATCACAGATCGGTTCCTGCCGGACAAAGCAATTGATGCGATGGACGAGGCCGGATCCAGAGTGTATATCAAGAATATGAAAGTGCCTACAGAAATCATCGATCACGAAAAAAGGATCGAGGAAGTGAAGGATCTTAAACAGAAAGCAGTGAAAGCTCAGGATTACCTGGAAGCCAGAAAACTGAAAGATGAAGAAGAACGCCTCCAGATTGAGCTTAACCTTGCTCAGGAGCAGTGGGACAAGGATGTGAAGGAGAAAAAAGAAGAAGTCATCGAAGAAAATGTGGCAGAAGTAGTTTCTATGATGAGTGGTGTTCCTGTAACCAAAGTAGGTAAAAATGAGTTGGACAAACTGGCTCAGATGGATGACAAACTCAACGGAAAAGTAATCGGCCAGGAAGATGCTGTTAAGAAGGTGGTGAAAGCCATACAAAGAAACAGAGCCGGGCTCAAAGATCCTAACCGACCAATTGGGACGTTTATATTCCTTGGGACAACTGGTGTAGGTAAAACGGAACTAGCCAAAGTAATGGCCCGCGAATTATTTGATTCCGACGAAGCATTGATCCGAATTGATATGAGCGAGTATATGGAGAAATTTGCCGTATCGAGATTAGTTGGTGCGCCTCCGGGATATGTTGGGTACGAAGAAGGCGGACAGTTGACAGAAGCGGTAAGAAGAAAACCTTACGCTGTTGTACTTCTGGACGAGATCGAAAAAGCGCATCCTGATGTCTTCAACATCTTATTACAGATTTTGGATGAAGGCCACGTTACCGATTCCTTAGGAAGAAAAATCGATTTTAGAAATACAATCATCATCCTAACATCTAACATCGGAACCAGAGACCTCAAAGACTTTGGTGATGGTGTAGGATTTGGTACCAATGCTAAGAAAACCAATACCGATGCAAGAGCAAGAGCCACGATAGAAAGTGCGCTTAAAAAAGCATTTGCACCAGAGTTCCTCAACAGGATTGATGATATCATCATCTTCAATTCTTTGGAACAGAACGACATCAGAAGAATTATCGATCTGGAATTGGGCAAACTTTACAGCAGATTAGAAAAACTGGGCTATCAGGTTGAATTAACCGATGAGGCCAAAGATTTTATCGCAGAAAAAGGCTGGGACAAAGACTTTGGTGCAAGACCGCTTAAAAGGGCTGTCCAAAAATACATCGAGGACTTGTTAGCAGAAATGTTGGTAAACAAACAGTTCAGTGAAGGCCAAAAGGTTGTTTTGAAACTCAATGAAGCCAAAGACGGCCTGGAGGGCGAGACCCAAAAAGAAATAAAGGAAAGTGTAAAATAACTTCCGTTCAATAATAAAAAAGCCACTTCAGTAATTTGAAGTGGCTTTTTTATTTCTAGAAATCAGGTGATAATTTAAAATAGGACTTCTATTGTATTCAGATTCTCGCAGTGAATCTGCCTAATCTGTAAAATCAGTGAGAGAAATTATTTTATTACTAACTGGGTTTTTAATATCAGAGATTAAAAAGAAAATTCCAAATACCTATAAATTTTACAATCCTACCACAAAACCTACACTCGGGACAAAACCACTGCTGAAAATACTGCTCCTCTCCTTCCACAGGACGTTATACATGACCCCAAATTGTATAAAAGCATTGTTACCAATACTTTGCATATAACCGCCGCCAAGATAGAGCGCTGTCTCGTCTTTATCAAATTTATATCCCGTATATTTTTCTTCGGAATTAATAAAATACTGCTGAAGATTGGCTCCCAAAAAGAACGACCGGGCAAAATAATAATTAACAAATGGCCCAACCCCGAACATTGTCGATTTATAATAATTAGATGTTTGCCAGGATACATTGCCTATTATCCCACCTTCCAGCTGATCTGTAATCTTATATCCAACCCTGGGAGAAACCTGCAGATTAAAATAACTGTCGCTGCCAAATCCCAAGCCTAAGCCTCCACCAAAAGTCCACCGGTTGTTTTGTGTGCCAGAGTTGACGGCAACTTGTGAAAAACCTAAAATACTTATCACTAAAAACAGGAAACTAACTAATTTTTTCATCATATCGATTTTTTCAATGTTTAAAATTATGGTTTTTTTGCGAAAGTTTTAATTGTATTTTTGCATTCTCAAACTAAGGGCTCCCGTGAAGAGTTCCGTAAAATTGAAACATAATGAAAATAGTAGTTGGCCTCTCCGGAGGCGTAGATTCCAGCGTAACGGCTTATCTCCTGCAACAGCAGGGCCACGAGGTTATCGGTCTTTTTATGCGTAACTGGAACGATGCTTCGGTAACTTTGGAGGACGAATGTCCGTGGATCGAAGACAGTAATGATGCGCTTCTCGTCGCACAAAAATTAGGCATCCCTTATCAGGTTATTGATATGAGCGAGCTTTACAAAGAGCGCATCGTAGATTATATGTTTGATGAATATCAGAAGGGGAGAACGCCCAATCCCGATGTTCTCTGCAACAGGGAAGTAAAATTTGATGTCTTTATGAAAACGGCGTTGTCGCTTGGTGCTGAGAAAGTGGCAACCGGGCATTATGCCAGAGTAGAGTCGACTTTTGACAACAATGGAAAAGAGATTTTCCACCTTTTGGCAGGAAAAGACAATAATAAAGACCAATCCTATTTCCTTTGCCAACTCAGTCAGGATCAGCTTTCCAAAGCGTTGTTTCCGATCGGGGAATTAACGAAACCAGAAGTGCGGGAAATTGCGAAAGAACAAGGCCTGGTGACGGCTGACAAAAAAGATTCTCAAGGTCTTTGCTTCATCGGGAAAGTGAGTTTACCCACTTTTCTACAACAACAATTGGTTCCAAGAGAAGGCGAAATTGTAGAAATATTCAATGATTTTGCTGAATATGCTAAACCTCAGCCCAAATTCAATTCAAAACAAGAAGAGTTGGAATATCTGTCTGCAAAAATCGATTATAAAAAGGAGGACGGAAAAGTCATCGGGAAACACCAGGGTGCACAGTTTTTCACCATTGGGCAAAGCAAAGGTTTGGGAATAGGAGGCCACAAAGAGAGTTGCTTTATCATCTCCCGAGAGATGGAAAACAACATCATCTTTGTTGGTGAAGGCAGAAACTTCCCGGGACTCTTCCGCAAAGCTTTGAAAATAGATAATGCCGAAGTGCATTGGGTAAGAGAAGATCTGAGGTTGAAAAACGGCGAATCTATGAATGTTCTGGCAAGAATCCGTTACCGCCAGGCTTTGGAAAAAGCGACCATTTATCAATATGAAGAAGGATTCTATATGGAATTTGATAATCCTCAATCAGCGATTGCCGAAGGACAATTTGCCGCGTGGTATCTGGATGATGAATTAATTGGTAGTGGTGTGATTGCCTAGACAATTAGTCGAATCACAAATAAAAATAATTGACCTTTCAGAGATTCTGAAAGGTTTTTTTTATTCATTAAACTGAAAATTCTTCGACTCCGCTCAGGATGACATTGCCAATATTATTTTCTATTCATAGTTAAGCTAGGCAGATTCGAAGCCTCAGATTATAAAATAATGATCAATAATTTCATTAAAAATTAAAAAACCTTGTTCATCTATATATTTCAATTTTTCGTCGACAAATATCTGTCATTCTTCTATAACTTAATATTAATGGCACTTTCAGGCACAGGTATTGAACATACTAAGCAAGAACGCTAATTAAGATTAGCAGTTAAAATAAAGATTATGAAATCGTAAGATTGCATATGACCTTTAAACCAAATAAAAATTTTGCATATGAAAAAGTCAGTTTTAGCAGCAAGTTTATTGATTGCATTCGCTGCTGGTGCACAACAAGGAAGAAATGATATGAGGAACGTAAAAGTTGAAACGCATCAACCTCAAAAAGATTTTGCAGGAATAAGATTGACACCAGACCAGCAAAGAAGATTGGATGCCCTCTCAAGAGAACGATTGACCGAAAGAGAATATCAGGCAAAAATCAGAAAAATACTGAACAAGCAACAATACGAGAATTATATGGCCTGCCAACACAAAGACTGGAAAAAAGACAGAGACTTTGCAATGAATGGCCCTAGAAGATAAATCAAATTTCTCATGAAACGCTCGGATTACCGGGCGTTTTTTATTTAATTCCCTGCCAGCCAATCTTTAAAATCTTTCACTCTATCCCGGCTTACTGTAATCTCTTCATCTGGCTGATATTCCAGATCTACTTTGTAAACTGGCGACGTATGAATGTTTTTGATATAATCGGAACTGATAATAAACTGTCTGTTAACCCGGAAAAATTTTGTTTCGTCCAAAACTTCTACTAATTCGTCTAAAGTGAAGTCTGTCGGAAAATTGCGCTCTTTGGTCTGCAGATACACAATTTTATTTTCGCTGTAGAAACAACTGACATCATTGATGGAAACCACTTTGAGATTATAGCCAATTTTCACCAAAATCCTGGATAGCGTTGCTTTTTCTTTCTTAACTATTTGTCTGATTTCCTGCGAATTAACACTTCCTTCTTCCGGCAGGAAAGATTTGAATTTTTCAATCGCTTTTGCCAGATCTTCTTCTTCAATGGGTTTCAAAAGATAATCAATACTGTTTAGTTTGAAGGCTTTTAGTGTGTACTGATCAAAAGCGGTTGTGTAGATGATAAAAGCCTTGGTAGAAACTTGATCAAAAATATCAAACGATAAACCATCACCCAAAACAATATCTGAAAAAATCAGTTGTGGATGTTCATTTTCCTTAAACCAGTCTACTGCTTCTTCCACAGAATTAAGGCTTGTAACAACTTCTAAATCAGAAAACAAGCTCAATAATTTTTGCAACCTTCTGACTGCCGGTTTTTCGTCTTCGATGATGATCGTTCTTATCATTTTTTTTTAAAACATTTTTTAATTAAGCCCCATAGGCACAATAGAAAAATTATTGGACTATGTTTTTAAAGTCATTTATACTTTTCTGTCAGTTCTTTTATTTTCCTGTCTTCCCAATCTTTTCCTAAAAAATAACCTGGGCAGAAAACGCCTGCAGCATGCGCTGCCAATCCAATTCCCCAGAAAAATGGTGTTGCCCAGATTTCCCAGCTCCAGAAGCTGTGCTCTGCACGAATCTCGCTCCAATTGGCAAAAATAAGAAATAGATTGACTAAAATATAGATGGTTAAATGGGTATAAAAACCTTTTAGCTGCTTTACTTTCCTTACCGCCTCCAAGTAACGGATATCATTTTCGTTATAAGTTTCCATGGTTTTGCTTTTTGATTTCTTTATTAATCATATCATTCTCCCAATCAGTATTGAAAAAAAACAATTTAATCCCTCTAATGGCGAGAATCAATCCCCAGATGATAAAAACCCAGGAAATGTGCATCTGACCCAGATTCTCCGGAAAACCTTGCCTGAAGAACTTGATCCCATAAACGATTGCAAATACAATTGCAAATACAAGGATGCCTGTATAGAATTTTTTGATTCTTTTGACCCTTTCCACGGCCAATTCGTAACGTTGGTTTTCTGTATTAATATTTTCCATTGTGATCGCTTTAAAAATTATTTTTGATTGTTCATGATCTCCCTGATCTTTTTCTCTTCCCAATTTTTACCGATGGCAAAAGTGTTCATCGCATGGGCTGCCAATCCAATTCCCCAGCCTAACATTGGCCAGTAAAACCAAAGCTCCTTGGGAGAAGTAATCAGATTGATAATGATTAAAAATGGAATAACGATGCAGTAGGAGATCAGGTTTCCGTAGAAACCTTTCAGTTCTTTTACTCTTTTTACCGCTCTTTCGTAAGCGATATTTTCTGTTGGCTGTGGGGTGTAAGTTGTCATTGTTTGAGTATATTTTTCTATTAATATTGGGATTTTTACTTTGAAAGATGCTTCTGATTTTTCTATAAAAACATTTTCTTTGGTAAGAAGGGCATAACGCTGGACGATGTTGGCCAAACCAATACCGGCGCTCTCTTTGAGTTGCTCTCTGTGCTGAAGGTTGTTTTCGATACAAAGAAATTTGCCTTCGGTAAAGATTCTGATATTAAGCGGTTTATTTGACGTTGCGAAGTTATGTTTGATGCAGTTTTCCAGTAATAACTGTAAAGAAAGCGGGACTACAAATCTTTGCAAATCATCTGTATTGATATCGAAAATGAAATTAACACTGTCTTCGAACCTGGTTTTCAGCAGATTGCAGTAAATTTCAGCAAATTCTACCTCATCTTCCACATGCACCATTTCTTTATCTTTCTGCTCGAGAACATAACGGTAAATTTTTGACATCGAGGTCGTGAATTTCTGTGCCTGCTCGGGATTTTCGTCAATCAAAGCGGTTAAGACATTCAGGGAATTAAAAAGAAAATGTGGATCCAACTGATTCTTGAGCGATTCGAACTGGGCGTTGGCAGATTTGGCAATCAGTTTTTGCTCCACCACTTCTTTTTTGGTATTCTTTTTCAGCTCTTCCATAAAGCCTTTTGCATGGAGAAAAGCCGAGATCATCAGCGCAAAATTGATCATAAACCAATTCGCAAAATTGTATCTTCCGGAAAAGAATTGCGTACTGTCCGCCGCGCCCTGTATCAATACAAAATTGATATAATTGAACAGGTAAACCAAAATAACATTCAGGATAACCGTCAAAACGATACCAAGAATCGTACGCCGTTTTGTTTGGTCAACCCAGGAAAAACGCTTATTAAGATAATCGTTAAGAACGCCGTTGCTTATTCCCATTCCAAAAGAGTACATGGCCGAAATCAAAAAATTATAGACAAAACCTTCAAAATTCTTTTGATCAGAAAAAAATAAAAAGAAAAATAAACTGGATCCCAGCGTTATCCAAAGTAATGTGATGAGTGATTTTCTTTCCATTTCTTAATTTCTTGGTTCAAAATTATTCTAATAGAAGAAGTTAAGCAATTATTACTGACCGAACGGTAAAAAAATCCGACTGAATGGTAGAAATATTAAGATGCCCTTAAGAAAAAAAGGAACACTATTTGCTTTTGAGAGCCTGTAATAACTAATTTTTATGAAGAGAAATTTTGAAATACTGTTCGCAGGATTATTCGGGACCGTTGCTGTTCTGAGTGTTATCGCTACAAGGAAATATTTTAAAAATAAATCTTACAACAGCGAATACTCGGATCATCATCTTCTTTTCGGTAATTCTTCCAAAACTTACGCGGCTCCCGGAGATGGTGTAGAATTAGACGCATTTTTATAGAGTTTAACATTCAATATCAATATATTTTAAGGTTCCGGTTCTCAAAAAGCCGGAATTTTTTTGTGGAAAACTTTCGAAAATTTTAAGACAGATTTTATTTTCCAAATGATACTTTTGGAACAGTAATTCCAGTCAATTTTATCGCAAATCAAAGATTCGATGAAGTCAAAGGTGGAAATTTTTTTTCTTTATTAACTTCTTTAAGACGCAAAAATTTGCGACCTACAGGGACCAATTAACAACTTTTCCTTTTATGTTTTTGTGATAATTTTTATCAACTTATGTCAGATTTAATACCAAAAGGGCAAGGCGCCCAGCGTAATGTGACCAACCGATTCGATAGATATACCTTCGAACCGGAAGATTACGAATTGGATAAAATCAAGACTCAGGTGACAGAAGTTTTTCCGAAAACAATTATCAACATCGTTAAAAGCCCGGATCTTATGATGGATTACTCTATGAATCCCTATCAGGGCTGCGAACACGGCTGTTCCTACTGTTTTGCGCGGCCAACCCACGAATTTTGGGGTTACAGCGCAGGCGTCGATTTTGAAAGAAAACTGATGGTCAAAAAAAACGCGCCGGAACTCCTGGAAAAAACCTTTCAAAAAAAATCGTATGTGCCCAAGCCCATCATGCTATCCGGCAATACAGACTGTTATCAGCCAATAGAACGTCAATTTGAGATTACGCGGAAACTGCTTCAGATTTGTCTGGATTACCGGCATCCGGTTTCCATTATTACAAAAAACGCTTTGATTCTGAGAGATTTGGATATTCTTGAAAAAATGGCAGAAAAAAACCTGATTTCGGTATCGATGAGTATTCCGACCCTGAATGAAGATTTGAGACGCGTAATGGAACCAAGAACTTCGACAGCAAAAAACAAATTGAAGGCGATCGAAGTTTTATCTTCCCACCATATCCCGGTAAATGTGATGATTGCCCCTGTGATCCCCGCTTTGACAAGCGATGAAAGCCTCGGTATTATGAAGTCTGTCTCCGAAGCTGGCGCCAGAAGCTGCGGCTACACTTTGGTAAGGCTAAATGACACGGTTGAGCCTGTTTTTGTACAGTGGCTTGAGGCGCATTTCCCCGACAGAAAAGACAAAGTCCTGAATCTCATCCGCTCTATGCGAGGCGGGAATCTGGGAGAGAAACGTTTTTTCCAGCGATATCAGGGCGAAGGCAATATTGCAGAAATGATTCATAAAACCTTTGAGATTGGGAAGAAAAAATTCTTTGCCGGCAAAGAAAGGGCTCAACTTACAACAGAACATTTTACCGGAAGCAGAACGCAACAATTACGGTTATTTTAAAGTCAAATTTTTCTCTTCAATCTAACAAATATTATTTGCTAATCAGCATAATCAGTGATAAAACCGTTGTATTCTTTTGAAATGTTTTGATTAGCTTTGCGTATTAAAAACCACGAAGACACAGAAGATTTTAGAAAGTTTTTTGAAGTACAAATAGTATTTGAGCTTATCATTTTCTGTTAGAAAACTCTAATCTTTTTTTATGTGGTTGTAAAATTTATTTAGTTTTCCCCAATGAAGCAATTTTCCGCAAAACGCAGCATACAGATTCTCGCCCATATCCTTGAACAATATGGCATCGATAAAATCATTATTTCCCCGGGCTCCAGGAATGCGCCTTTGGCCATTCATTTTTCGGAGATTGATGCGTTCCAGTGTTACAGTATCGTAGATGAGAGGTCTGCTGCATTTGTAGGATTAGGGATTTCCAAATCCATCAGAAAACCTGTCGCCATTACCTGTACAAGCGGTTCTGCTGCGGCCAATTATTATCCAGCAATTGTTGAGGCTTTTTACCAGAACATCCCTCTTTTGGTCCTTACCGCAGACAGGCCATCGGACTATGTTGATATTTTTGACGGTCAGACGATCCGTCAAAAAAATATTTTCCAGCAGCATTCCTATGGTGATTTTGAATTGCTGGAAGATGATAAAGACGGCGCGGATGATTACAACTTTGACACTATCAAAAAAGCGGTTGAACTTTGCTTTGAGAAAAGTGGCCCTGTACACATCAATATTCCTTTAGCAGAACCTTTATACAATCTGGTAGAAGAATTGCCGGTGATGCCCGCTGTGGAAAAAACCATCAAAAAGGATAATTATGAGCTGCCTTCCAGCCTGATTGCTGATTGGCATACATCCAAAAGGATTATGATTCTTGCAGGCACGCTGTTGCCCAATCCTGAGCTGGAAACCCAGCTTTCCCAATTGGTGAAAAATCATACGGTAGTGGTGTTGACCGAAATGAATTCTAACCTGCAGCACGAGAAATTTTTTGCTCATATAGACCGTTATATCACCGATTTCTCTGAGGAAGATTACCATACTTACGCTCCCGATTTACTGATAACCATTGGCCAAAATGTGGTGTCCAAAAGAGTGAAGCAATTCCTGAGAAAAGCCAAACCAAAGCAGCATTGGCATGTTGATCCTTACTGGCAGCCGGATACCTATTATGCCCTTAGCCAAAAGATCGAGACCAAGCCAGAAGTTTTCTTCGCCCAGTTACTGAATTCTATCAACCTAGAGCCGCGGCCTTACTTCAACCTTTGGGATATTCTTAAGGATAAAAAGGATGCAAAACATGAGGAATTCCTAAACAGGGCTCCATTTTCGGATTTTTATGTTTTCAAGATCCTGTCAGAAAACATCCCCGAAAAATATAAAATCCATTTTTCCAACAGTTCGGCAATCCGATATGCGCAATTGTTTGATTATCAAAAATTTGATATTTTCTGCAACCGCGGGACCAGTGGGATTGATGGCTGTACTTCTACGGCCATGGGATTTGCGATGATGGAGGATGACCCCACCATCCTGATTACCGGTGATCTCTCTTTTTTCTATGATATCAATGGCCTGTGGAACAAATACATCCCGCCTTATACCAGAATAGTGATTTTTAACAATGGCGAAGGCAATATTTTCCGTATTATCCCGGGACCAAGTGGTACTAATGCGCTGGATGAGTTTATTGCAACGGAACACCATAAAAACGCTGAGCTGTTGGCCAAAAATTTTGGCTTTGATTATATCCGTGTAGAAGATGAACTTTCTCTGGATCGTGTTTTGCCTAATTTTTACAAGCCAGACTCAAAACCCAAAATCCTTGAGGTTATGACTGGCGAATGTAATAATGCAGATGTCCTGAAACAGTATTTTGAAGCATTGAAATAGCACTTTAAAACGTTTAGGACTCTACTTAGCAATTCTAAACGTTTTATATTGTAATGTCATTAGAAAGAGCCATTCAATTAATCAAAACTCCAAATCCGTTTCTTCCTTTGGCAGATTAATGATTTTCTCAATGGGATAGATAAACATGTCATCAAAATCATTGAGGGCATTGATGAGCTGAAAATGGCTAAATTCCTTGATATTATCAAGGCTGATGTCAGCTTCTTTTATTTTCTTTTTAGCTAGAAGATGCTGGCGCATCACACCATTTAGAAGGTAATTCTTGGGTGTATACCACTTTTTGTCTTTTAGAAAAAGCAGGTTGGAAAATGATGTATCAGTGACTTGGTTTTCTCTAATAATGATAATCTCATCAGCCAAGCTTTTTGATTTAAGATTTTGAAACACAGTACGATCCGCATATTTAAACTGATAATCCAAATCATTGTTAACAACGAGCTCAAAACTTTCAAACTCCATAAAAGCATAAGGAAAAATCTGAGTTTTACAGTTATTATCCAGATCATACTCTATCCGGAATTTAAAAAGCCCATCCTCATCATGTTCCAAAGACAGGTATAGGCTCCTGATATCAATAGTGCACGCTTTCCCAAAATAGGAAAATGTGTCATTCATGCGCTTCTGATGCATCTCAGCCAAAAAAAGCTTCTGATCTTCTACTTTGATACTTTCAATAAATCGGGACATAGATTTTGTTTTTCAATTCCTCATACTCGCTTATTAGATCACTCTTGTGGGTAATGCCCCCGCCGCTTTTGAAATAGAGTTTGTGCCCCCTTTTTTCTATAAAGCGTATCATAACGCAGGAATCCAGATTTTGGCCGTCAAAATAGCCTGCAATCCCTGTGTAAAAACCTCTTTGATAGTTCTCTGCCTGCCGGATTATTTCTAATGTTTTGGCCTTCGGAGCTCCTAAAATAGAGCCAGCCGGTAATAATTTCTTAAGAACCGTTCCAATTTTTGGCCTGAATTCTGGTTTGATCTCTCCTTCTATCTCAGAACTCATTGCCAGCAGGTTTTTCTGCTGAGAGCGGATGTAATCAATACGATGGAAATCCTTCACTTTTACATCATCTGCCACCATACTAAGGTCATTTCGCAAAAGATCAACCACCGTGTAATGCTCTGCAAGTTCTTTAGGATTACTTTTCAGGACATTCTCTGCATCATCCTTACTAGCATCAATGGTGCCCTTCATAGGATGGGTAAAGATATGATTATCATTAATTTCCACAAAAGTCTCCGGGGAGAAAAATACAAATTCATCCGGAACCATCACCTTATATTTAGCTTTTGAAAACCTGAAAATTTGCCCGAGATCAAGGCTTGTCTGCAGTTCGGATTCCATCGTGTAATTAGCAAGGTAGGAATTACCTTTCATCAGATTGTCTTTAACAAAATCAAATCCTTTCTGATAAGTATGGATGTCCTGAGGAATGCTTTGCCAACTAAAATCCGGGATTGGAGCTGGCTGATAATCAACATTTTTGATCCGAGGAAAGTCGATCAATATCTTTTGATTTTCAATATCGCTCCGACTGTAAATTCGGACCTCATCCATCAAAAAACTGATCAGAAAAAAGAAAGCTTCTTTTTGACCAGAGAGTTTGTCCATTTGTTGAAATCCTGGATGCTGAGACATACAGCAAAAATAGATAAAAGAGCGATTGGTTATCGATATTAACAAGATTTAATAAACAAAATTGTAAAGCGATTAATCATCGCCAGTCGCCGAGGAAAACTGTTTCCAGGTAGAGTCCATTTAATTATGCATTTACTTTTATCTGTTAAAGATTATTATTAATGGCATCATTGGTTTTATCAACTCCGAAACTGACAAAAACACCTACAAAAACAAATGTATTTACCGGTGGTACTAGCGCGCTTCTCAAGTGGCCGTCTGCCGAATAATTGTAGCCATATATGTTTTTGTTTCCGAGGATATTATTGACACTCAATACAAAAACCGTAGATGCTTTTGAGTCTTTTTTGCCGATACCCGGCAGATAATTGACACTGAAATTGAGAGCATTGTAATCTCTGAGTTTCCCCTCATGACGAACAAAATTGCCATCATTAGCTGTTGCTATATCATAATATGGGCGACCTTTAGAATAAGTGTATGAGAGATTGAACCCTGTTTTCCAATCCATAACGAATTTTTTCATCACAGCATTCAGAGTATGTTTTGAGGCAAAATTAGGTGTTAGACTAAAAGGATAGTTTAAGAAATCTCTTCTGGTATCCAAATATGAATAAGTCAGCCAGTAATCGATTGATCTAATGGTTCTTGTATCCCGCCAGAACAGTTCTAATCCTTTTGCATAACCAGCACCAGCATTAGAGTCCGCCACCTGATAATACTGGTTGTTGGCAGAAGCTGAAGCGCCGGGTAATGTTTTGGTTTTTATCAACCTGTCGTAATTTTTATAGAATGCTTCAAACCGTAGTTGCCGTCCGTTCTTATTTTTCTGAATCTGGAACACATAATGATCAGCTCTCTGAAAATCGAAATTTTTACTGTAAAGATATTGGCTTTCCGGGTTCTGATAAAAGATCCCGTACGCAAAAGACGCTGTAAAACCGTTGGAAATCCTATATGCCAATGCTGCCCTCGGTGCCATATTCCACCGTTCCAGGAATGAGGAGTGCTCTGCCCTAGCACCCAGTTTTGCAGTAAGGTTATTTGTAAAAATAAGATCAGTCTCTGCGAAAACAGCTGTGTTTAGATTTTTATAATCCCTATCAAAATGACCAAATTGCCTATTTTCGTCTGCGTTATTTAATTCAAAACCGGCCCGCACGATGCTTCGTTTGTTCAGCTTCCTTTCTGCAACCGCTTTGGCATTGATATAATTAGATCTGGTGTTTATTGGCATTTTTGAAATCTCATTATTATCAATAATTGTTCTGATATCCAGATTATTAACATTGTAGGTGTAAGATCCGCCCAAATTGATCAGGTATTTCCCCAATTTTTCTCTGTATGACAGGTTATGATACATATTTCGGCCAGTAAGATCAACCTGATTAATAGCATCTTCTGTATCAAGACTTTCTGAGTTAACCCGCATTTTATTTTCATCTATACTCCCATAATATTTGATGAAACCGCCTTTTTTTGTTTTAATCCGGAAGTTTCCGTCAAATCCGTAACCCTGCGGGAATTTATCAAAATCTGTGTTGAAACTGAACAATTTCCCCATCAGCCCCAAATTAGAATATGCTCCGGAAAAGCCCCAGGATGCCGTCTTTTCCTGATTGAGTTTTTGATAATTGGCACTTAGAAAAATCGGAGAAACACCGAAATCAAACGATGTTGTCTCTGGCAAATCCACACTTTCCAAAATCAAAACTGAAGACAGCGCCTGCCCATAGAGCGCAGAATAACCGCCCGTGGAAAAAATATTGCCTTTAAAAAGCGAAGTATTAAAACGGTCTCTGCCTGCAATCCCCGGAACCGAGTTGGTAAAGTAATTATTGACCATATTACCATCCATAAAGATTTTGGTTTCGGCGCCGGTACCGCCTCTCACAAAAAGGCCTTCGCTCTCTCCCACTTTCTGCACGCCCGGCAAGAAACCTAATGTAGACGTGATCTGTGCGTTGGCTCCGGCAGTGGTATAGATATCTATAGGTGTCAGTAATGTGGTCGCACGTTTTTTATCGCTGGCTTCTATGCTTCCGGCAGAGATTACCACCGCATTGATTTCGCAAATCTGTTCCTTCATGGTGGTATTAATTGTTATGTTTGTACCATCGATCTTAACAGGCATGCTGACCTCATCATAATTTTTCCCAGAAAAAACCAAAATCTGATCGCCCGTTTCCGATGACGGGAAAGAATAAATACCGTTGGCATCTGTAGTTGCACCATCATAGGTATCTTTGAGAGTTACACTGATATCCTTAACCGGTTTATTTTTATAGGTTACTTTCCCTGAAATGATAGTTTGAGTAAAGGCATTTAAACTAATAATGAGCAGTAATAAAGTGTAAAGTTTGCTTCCAGTATTCATCGTTTTTTAAATTTGAAAACAAATATATTCCGGACAAATAAGCTATAAAATAATTGTTGACTGAATGGTAATAATCTGTGACCGAACAGTAGATGTTCCACGTAAAACAATTAAGAAGATATTGGCTCTAAATTTGCTACATCGCATGTAACAAATAAACAACTCATGAAAAATTTAATACTTATTGCATTAGCAGGCCTTTCTTTGGCCTCATGCAAAACTGTTTCTAAAAACTATATCATACGACCAAAATCCCATACAGAGACTCAAGGGACAGCAAAATTCACTCAAAAAAAAGGAACTGTTGAGATGGATCTCAGTGTTTTTAACCTGACGCCTGGCCTCCATGCGGTACATATCCACGAATTTGGAGACTGTAGTGCTACTGATGCATCTTCTGCAGGCGGGCACTGGAATCCTGAAAAAGATATGCACGGCAAATGGGATTCTGCCCACTTCCACATGGGTGATATAGGTAATCTGCAGGCAGATAAAAAAGGGGAAGCAAGACTTGTATTTTCTACGGATAAATGGTGCCTGGGATGTGATGACCCTTCAAAAAATATCATCGGAAAAGCGGTTGTTATCCACTCCGGCGTAGATGATTTCCATACACAACCTACTGGTAATGCCGGCGGCAGAGTGGGATGTGTTGAGATAAAGTAAATTAGACGATTCTGATAATAGACAGACAATATTATCAGCAGGTTTATAATCTATTCTCCTTAAGAGGTTATATTTCAAAACTTTGGAAAGCATCAGTGATATGATGGATTTCCAAAGTTTTTTGTTTATTAGGAAGTACTGATATTATATCAAAACGTACTTCTTTCTCAATATTATTTTCTTCTAAATAATAACTGGCAGCAGAGATTAACAGTCTGATTTTCTTCTTGTTAACTGCTTCCTGAGGCTCCAGAAAAGTATCTGTATTTCTGGCCTTGACTTCTACAATGATAATTTGATTGTCAAACTCTGCGATAATATCAACTTCGGCCTTCAGATAACGGAAATTACGAGCCAAAATCTTATATTGATTTCTTACTAAAAAATCAACTGCCAAATCTTCTGCAATTTTTCCAAAGTCGTTATGTTCAGCCATTTTATTATTGGTTAATGATTTAAAACTTGATTTCCACCTTATCAGAAACTTTGATTTTAACTTCTGCGCCAATAATCAAAGGTCTGTTATCATAAATGTGCCCGTTTGGAAAGGCGAAAACTGTAGGAAAATTATATTGGGCAACACGTTCCGTAATCAGTTGATAGGCAAATGGATCGTAAGGCTCTTCGTAAGCCTTATTGTCAGCTTCTTTACCCATATTGGTCATTCCACCGACTATCAGTCCCTTTATTTTTTTGAAAACACCAGCCAACTCAAGGCTCATCAGCATCCTGTCCAAAGCGTAAAAATTCTCCCCAATTTCTTCTATAAAAAGAATTGTATCTTTAAAATCAAATGAATAAGGCGTTCCTAAAAGTGCATACAAAAGTGCCAAATTACCTCCTACCAAAACGCCGAAAGCCTCTCCTACTCTATTGTTCTTATCCGATGCAATTTCATAATTGAGCTGTTTGCCCTTTAAAATATCGAAAATCAATTCGTAGCTCTTTTCCGATACGCCCAGGCTTGAGGTTTTTACACTTTGCCCATGGATAGACGCAAAACCTTTTTTAAAGAGAAAACTTTGTAAAACTGTCACGTCAGAATAACCAATCAGCCATTTGGGCTGCTTTTTAAATTGATTAAGATCGATGTGCTGAAGCAATTGCTGACAGCCATATCCGCCTCTTGAGGTCCAGATTGCAGCAATATCTTTATCATTTAGGGCCCAATTAAGATCATCCAGGCGTTGTTTCTCTGTTCCGGCGTAAGAATACCCGTTCTGATAATTAGCGTACAAATTATCGCCTAATACAGGCTCATACCCTTTTTCTTTGATTAATTCTAAAGTTGTTTCCAATTGCGCGGCTACCACAGAGCCAGCCGGCGAGATAATGGCTATTTTGTCGCCACTTTTAAGTGAATTGGGGAAAGTCATATTTTGCATCTGTGTTTGATTATGTCGCAATGCAAAGTTCGCAAAGATTTTTCTTATTAAAGAAACTATTTTACCCTGAAGCTGCGCCCCGACTTATCTCAACTTATTGTTTATTTAATTTGAATCGATGAACCACTCCGTTAGGTTTGAGTGGACTCTTCAAGAGCCTCAGACTGACAAAGCGGGAACCCTTTGACAAGCTCAGGATAAATTACAGGCGGATAAAGGCGCCCAAATCTTACTTGATCTTTGGTTGTTGTTTTTCGGCTCTTTCCAGCTTTTCCTCGAAACTGTTAAACTTTTTGAAGCTTTGCAGGAAGATAAATATGCTGAAAAGAACGAGTATGCAACCCACACCTGTTCTTATTTTATTGGCTACTCTCTGGTTGAGTTTGTCATGAAACTGTTTTGCCAAAAGAATCTTTGAAAGATCTATTAACAGATAGGTGCCAATCACAATGCCTATGTATAAAACAAAATCCTGTGGCAGCGGGTACGCATTCCTTACAGAAACGACTGTTACCAGCCAAAACAGGACTACACCAATATTAAGCAGGTTGAGCAAAAAACCATTGAGGTAAGTCTTGAAATAGTTTTGATTGATTAACCTTTCTTCGCCGTCCATATGCATTTTGGTCTTGGAAATCAGCATATAAAGTGCATAAATAAAAATCAGGAAAGCCGAAATCTTATAGAAACCGGGATGTTTATCGATCAGGCTTACAAGATCGGCACTGGCATAATAGCTGACGACAATGCAGAGAATATCAGCAGAAACCACGCCCAAGTCCAAAGCAATGGCATGGCGCGGTCCGCGGGAAAAACTGGTTTCTATCAGCAGGAAAAATATGGGGCCTATAAAGACCAGGCTTAGCATAATTCCCAGACCGACAGCGTATAAAATAAGTTCGAGCATTATTGTTTTTTGTAAAAAGTATAATGTTTGAGAAAGGCAAAAGTACATTTTCCTTTTAACATGAGAGAATTATACTAGTCAACAATCCTAAAATCCAACTGTTTTGCGATAAGATTAGCTTTTACGACCTTGATTTTGACCTCATCTCCCAGCTGGAACGTTCTGCCGGTTTTTGCCCCAACAATAGCATAATTTTTTGCATCCAGATTATAAGAATCATCTACCAGATCGCGAAGCTTAATCATGCCTTCTGCCCCATTCTCAGGAATCTCAACCCAAAAACCATATTCTGCAACACCGGAGATGACACCAGTAAAAAACTCGCCAATATGTTTCTCCATAAACTTCACCTGCATAAACTTGATCGAATCCCGCTCAGCATCTGCAGCCAGGCGTTCCATCGCAGAACAGTGTTTGGCCTTCTCTTCTACTTCTTCTCTGTTTGGCGACTTGCCACCATCCAGATAGTGTTGTAATAATCGGTGGGCAATCAAATCCGGGTAGCGGCGTATAGGTGATGTAAAGTGGGAATAGTAATCAAATCCAAGCCCATAATGCCCGATAGGGTCAGTAGAATAAATGGCTTTACTCATACTGCGCATAGCCAGGGTCTCGATCATATTCTCTTCGCCTTTCCCTTTGACATCAGTCAATAACTGATTAAGAGATTCGGCGACTTTTTTGCTGTTGGCCAAGTCCATTTTATATCCGAATGTATGCACAAATTCCTGAAGTGACTTTAATTTAGCAGGATCCGGATCATCATGGATCCGATAGATAAAGGTATTGCCGGTAGGTTCTTTTCTCTTGTTAAGAGATACAAATTCTGACACTTTTTTGTTGGCGAGGAGCATAAATTCTTCTATCAAATGGTTAGAATCTTTGCTGACTTTAAAATAAACGCCAATTGGATTATGATCTTCATCAAGATTAAATCTTACTTCGCTCCTGTCAAAGGTTATCGCACCATTTCTGATCCGCTCTGACCGAAGAATCTTTGCCAATTGATCCAGCTGAAGAATTTCGCGGGTCAGGTCACCTTCTTTGGTTTCTATCCTTTCCTGTGCTTCTTCGTAACTGAATCTCCTGTCTGAATGGATCACTGTCCTGCCAAACCACTGTTTATGGATCTTAGCATTATCATCCAGCTCAAAAACGGCAGAAAATGTGAGTTTATCCTCGTTTGGTCGCAAAGAGCAGACATCATTACTTAAAACTTCGGGCAACATAGGAACCACTCTATCTACAAGATAAACCGAAGTTGCCCTTGCATAAGCTTCATCATCCAGGATTGTTCCCGGTTTTACGTAATGCGATACATCCGCAATGTGAACGCCAATCTGCCAGTGTCCGTTTTCCAACTGTTGGATAGATAAAGCATCATCAAAATCTTTGGCATCTTTTGGATCAATCGTGAAGGTGCATATATCACGCATATCCCAGCGTTTTGCCACTTCGTCCGCATGAATACTTCTGTCTATCTTATCCGCATCGTGTTCTACTTCCGGAGGGAAACTGTATGGCAAGCCATATTCGGCAAGGATAGAATGGATCTCGGTTTCGTGCTCGCCCGGTGCTCCAAGGACTTCGATAATTTCACCTTCCGGATTCTTGCTCCCCGGCCGCCATTCTTTCATTTTAACAATGACTTTATCCCCGTCCTGGGCATTATTGAAATGGTTTTTCGAAATAAACATATCGGTGTTCATTGACTTTTTATCAAAAACGACAAAGCCGAAATCTTTATGTTCGATTTTCTGGAAAATCCCAACAAAAGTGTCTTTTGCGCGTTCCAGGACTTCAACCACAGAACCTTCCAGTTTTTTTCCTTTAAAATTATAGGTTACCAACAACACTTTATCGCCCTGCAGAGCATCCTTTACATTTTTCTGATGCACAAAAATATCATCATCAATACCTTCTACATCCACGTAAGCATTACCAGACTGATTAAAATCGATAATACCGGTTAATGTTCCTTCTATATTAAGATTGATAATATATTTGCCTTTTTCTGTTTCTTTGATTTTCTGATTGGCCAACAGCCTGTGAAGCGCCTGTATTACAAGCTCTCTCTGCCTTGGGTTTTTATAGTCTATACCATCTGCAATCTGTTTATAATTATAGATCTTGGATGTTTTCTCATTCATAAAACGAAGAATTTTTCTCCCGAGATCCAGAAGTTTCTGTTCGTTTTTATGACTTGTATGTTTATTGTTTTTCATATAAATTCTTTGTTAATGTTGCATCTCAGTGAAAACAACTTCTGTAAAATGTTAAATTTGAATAAAGATAAAATAAATAGGGGAGTTGTGGAAACCTTCGGTTAATTTTTGGTTTCCTGAGAAAGAACTTTCTCTGTGAAATGCGGTGCAAAGATACAATTTTATTAATAAGCTCAAATTTTCACCTAATTTCAAATAAAAAGAACTTACAAATTGTAAGTTCTTTTTATCTAGCAAAAGGCTATTTTGTCAACTCTGTTCTGATGTCTTCCGCCTTCAAAACTGGTGGTAAGAAATTGCTCAACGATCTCAATTGCCAGTTCTTTTGCAATAAACCTAGCAGGCAAAGCAATCATATTAGCATCGTTGTGTTGTCTTGCCAAAGCAGCAATCTCCGGCATCCAACACAATGCACATCTTATTTTCTGATGTTTGTTGGCCGTGATAGAAACACCTTCGCCACTGCCGCAAATGAGGATTCCGAATTCATTTTCGCCGTTTTCTACAGAACTGGCAGCCGGATGTACAAAATCAGGATAATCTACGGAATCGGTAGAGTAGGTGCCAAAATCCTTTATTTCGTATTGTTTTTCCAGGTGTTTTTTTAAGATTTCTTTGTATTCGTAACCGGCATGATCCGCGGCAATTGCAATCTTTAGCATTTTATCTTTTTTTATTTATTTATTTCAGCATAAAATTAACACATATTTTATAAACGGACACATTATATTGTAATATAATTAAAGCAGATAAATTATAATAACTCACTATCAATCAATAATATCAAAATCTCTCACCTAAAATTTTTTATTCATCTGTTAAAGATTGACAATATATTGTTAAATAGTGTTAGAAAACCTGTGGATAACTTTGGCGAAATAAAGCTTTTAGGAAACCTCTAAATTTTGTAATGCACTTTTTTCTAATTGGATTTAACAGAAATTTCGAAAAACTTTTATCGCACATTCTACGGTTTTATCCGCATCAATGTTTTAAATATTAGTAAGGAATATAATTTATACACATTTGTTGATAACATTGATAAATATTTAATTTACAATAACTTAATACTGTTAGCAACCTAACAGTTATTATCCAATTGATGTGGTAAAATATTATCTTTCTTTTTTTCCGCAAACTAGCCTCTACAACAATATACTACAATCTTATTTTTTTAATTAAAAGAAAAAAAGATGTTTATGATTGTAAAATAAGTTTGTGGATTTTTTTTGAGAATAAAATTTTTGAAAGGCGGGAATTAAGTTTAAATTTGTGAAACAATGTAAGCAGAATAAAAAGCTGTCTCTTGTCAATTTTAAAATAATATTTGAATGAAAACAATAAAGGATTTCGACTTTAAAAACAAAAAAGCTCTTGTAAGGGTAGACTTCAACGTGCCTCAGGACGAGAATCTCAATGTTACAGATAACACAAGAATCACCGCGGTGAAACCTACTGTAGATAAAATCTTAAAAGATGGCGGCTCTGTAATTCTTATGACCCACCTGGGAAGACCAAAAGGTGAAGTAAGTGATAAGTTTTCCCTTAAGCATATTCTGGGTGAAGTTTCCAAGGTTCTGGGGCAGGATGTCAAGTTTGTAGATGATTGTGTAGGAGAGAAGGCTGAAGAAGCGGCTAGAGAACTCAAACCCGGAGAAATTTTGTTGTTGGAGAATCTTCGTTTTCATCCAGAAGAAGAGAAGGGTGATGAGAATTTTGCTAAACAGTTAGCCAAATTAGGCGATGCCTACGTGAATGATGCTTTTGGGACCGCACACAGAGCTCATGCGTCCACAGCCGTAATTGCCCAGTTTTTTCCTTCTACTAAATTTTTCGGTTTACTGATGGAGAAGGAATTAATCGCCATTGATAAAGTTCTAAAATCTGGTGAAAAACCAGTTACAGCAATACTTGGTGGTTCTAAGGTTTCTACAAAAATTACGATTATAGAAAATATTCTTCCGGCAATCGATAACCTGATTATTGGTGGCGGAATGTCATTTACTTTTATTAAAGCACTTGGCGGTAAAATCGGAAAATCTATAGTAGAAGACGATAAGCTAACGCTTGCGCTGGAGATTCTTGAAAAAGCAAAAGAGCATAAGGTGGAAGTTTATTTACCGACAGATGTAGTGATTGCTGATGATTTTAATAATGAAGCAGAGCGCAAAATTGCTGATATTACCGAAATTCCGGAAGAATGGCAAGGTTTGGACGCTGGCCCTAAGTCTAGAGAAATCTTCAACGATGTGTTGCTGAATTCTAAAACTATATTGTGGAATGGCCCAATCGGCGTTTTCGAAATGCCAAATTTTGCTGCCGGGACTAAGGCCTTGGGCGACAGCATTGCAGAAGCTACGAAGTTAGGAGCTTTCTCACTTGTTGGAGGTGGCGACAGTGTTGCATTTGTAAAGCAGTTTGGTTATTCTGATAAAGTGAGCTATGTCTCTACCGGAGGAGGCGCAATGCTGGAAAGTCTGGAAGGATTAGAACTTCCGGGCGTTGCTGCAATTAATAAATAAGAATTAATTTTCTGATAAATAATAAAAACCGACAAATCTTGTCGGTTTTTATTTTGCCTATACTTGGCTGATTATAAAAATATTTTTTCTAAGCGATTCTCAGCGATTGTATTTGAAACTTTTGAAAATCCCTAATATTTATAAATTTTGAGTTTATTAACAAATTTTGCACAAAATGCATAAAAATCGGCTTTCATAAATAGGTCAAAAATCGATTTTCTATTTTTTTTCGATAATGTATATCAAACTGGAAAATTCGGAGTTAAAAAGAGCTTTTATGTTAGAAATCGATCCGTGAATGACTGCTTTTAACCAAAAAAGAGGTGATTTTTTATATTTTTCACTCAGCATTGAGATATAGAAGGAGTCGAGTAGGAGAGGTTTGATTTTTCTTAATTTCCAATCTGGATTTTTTGAAATCAGGTTTTCCATGCCGTTTTTTGAAAAATGCCAGATGTGTCTTGGTACATCATATGCAGCCCAAAATTCTTTGTAATGTTTTGCATCGTGTGATGTTGGATTAGGAACTGCAATAATCAGCAATCCTTTTTCTTTTAATTTATCATGAAAAATTGTGAGCATTTCTGTTTGGTTTTCGATATGTTCAAAAACATGCCAAAGCGTGATTGCATCCAAACTTCCATTTTCAATTGATTTAATATCATCAACAATTTTAGTTTTTTCTGTCTTTTTGATTGCTGCATTTCTGGCATCAAAATTAGGTTCAAACCCAAAAGTATGAAAATCGTTTTCTATATATTTTACAAATTCTCCTGCACCGCAACCATAATCCAAAACATTAGCACCTTTTTTAACTCTGTCAACAAGAATATTTTTTTTGTATTGAAGATTAAAAGACTGTAAGAATTTATAAATTTTTTCTTTTAAACTCCCCGAATCTTGGTGGTGCGAAATATAATTTTCACTCTCATAATATTTGGAAAGATTAGAAGGAACCGGATCCGTTTTGAAAACTCCTTTTGTTTCTGTTTCTTTTATTTCAAATATCTCCTGAGTTAGAAAATGGTCTTTAATTTTCATAAGGTATTGTGTACATTATTATGCACAATGTTCTCCATAATTTTCACATTGTACTTGATATGTTCCACGTGGAACATTAATGATTATCTTCCTAAATAAACCAGTAATACATTGATATCTGCGGGTGAAACACCACTGATTCTACCTGCCTGAGCAATGGTTTTTGGTTGTATTTTAGTCATTTTTTGCTTAGCTTCTGTGGAAAGGGAAGATATTTTTGTGTAATCAAAATCTTCAGGAATTCTGATGGTTTCTAATCTGTTGAGTTTAGCAACATTTTCCTTTTCTTTCTCTATATAACCTTTGTATTTGATATTGATTTCTGCCTGTTCTCTTACTTCATTATCATATACAGAAGTGATTTCTTTTATAGTTTCTATCGCTTCTAATTTTTCCAGGGTCATATTAGGCCTTGTTAAGATTTGAGCAGCTCTGTAAGCCTGATCAACAGGAGAGGAGTCGATTGATTCTAGAATTGGATTGATACTTCCAGGTTTAAGTGAAGTCTCCTTAAGATACATTTCTAACTGTTCGCTTTTGGCTATTTTTTCTTCAACTTTTCTGAGTCTGTCTTCTTTTGCTAAACCCAGATGATAAGATTTTTCTGTTAATCTGATATCGGCATTATCCTGTCGTAAAAGCAGTCTGTATTCTGCTCTGGAAGTGAACATCCTGTAGGGTTCTTCGGTACCTTTTGTTATTAAGTCATCGATTAAAACCCCGATATAAGCTTCATCACGATTGAGGATGAATTCCCCCTTATCGTGCACTTTGTTATGTGCATTAATTCCGGCAATTAAACCTTGTCCTGCTGCTTCTTCGTAGCCGGTTGTCCCGTTGATTTGACCCGCAAAATAGAGGTTTTCAACCAGTTTTGTCTCTAAGGTATGGTTCAGTTGGGTAGGAGGGAAGTAATCGTATTCTATGGCATAGCCAGGGCGGAATACCTTTACGTTTTCAAAACCTGGGATATGTTTCATTGCCTTGATTTGGATGTCTTCTGGAAGGGAAGAACTGAAACCGTTGACATAGATCTCTACAGTTCTCCATCCTTCCGGTTCTACGAATAACTGATGTCTATTTCTCTCTGCAAATCGGTTGATTTTATCTTCTATACTAGGACAATATCTTGGCCCTGTACTTTGTATTGTGCCATTGAACATAGGGCTTCTGTCAAAACCAGAACGCAGGATATCGTGAACCGTTTCATTGGTGTAAACAATCTGGCAGCTTAATTGTTTGTTTAATTTTGGAGTATCTAAGTAACTGAATTTCTGCGGATTTTCATCACCTTTTTGCTCTTCCATTTTGGAATAATCAAGGCTTCTTCCGTCTACGCGGGGTGGTGTTCCTGTCTTCATCCTTCCGGCTTCAAAGCCTAGTGAAACCAATTGTTCTGTAATGCCAAAAGCTCTGGGTTCACCCATTCTCCCGCCACCTAATTGCTTGTCACCTACGTGAATCAGGCCATTAAGAAAAGTACCGTTGGTAAGTACTACAGATTTTGATTTGATTTTGATGCCTAAGGATGTTATAACACCAACGACTTTATTGTTTTCTACAATAAGGCTCTTTACCATATCCTGGAAAAAGTCAAGGTTTGGTGTATTTTCTAAGGCCAAGCGCCATTCTTCCGCAAACAGCATCCTGTCATTTTGTGTTCTCGGAGACCACATTGCAGGCCCTTTGGAAAGATTGAGCATTTTGAATTGAATTGCGGATTTATCTGCCACAATACCAGAGTAACCGCCCATAGCGTCGATTTCTCTTACAATTTGCCCTTTCGCAATACCACCCATAGCCGGATTACAGCTCATTTGACCGATGGTTTGCATATTCATTGTAACAAGGAGCGTTTTAGAGCCTAAGTTGGCAGCGGCAGCGGCAGCTTCGCAACCTGCATGCCCTGCACCAACTACAATTACGTCGTATATTTCTGAAATCATTTTCTTAAAATTTCACAAATGTTCCACGTGGAACATTTGCCATAGATTGTATATTACATCTGAAAATCGGAGAATTTTGCTAAATAGAATTCTTCCTTCTCACGCATTTCTCTTGCATCTGCCTCGGATTTATCTTTGTATCCGCACAGGTGAAGTACACCATGGGCCAGAACCCGCCTGAATTCTCTCTCAAAATCCTGAGAAAGCAAATCAGCATTTTCTAAAATGCGCGGCAAAGATACGAAAATATCTCCCGAGATTGTTTTGCCCTTTACATAATCAAATGTGATAACATCTGTATAGTAATCGTGATCCAAGTAATCCTGATTAACTTTTAATAAATAGTCATCATCGCAAAAAATATAACTGATATCACCGGGTTTTTTATCCTCAGTAATAATGAGATTTTCTAACCAGGCTGTAATGTCAGGATGGATGTTCCGTGTGTCTATATTTTCGAAAAAGTAATTAATCATCTTATTAAAACCAGTGTCCTAAAACAACACTGAAAATGCCTTTATGTTTGTTAAGTGAATGACTGAAGTTAAGTTTTATCTGCCCAAAAGGGGATTTGTAACCTGCGGTAATGCCAAGTGAACTGTAATTAAGGCCGACAGCATCTTCAAATTTTATTGAGCTGAAAAGATTGGCTATGCTGAAATTACCCGTTATAAAATAGTTTTTGTTAAATCTAAACTGAAAATCATTGGAAGCTAAGAAGACATTATTATCATTCAGTGATCCGAACTGATAACCCATAAAACTTTTGAAATTGCCGAGTGGTTGCTCAAAAATCCCTCCGATCCTGTATTGGTAAAACGTAGGGGAAATGTCACCGATTGTGATACCACCATACAGATTAAGGCGGTATGTGAAAAGCTTGGATACATAGAAGTTCATACGGATGTCAGCTTTTACTAACACAGGTTTTTTATCCAAATCTGCATTAAAAGGATCTATAATTTTACCTTCAGCATTCAGATAAAAACCTTTTGTAGGAAAATATTTATCATCTTGGTTATCGCTTTTTACAAAAACGTAAGGATTCAGGAATTTATCTACATGTACATCTGTACCATTTTTATCGCTTTCAAAATAATCATGACTCAATCCACCACCTATAGCAAATTTTTCTTTCCACACAGATTGTATAAATGCTTCGTTCCTGAGCCATTTCCAGGACTCTGTAATGTTGTTATCCGTATTTTTTATATCTAAGGTCATCCCGGAAGAATAAAGACCAAATCCGGGGATATAGCCGTTATCAATAAAATAATTAAAATAATACCGTGGAGAGTCACCAATTACTACATCCAGTGATAAATTAGAGTTCCGGAAAAGTAGCCTTTTTGCGGAGTAGTTAAGTAATAATCCTGTTTTGAAGATCTCATCATAATGCAGTCCAAATTTTAGAAAATGCCGGGTGTCATCTTCGGTAACATAAAGCTTCAGATAATAGCTGTTGTGATCCTGTACAATATCGTAATTGATGAATTTATAATTATTGGTTGCATATAATTTATCAATCATCTTGTTAACGCTGCCATAAGTTTGCATAGAAGGTAACATCAAGCCCATCTTTCCGCGGATGTAATTAGATCCGTAGATTTTACCATTTTCAACTACAAGACTGTCGATTTTGTAAACATTAGAGTAGATGGGGTTGATGGCAGACCTCAATCGTTCAAACTTTCTTTTGGGTAATTCTTTAAGAATATCAGCATATTTTGCTGCTTCCACATAGCCACTGTCCAGGATACTTCGCTTATTATCATAGCTGGTGGCTGTCATACCGGTAAGGTTAGGTTTTATATTGATATCGGTATATCGGTATTGATTGATTGTTTCTTTTTTAATTCCAAAATCAATAATCTGATTCATGATGGCAATGACGCTGTTGAGATTATTGCGGTTGGCTAAGGGCTGATTGAGATCTACACCAATAACGATGTCTATACCTTTATCCTTTAACGGTTTGGACGGGTAGTTGACTGTCATGGCACCGTCTACATAGATACTGTCTCCAATTTTTACAGGCTCCAGCAGCGACGGGAAAGCAGAACTGGCCATTATCGAAGAAACGAGGTCACCTTTTTCAAAAATCTGCATATGCCCGCTTTCCAAATTGGTGGCAACACACAAAAATGGGATTGGAAGTTTGGAAAAATCATCAATATTAGAGACATTTTTCAACAGTTCTTTTAGCAGATACACATTCCGTTGGCCGGTACTAATGGAGGAGGGCAGCGTTATCCTGCCATCTTTTAGCGGAACTGTAAAAAGATACTTATCTACATTTTTATTAAAAAAAGAAGTCTCTTGGCGTGTTTTGGGATCGGTGATTAGCGAGTAAAAATCAGTTTCCATCACAATCTTTTCTATATCCTTGCCTGTATAACCGGCCGCATACAAGCCGCCTACAATAGCACCCATGCTGGTTCCTGATATATAATCTACTTTTACACCTAACGAATCCAAAACCTTCAAAACACCAACATGGGTAAATCCTTTGGCACCTCCACCGGACAAAGACAAGCCTATCTTGGGGTTTTTCGGTATCACGAGATTTTGCTTAACCTGTCCAAAAACGGTTAGGGAAAGTAAAAAACTGAAGGCGAAAAGAAGATTTTTGGTCATATTAGTTTTTTATGTAGATTCTTTTAACTCTGGGAGATATTGACGTCAGCACTTCATATACTATTGTATTACAATATTTTGCAAATTCTTCTAAGGTAGGTTTTTCATTGAAAACATTCACAGGATCGCCTTCTTTTGCATGGGTATTATTAACGTCAATCATCATCATATCCATACAAATGCTGCCAACAATTGGGCACAATTGGTCATCTATTCCCACTTTTCCTACCATATTCCCGATAGAACGAGGGATACCGTCAGCATAACCAACCGGGATCGTCGCAATCTTAACGTTGTGGTCAGGCTTGTACCGTCTGCTGTATCCTACAGATTCGCCGGCTTTTACTTCTGATATTTGAGAAATAACAGTCTTGAAACTTACCGAATTCTGCAGTTGTGCTTTTATATGCCTGTCGGGATTTTCGCCAATCATACCGATACCAATTCTTACCATATCATATTGATAATCAGTGTAATTAGTTATGCCGGAAGAGTTGAGGATATGTCGTATCGGTTTGTAGCCGAGTTTACTGATAAGATAGCTTGAATTCTTATCATAAACATGGAGTTGCTGCATGGTATAATCCTTTTCTTCCGGCATATCTGCAGATGATAAATGACTGAAAATACTCTGAACTTTTACATTCATCGTATTCAATTGATCAATTAATTCATCCAGTTCAAAATCTTTAAAACCAAGACGGTGCATCCCTGTTTCTAATTTGATATGAATAGGGTATTTCTGCTGATTGCCTGATCGGATCAATTGTTCATTGAACAGTTCCAATACTCTAATGCTGTAGATCTCGGGCTCCAGTTTGTACTCAATAATGCTGTCATAACTGTGCTGTTCCGGATTCATAACAATGATGGGTGTTGTAATGCCTTTTTTTCTCAATTCTACGCCTTCATCAGCAAATGCTACTCCCAAATAATCGATATGATGTAATTGTAGAAACTCGGAAATCTCATAACTTCCCAGACCGTAAGCATTCGCTTTTACCATGGCCATCATTTTGGTTTCCGGTTTAAGCAGCGATTTATGGAAATTAATATTATGCAAGATGGCATTCAGGTTAATTTCAAGAACAGTATCATGCTTTCTGAGCTCAAGCAGTTCCTTGATTTTTTCTACTTCAAATTTTCTGGCGCCTTTCAGCAAAATAATCTGGTTTTCGAGGATATCTACAGCATTACTTTCGATAAACTGGTCTGTTGTAGTAAAAGTTATAGTTTCTGCATCAAAGAGATCCTGGAAGGCACTGATGTTATCACCAATCAGAAAAATTTTATCAAACTTCTGCTCATTAACCAAATCCGCAACTTCTGTATAAAGTTCCTTTGCATTATGGCTGGAATCGATAAAGTCTGTAAGAATCAGCGATTTTTTTGGTTTGTTATATTCAGCAATGAATTGAAAAGCGATTTTTAACGAATCGAGATCCAGGTTATAAGAATCGTTGATAATCAGATTGTTTCTTACACCTTCTATACTTTCCAGGCGCATTTCTACAGCACGCAGGGCATCGATTTTTTCTTTGATCTGATCGTTCGAGAACATCAACTCTTTTAAAATCCCAATTAGTGCGAGAGCATTAGTGAGTGTGGCTTCGTCCCTTTGATAAATTGGAAGAGAAAATTCTTCATCAAAATACTTGATTCTGATGTCCTGCTTACGGTCGCTGATATCAGAAATTATCCGGATATCATTAATATCAGATAAACCGTAAGAGATTAATTTTTTACTTGAATAGAGCTTATTAATCTGATTGCCTGTCAATAGATTATCTCCATTGTAAAAAACAACTTCTGAATGTTTAAAAAGCTTCAGTTTTTCGTCAATTAGCTGTTCTTCCGACTGAAAATTGGCCGCGTGGGCAGAACCAATATGCGTAAGCAGGCCGATCCTGGGATGGAACACATCTTCCTGTTTATCCATCTCGCCGGGTTTGGAAATCCCTACTTCAAAGATGCCCAATTCATGCTTTTTATCAATCTGTAAAAGGGATAAAGGCAAACCAATTTGGGAATTAAAACTTTTTGGGCTCTTAACCGTAACAAACTCATTGGATAGACATTGGTAGAGCCATTCCTTCAGGATTGTTTTTCCGTTACTGCCTGTTATTCCTATCGAATTAATATCAGAATGCTCAAAATGATATTTGGCAAGCGTCTGCAAAAACTCAACAGAATTTTCTGTAATAATTTGAGTGACAGAAGTATTATCAATTTGATGTTCCGTAATGATGGTTGTAATTCCTTTTTCTATAGCGTTATCAATATACTTCTGGCCGGAGTTTTTTTTGGTACTTATTGCGAGAAATGCTGTATTTTTTGTAGAGTAAATCGTTCTGCTGTCAAAAGCAATATTCCTGATTTTGACCTCTCCGTTACCAACAATTCTTGAGTTGGTAATTTGTGCAATTTCTTTAGCTGCGTAATTCATTGAATGATAATAAATTAACTTATTGATTTATTGTTTTTATTAAGGACTTCATCTACAAAAACCCGTCGGCTCACCGCATCGTAAGCTTCGGTTTCGCCTAATTCCACCAACTCTTTTCCTGCAGAAGTCCGCATAGAGTAGTTGGCCAGGTTGCCAGTCCTTTTGCAAATAGCGTGTACTTTGGTAACATATTCTGCCGTTGCCATCAGGTTAGGCATCGGTCCAAATGGACGGCCTAAAAAATCCATATCCAACCCTGCAATAATAACCCTGACACCATTGTTGGCCAACTGATTAGCAACATCTACAATACTGTCATCAAAAAACTGTGCCTCATCGATAGCCACCACATCGCAGTCCGATCCCAGCAAAAGAATTTCGGAAGGGCTCTCAACAGCAGTACTCCTTATTTTGGTCTGGTTATGAGAAACCACATCGTCATCAGAATAGCGCGTATCCACTTTTGGTTTAAAGATTTCTACGTTTTGTCCGGCCATCTCGGCACGTCTCAACCTGCGGATAAGCTCTTCTGTCTTACCCGAAAACATAGATCCGCAGATCACCTCCATCCATCCGCTTTGCTTGGAATGATTAATTGTATTTTCTAAAAACATTATTTTAGCAAAAAAATAGGTTTAATAATTCTAACGATACATTTTCTGTCAGTTATTTTCCTCTAATTAAGAGAACAGTCTGCTGGCTACCGGAAAAAGATGTGGTTTTACGATCAAATGACGGAATGTATAATTAAAAAATTGATATAAAAATAATCGTTGTAAAGCTTTTTGAGAGCAAAATTGTTCTTAATTTTATAAGCATCAAATTTAAGTAAAAATTAATAAGATTTATTATGCAAAATCTGCAAGATGTAAGCGAAAATATTTTTGTTGACATCAAAAATATTTTATCAGAATTATCGGCTTGTGACACGCCTGAGCAATTCCTGGCGCAGGAAGATCTGATCAATAATATGTATCAGAGATTTTCTTATCTCAAAATTGCTAAGGAAAAAGGTCTGTTGCCAAGCGCCGAAATTAGCGCATATGATATTGACAACCAGGAAGTAAATATCAATTCTGATATTGTTGAAGTCCATCAATATGATGAGGCTGATAAGCTGGCTGAGATTATTGTTGAGGATACTGTGTCAGAAGATATTTTTGCCAATGTAAAAGAAGTAGAAGAGGTCAGCTCTTTCTCAGAAATTGATGAGCAGGAAGCAATACCCACTGTTGAAAATGAAGCTGTAACCCCAGATTCTCAAGATTTCTCTGACAATGATTCTGATCCTGATCAAATGGAAATTATCTCAGCAACGGAAACGGCACAAGATAATCCATTGGAACATGGCTCAGAAAAATTAGAGCCAATGCAGGACAGCCAATTTTCTTTTGCCATGGAGAAGGATGAGCCAGTGCATGAGGTTATCACAAAAGACTATGAAACCAGCATTGCAGAAAAAGAACAGAAACTGCGGGAACTGGAAGAAAACAGGAAAAAGGCGATGAGCCAGTCTGCTGAGCACTCAGAGGAAAAGCCTGCAAAAGAGGATAGCTCACTTTCAGAAACGGAAGATCAGCAGGAGAAAAAGTTCCGTCTGGCACATATCAAAGGGTTGAAGATTGCAAAATCTCTGTTTGATGATGAACTTTTTGACAGCGAAGAAAAACCTAAGGCTGAGCCTCAATCAGGAAGCCTGCTGAAGAACAACGTTCCTACGGATTATATGGAAGCGCCAAAACCAAGGCCTGAGTTCAAACTTGATCTTAATGACAGGATTGCATTTTCGCAATATCTTTTTGATGGTAGCCAAAGTGAGCTGAATGAAGTGGTGAACAGGTTAAACGCATTTACCTCAGTAGCTGATGCACAAGAATTTTTAAGTGACATCTATTATGCAAAAGATTGGAAGAAAGTGGATAATTATGCCCAGAGACTTTGGACTTTGGTAGAAAACAGGTTCTTGTAGATGAGTGGTATTCTGTATTTTGTTCCAACACCGGTTGGTAATTTGGAAGATATGACTTTCCGCGCCGTGAAGGTGCTGAAAGAAGTGGATTATATCTTATGTGAAGATACCCGAACTTCAGGAATCTTACTCAAACATTACGAGATTTCTAAACCTTTGCGCTCTTACCATTTGCATAATGAGCATCAGGCCACAGATAAAGTCGTTCAGGACCTGGAGAATGGGCAGAATATTGCCATAATCACCGATGCCGGAACGCCGGGCATTTCGGATCCGGGTTATTTGTTGGCGAAAGCCTGTGCAGATAAAAATCTGGAAATGATTTGTCTGCCTGGTGCAACAGCGTTTGTGCCGGCTTTGGTAGTTTCCGGATTACCTAACCACGATTTTTATTTTGCCGGATTTCTTCCTCAGAAAAAGGGAAGACAGACCAAACTTAAGCAATTGGCAGAGGAGAAAAAAACAATCATCCTTTACGAGAGTCCGCACAAGATCAACACCACGCTGGAGCAGATCAAAGAATTCTTTGGTGAGGAAACAAAGATTAGCCTAAGCCGCGAGATTTCCAAAAAATTTGAGGAAACCAAACGCGGGACTATCAGTGAGTTAATTGATTTTTCCAAAAGCAAAACTTTAAAAGGGGAGATTGTCTTGGTGGTGAATAATTCTTAATTTAATTTTAAATAAATATTATTATGGGAACAACATTTTTTAAAACTATCAAAAACACAGTTAAACATTGGTATTTACCTTTAATTGTAGGTATTTTACTCGTGATTATGGGATTGTACATGTTTAGCATTCCACAAGCCACTTACCTGTCTCTGGTACTGTTTTTCAGTGCGTCATTTTTGGTTTTTGGGATTATGGAACTTGTGTTTGCAATACAAAACAAGGATAATCTGGACAATTGGGGCTGGTATCTGGTAGGTGCTTTGCTGGATCTTTTTGTAGGGATTATATTATTTTTTCAGCCGCAGGTGGCATTTGTTGCTTTGCCCTATTTTGTTGGATTTTCATTAATGTTCCGTTCTGTACAGGGGATTGGTTTTGCCTTTGATCTCAAAAGCTATGGAGTTTTGCAGTGGGGGAATCTGGCGCTGATCAGTTTTATTGGCCTTATCGGGTCTGTTATTCTTATTCTTAATCCTGTTTTAGCCGGAATTTCTCTGGTTGTTATAACAGCTGTGGCATTTATTTTTTCAGGTATCTCTGCAATAATTCTTGCATTCAATCTCAAAAAACTGAAAAACTATCCAAACAAAATCAGCAAAGAGTTGAAAGACAAAATTGAATCACTTAAAAATGAATATCATAATGAACTTAATAAATAAAACTTTTTCATAGGCATATTTATATTTTTTTCTGAAGTCATGCACAATCGCCTCTTCATGGGTGATTGGTTTCCAAATCATGGCGATTTCTTATATTTGCCTTTTAAAGATTAATTTATCTAACATTTCAAATGGGATTATTACAAGGTAAAGTTGCCATCATTACAGGCGCAACAAGAGGTATCGGGAAAGGTATTGCAGAAGTTTTTGCCAAAGAAGGCGCAAAAATAGCATTCACCTACGCCGGTTCTGTAGACAAAGCAAAAGCATTAGAATCAGAATTAAGTAATATTACAGAAATCAAAGGCTATCAGTCCGATGCGTCGGATTATGATGCTGCCCAAAAGCTGGTAGAAGATGTATTGGCAGAGTTTGGGACGATTGATATTCTGGTAAACAATGCCGGGATTACCAGAGATAATCTGATGTTAAGAATGTCCAAAGACGATTGGGATACGATTATCAAAGTTAATTTGGATTCTGTTTTTAACCTGACCAAAGCGGTTATCAAGCCAATGATGAAGGCCAAATCGGGCTCAATTATCAATATGACTTCTGTCGTTGGGGTGAAAGGGAATGCCGGGCAGGCCAATTATGCGGCTTCTAAAGCTGGTGTTATTGGTTTTTCTAAGTCGATTGCATTAGAATTAGGATCCAGAAATATCCGTTGCAATGCCGTGGCACCAGGTTTTATAGAAACCGAAATGACGGCCGCCCTTGATGAGAAAACCGTACAGGGATGGAGAGATGGTATCCCGTTGAAACGGGGTGGACAGCCGGAAGACGTGGCTAATGCCTGCGTTTTCCTCGGTAGCGAAATGTCGTCGTACATCACCGGACAGGTTCTGAATGTTGACGGCGGAATGCTGACATAATAGAATTTAATATTCAGTGAAAAAAGACTTTTGATTTCAAAAGTCTTTTTTATTGACTTAATGCCAGGTAAATTATTTTTACTCAATATAAATAACCTCTCGTATAGGCTTTTTTCATCCTAAGCATAATCAGGAAAAGAAGAAATAGTGCTAATTTAGAGTTTCTATAAAATTTTGTAATGAAAGTAGCACTCTTTATCCCCTGTTATATAGATCTGATTTACCCCAAAGTCGGTATTGCCACACTTGAGCTTTTGGAGCGATTGGGCGTAGAGGTCACAGTACCTTTGCAGCAGACTTGTTGTGGACAGCCTATGGCCAATGAGGGCGATCAGAAACATTCTATAAGGACAGAAACTCAGTTTTGTGAAAATTTTAAGGATTTGAATTTTGATTATATCGTTGGGCCGGCAGGGAGTTGTGTCAAGCACGTCAAGCTCCATATGGATGCAATTCCTCAAACCGAAACTGTTACAGAAATCCGTCACAAAACCATAGAATTAGTAGAGTTTTTACACGATGTTCTCAAGATAGAAGAATTCCCTTGGGCAGATTTCCAGCATACGGTGGCTATCCATAATTCCTGCAGTTCTATCCGCGGCTTACACATTGCATCCCGTTTTGAGTGGCAGGAACCTTACTTTAATAAAACCGAAGATCTGTTAAAGAAGGTGTCAGGAGTTAAAGTAGAAACGATTGACAGGCCACAAGAATGCTGTGGCTTTGGTGGAACGTTTTGTGTAACCGATGAAGCGGTAAGTGCCAAGATGGGGCAGGACAAAGTTGCTGATTACACAAGGCATAAAGTAGAATATGTAGTTTCGCCGGATATGTCTTGCCTGATGCATCAGGAAGGCATTGCCAAAAGAGAAAAATCAGACCTCAAATTTGTACATATTGCTCAGGTTTTGAATAACGGACCATTCTAAAAATCACAAACAATGGGAAAAGTAAACGTAGAAGATAACGCCCGCAAGTTCATCAAGCAGGATGATGTTCACGAGGCTCAACACGACAAGAATCTTTATAATACAATTATCAAGCGTGGTAAAGTATCCTCTGAGATCCCGGAATGGGAAGAGCTTAGGAATCTGGCTTCACAAATTAAGGAACATGCGCTGACGCATCTGGATCACTACATAGACCAGTTTGCAACAAAAGCAGAGGAAAACGGTATTACAGTTCATTTTGCAAAAGATGCCGATGAACATAATGCTATTGTTTTTGATATTTTGAATTCTCACGGCGCAAAGCGCATCATCAAAAGCAAATCGATGCTGCAGGAAGAATGCGGGATGACACCTTTTCTTGAAGAAAGAGGAATTGATGTCCTGGAGACTGATCTGGGTGAGCGAATCCAGCAGCTATCGGACGAGCGCCCAAGTCATATTGTAATGCCTGCCATCCAAAAAACAACGGAAGATATTGCCAAACTATTTGCAGATAAAATTGGTACGGATCCCAACGATGATGATCCGCATTCTCTCGCAGAAGCAATGAGGAACAATGCCCGGCCCAAATTTTTGGTGGCAGATGCCGGGATGACAGGCGCTAATTTTGCCGTTGCCGAAACCGGTACTTTTGTAGTTTGTACTAATGAAGGTAATGCCGATCTTACCGCAAGCATTCCGCCGCTTCATATTGCCAGTATTGGTATAGAAAAGATCCTGCCGAAGGTAGAAGATCTGGGTGTTTTTATCAGACTACTTTCCCGCAGTGCTTTAGGGACGCCGGCAACGCAGTATACTTCTCATTTTTCAGGCCCAAGAGAAGGATCTGAGATGCACATTGTACTCACAGATAATGGTAGGAGCAAACGATTGTCTATGGACAAATTCTGGCATTCTCTCAAATGTATCCGTTGTGGTGCCTGTATGAATACCTGCCCGGTGTACAGAAGGAGTGGCGGATTGTCTTATGGTGCTACTTATTCCGGCCCGATTGGGATTATTCTGGATCCTACTTTTGATGAAGATACCTATTCAGAATTACCTTTCCATTCATCGCTTTGCGGCTCCTGTACAGAGATCTGCCCCGTTCATATTAATATTTCGGACCAGATTATCGAGTGGCGAAAAGTGATGATGGAGAAAAAGAAAACACCTTTTGGCAGAAGGCTGGCATTTGCTGCTGCTGACAGAATGCTGGGCAGTGCAACTGCTTTTAAAATGATGGAAAAGACCACTTACAATATGCTGAATATTCTCCCAAAATCTCTATTGGAAAACAGCACGTTGGATCCTTGGGTAGAAGACCGTGAATTGCCTGACGTGAAAAAAGAAACCTTCAGAGACTGGTACAAAAAAAACCGAAAAAACAATGACTAAAGAAGAATTACTGAGTTCGGTAAGAACCAATCTTGCTAACCGCGAAAAAGTGGATTATCCCGCCATCCCGGATTATAAAAAGCCAGGGACAGATCTTAAAGCTGTTTTTGAAATTAACGCCAAAATTGCTGCCGTCGATTTTTATGATGTCGCATCGGTAGAAGAAGCGCAGGAAATTATGCGAAAAAAGCTTCCTGATGCTAAGGTCACTTGCTCTGCAACGCCTGAATGGAGAGGGAATAAAGATATACACGTGCAAAAGCCCGCGGATCTTAATGATGTGGATTTGGGTATTTTCCGTGCAGAGTTTGGTGTGGCGGAGATGGGAATGGTCTGGGTCACCGAAAAATCTCTGGTTACCAATTCATTAGGTTATTTATCTCAACACCTCGCTGTTTTGCTGGATCCTGAAGATTTGACCGAAAATATGCATACCGCCTACAAAAGAGTAGATTTTCCACACTCACATTATGGCTGTTTTGTGATGGGGCCATCTGCAACAGCGGACATCAGCGCCGTTTTGGTACACGGTGCACAGGGCGCACGGACATTGACTTTGTTCTTTCTGAAAAAACCTGTGCCCTAAAATGACAATTAACGGAAAGCTTTACAGCAACATCCTTTTGGTTTTTGCTCTGGAATCAGAAGCCGGAAAAGAATTTGAGAGTTTTAATAAATTGTTTGTTGGTGTAGGAAAAATTAAAGCGACTTATCATCTTGTAAAAGCCATTCAAAAATCTAAGCCAGATCTCATAATCAATTTGGGAACAGCAGGAAGTACAGTTTTTGACAGAGGAAGTATTGTTAACTGTAACCGTTTTATCCAGCGGGATATGGATGTAAGAGCATTGGGTTTTAAGAAATTTGAGACGCCATTTTCTGATGAACCAATTCTTTTGGAATATGGAATTAAAACAAGCCATCTCCTGAACGGGATCTGCGGTTCCGGCGACCAATTCGAAATGGAACATAATAACCCCGAATACAACGTTATTGATATGGAAGCCTTTGCACTTGCGAAAGTCGCCGAGCAGGAACAAATCGATTTTCTGTGCCTCAAATATATCTCTGACGGTGCCGATGACAATGCTGCTGATGATTGGACTCAGGAAGTGAAAAAAGCGTCGAAGGCATTAAGTCAAGCATTGCAGGGTTTAACATAAAAACCAGCCAATTCGGCTGGTTTTTTATATCATTTTTAGAGGTCATAAGATATTTTCATATCACCAAATATTCTTTATTAAAAGGAATTCTGATCATTTTTAATTCTCGCAGATTATTCGGATTATGCAGATGCTGAAATTTAAATCTGTAAAATCTGCCTCATCAGCGAGAACATTATATTTTTCAATAGGTAATTAAATGATGACTTCTATATTTTATATCAAAGGCAATTCAAATATTATCCGTTAAAAACCTGATTCTCTTGTTCCTGAACTCGGATAAAAGTTGTTCGCTTAGAAAGTTCTTTCAACTTTGATGCACCAACATAAGTACAGGTAGAACGAACGCCGCCCAAAATATCTTTTACAGTTTCCGAAACAGGACCTTTGTAAGGAACTTTCACGGTTTTTCCTTCGGAAGCACGATATTCTGCAACACCACCGGAATGTTTATCCATTGCAGTTTGAGAGCTCATTCCGTAGAATAATCGGAAGGTTTTTCCGTTTTCTGTGATTAGTTCTCCGCCGCTTTCATCGTGTCCGGCAAACATTCCTCCCAACATTACGAAATCTGAGCCGCCGCCAAAAGCTTTGGCAACATCTCCAGGAACTTTGCAACCGCCGTCACCAATGATCTGTCCGCCAAGGCCGTGCGCTGCATCCGCACATTCTATAATCGCGGAAAGTTGAGGATAACCAACGCCGGTTTTCACACGGGTCGTACAAACCGAACCCGGCCCAATTCCCACTTTGATGATATCCGCACCCGCCAAAATCAATTCTTCTACCATTTCGCCCGTTACTACATTTCCTGCCATGATGATTTTATCCGGGAAATTTTGACGAGCTTTTTTCACAAACTCAACAAAATGTTCAGAATAACCATTTGCCACATCAATACATAAAAACTGAATCTTTGGATTGGCATCCAGAATCGTTTTGATTTTTTGTTCGTCAGCTTTTCCGGTTCCTGTGCTCAGTGCGATGTATTGGTAGAAGTCATCGCTTTTATCTTTCAGAAAATCAGTCCATTCCTGTACAGAATAGTGTTTATGAACAGCCGTAATGATTTTTTCTTTGTAAAGTGCTTCCGCCATTTCGAAAGTGCCGACAGTGTCCATATTGGCAGCAATCAGCGGAACGCCGCTCCATTTTTTCTTGGTATGAAGAAAAGTGAATTCTCTTTCTATTGTTACTTCTGAACGGGATTTGAGTGTTGAACGCTTCGGACGAAACATCACATCTTTAAAGCCTAATTTGATTTCGTTTTCTATTCGCATAGGTCAAAATTAGTATAAATTTTCCCAAAAAAGAATAGAATTTATATTGCTTTTTCAGGTAATCCAAAGTATTATTTTCAGGGGCTTTATCCGCCGCCTGTAGTTAGCCTGAGCTTGTCGAAGGGCTCCCGCTATGTAACACTGAGGCTCTCGAAGTGTCCGCTCAAATCTTACGGAGTGGTTCATTGATTCAAATTAAAAATAAAAAATAGGTTGAGATAAGTCGGACAGCACGCCATTCGATGTAAAAAAACCTTCACAGTTCAAAACTCTGGAAACGTCTCAATAATAAAATAAATCAATTAAGATTCTCTATTTTTGCCTTTGTGAAACATCTTGTCATTATAGGTCTCGTGATCCCGGAGCCAGCTTCTACAGCTGCGGGGCAAAGGATGATGCAACTCATTCAGCTTTTTACTGAAGCCGGTTATCAAATTAGTTTTCTGACGACTTCTAACAATATCGAATTTTCGGAAAAAATTGAGATCCATAAAATTGAGATTAACAACAATAGTTTTGACGAGAAAATCAAAAGCCTGAATCCCGACATAGTCCTTTTTGACCGCTATGTGACCGAAGAGCAGTTTGGTTGGCGCGTTTCTGAAAACTGTCCGCAGGCGCTCAAAATTTTGGATACAGAGGATCTGCATTTTCTGAGAGAGGCAAGGCGGAAGGCTTTTGTTGAGAAAAGGGAAGTCAGGGATTGGGACTTTATAAATGATATTTTCAAAAGAGAAATAGCTTCTATTCTGCGATGTGATCTGTCTCTGATCATTTCTGAATTTGAATATCGGCTTCTTACTGAAAAGTTTAAAATTAATTCTGACATCCTGTTTTATATTCCTTTTTTAACCGAAAAAACCGAAAAAAATAAAACGCCGTTTGAAGACAGGCAACATTTTGTAAGTTTAGGGAACTTCCTCCACGAACCGAATTGGCAAACCGTTCTCAAACTGAAATCCATCTGGAAAAATATTAGAAAAGATCTTCCTCAAGCTGAACTTCATATTTATGGTGCTTATGCTAGGGAGAAGGTTTTTCAGCTGCATAACGAGAAAGAAGGTTTTATCGTAAAGGGTAGGGCAGGATCGATTGAAAATATTTTTAATCAGTATAAAGTGTTGCTGGCTCCAATTCCTTTTGGTGCAGGCTTGAAGGGTAAACTTTGGGAAAGTATGAAGTTTGGTTTGCCCAATGTGACGAGTTCTGTAGGCGCAGAAGCCATGCACAAAGATCTACCCTGGAATGGCTTTATCGAGGATTCTGACGAGAAATTTATACAAAAATCGATTGAATTGTACCAAAACAAAACAGTTTGGAACTGGGCCAACGCGAATGCTTTTCGGATTTTAGAAGAAGTTTTTGATAAAAATAGTTACGTCATAGATTTTTGGGATAAGGTTTTGAAAATCGAAAATAATCTGGGAAACCATCGTACAGAAAATTTTATGGGGCAAATCCTGCAACACCATCAGCTCAACTCTGTAAAATATATGAGCCGATGGATTGAGGAAAAAAATAAAAGGGATATATTGGAATAAGCTGCCTGAAAAGACAGCTTATTTTAAAATCAGCCTAAAAATCATAAGAGTACGAAACCCCGACGTTTCTGCCAGGCATCATAATTCTCTGCATTTTATTAGCATATAATGTTCGGTTAAGATATTCGGTATAATTTCGGTTAAAAAGATTGTTGATATCCAGGCCAAAGTGTCCTCCACGAAATATTTTATAGCCGAAGTGCAAGTCAAAAAGAGAAAAATCTGGTGTTTCTGTTTCCGCAAAATTAGGATTTATCCGCTTTTGCCTCCCGGCAAATCGGTAATTGATGCTTGCGAAAAAATGTTCAGTTTCTGCTGCAAGTTTCCACCGCACATCCACAGGCGCGATTTCCGGTAATGGGTTTTTGTTCGCCATGTCTTCTGCATAAGTATAAGCTGCCGCCGCTTCGGAATGAAAAATATCAGAAATATGCCACTTAATCTGGCTTTCAAAACCTGTCCTGTAAGCTTTGCCAATGTTTTGAAACTGTCTTACTCCGGGCGATGACATCGATGTTGGTTTGATGTCGTTTCTCACCACCGCAGAAATGTAATTTTGCATCAAAGAATAGAATACATCCATCTGGAAATAGAATGCTGAAGCCAGTTGCATGGTATAGATGAGGTCTGCCTGATTATTAGTTTCCGGTTTCAGGAGAGGATTTCCTATATATTCGTAATTGTCATTTCCTACAGGAAACTTGTTGATAAAACGTTCCGTAAGCCCCGCACTTCGCTGAGCCCTTCCTAACCAAAACGAAATTTGTGAATGGCTGTCAATAATTTTTTCAAAACCTGCACTGATATTATGATTGAGTTGCTGCGCATTCATTTTACCATAAAGCTGGCTGAATAAAGCGGCTGTTTCAGATGCGTCAGAATTATTATAATCCATTCTGTAAGAGAGCTTTAATCTAGATTGTCTCAATGAATATTGATATTCGTTAAACCAGCCTAGTTGGAAAATCCCCGAATCCTGCCAACTTGTTCCGTCCCGCATCATTGGCATTGCCATAGCCATTGTAAGCGAGGTATTTTTTGCTCTTTCATTTTTGTAGTCAAGGCCTGTATAAAACTGATGTTTCCCGGACATCATCTTCAATTCGCTTCTCAGTCCGTAGGTTCCGGAAGAAACATCCGAAACCATAGAACCGTTCTCTGTCCCCATAGAATGATGTACCGCTGATGAATAGGCATTAAAGTTAAATTCCTTAAGCAAAGAATGATGAAACTCCGAATGATGCATCAGCTGAAACATCCAGGTTTTGTCATACAGCAATTTCATTGATAAAGCAGGGAAATCTGTATCCCTGCCCTGATTGGTATTGGCTTGCAGGCTTGTATAATGATCCTGGCTCCATCTGTAAATGGTTTTATAACCAAAGTTATAGCGTTTAAACATGGCCGGGACAGCATTTCCCGCGCCGTCTTTATAATCCTCACCTTTTTGATAGGCACCGGAGAATTGTGAAATGATGTTTTTCGATCTCAGGTTAAGCGTCGCTTCGTTACGGGAAATACTGCCATTACTTTCATAAGATGTTGACAGTCTTCCGCTAGCCTTAAAACCGTCCGAAAATTCCGGTTTGAAACTCACAAAGTTTGCCGTTGCCCCGATCGAAGAACCAAATCTGAAAAAGTAAGGACCTTTGTAAATCTCGACTTTTTCAATTTGGTTCATATTGATTTGGGAAACCGGAGCGTCCATCCGGCTTGGGCAGGCTTGTACCGCATTTTGTGCGCCATCTGCAATAATGTTCAGCTGCTCGTATTTGAAACCTCTGAAAACCGGATCAGAAGCATAGTTCCCAGATTTTCTAATACCGGAGAATTCTGTAGTTTCGGTTAAAAATTTCCCGGCATCATGATTAAGCCAGTCTGTGGATTGGGTATGGATTTGTGTTTTTTTTGCCGAAAAAGCGGTGTTTATAATAACACGTTCTATAGGATGGTAAATGGTGTCTTTTTGGGCGTAAAGTATAGTCGCTGCTCCCAAAAAGAGAAGTTGTGCAAGTTTAGCTCTCATAAAAATTTTAAAAAAGTTATTTAGGCCATGACCAGATAGTCAAAGCAGGTAAAATCAAAAAAATAGGATTGAGGAGCTAAACTTGCGGAGGATGTGGAAAAGACGCAGCAAAACCTGTTGTTGGTTCCAGACTGTAGCTTGAGAATATGGCGGTTAATTTTACTGAAAAGCATTGTGACGCATTGAAAACAAAATCACAGTCATTAATCAGGTAAATTTCAAAACCAAGACGGGCTTCATTAAGATCAGAATTTTGTTTTTCTCTTTCTTTGGCTGACTGGCATTTGCCATGGCAACTCAGTTCCGGTTTGTTCTTGTTGACGCAGTGTGACTCGTAAAAATGACGGTTCATCTGATAATCAAGAAAGATCAGCGACTTTTGAAAACCCGCTAAGAATACGAACACTGATAAAAAAATGATAATAACCTTCTTCAACCATGCAAAAGTAATGCTTTCTCCCTCGCTGTAAAACGTGAATTATATCATTAATTTGTTCTGCAAAAAGCAACGTTATTTGACCAGTGCCCAAATTCCTAAACCAATCCCGGCATAGGCCACAACCGTTATAATATCTGCTGTCCGCTGAGAGAATCTCCTTTCAGCAATCGTTTGTTGGTTGATTTGGTTCTTGTGAAATTTTAGCTGTCTTTTGGGATGGTGGATAACATGTGCCACCAACGTGTCGTTCTCCCATTTGTCAACCTGTATCTTATATGGCCTGCCTCCAACTTCGATTTTAAAATATTTATTAGCTTCCAGCTTTTCTTCGATTGTTGAAGGTGTTGGATTGGCATTGTTCTCTTTACTTTTACCTATTTTCGTTTTCTGCAGACTCTGCGCCTGAACCGCTGATAATTTGGCTCGAGAAACAGCCGTCATTTTTTCTTCTGCAGCATTAGCCGGCATAACCGGTGCTTCATTACTGCTTTGGGTTTTCACATCCTTCTTCTCTGCAATGGTTTTGTAAGTATAACAGTTCATTAGAGAAAATGATACAATAAAAAGGTAAAAATATTTTTTCATTAGCCAAATTTAAGAATTAAACGTATTATTTTTAATTTTCTTTGGTCGCATTCTAATTTTTGAAGGCTCTTAATACTTTATTGGTCTTGTAAAAAATTTAAAAACCAGGTCTTTTGGTTTTTATCAAACTTATATTCTCTGAATTAATTTTGTACTTTAGCGCTTCAAAAAAATTACGAGAATTGGCTAAGAAAGAGACTCCGTTAATGACGCAATATAACACCATCAAGGCAAAATATCCTGATGCGCTGTTGCTGTTCCGTGTGGGAGATTTCTACGAGACTTTTGGTCAGGATGCGATAAAAACTTCGCAGATCCTTGGGATTGTTCTCACCAAAAGAGCCAACGGCGAAGGCCATATCGAGTTAGCCGGATTTCCGCATCATTCTGTAGATTCTTACCTGCCAAAATTGGTAAGAGCAGGAATGCGGGTTGCCATCTGTGATCAGCTGGAAGACCCAAAATCGGTTAAAGGAATTGTAAAACGTGGTGTTACAGAATTGGTAACGCCCGGAGTAACGTTTAACGATCAGGTTTTATCATCTAAGAAGAATAATTTCCTGCTGTCACTGCATAAAGAAAAAGAAAAGTACGGTATGGCATTAGTTGATGTTTCTACCGGAGAATTTCTCGTGAGTGAAGGCAATCTTGAAAAATTACTTCACATTGTTCATACTTTTGATCCGAGTGAAATTATCTATCAGAGAACTTCAGAAATCCCGAACCAGCTCAGAAATAAAAATGTTTTTAAGTTGGAGGACTGGGCATTTCGCTATGCTTATGCTTATGAAAAACTGACTTCTCACTTCAAAACACAATCTTTGAAAGGTTTTGGGATTGAGGATTTTCAACTGGGGATTACCGCAGCCGGAGCTATTTTCGCCTACTTGGTAGAAGATACACATCATTCACTTTTACAGCATATTACAAAAATTCAGGTTATTCCGCAGGATGATTTTTTGATGATGGATAACTTCACGCTCAGGAATCTGGAAATTGTTTATTCTGCCAATCATCAGGGGAAATCCCTTCTTGATATCATCGATAAAACATCTACACCAATGGGCGGAAGATTGTTGAGAAGACGATTGATCCTACCTTTAAAAAATATTGGCGACATCAACAGAAGACTCAACCTGATTGAATTCCTGAACAAAGAAGAATTTCTGAAATTTGAGATCAAAGATCTGCTAAAAGGCATTTCGGATCTGGATCGTTTGATAGGGAAATTGGCTGCCGAAAAAATCTCACCGAAAGAATTAGGTTATCTCCGTCAAAGTATTATTAATATCAATGAGATCAGAAAAAAACTCCTGAAATTTCCGGATGTGCTGGCCTGGATTGATCCTTTTATTAATCTGGAGGAATTAATAGATTTTATCAACAATCATCTGAATGATGAGCTTCCCGTGAACATCAGCAAAGGGAATGTCATCAAAGAAGGAATCTCGGAAGAGCTCGACCATTTGAGAAACCTCCAAAGCAAAGGCCGTGGTTTCTTGGACGAAATGTGCCAGCGCGAAATCGAAAGAACAGGGATCACAAGTCTGAAAATTGATTTCAACGGAGTTTTCGGATATTATATCGAGGTCCGAAATACTCATAAAGACAAAGTTCCTGAAGATTGGATCAGAAAACAGACTTTGGTAAATGCCGAACGATACATTACCGAAGAACTGAAAGAATACGAAAATCAAATTCTTGGAGCTGAAGAAAAAATTGGAAAATTGGAATTAGAACTTTACAGGAATGTCTGTGAAAATGTTTTGATTTATATTGACCAGTTACAGGAAAATTCTAAACTGATCGGTGAATTGGATTGCGCTGTTGGTTTGTCAGATTTATCGGTTGAAGACAATTACACAAAACCTATTCTGAATGATTCTTTCTCAATAGACATCCAGGAAGGACGACATCCAATCATAGAAAAATCTTTACCGCTAGGCGAATCTTATATCCCGAATGATGTTTTTCTTGACAGGGATTCTCAACAGATCATTATGGTTACCGGACCGAATATGGCCGGTAAATCCGCCATCCTGAGACAAACAGCGATCATTTCTTTACTGGCGCAGATCGGGAGTTTTGTCCCTGCGAAACACGCAGAGATCGGGACATTGGACAAGATCTTCACAAGAGTTGGCGCAACGGATAATCTGTCGGCCGGCGAATCGACTTTTATGGTGGAAATGAATGAAGCGGCAAATATCCTTAATAATATCTCGGACAGAAGCTTGATTTTACTGGATGAGATCGGTCGTGGGACTTCCACTTACGACGGTGTTTCCATTGCCTGGGCTATTGCAGAATATCTTCATCAACATCCAACACAACCGAAAACCTTGTTCGCAACGCATTACCACGAGTTGAACGAGATGTCTGTGAACTTCGAGAGAATCAAGAATTTTCACGTTTCAATCCAGGAAGCAAAGGGCAATATTATCTTCCTCAGAAAATTGATTTCCGGCGGCAGTGAGCACAGCTTCGGTATCCACGTGGCGAAGCTGGCAGGGATGCCATCAAAAGTTGTCAATCGTGCCAATGAGATTCTGAAAACATTGGAGTCCAGCCGAACGACTCATGATTCAGGAGAAAAAATAAAAAGAGTCACCGAAGAGAATCTTCAGCTTTCGTTTTTCCAATTAGATGATCCTGTTTTGGAAAATATCCGTGAAGAACTGACCAAAATAGACATCAACACCCTTACGCCAATCGAGGCGCTTATGAAGCTGAATGCGATAAAAAAGATGATTGGTAAATAATCCTATCTTGAGATGGTATCCGCTGTGTTGTTTTGAGAGTTAGCTGCGGCCGAATCTACGCCATCATTTCTAATACTGTCTGCGCTGCGGCTTTTTTTGTCTTTATCAATTTTCCCTTTATCCGGGATACAACTTGTGGAAACAATGGATAACACGGCGATTAATAATAACTTTTTCATAATAATAGGATTTGGTTAAGATTATATTCTCAAAAATCAAACCGAAAAAGCTTCCCATTCAGTATGAAGATTTTAGTAAAATTTCTCTTATTAGTTTTTCCTTTTTTCATCAATGCACAACTTCAAACGGAAGTATCATTGGTAAAATATGAAGACTTGGAAAAACGCATCGCTCAGGAAAAAGATAAATTCTTAGTCGTTAATTTCTGGGCAACAACCTGTGTGCCGTGTGTGAAAGAATTGCCTCATTTCATCGAAATTAATAACAGATTTTCGAGAAATCCGGATTTCAAAATGCTGTTGGTGTCGCTTGATATGGCAAGAGACAAACAGAAAGTGATTAACTTTATCAAAAACAAAAACCTGACAGCAGAAGTTTTGATTTTGGATGATATAAAAAGGATGAATACGTGGATCCCGAGATTCCAGAAAGATTGGGAAGGGGGAAAACCGAGGTAATATTTACCTCGATTTTTTTGTTATGCTTTATAAAATCATGTTTTGAAAAAAACTTTAAAATTCAACTACAAAAATTTTCTGATCGCGATTCTGATTTTCCTGACAGAAGTTCTGATTGCCACAAAGCTCAAAAATATCTTTTTTGTAAGAGCTTATCTTGGCGATGTTTTGGTGGTTATGCTGCTTTACTTTTTTGTGCGCGCATTTATAAAAATAAATCCGATAAAATTAATTACCGGAATTTTTATATGGTCTTGTATGATAGAATGCCTGCAGTATTTCCATTTTGCAGAATTGTTGGGTTTTCAGGATAATCCTGTAATGATGACCATACTTGGCAATTCTTTTAGTTGGCTGGATATTGCCAGCTATGCTGCCGGGTGTGCCATTCTTATCTTTATGAGCAGATTAGATAGGGATAAAAACAACAGCAGCCACCGCAACTAATCCAATAATAACAGAGCCAAGGACATTAGGTTTTTTGATTTCCCTCACGTCAGACCTTTCAATTTCAATTTTTTCCCCGGCTTTTGTTTCCCCGTAGATTTTAGCAGAATCTACCTTCAGAACCTTCAAGTTTTGCACTTTGGCATCATTGGTTTGGACTGTATAAGTTTTGTAAAGTTCCAGCGTGTTGTCATACAATGGTTTTTCTGGTGTAACAACAGTTGTTTTGCAGGATACCAGCAGAAAAAATACCAGCAATGGCAACAATCGGAGACAGTTCTTAGAATATTTCATTATCGTCATAATTAAAGTTCAAATTTAGTCTAATTTTTTGATTAGAGTGAATTGAGGTGTTGTGAAATCAGCCACGCTTCACTCCAACAAGCCTGGAAGTTAAACCCTCCGGTAATAGCATCTATATCAAGAACTTCACCAGAAACGTAAAAGTTCGGTAATATTTTTGAAGACATATTTTTAAAATTAATTTCTTTAAGATCCACGCCTCCTGCGGTAACAAATTCGTCTTTAAAAGTTGATTTCCCACTTACGGTCAGTTTTTTCCTGCAAAGATTATCCAGAATCAGGCTTAGTTCTTTTCCCGAAAGATTGGCAATCTGTTTCTCAGGATTAATGTTGCTGACTTCCAGTATTTTATTCCAAAAACGATTGGTTATATCGAAGATTTTGGACTGCCCGATCGATTTTTTAGGATTTTGATTTTTGAAATTTTTAAGATCTTCTTCTGCATCAGAAAGCGGAACTGAGATAAAATTAACTTCGATCTCAAAGTTATACTTGATTTTGGCCAGATTTCGCGCTTCCCAGGCAGAGAGTTTGAGAACAGCCGGGCCGGAAAGCCCCCAATGTGTAATAAGAAGCGGGCCGGATTCTTCAGTTTTAAGATTTGGGATTCTGATTTCGGCATTTTCAAAACTCGTCCCGGGCAAATCTTTCAACAGGTCATCCTTGATGTTAAATGTAAATAATGAAGGAACAGGTTCTACAATCTTATGCCCAAGTTGTTGAATCAGTTTGAGGGATTTTGGTGAACTTCCTGTAGTGTATAGTATGATATCGGCTTTGTAACTATCTGATTTTGTTTTAATAAAGTAATAATTGTTTTCGTAGTGGATATCCTGTACATTACTCTGTGTTTTGATTGCGAATCCCTTTTTCTGAACTTCGCCCAGCAGGCAATTGATAATGCTTTGAGAAGAATCAGTTTCCGGGAAAATGCGGTTGTCTTTTTCTATTTTCAGGGGAACATCTCTGGATTCAAACCATTCCATCGTATCGCCAGGCTGGAATTTTGTGAAGACACTCAATAGTTCACGATGGCCTCGTGGGTAAAAGTTGACAAGTTCTTTGGGATCGAAACAGGCGTGTGAAACATTGCATCTGCCGCCTCCGGAGATTTTCACTTTCTGCAAAACGTCTGAATTTTGTTCCAGGATGGTTACATCAAACTTTTTTTCGTCCAGATTAGCAGCAGCAAAAAAACCAGCAGCGCCGCCGCCTACAATAATTATTTTCTTTTTTGGAGAATTCATTAATGCAAAATTACATTTTTAATATCCACCCCAAATGGTTATTTTTGAAGAATATTAAAATCAAAACAATGTCTGTATATTACCATAAATTTGAAGTTCGGTGGAGCGATATTGATGCCAACCGTCACCTCGGTAACTCTACTTATGTCGACTACTGCTCACAAACCAGAATGGCCTTTCTTAACAAAAACAAAATCGGGCTTACCCAGCTAAACCGTTGGGGCGTGGGTCCTGTGATGCTGCACGAGCGTTATTCCTTCTTTAAGGAGATCTATGCAGATCAAACTGTTTTTGTAGGATTAGAAGTTTCGGCTTTATCAGAAGATGGTTCTATCTATCAGTTTGTTCACAAATTTTATCTGCCGGATGGTACGCATTGTGCAACAGCAGAGGCTACAGGCGTATGGATTGATATGATGCTGAGAAAAACCACAGCTCCGCCAGAAGATATTATGGAGGTGATGAACTCGTTTAAATCAGAAAGCGTACAAACCATTTCTAAAGAATATCTCAAAACCTTGCCTTTCCGACCAGAGAATATTAATTCGGACATATTTAAATAAATGATTAATGATAATCGCATAAAGATTTTTTTCGTTTGTCATTAATCAATCATTATCAATCAATTATCATTAATTAAATTATGCTAGAAGATAAATCACAAGAACTGACACCCATTTCCAAGCTCGGAGAATTTGGATTAATCAAACATCTGACGGAGAATTTCCCCATTGTTCAGAGTTCTACAAAGCTTTCTATAGGTGATGATGCAGCAGTTATAGATGCTGAAAACCAAAAAGTTGTGGTCTCTACAGATATGCTGGCAGAAGGAATCCACTTCAATCTCGGATACGTTCCTCTGAAACATTTGGGTTACAAGGCGGTTGTTGTAAATCTGAGTGATATTGCTGCGATGAATGCTACGCCAACTCAGATTCTTGTTTCAGTGGCTGTTTCTAATCGTTTCCCGGTAGAAGCTCTGGAAGAGATTTATTCAGGAATTGCTTTGGCCTGCAACAGATACAAAGTTGACTTAGTTGGCGGAGACACAACCAGTTCCAACGCCGGATTGGTCATTAGCGTTACCGCGATTGGCCTGGCAGATGATGCAAAATTAGTTAAAAGAAGCGGCGCTAAACCTAATGATCTTTTGGTGGTGACTGGCGATCTTGGCGGTGCTTATTTAGGTCTGCAAATATTGGAAAGAGAACATTCTGTTTATCTTGCTAATCCCAATATGCAGCCGGAGATGGAAGGTTATGATTACATCCTGGAAAGACAGCTGAAACCAGAAGCAAGAACGGACATTAAGAAAAAACTTGAAGAGCTGGATGTTATACCAACTTCTATGATTGATATATCTGACGGCTTGGCTTCGGAAGTACTGCATCTTTCGGATCAGTCAAAAGTAGGGTTTAATATTTACGAAGAAAAAATCCCGATGGATGAGACTTCGATCTCGACTGCTGATGAATTGAATCTTAATCCTGCCATGGCGGCCCTTAACGGTGGCGAAGATTATGAGCTGCTGTTTACGGTTTCACCTTCGGATTTTGATAAAATTAAGAATCATCCGGACTTTACAATTATTGGACACGCCACAGAGGCTGCACAAGGTAATTTCCTCATTGCCAGAGGATCCAATCAGTTGATCCCATTGACGGCACAAGGCTGGGATGCTTTCCTTAATAAGGATTGACATTTGGAATAAAACTTGTAAAACACATTTTGATATAAAAAATTTAATCGATGAAAATTTTAAAAACCTCTGCACTGCTGATTGCTGCACTTGGTGTTACAGCTTGCGTTACCAATCCCATCACAGGGCGCTCATCTATCCAGTTTGCCAATAATTCTGAGATTGCGACCGCAGCAGCTGCTGAATACAAATCTACCTTAGCCAGTGCTAAAATAGTTACAGGAACAGATGCCAATCGGGTAAAAAATGTAGGCGCCAGAATCAAGAATGCGGCTTATGCCTACTATAAGAGTATTGGCCGTGAATCAGCGCTTTCCGGATATAATTGGGAGTTTAACCTCATCCAGGACAGCCAGCTGAATGCCTGGTGTATGCCAGGAGGTAAAGTAGCCTTCTACACGGGGATTTTACCGGTCTGTAAAGATGATAATGGCATAGCAGTCGTTATGGGGCATGAGGTTTCGCATGCGTTGGCAGGGCACGGTAATGAGCGGATTTCACAAGCAATGATTGCTCAGTATGGGGGCAGCCTTTTAGGCGGAGCGGTATCCAACAGCCAGTGGGCGGGCATTTTTGAAAGGTTGTATCCTGTTACTGCACAAGTCGGACTTTTGGCTTACGGCAGAAAACAGGAATCTGAGGCGGACGAAATGGGACTTTACCTGATGGCTATGGCTGGATATGATCCTCGCAATGCAATATCTTTCTGGCAAAGAATGGAAGCTGCTTCTACAGGCAGTAAAACTCCGGAATTTTTATCTACTCACCCCAACCCGCAAAACAGGATTGCAGACCTAAATGCCGATATGCCCAAAGCGCTACAGTATTATAAAGCAGCTGGCGGAAAATTGTAATATTCCGTAAATTAGAATTAAATTTAAAACTATAAAATCGCCTTGATTTTCGTCAGTAATGTGGATTTAGTAATTATGGCGATTTATATGAGTTAGGAAAAAAATAAATATCTAATATGAAAAGTTTAGTTGTAATCGGATTGATCTTATTGGGCCTTGGCGCACTATTGTTTTATCTCAATGATATGGCGATAGATCTTCGTGTAATATATGGTGCTTTATCCGGCATTGGGATTGGATTAATCATTGGTGGGCTCGTGGGCTACGTAAGCAAAGGAAATGCGGTGAAAGAAGCCAAAATTCGTCAGGATTATAAACAATTGCAAAAAGAAAAAGCTGAACTTGAGAAACAGAAAGCTGAAAATAATATAGCAGATAGCAGTACTAATTTCTAAAGATTTTTCACAAACTGTCCGGGCGTTGTCTTGGTATATTTTTTAAAAATCTTGTTGAAATAAGTTATATTATTAAAACCCGTGGCATAGCAGCTTTCTGCTATGCTTTTTTCTTGGGACAACAGGATGCAGGCTTTGTCTATACGGTAACGGTTCACAAATTCTACAAAGGTAATAGAGGTGGCCTTTTTAAAAAAATTACAAAATGCGGGCTTGGTAAGATTGGCTAATTCTGCAGCCTGCATGATGTCAAGCTCATTCTGGTAGCCATTTTCCACGTATGTAAAAACGGCTTCCAGCCTTGTACGGTTTCTGGAAACGATGGTGTAAGGCATTACCTCGGTGTTCATGAGTTCAAAATCGGTGGTTTTTGACAGCTCAAATAATATGTCCAATAGCAAAAGATACCGTTTGTAGCCTTCTGCTTGACTCAGGATTTCTAATTTGGGAATGATATCTTGCTTTACCTTAGATGAAAAAAGGACACCATATCTTGATATTTCCAGCAGTTTTCTGATAGCCGCAGTGTCGGATTCGTTTTCCGGGAGAGACAGGATCTCTTCTTTGAACTGGATAACAATCTCCTCGTGAGGATCTGTTGCATTAAGGCCGAAGCCAGAATGTGGAATGTTGGAACCAATTAAAGCTAATGCGCCATCTTCAAAATGGCTCTTGTGGTATCCAACATGCCGGGTGCCCTTACCGGTTTTTACACATACAATCTCGATCTCAGAATGATAATGGTATTGCCAGTTGAGCTCAGAGATCGGCACACCCTTGATATGGAGAACTTTAAAAGAGCTGTTGTCGTCCGGCTGGATATGTTCAAGAATAACTTTCATTCAGGTTAATATTAATTCAAAACAAAAATAAATAATTTACATTAATATCGTTATGTTTTTGATTTATTAAGTTGTATGACAGGTAACAGGCAGCATTTATCTTTGTAATACAAAAATGTTGTTCTCACGAAGATCGTTTTTGTAAATTTTTAAGGTCTATATATAAAGAATGCCAGAAAATAATTTTCCAGCATTCTTTTTTTATGGATTTAATCCTTTAGTTAAAATTATATCCAATACCCAGGATAAACATACTTGGTCTATTGTCATATCTGATTTCCTGCCCTGCCACAGATTTGAAAATTCTTGTATCCTTAGAAAAAGCACCTTCGTATCTTGCGTTTACAACAAATTTCGAAAGCGTTGCCTGTGCACCAAACTGGTAACCCACAGTAAATTCGTTTTTTGCGTCTTCTACAAATGTATTTTTATTTTTATTTGCGCTTAGGTTATAAGATGCTACGGGCCCCACAAAAGCAGCTAGTTTTCCTAATAAAAAATTGTGGCCTACCATTACAGGGATGTCTAATCTGTCACTTTTTGCCTCTACTTCTACACCTTCTATGGTATTCTTACTCTTGAAATTGGTGTAGTAAATTTCGGGCATTACAAACCAGCCTCCTATCGGCGATCCAATTTTAAAGGCCAAACCCGCATTGAATCCAGAAGTATTATCTCCTTTGCTGTCTATAGCGTTATTGAATGTTCCCTTTAATTCTTCCCAGCTTGCAGAAGATGTGTTGAAAAGCGCATTGGCTCTCAATCCTACCGTCACTTGCGAATAGGCCATTATTCCTAGGAATATAGCCAGTGTACTAATTAATTTTTTACTCAATTTCATTATTTTCGGGTTTATTATGTGTTAAACTTGTCTGGTCGTTCTCCAGCATAAACTCTCGCAGTTGCTTGAAGAGCTCTGATGAATAAACGAAATCTAATAGATTTTTATTTTTTGCAGTCGCCAATATATCTTTGTTACCTTCCCATTCCTTGACTCCTAATCGCAGGTAAAGAATCTTTTCCCCAATTGTCATTACAGAGTTCATATCGTGGGTGTTAATTATGGTGGTGGTGTTATACTCTTTGGTGATTTCCATGAGCAGGTCATCAATAACATTGGAGGTATAAGGGTCTAATCCAGAATTGGGCTCATCACAGAAAAGATATTTTGGATTATTAACGATAGCTCTCGCAATGGCAACCCTTTTCTGCATACCGCCGGAGATCTCTGACGGGAATTTTTTATTGGCATTCTGCAGATTGACGCGGCCTATAACTTCCAAAACTTTTCTTTTCTTCTCACGATAGGTAAGATTGGTAAACATATCCAGTGGGAAACTTATATTTTCTTCCACTGTCATAGAGTCGAACAGCGCGCTTCCCTGGAAGACCGTTCCAATCTCTGAACGCAAGGACTGTTTATCCTCTCGGGACATGGACATAATATCCCTTCCGTCAAACAAAATGCCGCCACTGGACGGTTCATAAACATTAAGAAGACACTTTAGGAAGACCGTTTTGCCAGAGCCGCTTTGCCCGATTATCAGGTTGACCTTGCCTGTCTCAAATGTTGTCGTAATCCCTTTGAGAACCTCAACGTTATCAAAACTTTTTCTTAAATCCTTTACCTCTATCATTAGCTTAATAACATTTGGGTTAATAATAAATCTACGATAATAACAGCGATCATGGTCCAAACAACGGCCTGTGTGCTTGCTCTTCCTACTTCCAGTGATCCACCTTTTACGTTATAACCAAAATAGGCAGGAATTGTTGCAATTAAAAAAGCAAAAACAGCAGTTTTGAGAAACGCATACCATATAAAGTACGAAGGCATGTACATTTGGATTCCGGTGATATAATCTGCCTTGGTCCAGTTACCTGTTGCCATACCTGCGATATAACCGCCCCAGATACCAACTACAATACTGATTGCAATTAATAAAGGATTAAAGATCACGCTGGCAATAATTTTTGGAAAAATCAAAAAATTTGGTGAATTAACTCCCATGATATCCAAGGCATCTATCTGTTCTGTAACCCGCATGGTTCCAATGCTGGATGCAATATAAGATCCCACTTTCCCTGCAAGGATTACAGAAATGATGGTGGGTGAAAACTCAAGGATCAAAACCACCTTGGTGGCATATCCAATAAAGCTGTTGGGAATAGGGAAGGAGGATGCGCTGAAGTTGTTATACATCTGAATGGCTACCACAGCACCCACAAAGAACGAAGTGAAAAGTACAAGCCCAAAAGAATTGACTCCCAAATCATAAAACTCTCTTACCAGTAGCTTGAGATAGACATTCCTTTTCTGCGGTTTGCTGAGCACCTTGCCCAAGAGCAAAAAATACTCACCAATGGCTGTAAATAGTTTCTTTAACATTCGGCTAAATTAATTCTTTTATTATAATATCAATGTGCTTTTTTATCTCCTGTTACTGTAAGATAGATGGTTTTAAGAATGATTACAATATCCATACTAAAACTCCAGTTCCTGACATAAAAAGAATCAGCGAGGATTCTTTTCTTCATCCCGATATTCATATCGCCATCGTCGCCCCTCAGTCCATTAACCTGTGCGAGGCCCGTAATGCCGGGTTTTACCATGCTTCTCACGCTATATCTGCTGATTTTTGGTTTGTAGTAATCATCTACCAATAACATGTGTGGCCTGGGGCCTACAACAGACATATCACCCAGAAATACATTAATGAACTGTGGCATCTCATCCAGGCTTGTTTTACGCAAAAATCTGCCTATCCGTGTGATTCTGCTGTCATTTTTTTCTGTTGTCTTGCTGGCAGATTCCTGATTGGTTTTCATTGTTCGAAACTTGATACAATCAAAAACCTCATCGTGAAAGCCATACCTTTTCTGACGAAAAAAAATGTGTCCTTTGGGATCATCTATCTTTATAAGAAATGCGATAACCGGAAAAAGCCAGGAACAAATAAACAATAAAATTATGGACGAGAAAACAATATCAAAAAGCCTCTTTATCGTATGGTTTGTAAAAAAATCCAGTGGATATTTGGACTGCGAGAGAATGGGAACTGTTTCTACATAATTGAATTCGTACTCGTAGAAATTATTCTGTATAATATCAGGAACCAAAGCAATTTTCACCTTATTTTTTTCAGCCTGATGAAACAGTTCGTTTTCAAAATCCTTATCGAGACAATGTTCTGATGGAAGAAATATGGTATGAATTCCGTTACCTTTCCAAAACTTGATAAGATCCTGAAAATCGTAATAGCTATGATTATAATCAAAAATCTTGTAACCATAATCCTTTCTCTGGCGGATAATATCCTGCAGTACATTAGAAGAAGGGCTCTGCCCGATGAACATCACGTTTCTGTGATTGATTCCTACAGAGCGCAAATACTTTAAGAGGAAAAATATAAAAGATTTCACCGGGATAATAACCAGTACAATGGCGAGTGCAAGATAAAATCTTTCTGTTTTCAAAAAATCGTTGTTGCTGACTTTGCCTAGTAAAATAACGCCTAACAAAAAGAAAAAAATGTGAATCAGGATTCTCTCCAGATAAATGGTGTAGGTGACATTTCGAGGGATATGATAGAGCCTGGTTTTGCCACTTAATAAAATCCAGAAGCACGAGAGCAGCACAACCGAAAGTATATTCTGCTCCAGCGTGTCCGTGTCATATTTAACTTCAAAATTTCTCCAGTATAAAAACACAAAGACGGATGATACCAGAATCATATCAAGTAGAATCACAAAAGTCTTAAAATATCTAGAATACCGTAGTTGCTGCATTGACGGGTCAAATTATGGGATATTCAGGTACTTATGTGTCTGTATAGAAGAGCGCCACCTTGGGTGCTCCAATATAAAATCCGTGATTTTAGGATAATTGGCGTCGCGCTTGCTCCATTCGCTTTGGAGGTAGAGTTCGCACGTTTCTGAAACCTTTTCTGCCTGTTCCTGTGCAAATTTAAAATCATTATTATTGAAAATAATAACCTTTAATTCGCTGGCTTTCTGATAGATATCTTGCAAAGGAAGCCCGGTCTTTTTGGGTGACAGTGTGATCCAGTCCAGCTGTCCACTCATTGGGTAAGCTCCCGACGTTTCTATATGGATGGTGCAGCCTAATTCTTTTAGTTTTGATGTAAGGATTTCGAGATTCCACATCAATGGTTCCCCACCTGTTAAAACGATTGTTTTACAGTATTTTGCGGCAGTTTCTGCTATTTCCACAGCATCCATCAGCGGATGAAGGGTTGGATCCCAGCTCTCCTTTACATCGCACCAATGGCAACCTACGTCGCATCCGCCCAGGCGGATAAAGTAAGCAGCTTTCCCAGCATGAAATCCCTCTCCCTGAATGGTGTAAAAATGCTCCATCACCGGGAGCATTTTTCCTTCTTTTAATAATAAGTCTTCTTGTTCTTTAGTCATTATAAACCGAAGTTTTATAGGCAATGATGGTATTTTTCATCAGCATTGCTCTCGTCATTGGTCCCACGCCGCCAGGCACGGGTGTGATCCAACTGGCTTTTTCTGCGCAGCTATCAAAATCTACATCGCCTGCCAGATGATATCCTTTTTCAGAGTCATCATCTACTCTTGTAATCCCGACGTCTATGATAACGGCACCTTCTTTTATCATCTCTGCTTTCAGAAAGTAAGGGTCTCCCAATGCTGTTATCACAATATCAGCTTCTTTTGTATATTCTTCTATATGTTCTGTGTAAGAGTGTGTCAGCGTTACGGTAGAGTTTCCCGGGAAATCTTTTCTTCCCATCAGGATACTCATCGGTTTCCCAACGATCCTGCTTCTGCCGATAATCACACAATTTTTACCTTTTGTTTCTATATTATATCTTTCCAATAAAGTCAAAATCCCAAATGGGGTAGCGGGCAAAAAAGTATCCATTTCCAATGCCATTTTCCCGAAATTTTCAGGATGAAAACCGTCTACATCTTTTCTCGGATCAATCGCCATAATGATCTTTTCCTGATCAATCTGTTTGGGTAACGGTAACTGAACGATGAAGCCGTCCACATCTTTTGACCTGTTGAGCTCCTCAATTTTTTCCAGCAATTCCGATTCTGCTACCGTGCTTGGAAATTTGATCAATGACGAGCTAAAGCCCACCTCTTCGCAATCTTTCACTTTGCTGTTGACATAAGCCTTGCTTGCGCCGTTGTTTCCTACCAGGATCGCCACCAGATGTGGTGCACGTCTTTTATTGGCCAGGATTTTCTGAACTTCTTCTTTGATTTCAGCTTTTACTTCTTTTGAGACTTTGAGTCCATCTAGAATTTGTGCCATTTTCTTTCTTTTTACTTTTTAGATTTATTTGGTTTCAGGATATTTTTCAGGATTTTGATGCGTGCAGAAAACGGAGAGGATATAGATTGTTTTTATTTCTTCATCAACTTCGTATAAAACAATATATGGGAAGTTTCTTAAGGCCAGAAAACGAACTTCTTCATATTTCTTTTGGAAAAAAGGGCTAATTGAGATTTTTAATAATGCCTCATCTAATCTTTTATTAAAACTTTTTAAAACTCTTACTGAAATATTGGCATAATAATCCGTAGCATTCTCAATATCTAATTCTGCTGAAAGCAAAAATTTCAGGTCATAATCCATATTTTGAGCGGATTTTTCTTAAAGATTCACTTGCATCAACTGCTGTGCTTTTATCTTCCTTCAGACGCTCATCAATCACCCTTTTCATCTCATCTGTCAATTCCAAATCGATATCTTCGTTCTTTTCAAAACGGATTTTCATCTTTTTCAGAAAGGTTTCCACAAATGTTTCTTCCTCTTTGTCTTTAAGCTGTATTGTGATTTGTGTCATGACATTAATATTTAATCAAAATTAATGAAAAAATCCTATCTGTTTGACTTATAATAATTAATCAATCCGTTGGTAGAGCTGTCGTGGGTTTCTACATCGCCTGCAGTTTCCAGTTCCGGAAGAATGGCACCGGCCAAAACTTTTCCTAATTCTACACCAAACTGGTCAAAACTGAAAATATTCCAGATGACACCCTGTACAAAAATCTTGTGCTCATACAATGCAATCAGCTGGCCTAATGAAAAAGGTGTTAACTCTTTGAACAAAAATGAATTGGTGGGCGTATCACCAGCAAATATTTTATAATTAATCAGTTTTTCAATCTCTTCTTCTGTTTTTCCGGATGACATTAGCTCCGCAAATACTTCTTCTTTTGTTTTGCCGAACGCCAGAGCCTCGGTTTGGGCAAAGAAGTTGGCTAGTAATTTATCTTGATGATCAGACACTTGATTGCAAGATTTGGCATAAGCTATAAAATCTGCCGGGATTAATTCTGTACCTTGATGAATCAGTTGGTAAAAAGCGTGTTGTCCATTGGTTCCAGGTTCTCCCCAAATGATTGGCCCCGTTTCATACTCTACAAACTCACCATTTCTGTCGACCGATTTTCCGTTACTTTCCATATCAGCTTGTTGGAGATAAGCCGCAAAACGATCTAGATATTGGGAATATGGTAAAATAGCATAAGTCCCTGCAGCGTAGAAATTGCGGTACCAGATTCCTAAAAGCGCCATCAAAACAGGAACATTTTCTTTGAAATCTTTGGTCTGGAAGTGGACATCGGTTTCATAAGCACCTCTCAGCAACTGTTCAAAATTTTCATAACCAACAGACAAAACGATACTTAATCCAATTGCACTCCAAAGCGAATAACGGCCACCAACCCAATCCCAGAATTCAAAAATATTGTCTTCTGCAATCCCGAATTTTTCAACTAAATCAATGTTAGTAGACAATGCCACGAAATGTTTGGCCACATCTTCATTTTTAGCTCCCGATTTCAGGAACCAGTCTTTGGCAGAGTTGGCGTTAGTCATGGTTTCCTGCGTGGTAAATGTTTTGGAAGCAATGATGAACAGCGTAGTCTCCGGATTAAGGTTTTTGACAACCTCAGCCAGATGATTGCCGTCTACATTAGATACAAAATGCACATCCAGTCTTGTTTTGAAATGCTTAAGCGCAGAACAGACCATGACTGGGCCAAGGTCGGAACCGCCAATCCCGATGTTGACAACATCCGTAATTTGTTTTCCTGTAAAGCCTTTGTGAGAACCGGATATCACCGATTCCGAAAAAGCTTTCATATGCTCAAGAACCTTTTGGATGCCGGGTTTGATGTTTTCTCCATCTACCAAAACTGGCTTGTCAGAAAAATCTCTCAAAGCAGTATGAAGCACAGCCCGGCCCTCGGTTTCATTGATTTTGTCACCGGAGAACATTTTTTCTATGGCTTCTTTCAGTTGTGTTTCTTCGGCAAGGTTTAGCAGTAATCCCAACGTTTTAGAATCAATCAAATTCTTAGAATAATCAAAAAGATAAGAATCTGTCTTTAAAGAAAATTCTGAAAAACGGTTAGGGTTATATTGGAAAAGTGTTCTCAAACTGAAGTCGTTATTAGCAAACTGTTGATCAAGGGCTTTCCACGCAGCGGTTTGAGTCGGATTTATTTTAGGTAGCATTCTTAAGTATTTTAATTAATATTAATCTTAGGTAAGAAACTGATAAGACCAGCAAATTTAAGAAAAATCAACCACTTGAATCTAATTAGTTTTTTGGAAATCTCACGTTCTTTTTCACCGGATGTAACCTGTTTTTGAATATAAAAACCCTAACTTTACGATCAAAATTGAGATTATGGATGATTTCTTAGCTGCCCGATCTCAGATGGCAATGTCATTAGGCTTCCACATTGTATTTTCCTGTGTTGGGATGGTGATGCCTTTTCTGATGGCGTTTTCTCATTACAAATACCTGACTACCAAAGACGAAGTTTATAAAGGGCTTACCAAAGCCTGGAGCAAAGGCGTGGCCATTCTTTTCGCAACAGGTGCTGTATCCGGGACGATGCTGTCTTTTGAACTGGGCCTGCTTTGGCCTAAGTTTATGGAGCATGCCGGTCCTATTTTTGGGATGCCTTTTTCGCTGGAAGGGACCGCCTTTTTTATCGAAGCTATTGCCATTGGCTTTTTCCTGTATGGCTGGAAGCGGTTTAATAAATGGTTCCACTGGTTTTGTGGTGTTGTAGTTGGTGTAAGTGGTTTAACATCTGGCATTCTGGTAGTTGCGGCTAATGCGTGGATGAACAGCCCGGCAGGATTTGATTACATCAATGGGAAATACCTGAATATCGACCCTGTCAAAGCAATGTTTAATGAGGCATGGTTTCCACAATCATTTCACATGACGGTGGCCGCTTTTGCTGCTACAGGATTTGCTGTTGCCGGCATACACGCGTTGATGATTCTGAAGAAAAAGAATGTCAATTTCCATACAAAAGCCTTCCGGATCTCTGCCGGATTTGCTATTATCGGAGCACTCCTGGCGCCTATCAGCGGGGATGTCGCCGCCAAATCTGTTGCTAAAAGACAACCTATAAAATTGGCAGCGATGGAAGCACATTTTGATACTGAAAAAGGGGCTAGTTTTGTGATCGGTGGAATCCCCGATCAGCAAAATGAACAGATTAAATATGCGATCAAAGTGCCTAAAGTTCTTAGTTTTCTTGCGTTTGGAGATTTTGATGCAGAAGTGAAAGGGCTTAAGGATTTTCCCAAAGACCACTGGCCTCCGGTTGCTGTTGTTCATTATGCGTTTCAGATCATGATTTTCTTTGGAGTTGTGATGATGATAATTGGCATTTTTTATCTGATTGCCAATTACTGGAAACGGAGCTGGCTGGACAAGCAGTGGTTTCTCAAGATGTTTGTGATCGCCATCCCGTTTGGTTATATTGCTTTGGAAGCTGGCTGGACGGTGACAGAAGTCGGCAGGCAGCCCTGGATTATTTATGGGATTATGAAAACGATTGATGCGGTTACACCAATGCCGGGTATACAGTATTCTTTCTATTTCTTTACGCTGGTATTTATTTCTTTGTCATTAATCATCATATTCTTATTGCTTCGCCAGATCAAAATGGTTCCCAAAATATATGATCCTACAGACCCTAATTATAATCCTAAAAATAAGAAATTATGATTTACGTAGTTATTGCATTTCTTTGGGTTTCAATCTGCCTATATCTGATTATGGGCGGAGCCGATTTTGGAGTAGGTATTGTGGAGTTGTTTTCCAGGAAGTCTTACCGAAGCAAAACAGAGAAGATTATGTCCAAATCAATTGCACCCATTTGGGAAGCTAACCACATGTGGCTGATTATTGCGATTGTTGTTTTATTTGTAGGGTTTCCCACCATTTATACCACTGTTTCTATTTACCTTCATATTCCGCTGGCACTGATGTTGGTTGGGATTATTGCAAGAGGAACGGCCTTTACATTTCGTAATTATGATGCGGTAGATGACAGTTGGCAGAAAGTATATGCCCGGATCTTTTATTACTCCAGCCTGTTTACACCGTTTTTTCTGGGGATTTTGGCTGCAGCAACCATCAGCAGATCTATCGATCCAGAGGCAAAAGATTTCCTAAGCCTGTATATTTTCAGTTGGCTTAATCTTTTTGGTGTATGTGTCGGGCTATTTACTATTGCACTTTGTGCTTATCTGGCATCGTTGTTTTCTCTCCATGAGGCCAGATTAAGTGATGCACTTCCTCTAATGATCAGAAAAGCAAGACAAACAGCAGTGTATGTTGTGCTAACAGGGGTTTTGGTTTTTTTGAGTGCATATTATTCGGGTATTCCGCTTGTAAAATATGTTTTCTCTCAGGCTTTGGGTATTGTAGTAATAACACTTGCAACCATCAGTTTGCTTTTCACCAACGAAGCCATTAAGAAGAAAAATTTTTTGCTGGTAAGGTTTTTAGGCGGTTTTCAGATTGTTATGATACTAATAGCAGCAACATACCAACACAATCCGGATATTATATTATTTGCAGATGGAACTTCGTTGTCGCTTTTTGATGAAAGCGCCGCGCCTAAAACCATTGCAGCATTGGGCTGGGGATTACTCTTGGGAAGCATATTTATCCTGCCATTCCTATTTTATCTTTTACTGTCTTTTGGAGACCAAAGCAAGAAGTCTATAAAACAAAAGTCATAGCATATATTATGTTCTGCCATTGTTGGTCTTATTTTTGATACTGTGATTTTCATACGAATTAAATAAACTTGTCTTTTATGAAATCGCCGTAATTGGGAGAGCAAACACCAATTAAAATACAGCGATAACATATGACCATTAAAAACAGTAAAAATCTACTTATGAAAAAACTATTATTAACAATCGGGCTTTTTGCCGGTGTTTTGTCTTATGCACAGGCTTGGACAGGTAAGGGCGATCAGAAACTTCAGGTAGGGCTTAACGCCTGGGGGAATGGTACAGGGATCACAGGAACTTATGATTACGGTTTGTCAAAAATTGTATCATTAGGAGGTGGAGCAAACATCTACTTTAGCGGTTATAAAGACGACAACAAGGATAATAATTTTTTCATCTTTGGACGTGTTAATTTTCACTTGCAGGACCCGTTGAATTTGCCTAGCCAATGGGATATTTATCCTGGTGCAGACCTTGGTCTTTTGGGAAGCGAATTTGGATTGGGTGTCCACCTAGGTGTGAGATACTTCTTCAATGACAATATCGGAGCCTATATCGAGGCTGGAAACAACGGTAGTATCGGGGTTTCTTTCAACTTCTAGTTTCTACACCAAATCACATAAAATAAGAAAGCATTCCGAAATTCAGGAATGCTTTTTTGTTTAGTAGTGTTACCTTTTCAATTTGAGATTTTTGTTTTGTAATGGCAACGGGATATAGCCGTCATCGTCCTTCACTTTAGGAAACTCGTGATTGGCCCATTTTGTTTTGGCCTCTTCGATGGTATTGACATCTGATGAGACAAAATTCCAGTAGATATGCCTGGTTTCAGGAAAAGGTTCTCCTCCAAAAATATACACCGTAGAATTGGCTTTCAGAATAAAATGGCACAATTGGGTATCCTTTGCAATCAGAATATGTTTGGGGCTGTAAAGATTACCATCGCTCTCGATATTACCTTCCAAAATGTAAAGCGAAGATTCTCCAAAAAGATAATTGCCCAGGATAATTTCCTGATCTTCCTGAAGCGTATTTTTAACTTCCAGAAAATAAAGTGGCGAATATACCGGCATCGGTGATTTGCGCCCAAGGATTTCGCCAGCAATTAGTTTATAATTAATGCCATTATCCGTCCAGGCCGGGATATCATCTTTATCAATATGAAAAAATTCTGGTTCCATATATTCAAGCGTCTTTGGCAGCGCTACCCAAATCTGCAGCCCGTGAAGGTTTTTATCGGTTGTCCGCAGGTATTCGGGAGTTCTTTCGGAATGCGCTACACCTTTACCGGCCGTCATCCAGTTGACAGCACCTTCCTGTATTTCGACTTCATTACCCAGAGAATCCCGATGCATAATACTGCCTTCGAAGAGATAAGTGAGTGTAGACAGCCCAATGTGCGGATGCGGCGGAATGTCCAGATTTTGGTAATCCTTTAGCGCGGCTGGACCCATGTGGTCTATAAAAACAAAAGAGCCAACGCTTCTTTTTTGTGAAAATGGCAATAGCTTGCCTACCAAAAAATTACCGATATCGGCCGCACGCTCCTCTATAATCATCTGAATATTTGACATAGTTGCTTGTAATTTGGAATAAAATTAACGATTTAAAATTAGTTTTTATTCTAATGATCATCGAATTACATGCAGCCCGACTTATCTCAACGTATTGTTTATTTTAATCTGAATCGATGAACCTCTCCGTTAGGTTTGAGCGGACACTCCGAGAACCTCAGTGTGACAAAGCGGGAGCCCTTCGACAAGTTCAGGATAAACTACAAGGGCGGGAAATGCTGACGTAAAAATATAAATGGCAAATCGACAGAGTCAAATGCTATTCAAATGCTTGAGCTTGATTGCATGTTAGATGACTTTTTGACAAAGATTTTATAATGGTACAGTTTCTGACGAAATGACTACCTTTGCATACCTTTAATATTAACATTAATCAATGACACTTACACAATTATTTCAATTTATATTAAGTATCTCTATACTTGTAACTTTACATGAGATTGGCCACTTTTTACCGGCCAGATGGTTCAAAACCAAAGTTGATAAATTCTTTTTATTTTTCGATCCTTATTTCTCCATTTTCTCTATGAAGAAAATTAACGGGAAATGGCAGTACAAATTCTTTTCTCAAAACCAACCGACTGAGGAAGAAGTGGTGATAGACGGCAAAAAAGTCGTTCAGCCGATTGATATTACCAAACTTCCGGATAGCGACTGGAGAAAACATGATGGTGTAAAATACGGTATTGGCTGGTTGCCTTTTGGTGGTTATGTAAAAATCGCCGGGATGGTGGACGAGAGTATGGATACCGAGCAGCTTAAAAAACCGGCACAACCTTGGGAATTCCGTGCAAAACCGGCTTGGCAAAGGCTGATTATTATGATGGGTGGTGTAACCGTTAATTTCTTTTTGGCCTGGTTCATCTATTCGTGCCTATCTTACTTTAAGGGAGAAACTTTCCATGACAATTCTAAATTCGAAAACGGAATTGCAGTTTCTGATGCTGGTAGAAAAATGGGACTGGAAACAGGGGATAAAATCCTGAAAATTGATGGTAAACCTGCGGAAAGAAGGGAAACGTCTATCGTGAATATGCTTTTTGCCAACAATGCAACAGTCCTGAGACACGGAAAAGAGGTGACATTCCCAATTAACGAGGATGGTGTTGCAGATGTTTTACATGCCAATGAGGCACGTCTCTATTTTAGCCCGCGTTTTCCTGCCGTTATTGACAGCCTGGCTCCAAATATGCCTGCCATAAAAGCAGGGCTGCAAAAAGGCGATGCCATTGTTGCGGTTAATGGTAAGGCAACACCATATTTTGATCAGCTGAGCAGTAATCTAAAAAATCATAAAGGACAAACTGTGGAGCTCTCACTCATTAGAAACCAAAAACCGGAAAAAGTCACTGTGCAGGTTACTGCTGATGGTAAACTGGGATTCTCACCAGATACAAAGGTTGCTGAAAGTTATTTGGCAAAAAGCGAAACAACAAAACATTATTCTTTTCTACAGGCAATCCCTAGGGGACTTACAAGAACTATTGATGTGCTGACAATGCAGATTAAGCAGTTCAAAATTATCTTCAATACAAAAACACAGGGCTATAAAAAAGTGGGTGGCCCGATAGCCATTATCAAACAAATGCCGGAAACCATCAACTGGGAGTTTTTCTGGGGTTTTACAGCGATGTTCTCTATATGGCTGGCTTTCCTTAATCTGATTCCAATACCGGGATTAGATGGTGGTCATGTACTGTTTACTTTGTGGGAAATTATCACAGGCAAGCCGGTTCCGCAGAAAGTTTTGGAAAATGCACAAATGATAGGTGTGATTTTTTTACTCGGCCTAATGGTGTTAATATTTGGAAATGACATTGTTAAGTGGATCACCGGAAAATTCTAAATAATTTTTTTTAAAAAGTTTGAAAAAAGTTTTGGAAGAATAAAAAAAGTTTCTATATTTGCACACGCTTAAAGCAAAAAGAAACATTCCTCCTTAGCTCAGTTGGTTAGAGCATCTGACTGTTAATCAGAGGGTCGCTGGTTCGAGCCCAGCAGGAGGAGCGCTGAAAACGAGACACTTACAGAAATGTGAGTGTCTTTTTTTATATTTGTCACGAACATTTCACGAACAAAAGTATTTTATTTTAATGCTATTTTTGGGATCAAGATCAAACCTTGGGGACTAGGCAAAAATTTTAGATAATCTGAAAAGGAAAAATACTTTGTCTTTAACACCTCTAAGCTGCATTCTGAATTGCTTTATTTTCGAATTAAACGATTCTGCAGATGCATTGGTACTTCTTCTTTCAAAATAATTCAGGATGTCATTATAATGGTTTGTAATCGTATTTTTAAGTGTTGAAAAGGATTTAAAACCTGATTCTTCCACATCTTTAAACCAATGGGCAAGTTTGAGCATTGCTACAGATTTTAATGTGTTCTGATTATAAATTTTCCTTAGTTTATCGGATAAATTGTAAGCTTTTTCCAAATCTGGATATTCATTAAAC
>NZ_FTPU01000038.1:0-21433 GCF_900108115.1 Epilithonimonas bovis DSM 19482
AAATTCTTTTTTGGCTCGAAGTTGTTCTCAAAATCTTCTTAGGCAAGTATAATTTTCAAAATGAAAAATTAGCTTTTTAAGGAATGACTAGTTAACTTTGATCAAATTAAGACTTTCATTACAAAAACACTATTTCAAAAATATCTTAATTGATTCCACACAAAAGTACAATATGATTGAAAACCAGAAATTTATATTTAAATTAATAAAAGTTTAAAAATTTTATCTGCGATGACCTAACAGGATTCGAACACCAAAAATTCACAAAAAAACCACATATTTTCGCTAAATAGTTTTCAACCGTTGTTCAAAAGCAAACAAGGAAATTTCCTTTAGAAAATGATTTATCTTCTCATCATTACCTAAAGTTTCTCCTACTCTTGCCCCAGATTTTTCTAATTTTCCTCCAAATATTTTTTTTATAAATCCCAGTAACATAAACATATTCAAAGTATTTTCATCAATAATTACTTTCTCAAAAAAAAATAATCTTGCCAATCTTTGTTTAGTTAAACTATTCTTGATTTTTGAGATGTATTGTGTCTATTTAAAGATAAAGAAGACGAATGTAATTATTCATCCGCCTTCGAAATATAAGTCTAGAAAATAATATTTAAAAAATCTGACTAATTAAGCTTTTCCAAATAAAGCTTTTTTAAGTGCTAATGCACCCTGTTCGGAAGAAAACTTTATTGCTTCTATATGATCCAGCGGGTTTAATAATCCATAGTCATGGATAAATCCATTATAAGTCTGTATGGTTGTTGGTACACCTGCTTCATCGAGTTTTCTGGCATATGCTAATCCTTCGTCAAAAAGTATGTCATTCTCCGCCAATTGTACTAATGCTGGTGGCAATCCTTTTAACTGCTCTAAAGAAGCGTTGAAAGGTGTTGCATAATACTCTTTTCTTGTTTCGAGATCTGGTAAATAATTATCCCACATCCATTTCATCAATAATAATTGGTTAAAAATGATATAGATGATGAAAATGAGATTGAGTAACCTATAATTATGACCTATAAAAAAAAGAGCCATATAGTTTAAATGATATGGCTCTTAGAATTGAGACTAATCTTCCTGTTCCGCATCCACGTTGATAGAGGTCTCTGCTATCTCTGTCAGCAGAAGATCTGTCTCTTCTTCCTCCTCAAGTGTCCTGTCAAGAAGATCAGCAGCCTTATCATGGTTCATGGTGATGGCTAGTTGTACCAGGCCGCCATATGTAGCAATCTCATAATGTTCCACTTTTTGGGCAGCGATAATCAATCCCACATCGCGGGTCATGGATCCTGCTTCTGTACTGTTGATAATGTCTTCTCCTTCTTTAATAATTCCTACAATGGCTTTGCATTCTTTCTTTTCAGGAGTTTCATCAATTAATTTGAAAACTTTTTCCAGGCGGCTTATATGTTTTTTGGTCTGCAGCTGATGATCTTCAAAAACTTCCTTCAGCTCTTCTGTTGTTGCGGCACTTTCCATTTTTCCAAGAGCGTCTAAAATTGCATCTTCAGCAAAATAGATATCTTTCAAGGCATCTACAAAAAATTTATGCAGAGATGAATCTTTCATATTTTGTTCCTGATTGCCGGCTTGCTTCTGCAAATTCGCCTGGCTTAGGTTTTCCTGCTCTTTTTTACCCGCGGATGCGCTGTTATTTTCGGTTTTTGTTGCCATAATGGTAATTTTTAATTGGTTTTAAAAAGATTACCTCTCAAGGAGGTAATTATAATTATAATCGAGGGAGGTGTTTATGAATGGTTCCTTCTGCCACCAAATCCCGATCTGCCGGAACCAGATGACCGGCCACCGCCATGAGAAGCCTCGCCTCCCATCCTGGCTATTCTCGTACGTTCTGCTTTGCTCAGGGATGCGAAACCTCTGCCAGAAGAACTATTCCCGGATCTGGAGTGATTGCTGTTGCCGGCAGACCCGGAACGGCCAGTTCGACCTGAACCAGAGCTTCCGGACCCGGAGGATCTGCCACCACCGTGTGATGCCTCACCGCCCATCCTGGCTATCCTTGTACGTTCTGCTTTGCTCATAGACGCAAAACCCATGCCTGATGAACCATTCCTGGAGCTGCCGCCGGCCCTGCCGGAAGATCCTGAGCTATTGCCTCGCCCGGAGCCCGACGATCTGCCTCTGGATCCCTGGCCGCCACCGGTATGTCCGCCGCCGGAAGAGAATCTGCCGTGGCTGTCCCGCTGTTGATTGCCTCTTCCTCGTGAACTACGGTGATCATCTTCGTCATCTTCTTCCTCATAATTTTCATCTTCATAGTCCTCGTCTTCATAATCATCATCATCATAGTTGGAAATCTCATAATCATCATATTCGTCCTCATAATCTGAGAAGTCATCATCGTAATCTTCGTCGCCTGAAGCATCATTGAAACCATGATCGTAACCGAGTTGATAAATTTCTTCGAAAATAGATTTGGTGTCGTTTGAAGAATTAGCCGTATGGTTAGAACGGCTACCTGAATTTCTGGTGTTCATAATTTTGAATTTAAAATATTAATATTAAGTGATCAAATTGCTGAATCCGTGACTAGTATTGGCAACAGCAACTTTTATAAATTGTGATAATTCAAAGCTATAGGATGCGGATTACTCAGCTATATGACTGGAATCATATTCAGGGCTGTTTCTTATTTTTTTTAACGAATATCAGGAATAGATTTTTATTGAAATTAACACCTGTAAAAAACTAATAAACAGACCATTAATAAATTAGAAGAAAGCTGTTTAAGGCGTTTTATTGTCGTATTAAATTTTAACATTACCACGCGATTTTTAACAATTTATTAAAAATATTAGCGGTGTGAATAACAATAATAACAGGCTCAATCGAAAGGCACCATTCTTGTAAACTTTGCATTACACTAAATCAAATTATAATGGAAAATCAAAAAACAGTAGCTGTACTTAATGACCTGTTGCATATTACCAATGACAGGTTGGAAGGTTTTGAAAAAGTCGAAAGTAAGATCTGGGAAATGAACCACGATCTGCAGGACAACTATGAGCATATGACCTCACAAAGTAAGGTGATGAAAAATGAATTGATCGATCTGATCATTGCAAGGGGCGGTAAACCGGATGATACGGCATCGCTGGCTGGTGGCCTTCACAGGGCCTGGATCGACATCAAAAATTCTGTGCTGGTGTCCGGCATGCCAACTGCTACGCTGGAAAATGTACTTTTTGGGGAAAACGCTGCCATACAGGCTTATCAGCAGGCCTTAGACAGTGGCGATCTGGATGAAGAAAGTAAACAGACAGTGGCTGATCAGCTACAGAAAATCAAAGATTCTGCGCACGAATTCAAAGGCAAGCTGGCCAACAGGCAACAATAGCAGGCCTGATCTATACAAAGGAGCCTTGCAGCTCCTTTTTTGATGCCCATACCTTTATCTTTAAGGCTGTGCCTGGGCTTGATCGAAATTGATCCTGAGAAGTTTTCTGATATTTTAATGCTTAAGCATCATTTCACACAGGGTTTATTGCCCTTTTCCTTTTTGGATTTCAATCTTCTCCCGCGTGTTTTCTTCCGCCTTTCCAATCGAATGGGACTTATGGATATCATCCTCACTTTCGCATTCATCCGAAATTTTTTCGTAAAAGGTGTGCAGCACATCAATCTCCTTCTCATCCAGGTCTTCCACGTCTACCAGCCGGTTGCTGGCTTCTTTGCTGGCAGCAATCAGTTCGTTGAGCTTCAGCTGGATAGCTTTGGAATCTTTGTTCTGAGACTTTTGTATGACGAACACCATGAGGAAGGTAATGATGGTAGTACTGGTATTGATGACCAGCTGCCAGGTATCGGAGTAATGAAATACCGGCCCGCAGAGGAGCCAAGCCACAATCATTCCTGCTGCAAAACCAAATGCATAAGAACTGCCGGACCATTGGGTCACTTTATCAGCAAGCCACTCAAATTTATTTTTCTTTGATTCCATGATTAATTATATTGATGGGTTATTAAAATAGACAATTAGGGTTTACACTTGATGGCCTGGGGCATCTCTGGCTATTGCTTTTTGCCAGACTTTTCATAAGGGGCGTTTAGGCGTTGCTAAAATAGTAGGTTGATTAGTAAAAAATTTTGCGGTCACGGATCCTCAGGATATTTTGCTTTTCCATTTCTTTCACAGTCCTGATGGTGGTTTCCACGCACAGCCCGGTAAGATCTGCAATCTGTTGCCGCGTGAGAGGGATTTTAAAGGTAAAGGAAGACTTTTCCGGCTGACTGCTCTTGAGATAATCCAATAAGGTCTTAATTTTGTAAACAGGATTGTGGGTACACAGGATCTGCCCCATGATCTGCCTGAAATAAAGCGTCTGGGAAAGATTCCTGTTCATCTCCATACTGATGCCGGGATTGCTGTTCAGCATTTCAAAAAAGGCCAGTTTACAAAGTTTAAAAACCTGGCAGCAGGTCATGGCAATGGCGTTAACCGGGTAGCTGCAGTCATACAGAAAAAGAAGGGATTCCCCCACGCTTTCGCCGGCCTCCAGTATATTATGCAGGATTTCGCGCCCCTCGTTGTTATAGTTGTTGAGTTTGATTTTACCTTCAATGATCTGGTAATAATACTTAGGCATGTCATCTTCTGTAAAGATGATTTGTCCGGCCTGGTAATTTTCGATGACAGAGCCGGCTGACTCCAGAATGCTTCCATTGATAATCATAATAATTCGATAAAAAGTTCCCAATATTCGATTCCTTATACCGGAATCAGCAAAAAATATAATTAATAGGCCATTGCTTAAACAAAACCTACTGCCCGCATGAGCCGTTAAAAAGGCTTATATTAAGTTCTTATCAATTTGTGCAATGGCAACCAATCAAATTCTGTACCGATCGTATGACAGCATCCTGTCGCAGCTCAAACCCCGTTGGTGCCTAACAGGTAAAATGAAGATATGACCCACCCGATTGGGTGGTTTTTTAAAAAGAAGGAGAACTTTTGTTGATGGCCTCTCCTGTTTTGGCATGAAGCTTATTACATTAATAGTAAAATACATTATATTGCATTAACTATAACAGAAGACCATGCTGATTGCAGAAAACTTATTATTATCTTACGGGGCAGAACCTGAGACATTCGAACGGGGCGATATTATATTTAACGAGAATGACACACCCAAAAATTATTATCAGATTACCAGTGGAAGGATCAAGCTCAACCACTATAATGAAGAAGGCAAGGAACTAATCTTAGCGATATTACAGCCAGGGCTCAGCGTATGCGAGCTTTTACTTTTTATTAATAAAAATACCCCGTGAATGCTGTTGTCCTGGAGAAAAGCACGGTTCTGAAACTAGCCAAGCCTGATTTTCTGAAAATGCTGGATGACCATCAGAATATCTCCCTGGATATGAACCGTTTTTTATCGGAAAGGCTGTACTATAAATTCGTGATGCTGGAGAACAATGCGTCCCTGCATGCTGATGTCAGGATCAGAGGCGTTTTAGACTACCACAAAAGCTTCAGCCCGGATACAAGCCCCTACTCTTTTGAGGTGCCGCTCACCAGGCAACAGTTGGCTTCTATCACCGGCCTGCGGGTGGAAACTGTTATCAGGACCGTCAAAAATCTGGAAAAACAGAACATCCTAAGGATTATCAACCGAAATATTTATTATTAGAACCTGGCCTGGCTCTTGTCTTCCGCTGGCGGATTATTTTTAGCATCTATAATCATTCTCAGCGGCTGGTCTCTGGTGATATAGGCATTATACCAGTTAAAAAGTGTGGTAATCTTATTCCTGAGATTGATTAAGGACATGAGATGTACAAAGATCCAGATCAGCCATGCAAAGAACCCCTGGAAATGACGCAGCGGTCCCGTGAGGTCTGCCACAGCTTTGTTCCTGCTGATAATTGCCATAGAACCCCGGTCTTTATAACGGAACGCTTTGGCACCCCTGCCCTTGGTTTCAGAAATGATATTATGGGCCAGTTGGGCGGCCTGCTGCAAAGCCACCTGCGCCAGTTGGGGATGCCCATTGGGGAACGCTGGATCGGCAGTCATCAGGCTGCTGTCGCCAATGGCATAGATATTTGCGGTACCTGTCACCCTGCTGTAAGCGTCGGTCAGGAGCCGGTTGCCTTTGCCGTAACTTTCTTTGGCAAGGCCTTCAAACAGCTGCCCGGTAACACCCGCTGTCCAGATCAGATTGTCTGTCTCGATGGTCGTACCGTCCGCAAGAAGGACCACATGGTCCTTGTAATCTTTTACAACCTGCCCCAGCCTGATGATCACCCCCATCTGCTCCAAAGTGGATTTTGCATAAGCCTGCGATTTTTTGCTCATCGGTGATAATAAGGCCGGCAGCCCATCCACCAGATAGATGTCCATTTTGCAACCGGCCAGTTCCGGATAATCTTTATGCAGGATATTTTTCCTGAGTTCGCTCAGCATACCGGCAATTTCCACGCCGGTAGGGCCGCCGCCGGCAATCACAAAGGTGGTCAGTCGGTCTTTTTTCGCCTGATCTGTAAGCCTGGAAGCAACTTCCAACCGTTCCAGCAAGCGGTTTTTAAGGGTAACGGCATCCCCTATGGTTTTCATAGGCAAAGAATGCTGGCGGATATGCTCGTTGCCAAAATAATTACTCACAGTGCCTGTGGCAATAATCAGTTGATCATAGTGTATCTCACCGTTATCCAAGACGGCTACCTGGTCCTCAGCCCTGACTGCCACAAGAGAGCCCATTCTGAATCTAAAAGCCGGGTGATTCCTGAAATATTTCCTGAACGGGTAACTGATGTTGGAAATATCCAGAAAACCTGTCGCGACCTGATACAGCAATGGCGGAAAAAAATTGTAGTTATTTTTATCAACCAGTATAATTTTTCCCCGGTATCCGGCTTTTAACAGTTGTTCAGCCATTTCCACTCCGGCAAAACCACCGCCAATGATCACAATATTTTGATTCTGTTTTTCCATGCTTTTCCGCTTTTATAAAATTTCATTATTGCCTTTACTTATCACCATGGCAACCGGTCTTATATATGATCTGCGTCATAAATAAAATTGGCCTTCGCGTCCTATTTTTGGGCTTTGTTTAAAAATATCTTTACCAACCCAATGTCGCTGGTCTCTATGGTGATCAAATTGGGTAATACTATTTCTATGCCTTTTTGTTTATGATGATTGATAAGTCTATATTAGAAGATCTTGGTGCATGCACCGTCAGGTACAAAATGTCGGATTTCATCTTTAAAGAAGACGATGTACTTAAATATTACTACCAGATAACAGAGGGCAAAATAAAACTGAATAATTACTCAGAAAGTGGCAAGGAGATCCTGCACAGCATTCATGAAGAAGGCCAGAGCATTGGCGAATACCTGCTGTTTCTGGAAGATGTCGGCAGCCCTGTCAATGCGATCGCAGTCACGCACTGCCAGGTAGCTAAGCTGCCTAAAAATACATTCTTCAGCTTGTTGGAGAAAGATTACCGCCTTTGTGTTAATTTCAAAAAAGCCATTTCACAAAGCCTCCATTTCCAGCATGTAATGGGTAAAAGTGCCACCCAGTCTTCCACGCTTAAGCTAAAGGTCCTATTCGACTACCTGAAAGGTATGCAGCCGGAAACAGCCCCTTTTGCATTCAGGATTCCGCTGACACGTCAGGAGATGGCTAACTATACCGGGATGCGTGTAGAGACAGCCATCAAGACGATTAAGCAGATGGAGCAGCAAAACCTTGTGAAAATTGTTAAAAGAAAACTGTTTTATTAACGGTTTACCTCTTGGGGCACCTTAACCTTCCGTTTTCAGCTTCCGGCTTTTGGCTGCGACCTGTCTTTCCAATAGCATTTTGCCATAAGAAGAAGTTTATTGATTTTTTTTACTTAAAGGCAAATCAGCTTTACCTGCTTGTCCTTACCGAATCACGGTTGTTCAAAGTATCCCTGGCGGAAGTGCTGGCGGCGTTTAACGATTTACTGTTGGCAGCTGTTATAGAATTGTTTGGTTCACCAAAGCTAGCGTAACACGGCTGCCCTGTTTATGATTACAGTCATAATAAGAACCATTGCCCTGATAGGGGCACACACTGGTTTATTGACGATAATCGTAAGGTCTAGACCGTACCTGATATAGGGATTTTAAACCAAATCTATGGAAAAAGTGTGGTAAACAGATAAAGGAGAAAAATAGATAGCAGCACCATTCCCTGCATAATATTGGTGCGCCCTGTTGCCAGGGAAATCGTAATGATAAACAATGATAAGCCCATCAGAAGCATCGATTTTAAGTCGACACCCAGTGTCATCCTGAAGTCACCGATGACGGATGCCACAGCAACAGCGGGAATACTAAGCCCGATACTCGCCAGTGCCGAGCCAAATGCCAGGTTGAGGCTGGTCTGCAACCGGTTGTTATACGCGGCACGCATTGCGGCAAGGCCTTCCGGAAGCAAAACAATCCCGGCAATAATAATCCCCACGATAGATTTGGGAGCGCCAACTTTTAAGACCAGCATATCCACATCTTTGGACAGGTATTTTGCCAGCAATACCACAATACCCAGGCATAAAATCAAAAATACAATACTGAAAGCCATCATCTTACGGCTGGGTTTTTCGGGAAGGCTGTCATCGTCGTCATCCTCATCCTCATCAGTAGGCTTGGGAATAGGCGCCATAAAAAACGCCCGGTGCCGGATCGTCTGCACCATCGTAAAACCGATGTATAGCAGTAAGCAGATCAGCGATACAAATATCAGCTGAAAAGGAGTGTATTCTCCCTGATCATGGCTTGTGGTATAGTTGGGCAGGATCAGCGTGAATACCACAATCACAATCAGCGTAATCAAAGCGGTACTCACGCCCTGCAGGGTAAAAACCTGCTGCCTGTAGCGCAGCGCACCGACAATGATACAGATCCCGACAATCCCGGTGAGGATAATCATAACCGCCGCAAAAACCGTGTCCCGCGCCAGGGTAATAGCCTCAAGCCCTTTTGAACTGAGCATAATAGAGATGATCAGTGACACCTCGATGACTGTGATGGCAAAGGCCAGTAAAAGAGTCCCGTAGGGTTCCCCAACGCGGTAGGCAATAATCTCAGAATGGTAAACGGCCGCCAAAACAGCGCCGACAAGGAAGATGATTAAAATCAGCGAATACAGATGCCCGGATACCAGGTAATGTGCAAAATAAGCGATCCACGCCAGTATAGGCATCACGATGGTCCATCCTAAAAGGTATATCTTTTTTTTCATATTTTTTATTGATCAGCAATTGCCCGACAGCGCATCTGCCCCTGGCTTTACAGGTTTCTCAGGCAGTGATCCCCAAGATGTGTAGAATAAGTACAGATCCAACCCTTCATGGCCTGCTTATATTTTCCGTAAAATCCTGTTTAACTACTTTTTTTTAACTGAATACCGCTTTAACCAACGGCCTGTTAAAAAAGAAGGCAAAGCTTAAAAAGCATTGCCCTCATTGATAAAGCCTTAGAAACATATTTACTATTTCCTTGGTTTTATGATATCAGTATGATTGGTGTGTCAATAGAGAATAGTCAGCCTTTTCAGGCTTTTACCGATTCTTGCTGGTGCAGGTATTTTATATCATCAAAGATAACCTGTATCTCACTGGTTAGCGCTACATAATTCTGGAAAATAGTTACATATTTCACACATTTTGTTAGAGATCCTCCAGGTTATTCAGGCGCTTGTGCTTAAGCTGTTTATAAAAAGAGGGTGACAGGCCTGTTATTTTTTTGAACTGGGTAGACAGGTGTGCGACACTGCTGTAATTGAGCTTGTAGGATATTTCGGTAAGGTTCAGTTCATCATACAGGAGCAGTTCTTTTACTTTTTCGATTTTGTTGATGATGATAAACTGCTGCAGGGTAATCCCTTTTACTTCAGAAAAGGTGTTGGCCAGGTAGGTATAATCGTAGCCCAGCTTCCTGCTGATATAATCGGAAAAGTTCTCTTTCTGCAGAGATTCTGCATGGTGGATCATTTCTGTGACCGCATTTTTTATTTTTTCAATCAGGATACTTTTTTTGTCATCCAGCAGTTCGAGGCCGGTTTTCAGGAGGTTGGCTTTCAGTTCCAGCCGCTGTTCAGCCGTGATGCCATCCAGTATTTCTATAAGGCCGAGGTCCACGACGGCATTTCTGATACCGAGTCGTTCCAGTTCCTGATGAACGGCCATTTTGCAGCGCCGGCTTACCATATATTTGATATATAACTTCATCATCCTACTATATTTTAGCCGGTCAGCCTTCACGCCAACAGCCTCTTTTCCAAAGTTAAGCCTTTAATTATTAATAGCTGTGATTTATGTAACAAATCGGATGACTATTACAAAGCTTTGTTTGTTTTATCATTGATCTTTACATACAACAAAAAATTACAGAATGTCAAAAGAAAAGGAAACGAAGAAAAAATCAGATAAAACACTTCCCGCAAAGTCGCTGAAAGAGAAACGGCAGGACAAACAAAACAAAAGGAAAGACAGGGATAACGAATCCCGCAATGCAACCTAGATGGCAACCGTAAAAAAAGAAGGTATTATACTCAGAAAAACCGATCTGGGTTTTGAGAACGAAGGCGTCCTGAACCCGGCGGTTATACAACATAATGGCAAAATACATATTTCAGCGGCGCAGTGATCATAGGGTGAGTTGGCATGCTTATAAGTTGGTGACGCAGGCAGCCTGCCACTCAGCATGTTTTCTGCGCAGGAGGCTTGGCTGCCATTTTTACGGGCCGTACAGGATCCTGCTTCCCTGTCGCCTGCATGGCCTGCGGCGGCGGTTTTTTTGCGAACAGGCCCTCAGGGCCAAAGATAAAGGCCAGGGCGAGAAGGGCAAGTTTGATAATAGATGCGATCATGGTTGGTTAGTTTTTACCCCTTATATCCAGGCGTTTTTATTCGTTTTTTGATTATTGTTTTAGCAAATATAATAATAACCCACCACATGGTGGGTTATTATTTTGTTAATTATTACTTTGCAATGTTTATTTTTACAGAATGGAAAGGAAGAAAGCGCCGGCCTCTGTCCGAAACAAAGAACGCAGCAAACAAAAATTCTTAAATGCTGTTGGTGAAATCCTGAAAAAAGAGGGGTATACCGGCCTCAAAATTAACCATATTGCAGCCACGGCCGGTGTGGACAAGACCATGATCTACTCCTGTTTTGGTGGCTTAGAGGGCCTGCTGGATGCCTATATCCGGTCGGTAGACTTCTGGAGCAATGTAGGGATAGACCAGGTGCCTCAGGAGATAACAGACGGCGGCGAAGCACTCGCTACCAGCCTGCTGCTGGCACAGTCAAAGGCGGTGTTTGCAGAAAAAGAACTTCAGAAGATCCTCTTATGGCGCCTGTCAGAACCCCGAAAAAGCCTGGAGAAAATGACGGAACAGCAGGAAAAAGCCGGTGAACTGCTCTTTCAGCATATTACAGACCCTTATTTTGGTGAGAACGCCGGGGCATTGCGCGCCGTGATGGCCATCCTCGTGTCAGGCCTGTACCATCTTAACCTCTACGCCTCAGTCAATGGCAGCGTCTTCTGCGGTATAGACCTGGCATCGGAATCCGGCCGGGCCGCCATTGATGATGCCGTATCCTTTCTCGTCAGCCAAACTTTTAAAAACCTGAAACCCGGGGTCCCGGGAACCGAAGAGCAGGACAGTTAGCAGATCCGGCTGCTGCCTGATATCGGCCGTGTGATGCAACCACATGTTGGTACACGGGAAACTACAGGTGTGGTGTACGCAGGTTTTAATATTATCTTAGATGGCCGTACTCGCTTGCGTTTTGGTCACGGTTGGACCTGCCGGCTCCTTACGGAGCGTCGCAACAAATTCGGCCGGTGTGATGCCGGTCGATTGCGTAAAAACCCTCGTAAAAACATTACGGTTGGCAAAGCCACAGTCCGTCGCCATATCTTCGATAGAGTAATGGCGCCACAAGGCACTTGTCATTAGCTGATTCTTCACGTAGCTGATTCTTAGATCATTGATATAGGTCTTAAAATTACACCCTTTATATTCATTAATGATTGCAGAAAGATAAGAAGTATTGGTATGCAGCTGTTTCGCTACCTGCACAAGACGGACGCCTTTTTTAAGGTAAAAATGTTCCTGCTCCAGCCTAACGAGGCCCTGCAGGATCTTCACCACAAGTTCTTCAGCAGGTTTGGTGCTTTTCTTTTCTGCAGTTTCGGAAGGCAGTTGCAACGGTACTGGTGGGGGCTGCAATATGAGCATTTTAATTCTTTCCCGCTTCACTTTTTTTCGGATGAAGGTCACCATTATGATGCGGAATACAAAAAAGGCTGTCAACAGCGCTGCCAAACCAAAAATGATAAATGCCGCGGTACTTCGATCTGGTTCATCAAGGTTCTCAATACGGTTGGATTTGTACATCTTTGCATTAAGGTATTTCAAATCGCCTACCTGCATCGTATCCATACGGTTTTGCTGCATGGTGTAGTACAATTCTGCAGCGGTGTCATTTTTCCTGTGAGCATGCTTTATAAGCAATGTATAAGCCTCAGCGGCTTCAGGCAGTACAAAGTGATGGTGTACAAAAACAGAATCAACCTTTTGCAGGTTGCTGTACGCAAGCTTCAACCGGTGTTGCCGGAGATAGATTTTGGACTTCAGGAAGTAGATCAGGCTTGCGTTGGTAAAATCATTTTTTTTTAAAATCCCCATTAAGGCTACTTCCAGGTCACAAAGAGCCAGGTCATCATTCTTCCCTAATACATGGAGCATCCCTCTTAGTTGGTAAAAATAGCTCCGCTCTATATCATAATTGAGATCGTTATCACATAAGCTTAACCCTTCCTTTACTAAAGTTTCCACTTCAGGTATTTTTTTTTCCCGAAGCAGGCAGACAGCCGCCTGATGAATGGTGTTGAGGTAAGCTTTGGTCGTATTATATTTCTTATTGGTACCTTCTTTTTGCAATTTGCATATCTTATAGAAGCTAAGGCACCAGTCGTATAAACGTAACGCTTCATCATTATCGCCCAAATAGCTTTTTACTAAAGCAATATGGTATATGTTTTTGTAATATAGATAGCGATTATCAGACTTCTTGAGGTAGGCCCATGCCTTAAGATACGCATCCAATGCGCTTCGGTATTGCCGCAGGGTAAAGTAAAATATACTGCCCTTGGTAAGATAAGCATTACCAAGAATGTCAGGATCACAACTGCGTTGGGCTGCGTCTATGGCACTATCTGCATAGGCCAGTTTATGTTTTACAGAAAAACTTGCCGCATCCCGATAGGCCTGGGCAAGCTCATTGTAGGCTTTCTTGTTTTTAGCCTGTCTGATATAGGCATCCACAAACCGAAATGCCCTTTCATCATTATCTTCAAAATTACTGTAACGCGCCCGCAAACTTTCATAATCCCCTGCTTTTAGAAATCCGCAAGTAAATACCAGGATCAGAGCGCACCTTTTCAATCCTATGGTTATTTTCATGGTAAAAATTTATCAATGCTATATTTTAACCTAAAATTAGGTAAAGAACATACACCAGACAAGTTTTGCCAAATACGCTACCTATCTCGCAATGATTAAAAATCACAATCAATTAATATCCAGTTAATTGAACTTTAAAAACAGATGCATCAATTTATAAAATAGGTGCCTGCCAATTTATAAATTGGTGCAGGCAGGTTTCCGATATTTTCAAATAAGCCTCTACCTTAGCCTCGGAATTCCTTCGAGCAGCTGCCTTTATTAATCTCTAAAAATTAAGAAATTATGACATCAAAAACAACACGTTTTGTATGCGGTATGATCTGCTTTATCAGCATTGGCTCTTGCCGCGAAGAAGAATGGCAGGGGTTTCCCGACATGCAGAGTGCCCCTTCCCCTATCAGCAGCGAGCGCTATCATCGTGATGCGGGCACAGTAGCTACAGACAGCAGCGGTACAGCTGCACATAAGGAAGAAACTGAGCCGGACCCACCCAAAGACAGGGACAACTGGATTATCAGGCCACTGTCAAAACAATAATCATTAAAATAGAGCATTTGATGGCAAGGCCGCAATCATATTTTGAACAGTCTGTCATAGGCTTTTTCATCGTGTTATTCACCTATGCCGCGGTGAGCAAGCTGATGGACTTTGATAACTTCCGGGTGCAGCTGGCGCAGTCTCCCCTGCTGGGTGCTTATGCCGGCTTGGTGGCTGACAGTGTTGTGTTGGCTGAGCTGCTGGTGGCAGCCATGCTCTGCTACCGCCGGACCCAAAGGGCCGGACTGGCAGTCGGTTTTCTGCTGATGTTGCTGTTCAGTGGTTATATCCTGTGGTTCCTGATGCGTGGCTCGGCACTCCCCTGCACCTGCGGCGGTCTGCTGGAGAGGATGAGTTGGCCTCAGCATTTAGCATTTAACCTTGTATGCGTGGTTTTGGCTGCGACGGGATGGCTGACGAGCCGAAAAAAGAGATCATACGACAGGCCTGTCGATGCATGTTAGCGCAGCACACTGCTGTGGAAGATTGGACTGACTTCGTTTATTTTGTTTCACTTTAGAATCAGATGGCCGAAAGCCGCCTGAACCCCAAAGATTTTAAAATGTTTAATTTAACCCGACCGGTACGGAAAACGGAAGTACCGTATCTCAAATATACAAAAACTGGCAACACAATGGTTTGTCAATCCTATAAAAACCAGTGTTGCACGATTCCTAAACCCGGGCCGGTCTTTAAAGTTTTTAAGGTAATCTTTTTTGATGTATAAAAAGACCATAATTATGAAACTGAGTTCATTTTTAAAAACCCATGCGGTGGCTATAGCCGCAGTGGTATTCGCTGGCGGCGTCATGTCTTTTAAGACTATGGAGAAAAAGGCTGCTACCTCCTATTTTTATAACAGCAACTCAACAGCTCCTGGGGCATTTGCTAACCCCAACAATTATGGAACTAGTAATAGTGGTGGCTGTATTACAAATGGTAGTAGGCCTTGTGAGATAAGTGTCCCTGATGATAGCAGTCTTGATGACGTGCTCTCAGGTAAAAATAACACGCAGGTGTTAAATATGAGTATTAACAGAAAACTTTAATGAAAGTGGAGGCTACCTTTGTTAGCCTCCATTTTATCATCTTGGATTTTGTACCATATTTGACACCTTAATGACTTCCTCGGGAATGGCAATTGCAAACCTTAAATCATTGGCAGGTAAACTATAAATATTATTATTAATAATTCTTGTAAGCGTAATATTAGCACCATCACGATTGTATCTTTTTATATCAGCCCATCGCGTGCCCCTAAATATCAACTCTTTACGCCTCTCCTTACTTATTATCTCCAGAACCTCAGTCTTAGAATTTGAGGCATAAGGTATATAAGTGTCCTGTTTCCATCTCTTCAGCAATAATGTGTTTAACATATCTAAGGCCATTGGTATATTATTGCCTTGGGCATATGCTTCTGCCGCAATAAGGTAAAGTTCATCCTTGGAAATAGTTGAGGAAATCACATATTCTTGAGCAGCATAACTGCCATTAAAAACAATTGCTCCGTCTGCATTTTCCTTAAAATAAACATATTTTCTCAAGTCATTAGTATCATAAGAATCATATATGTCTTTATCAATCTTGGCGTAAGAACTATTCGCATTAACAATTGAAGTGAACCGCATATTTGAGAAAACTAGAACTTCCTCATTATTAAGACTAATAGGAAATAGATCCGCAAAACTAAGGTCATTAAAATCCATTAATGCACTGTTTATATCCAGAACTCGTTTGGCATATTCCAAAGCATTGCTATAGTCACCTATATAAAGATATGCCCTTGCTAAAAAAGCCCATGCTGCTGCTTTTGTGGGACGACTTAAGGCAACCTGTGAATTTGGCAGTAGATCCGCAGCAATTTTAAGATCAGATATTATTTGGATGTAAGTTTCTCTTAAGGTCGATCTTACAGATGGTGTATTCATATTTGGATCCAGGCGTAATGGTAAACCTAGAATGTTGTCAGCTTTTGCAGGATCATAAGCAAGGCACCAGATCTGAGCAGCATCAAGGTATCTAATTCCCCGGAAAAAAAATGCCTGTCCCTTCACATTATCAGCATTCTTTATTTTATAATGCTCTATATTGTATAGCACCGTATTGGCAATATAAATCCCCCTAAAACAGGAAACCCAGTCATTACCCTCACTTTGGCTCACAGCTACATGATCCGGCTGCCATACATACAACCTCTTATCTTCTTCATAATCCAAACCATTATAATCATCAGATGTCAAATAAACATCATCAGATGATAATAACCCACTAACAGCAAAGTTTTCATTATTGTCAATCGACCGATCAAGCAATGCCTGATTTTCTTCCAGAGTCTCTGGTGTGGCAAGGCTGAGGTCAGATTTCTCATTTAGAAATCTTTCACACCCCAAACTCATAAAAAGAAATATCTGCAAATAAACCAATTTTTTAAATTTCATAATTTTATATTTTGTGTTTAGAAAGTTGTTTGTAGCCCCAATGAAAATGTTGAAGGAGAACGAATGGTGTAGTCGCCAAGATTATAATCAGGGTCTATATTATGCTTATTGGCCTTCCAGATCAAACCAATATTGGCAAGATTAACAAAGATTTTCATGCTACTAAAAGGATGGCTCTTGGTATTTGGCAATTGATAAGAAAGGTTAATGTAGTTTAAACGAATATGATCACCTTTTTCTACTAATACACTTGAGCCATTGTAAAAAGAATCCCTCATGGAGTTTGTTTTGTAAATATTTGAGGGGATATCGGTAAAGCTCTCATCTCCGGGTTTCAACCATCTGTCTTTATAGTCACTATGCCCCCTCCAATCAGTAAAAAGGCTTGTATAATTAATGGAACTTCTTCTAAACCAATATCCCATTTTAAATGATATCCCTACATCAACTGTCACATTTTTATAGGACCATGAATTTAAAAATGACCCATAAAAAGTAGGAATTGCAGAACCAAAAAACTTCAGATCTTCCAAGGATGTAGCTGTACCGGTAAGGTTGATATAATCTTTACTTACTTCACCATTAAGATAACCCCTTGGGTCACCGTTCAAAGGATCTAAGCCTGCCCATTTATACGCATATATCGAATAAACGGGATGTCCTACGACACCGGTAATCGGAACCGAACTACTGTTACCAATATATGAGCTGGCCAATGTATTATATAGATTATAGTTAATCACCTCGTCTTTATAACTGCTTATATTCAGTACGGTATTCCACTTTAGGTTCCCCTGCATATTCAAACTCTTAATTTCTATGTCAAAACCATGTCCTTTAGAGGAAGCCACATTAGACACCAGATAATCGATACCAACCGTAGCATCAAGCATCTGTTGCCCAAATAGGTTGGAACCCTTTTTCGTGAAATACTCCAGACTACCATTGATCCTATTATCTGCTGTAGAGAAGTCTATCCCGAAATTGATCATTTTGGAGGTCTCCCACCTCAGGTCAGGGTTATAATAATTATCAAACCTTGCCATAGCAGTACCGGTGTATTGTGAGTTCTGATTATCATAAGCTATAGTGCTAACTGCAACCATTGCTGGATTGATATTCCCGTTAAAGCCGTAAGAGGCTCTAAAAGTAAGCTGAGGAAGCCCCCTAAAGTGATAAAGGTTTTCACGTGAGATATTCCACGCGATGCCGGCTGACCAGAAGGGATTCCACCTGTCATTTGTTTTCAGGCCAAAAAGATTACTTGCATCCCGTCGCACACTACCTGTTATTGTATATTTTTTATTTAAAGTATAAGATGCATTAGAAAACAGTGATGCGTATCGGGTATTACGCTCTACTAAATCATAACCTTTTTGAATATATTCGGAACCTCCTGTAAAAAGTGGATAAGAGCTTGTGTAGTCTACGGCCCCTATATTTAGATGATCAGGTTGGAAACCATAGTATCGGTCTTGATCAACCATCGTTCTGCTTCCCCTGCTTTCTGCGCCAAATATTGCACTGATGGCATGGCTACCCCACTGTTTGTTATAATTAACCTGACCCCTCAAATTTTGAGCATCTGCCATCGCAGTCTTGCGATCCAATATCGCCCCTTCGGGAACCACCAATGTAATAGTGTTATCCTGTGTTATTTGAGCAAAGCGATTAATATAATTCCTGGCATAGAAACTATATTTATCGTGAAGGTTGTTATCTGCGGACGCCAGTCTTAAATACTGGTACCTGACTTCTGCTTCCAATCCATCTATAATTTTATATGTTAATGCCACATTGCCTATAAATTCAGAATTACTGCTACGCTTTGTGTCCATCGCCCAATCTGTCAGTGGGTAGTAGTTCCAGTCTGCGAGTCCGTAATTACTTAAAGATTCTTTAAAAGACTGACTGTAGATACTCGGGACTACCATCGGGTTTCCATTACTGTCTGCCAATCGCATGTAGGGGACGGCTCCTCCATTTTTCATTGTGACGGAACCGAATGGCGACCTACCGCTTTGTGTCATCACATTGGTATAGGTTATACCAGTGCTCAGAGCAAGTTTATTATTCACACGATACTCATTCTGCAAATTGGCAGTAATCCTACTGTACTTTTCTCCTAAGTATCCGCTGTTATCATCATAACCGACCGATGATAACCAAGACAGACGGTCTGTACCTCCCGACAATCCAAGGTAGTATTGACGGTTTTCCAATGGCTGATACATATATTTCTTAAATTGGCTTCTGGAATCAATGTGCCTTAATTCATCAATCTGCCTAGCGCTTTCATCGGGCGTTATTAATCCCTTTTTTTCTTTGTTAAGTAATTCAACAACGGGAGACAGTACAGGATGACTTGAAGAATTTATAGCTGTATTATAGAACCCCCTTTTAAACAATTCGATCTCGGCATCAATAAAATCCGACGACGAAATCGTTCTCAAGCGGTTTAGGTCCGGCTTGCCCGACACTGTTGTTACCGCAGAGAACTCAACCTTCACCGCTTTATTAAAAGAACCTTTCTTGGTTGTTATCACAATAACGCCATTGGCTGCCCTAGCGCCCCATATGCTGGTTGCTGCAGCATCTTTCAGTATGCTTATATTGTCAACTGTGTTGGGATTGATATTGTCCAAAGAACCCTCATAAGGAAAGTTATCCAGGATAATGAGTGGTGATTTGGGGCCTTGTATCGTACTCAATCCCCGCACCATTATTTGGCTACGTCCCGAAGAGGTCCCTCGGTCTACTGTGATACTGTTGCCCACATTGGCAAGCCTGTCGAGGACAGTGGGGCCAACCTGCTCGTTGAGAAGCGCTTTGTCAACGGTAGAAAATGAGCCCGTAAGCCTTTCTTTGGGTAGCTTTTGGTAGCCTGTATAGATTGCTACGGCATCAATATCCGTCATCTTTTCCCTAATTTTTATTATTAGAGGCAATTCCTGCTTTCCAGAAAGGCTGATTATTTCTTTCTCGTAGCCATTCTTGATAATTTCAAGTTGGACAATAGAGGAACTGGTCTCAAGTGAGAATTCTCCATCTTTATTTGTGGCTGCGTAAATAGTTGATCCTGCGACCTTTGCGACCACACCTTTTACAGGCTCCTTAGTGCTGCCATCCACTATCTTTCCCCTTATAATCTGCTGGGAATAGAATGGCAAAGTATATAAAATGGCCAATAGTAGTATTTTTTTCATTGTTTCAAGTTTTAAAATTGCAAGCTGCTTATGGTACTATTTCTTTGTTACAACTAGAAAATCAACACTGTAATCTTCTTCTGCCAGATCCAGATCATAATTGTTAAGTGCCTTTCGGAGCATTTCTAAACTGTGCACCCCATTCATCACAAAATCGATCCTGCCATGATAATTTGTTGCGTTAACTACCGGGAGGTTGATGTAGTCAAGCTGGGAAAAACTGTTCGCCAACGAGTACATGGTAGCAGCTTGCAAATCCGTGTGATCTTTTGAAAACAAGAACTTTGTTTTGTTATGTTTTGTCGCAATCTTATCTTCCACAGATGTTCTTTTCAGAACAAAACATCGCATGGTTTTCTTAGATAGGCCGAAGGTATAATCCGTGAACCTATTTAAGCCTTCAAGCATGTCTTTATAAAGATGATCTGCGCTGTCAGTTGGCACAATATATTCGTAATTGTAAAGCTCACTATCAGATATTGCACCTCTTAAAACCGCTGCATCCTGCTGGGAAATAGCCATGTTTTTATCGGTAAATGGCTGTTGGTTTAGCTGGAAGATGTCATCCACAATTGCAATCATTATGTCATATAGAGACAGGTTTGTAAACTGCCTGCCGTAGACAACTTTACCTGATCTGTGGTACCCGGTACCCGACCCCATCCCTCTTATTTTACCTTTAGCCAACAGAGAATAGCTCACCATCTTCAGACTCTTTTCCCTTTCAAAATTGTCAGACAGCATCAGAGGTTTCTCCCTATCCATTTGTACAACTGTCTGCAGGGAAGATTGTTCCCCACCTAATATTTCTTTGATTGCTTTCTCATTCACCTGCTCCGCATCGGTGGTGTTGAGTAGCTTTCCACCCTTAATCCATACGATAAATGGTACGCCAATATGCGGGAACATCTTTTGCATCAATTTATCATCTGCAATAGATTTGACAGCGTTGTACTTGCTGCCATTCTTGGAGGCAAAAAACTTCTCCAGCGTGGCGCGGTCCTGGTTGCTGATGGCTAGTATCTTAATTTTATCACCAAACTGCTTTTGCAGTTCCTCCATCTTGGGGAAGTTGAGGATGCAGGCACTGCACCACGTGTTCCAAAAATCCAGGAGGATCAGTTTGTCTTTATCAGCAGATAAGGTGGTGCTTTTCTGTGGGGTGTTGACCATCTGGAGGGGCGTCTCCCAGAACTGTTTGGGGAGGGCATCGCCAATCTTTAAGGGGTTTTGGGATTGGGCAAGAAATGCCATTCCCGTTAGTGCAAGGGACAGGAGCCGCCTGCAAAACTTTTTTTGCATAGTTTTGTAATGTTATTGGTTAGTAATAATGGGTAACGCTGCTCTTTCCTGCGTGGTCGCCAAACTTTGCGGAAAGGGCTTTTTTTTGTACAATGTCGGATGTATGAAGTACGTTGTACTTTTTACATTATACATTGTACAAAATCCTCAGGTGCTGTTGTTGTAATTTTTCATACTTTGTTTTGTTAAAGGGTTGTCATGGCGAGGAGGAGCTACGACGACGAAGCCATCCCTACACTACTGTCATGCTGAGGCTCTCGAAGCATCACGCGGTATCTTTGTCATGCTTTAAGCATCTCTACAATTACATTTGAGATTCCTACGAAATGACAAATACGGTGTAGATTTTACGTGCTGTTGTTGTATTTTTTCATACTTTATTTGTTAATGGTTTGTCATGGCGAGGAGGAGCTACGACGACGACGCCATCTCTACACTACTGTCATGCTGAGGTTCTCGAAGCATC
>NZ_FTPU01000038.1:21768-28743 GCF_900108115.1 Epilithonimonas bovis DSM 19482
TCTCGAAGCATCTCTACACGGCTGTCATGCTGAGGCTCTCGAAGCATCACGCGGTATCTTTGTCATGCTGTAAGCATCTCTACAATTACATTTGAGATTCCTACGGAATGACAAATACGATGTAGGTTTACGTGCTGTTGTAAGAGTTTTTCATATTTTATTTGTTAGTTGTGTGTCATGGCGAGGAGGAGGTACGACGACGAAGCCATCCCTACACTACTGTCATGCTGAGGTTCTCGAAGCATCATTTAACTATTCTTTGTCATGCTGAGGCTCTCGAAGCATCTCGTCATCACTGCTGTCATGCTGAGGCTCTCGAAGCATCTCGTCACTCACACACCGTACTTTATAAATTGTACTTTTTACTTTTTACTTTTTACTTTCTACATTGTACATCATACTTTGCACTTTTTTCGGGACTGCGGTGGGGGAAGCGGTGCAGGGGTATTTGCAGGCTTTCCCGCCAGGGCAATCCACCAGATTAATAATGATATGAATGAAAATGTTTGGTCTTACCGTGAGGTGGTGTAATAACCCGTGGGTGGCGTGCGTGCTAAGGCTTCTGATAGGCCTCAGGTGTTATAAAAGATCAGCCCTGCGGTGTTTGGGGTCTGGCGGCCTGCTGCATGGTGTGATAAAGATCCCGGGGGTATGAAATAATATTTGCCATATTGGGGAAAAGCCACTATTTTTAAGGTGCGAATTTAAAATGGTGTGGTGCACTCCCCCAGCCTTGGCTGTTGGATCTCTATGGTAGGCTTTCTGGTTCATGGGCCAGCCTTGGCACTTGGGCGGTCTGCTGCGCAACAGAGGCCGGTGCAGGGCTGAAGTTTTTTTTGCGGAATAAGCGCAGGGCTTAGACCGGTGGTTTTTTGACAAGGCGGTAGATTAGGGTCGTTCTCATACTATTTGTTGTTATGGAACGATGATCACAAACGAGAAGTCCTATATAAAAACCAGATAGGACGCCCTCGTACTTTGTTCATGGTTCCGCCAGAAACCCACCTTAGTCTAAGACTTAAGGCTGCCCCAAAGAAAACGAGGAACGCCCTACTGGAATAATTGCGAAGTTACAAAATACCAGTATAAGGCGAACACTCGTCAACTCGTGGCAATCTGGCGGATTTAGAACGAGTGACATCGTTATGTAAGCAATTAATTAACTGCTCTTTATCGCATATATCTTAATTACAAATATATAAAGTTTTACGTTAAACGCAAAACTTTTATCAAAAAAAATTATTAATTATGAAAATAAATCGATTAGATGAAGAATTTACTAGCAGGAAAGTCAAGAATCGAGTGATTGCAAAATACTTTGGCAAAAGTGAATCAACTATTTCACTATGGCGCAATAACAAAAGACAACCATCATTACCAGAGCTAAGAGAAATTGCAAAACTTCTTAGAATTGACATCAAAGATTTACTTGAGCCAACCGACTGGAAAAAGGAAAAATCTCCTACTTATGAAGAATTTTCAGATAAACTGAAATAAGAATCTATAAAAAACTCTCAAATTTTTTGAGAGTTTTTTATAGATTACGGAAAACCGTAATTGAGATTGAGGAGAAGTAGTTATATTTGGGAGTTAGCTGTAAGGCTATAAACAAAAACCATCCCAATGATAACCCTTGAAAATGACAGATAAAAAAATTCAAAATTACATCACAATTGATGGTTCTACGAAAGTGTTAGAATTAGAAGAAAGTAAATCAAAAATTGATAGTGAATTAGTTGATTTTTTCAGAGACGAAGAAAATATTCCCCTAAACAATTTGGCTAAATATTATTTAAATGAAAATCTAAATTTTCTCTGTGGTTCTGGTACATCTGTTGCAATTGGTGGAAAAACAATTAATAAAGGAGAAAATCCATTTGAAACAATATTGTCAGAACTTAAAGGCATTACACCCGAAAAACCTCACATACTACAACTTATAAAATTTTTAGAAAGTGATATACTTTTAGAAAAAAAATTTGACAAAATAAACCAAGAATATCTTTATAATCTTAATATTAAAGAGGATGTTGCGTCTGCTGTAGAAATAAAGAACTATTTGGACAAAGCCTTAAAAATATTCGTAGAGAAATATGTTCCATTTCCAATTGATTACGTTGAAAAAAATCTAGGAATACATGAATTATTTATAAACAAAATAATTAGTAGAAAAGAAAACCTAAATAGACCAAAAATATTTACACCAAATTACGATTTAGCATTCGAGAATGCTTGTGAAAAGATTGGAGTAAATTACAATAATGGATTTAGAGGAGTTCATATGAGAAAATTTGACCCTGACACTTTTCACAATGAAACATACATAAAACAAGACTCAGCTGAAAAAGGAAAAAGAATAACAACATATTTAAATATCTATAAACTTCATGGTAGTGTATCATGGCAGTATGCTGAAAGTTTAAATGATTTATATAACATTAAAGAAATTCAAATTTCAGATTCTGAAAAAAAAGATGATTTTTCTTTTGAGAGTTTAATGATTTATCCAATTCAAACTAAAAAATCATATTCTCTTGATTTGCCTTACAGTGAATTATTTAGAAACTTTTCAAAAAGTTTATCTGAAACTCAAAATACACTTGTTGTTATTGGATATTCTTTTTTAGACGAACATATTAACGATATAATAAGAACTGGTTTATATAATCCAAACCTAACAATAATTATTCATAATTACGGACTAATTAATGAAAACTCACCACTATTTTTGCAAACTTTAAAAGATCGTGCAGTAAGTGATAAAAGGATTATAATATTTGAAGGTGCTTTGGTTGGTGACTTTACTAATTATGTGAAATTTTTAATTCCATTAAATTCTTACCTACCTCCAAAAGATACTATAATTGACACCTTAAAAAGTTTAGCAAAGTAACTATGGCATTTAAGATAGGTGAAGTTTACAGAATTTCAAATAGATATTTGGAAATAATTCATAATAAAGACATTTTTTCTAAACCAGTTTCCTCTGGAAATGGACTACATATTATTGGTATGTTAAACAGTTATGTTTCCATTCCTTTATATAATTCACAATGTGCAATTGGTGTTATATTTGAGCAATTTGAAGCTTCAAAAGAGAGGGAGATACTTTTCGATCCAAAAAATGAAACAATAATTTCAAAAATTAGACTTATTGGAACTTATAATCCAATATCCAATAAATTCAAAAGAGGCATTGACTATTTTCCAACCTTAGACAGCGAAGTTCTAACTGTAGAAGAAAAAGAACTAGGAGCAATTTATAATTCTACAATTAGGCCAAATGAACCTTCTCTAGAACTTGGTAATGACATTTACTTTAATGATCTCAAAATATTCGCAGATCCGAATATACTTTTCGGAAAGCATCTCGCTGTTTTTGGTAATACAGGAAGTGGAAAATCGTGTACTGTAACATCTATATTACAAGGTGTCTACTTGGAAAAAAACAGGTTAAATAATACAAAATCAAAGGCATTAAAAACTATTATAATAGATTCTAACGAAGAATATTCTGAAATTTTTAACGACAGCGACAATATCAAACCAGATTGGCTATTATTAAAGGACTTTTCAGATTTAGAGTTATCACATAAAGACTTAAGTTTTTATGAACTTACTCAATTACTAAAAGAAGAATCTCCTAATGTTATTCCTTATCTAAAATCAGCAGTAAAGAAATTAAAAAAAACAGAAAATGTTGACGAAAAAATATATTATGAGTTTTCGGAATTACAAATTGAAATTGAAAATGCAGTTCCATTAGATAATAGAGGCAATAGAGATAATTTCACAATTGGTTTTCTTAAACACATCATTATGAGAATTAACCATTTTTGTTCTGATCAAAGATTCAACGCAGTGTTTAATAAAACAGGAAACACAATTGAAGATTTTTTAAACTCTGATAAAGAACAAGTTTTAATTTTATCACTAAAAGTAGCTAATGATATTTTAGCCTTATTTGTTTATATGATTAGTAAGAGCATTTTCAATTATAAAACAAAATATGCAAATCGAGAAAAAGATAATATTTTACTGGTTTTAGAAGAAGCTCATAGATATATTTCTACAGATTCAACAGACCAGATGAACAATTATTATATAGAAAAATTAGCAAGAGAAGGACGTAAATTTGGTGTTAATTTAATGGTTTCAACTCAAAGACCTAGCGAAGTTTCTCATACAGTAATTTCTCAATGTAATTCACTTATTGTACATAAAATAACAAATAATCGAGATTTAGATTTCATTCGGAATACAATTGAATATGATGATAAATCTCAAATAGATTTATTAACAAGTTTAAAACAACAACAAGCATTAGTTTTAGGTGAAGCATTTGCATTTTCTTCATTAATTAAAATTGCAGAAGCAAAACCATTACCTCATAGTGAAACCCCAAGAATATTCAAAAAGGAATAACAAGCACTTCTGCTAATAACCAGGTTTTAGCTGCGCTCCGTTCGGCGGAGCCTGGGGTCGCTGGGCTTGGAAATCCAACAATGAAAACCCGGGTAAAATAAAAAAGAAACCAAGCATAAAATCCTAACGAGAGTTGGGATTTTTTTGTTTTTATGGTTTCCCGTAAAGAAGTATTGTGGGGATTGGGTATATTTGGGGGTTAGCTGTAATAAAAACACCAATATCATGATTAGTAATTCATTTTTATTTGAGATTAAAACAACTATAGATAAAAATAAAAGATTCAGTAATAATGACTTTCTTACAATAACAGAAAATCATAATTTAAAAATTGTTTATTTATATGATGATAAATATTTTTTTGATATTAAAATTCCTATAGAGACATCAAAACTCTCAAGAACGATAAATGAAACTCAAACGATTGGTTTTACATCAACACGGAAAGAAATAGAATATTATGAATATGAGTTTTCAGGTAAAGTTTGCCCTGGAAGTATTGTTAATGAAGAACGAATAACATTTGAAGGTAAATCAAAATTAATTCAACATTTAAGTGAATGGTTAAGTAACCTTTGGCAGGAACTTACTATTAAACCAGAATTAAGAAGACTGAACGAAATTGAAGAGGAAATAAAGAATATAAACGAAAAATTCACAAATATTTCTGAAGAAAATTTCACTAAAGAAGAAGCTAATATATTAATTGATAAGCTTAACAAACTTGAAGAACAGTTTAAAGAAAAATTGGAAGCTGAAATTCAAGATAAAGCTATATTGAAAGCTACATTAGCAGAATTACATTTAGAAATTGAAAAATTAAAAGGACAAAGTAAAATACTTAATAAAAAAAACTGGTTCAAGTCATTTGGTGGAAAGATGTTTAATTGGATTTCTAAAGAAGAAAACCGTAAATTTCTAAAAGATACGGGTGAATTTATCAAACCCCTATTACCAGATTCTATAGACAAAATAATTTAAATATTTACTGCAGCTAATACCCATGATTCCCCTGCTGGCACGGGCATCTTGCCCGTGTCAGGATCCACCAATTTGTATACATTGTTTCATAGGCTTCTCACCAACAGTGAAATTGGCTATTTAAAATACCTGTACATAATATTCGGGTTTTAGCTTTGCTCCGTTCGGCAGAGCCCCGGGTCGTTGGGCATAGAAGACGAAGAATAAAAAGCCTATTGAAAGGAAGAAATCGGAGCTTGTAAATGCTGACGATGTTGGGATTTTTTTGTTTCGCATTTTGTATATATTAGAAATGTGCGTAGCAGTTTGTAAATGTTTACAAACGTTTATAAATAATATAATATTTTGATATACAATGTTTTATATTAATATTTATATTGTTGTTATTAGGAGATAATTGCGTATATTTGACTATTATCTGCAATTTCATAAAAAGAATACGTTTCAAATGAATGAAGAAATACATATTGGACAAAGAGCAAACATTAATGTTAAATATACTCCGAGTGGAAATGTAATTGTTTATGAAGATCATAGAACAATTCTAAATGTCTTATATATTAAAAAATTAAATAAAGAAATTGCATTTCCAGTTAATATCATTCTGTTTGATAATCATGATGATTTTTGTAAACCTAACACATTGACGTTAGAAATTATTAATAAATTTAATGAAAATGAACCTTCAATAAGAGACTTTTGGACTTTTACAGAATTTGACATTAGAACTTTAGATGATGATTGGATTAAAGTAGGAATGGAATTGGGCTTAATTGGAAATGTATTCTTATTTAATGCAACTGAAACTTCATTAGGTTTCCTAACAACTTATGAAACTGTAAAATTTGGAACAAAAAAACTATATAATTTGGGGTTCATATGGGATGCCATTTCAAACAGAGGATGTTTAAATGATATAATAAAAGAAGATGAATTTGGAGAATTTTGGGATGATTTCGGTTGGATAAATCAACAAGGTCAATTCTATTTTGAACCAAAAAATAAATTCATCGTTGATTTTGACTTAGATTGTTTTTCAACAGAAGTATTAGACAAAAGAATTGCAATTCCTAGTGAAATTTTAGATGAAAAACTAAAAAAGAAATATCGCAGAGATAACCATTCTTATTATAGTAGTCAAGAATTTATAAATGAGTTGCTTAATCAATCTGAATTCACTACAATATGCTTTGAAAATCAATTTTGTGGTGGTTTTTCACAATCTTTCAAAATTTTTAATATGTATATCCGTTTTTAATCATACTGCTGTAATATTAGCAATAATGAGCCTTTCGAATAGTTTGTCTCCGAAATATCTTCGATTTAGTTTGTAAATAAATTCGTTGAGATACAATTGAAGATATTTTCTTTTGATTTTATGATAATTTCCCAATAGATTTCTTTTAGCATTGCTGATGGTGATGTGAACCCATTTTAAGGTTTCGTTGGTAGTTTCTTTATCAGATTTTTCGGTGATATGAAGTTCAACAAAATCTGAAATATCAACGTATGATGTGCTTTTATCCGTGAAAACAATGCTTTGATTATCAATCGATTCTTTTATGGTTT
>NZ_FTPU01000064.1 GCF_900108115.1 Epilithonimonas bovis DSM 19482
ATAAAAGAATCGATTGATAATCAAAGCATTGTTTTCACGGATAAAAGCACATCATACGTTGATATTTCAGATTTTGTTGAACTTCATATCACCGAAAAATCTGATAAAGAAACTACCAACGAAACCTTAAAATGGGTTCACATCACCATCAGCAATGCTAAAAGAAATCTATTGGGAAATTATCATAAAATCAAAAGAAAATATCTTCAATTGTATCTCAACGAATTTATTTACAAACTAAATCGAAGATATTTCGGAGACAAACTATTCGAAAGGCTCATTATTGCTAATATTACAGCAGTATGATTAAAAACGGATATACATAATAAAATATAGAAAGGCCGATGTTGTATCAAACTCAGTATTTCCGAACCAATTTAAGTCTGTCATATTGCGTTTAAATGCCATCATATAAAAGTCTGATGTAAGCCCATCACATAACAAACGAATACTTTCACAGTCGTTATACTTGACCACATCTATTAGGTCTTTCTTTGGGTCGTTGTAACCAATAAATCTGTTGTATTCTTTTATGTTATCAAAATGAATCATAAGTATATTTTAAAAATTTAGGATAAGACAAAAGAAGATTGTCTTATCCTAATATTAAAATTACGTTTAATTGTTGAATTATTAAAATTCCTGAAGGGTAGGGCGAAGTACAATTTCGTTAATATCTACATCAGCAGGTTGTTCTATTGCATAAGCAATGGCTCTTGCCACTGAATCGGCAGGGATGGCTTGTTTATAAAAATCTACTACAAAATCTACACTTTCTTTGTGAGAGCTTCCATATTTCAATTCAGAATCAATAGCCCCAGGTTCAATGGTTGTGGTTCTAATTTTTCCCCCAACTTCGTGTCTTAAGCCTTCGGAAATAGCTCGAACGGCAAATTTGGTACCACTGTAAACTGTACCTCCTGGACTAAATACCTTAATACCCGCTACAGATGAAATATTAATAAAATGTCCCGATTCTTGTTTTTCGAAAATAGGCAATGCCGCTGCTATTCCATAAAGTACTCCTTTAATATTAATATCAATCATTCTTTCCCATTCATCGACTTTAACTTCACTCAAAGGAGCAATTGACATTAAGCCTGCATTGTTCAAAAGGACATCAAGTTTGCCGAATTCACTGATGGCTTTATTGATTAAAGCTTGTACATCGGATTTAATGGTTACGTCTGTTTTAAGATAAACTGCTTTACCGTTACCTTGTTCATTAATTTCTTCAGCAATTTTGTTTAGGCTTTCTTCTCTGCGGGCTCCTAAAACTACGTTTGCTCCTTTAGACGCTAAAAGGCGTGCAGTACTTTCTCCTAAGCCACTACTAGCTCCTGTAATTACTACTACTTTACCCGAAATGTTTTCTGATAGATTCATCTTTATTAAATTTTAATTTATGATTTTAAATAATTTATGATGCAAAATTACTTTGATGATACATTTCTAAGCTTAAACAAAATAGGGAAAAGATGAAACAAATTACAGATAGGGTGAATGTAAGCTTGCAGGTAACGTTCCGGCGGTTGGCGAAGGCGGGGATTTTCAGCGCTAAACTTCCTACGAAGAACTGAATTTCAAATTTACTACTTTCCTGTCCTACGAAGCACGAAACCCCTGTTTCCGGTAGCTTTCTCAGCGCCATATTTAGTTACTTTGTAAAACGAATTACAAATCAGCAAAATGGCAACAAAAAAAAGAGAACAACCTGTTCTCTTGAAATATTCTCTAAAAATTTTACGATAAACCCATAGTGTTGAAAAAGCTCCCATAGCGAGCCTGCCCTGAGCTAGCCGAAGGGTTCAACAGGGTTTTCATCTCGTGTCCTTCGGACAAGACGAAGACTTAGTTATTAGCGGCTGTTTTTTATTCGTCAAACTCAAATTTTGTAAGTTTTTTGTCTTTATAACAGTAAAATTCATAACTGCGTTTTGCTGCAAGTTTAAATACTTTTTCTAATAAAATTTTGTCATACTGAGGCAATAGTTCGTTGTACTTTGATTTTAACTTGTCAGGAAGTTCGTTTGTATCTATAGGTCGTTCAATTTCCAAACCGTCATCGAATGCAAATTCTAAAACAAAATTACTGTTCCTCCAATGTATTGTTCTTTCGTCATATTGATTTGTCGAGAAAGATATTTTGTCTTGGGTTATGATGTTTTGAGTTGTTCCTACCAACAAAAATATACCTGAAATAACCATTGCTGCATAACCAATTTTACGAAATAAAAATTCACTGATATGAGGTAAAATAAATTTTACTGTATAAGAAGAAATGATAGAAGCGATTGCAATTGTCAAACCAAGCCACAAAGCACTTGATGAATATAATCCCAAAATCAGATAAATGATTAGTTTGATTGAATGTAAAAATATTTCGTTAGCTGCCCTTGTCGCTACTATCTCTTCTTTCGTCAACCCATAACGCAAATAAAATCGGTTAAACAAAAGTCCAATTGCACCAGTGATGCCTGAAATAAAACCTGCGAAAAATCCGACTATTGCTAATACAAATTTTGGATAAGGTTTTTCTTCTTGTCTTTGTTGTTTCTTGGTTCTAAAAAGTTCTGGTAAATTAGCTAATAAAAACAAACCGACTATAAGTTGTAAATACAGTGGATTGACATATTTTATCAGCCAAGCTCCAAGCAATACCGCTGGGATTGAAAAAGGAACGAACCAAAAAAATATTTTCCAACAAATGTTCTTTTTGAAAACAATAATTCTTGATGCCGAACTTGTAAAAGTTCCAATAGTCAAAGAAAAAGGAACTACAGAAGTTGGCAGAAGCCAATTAAGTAAAGGCACTAATATTAAACTTGCTCCGCCTCCACAGATAGCACTAATCCAAAACGCTAGGATTGTTGCTAAAAAAAGTAGTCCTATTTTAAATACCATATATTAAGTGATGATTTTGGTTTTGTAAGTCGATGATTTTACAGATGTCGATTAAAATAGCCGCTAACGGGAAACGGCTTTGCGAAGGAGCGGATTAGAAAGACGAAACTTTCAACTTTGCACTAACGTAGCAAAACCATTTTTACTTTTGCTAAATTACAAAAAAGAGAAAAATAAAAATGGTTTTGCGGATTATAATGCACAAACTTTCGATTTAGACTTTAACCCGCTCTTTTGCAAATACAATGTTGAACTAAACCTTCGGTAGCTTTCTCTGCTCCATATTTAGTTACTTTGTAAAACTAATTAAAAATCAGCAAAATGGCAACAAAAAAAGAGAACAACCTGTTCTCTTGAAATATTTTCTAAAAACTTTACGATAAACCCATAGTGTTGAAAAAGCTCCCAAAGCGAGCCTGCCCTGAGCTAGCCGAAGGGTTCAACAGGGTTTTCATCTCGTGTCCTTCGGACAAGACGAAGACTTAGTTATTGTATGCAGTTTTTTTAGTTTTATTTATTTTCTTTAATATTTGCCAAAAGATTTGGAACTGCAAAACTTAAAACAAGTCCAAAAATTGTAATTAGTAATCCTGATATCCACGAGTTTTGATTTTCCATTTCATTTTTTAAAGATTCTATTTCTGTTTTGTTGATTTCCCTTATAGATTCATCACTTTTTTCTAATTGAGAAATGTCGTTATTCATATTAAGTAACGAAAGTGTTTTTTCAGGATTGTCTGAAATTCCTTTTTCAATAACTTCTATTCTATTTGTTAAATCTGCTATATCCGAATTTACAGGGTTATTCTTGGACGAACTTACATTTTGATTTGTTTTTTTGTCAATTTGATTTATTAATTTTTTCAAATTTTTTATTTCAGTTTTAATCGAATCACAATTGCAAGATGATGAAAAAGTTGAGGAGTTGTTTGTTTTTTTATTCAAATTTAGTGAGTAAACCACAGTAATTATTCCAACGACAAGACTTAAAATGGAAAGCATTGAGCTTAACCACACTCTTTTTTTTCTTTCTTTCAATTCTCCAATTTTATATTTTTGGATTCTTTCTTTTTCAATTTTTTCTTCAGTTTTTTGCTGTGATACAAGGGTTTCATATCTTGGGAATTCATCATCTGGAATTAGTTTTAGGGCCCCATCTGTCAATTCGAAAATTTGAAAATCTTTTCCAAATCCAAAACTTAAAACTAAATAAACAGGTATATCTTCTTGTAAATTTGATAGAAAATCATCTTGATAATAGTTTATTTCATTAATTAAATCACTTTTTTCCGAAGTTGAAGATTTAAATTCAAATAAACATAAAAAATTGTCATTTTCTGTATCAATAACTAATAAATCAGGTCTGAATTTTGGGTGAATTTTAGAGGATTTGAATTCAAACAATAGACTATTTTCAGGATAACCTTTTGATAATAAAAATTCTTTAAAAATATCTATAAATTGTTTTTCCATAAGCGATATAAGGTTGTAGATAACGTTTCGGGGCTTGGCGATGGCGGGCAAATCGAAGCCGAAACTTTCAACTAAAATACAAATTTCTACCGAAGCACAAAACGTGAACTTTTGACTTTCCGCCCGCTATTGCCAAACCCTTGTTGAACTAAACCTTCGGTAGCTTTCTCAGCGCTATATTTAGTTACTTTGTAAAACTAATTAAAAATCAGTAAAATGGCAACAAAAAAAGAGAACAACCTGTTCTCTTGAAATATTTTCTAAAAACTTTACGATAAACCCATAGTGTTGAAAAAGCTCCCAAAGCGAGCCTGCCCTGAGCTAGCCGAAGGGTTCAGCAGGGTTTTCATTGTTGGCTTTTCAAGCCCAACGAAAACCTGGGGATTAGCTGTAGTTTTTTGTTAACTTTCTTGCACTATCAGATGCAATAATTAATCCTCCTGCCAACATAATAATATCTTTTATGACTAGTCTGCCTGCTCCAGAAAGATAAGGGAAACCAAATTGTGGCGTAGGAAAATCTCCTCCTAAATTGGGAACATAAGCTTCTGGAGTGGTGATAAGGAAGGATAATGTAACTAAGGACATCCCAAAGGTTAAAAGACCTCCAATCATACCGATTTTAGGAAACCAAATGCCTAATAATACAAATAAACCAATGATGCAAATTACTGTACCTAAACCATAAGCAAATAAATAGGTTCCATTTTCTTGATGCCAATCTATATTTTTCTGAACGATTTTTCCTTCAGGATTTTTATGTAAAGTATATTCAGCAACGCTTTCTCCTTTTTCATTTAATGCAGTTTTGTCCGAATTGTTGTAGAAAAAACTCATCAATGGACTATTGGTAACAAACGGAACAATCCCTTCTGCTTCATAATGAAACGCTTTTAATCCTCCGATCCATGCCATTACAACAAAGATGGAAATACGAAGTAAATTGATAAAATTGGATTGTTGTGACGCTAAAAAAAATGCTAAACTTTTCATTTTGTATAAATTAATGATGTTAGCAAATTTAGACCACTCGTGGCGCAATAAGAATAGATAAATCAGTGAATAACCTAGACTATTTTGCCACGATGGAAATGCCTACATTTTTTCTGTATGAACTAGGAGAGATGCCAACATTCTTTTTAAAATAGCGACTGAAATAAAACTCATCCTCAAAATTCAATTCTTGCGCAATTTCTTTAATTGATTTATAAGTGAGATGAAGTAATTTTTTAGCTTCTAGAATTACACGTTCATTAACCAATTGTGAAGGTGATTTTGAAAACTGTTTCTTTATTTTTTTGCTGAAAGCATCAGTTGATAACGAAAATTCAGACGCATAAAATGCCATACTCCTTTCAGTTTTGTAATGCTTTTCTACCAAATCTTGAAAATAAACTAAGTCTTTATTCGGCAATTCATTTGGCTTTAAATTAGCTAGATATTTAGATTTTTCTTTACTAGATATGGACAAGATTAATTGCAAATAGGATTTAACAATCGAATCCGTAAATGGGCTTACTGTTTCATTTTGAATCTCATTATCCATTTTTTCAATTGTATTTACAATTTCATCATAATAGGATTTATTGATATTGAAAAAAGGTTTTTCATAAATATTATTGAATAGAATTCCGTTGCACGAAATCATATTTTTATGATATTCAATGCAATAATAATCGCCGTGAAACCGAATTAATTTCAATTCTGTTTTATTAGCGTCAAGCCATTTAAATTGTTGGTTGGGAGTAAGAAATAAAATTGTAGAGCCAGAACATACATATTGAGTCAAATTAATTTCAAACTTTGCCGAACCATCAAATACTAAAATTTGGTAAAAAGGACAGTTTATTGGCATTGAAAAGTTATGACTATTAGTGTTTTGTATGGAAATCTGGTTCAAAAGTGACGTTCTTTAAAAATTCTGACTAACGTTAAACTTTACTATTGATAATCAAGTTGTTTTGAATTCAATATCCTTATTAGTCAGTCCAAATTTAGTGATTTGTTTTTGTATTCTTTTGGCTGCTGCTATTTTTCTTTTCTCGTCCAGAAAAAGGTATTGTGAAGGCGGATTGTAACCTTGCCCCTTAACGAGCATATTCCATATAATGACGGCGAGCTTTCGGGCGAGTGCAGAAACAGCAGTTGCCCTTCCTTTTTTGTAGCTTAATCTTTTGAAGAACTCAGCGAGCCATCCCTCCTTTAGGTTGCCCATGGCATTGGCCGTGTTTCTGAATGCTATTTTCAGCCGCGAACTTCCCTTCGGAATGTGGTTGGATAATACTTTGCCACCACTTATTTTGTTGTTGGGGGCGAGCCTGAGCCATGCAGTGAATTGTTTTGCAGTGGGAAATTTTCTAATCCCATCTAATCCGACTTCTGCGATGAGAGCCATAATCAACCCTTCGCTTACTCCCTCAATCGCCATCAAGTCTATCCCTTCAAAATATTGGTAAGCAATTAAATTCATATCCGTTTGGCTTACCGCATTTTTGTTTTTTCGCTTGTGCTTTTTTTTTCAATGGTATGCTGTTTCTTATGCTCGTCCTTTTCGATGAATTCCTTCAGGAGCCGGTCGATCTGCAAATCCGTATCCATGATTTGTTGCTGGAGGTGTTTGTAGGAATCCCACTCTTGCTTCAAGGCAAAGAGATAATCTTTGCGCCCATTGAACTGCAGAGCTTTTGCGATTTCCTCCTCTGATTTTCGGCAATTGTAATGACGGAGTTTTGCCAATTCCTCTCCCTTGTGCTCTCCGTTTAGAAAAGCTTCAATAATGCAAGATCCTGTAAGACCGACTATATCCCTTACCACAACTTCAAGCCTCATATTCATCAATCGCAGATATTTTTGCATCCTCCTGGTGCATGATGCAGATTGCTTGAGCAGGTTTTGACGGTGTCTGGAATAGGTTCGTACGGTGTCCGTGTCCGAATCGGGTAAAAAGCTGGCACTCAAAAGCCCCAGAGAGTGAAGTTTTTGAATCCATTGGCAATCTTTAATGTCTGTCTTTTTCCCTTTGATATTTTTGGTTTGTCTGCCATTCACCAAAATCACCTCAAAACCCTGGCCCACCAAAGTGGAAAATAGGTTTTGCCAGTAAGTTCCGGTGGATTCCATTGCAATGGAGGTAACACCTTTTGAGTGTAGCCAGTTACACATCTCGAGCTGATCTTGGCTGTACACCCCAAATTCTTTTACATCCTCCGCATTTTGCCCTACAGCTGCCCAGTGGCTGCGGCTGCCAATGTCTATTCCACACGCATTGGGATGTACCACTTCGAGTGAAATCTGCTTCTTAATTTCCATGTCTTAATTTTTTAAATTAAACCAATAAAAAACTCCAAGGACTGCACTTTGCTAAATTTGAAATTATTCTGA
>NZ_FTPU01000045.1 GCF_900108115.1 Epilithonimonas bovis DSM 19482
CTGAATCTCTTTCGATGAAAACCCTTTCTTGGTAACGCTCATTAGAAACATGGTTTTGTACCAAATTAAGAATGAAAGATTAGAATTTTGCATAATCGTTCCACTTTTCAAGGAAATTCTTTTACGACACTTTTTGCATTCGTAGCTCCAGATGCTTTTAATCCAGAAATGCTCCTTGTGACCGCACTTGCAAACCACTCCGATTTTATCTCTCTGCTCCTTAAAATGAATTCTGCAATCTTCCTCTCTCCCAAAATGCGTTGTAAAACTAAATATATTCATCTAACTAATTAAATTATAAGTAAATATACGAAATTATGTGTAATTACGGATATTCATAATTCTTTTATATAAAATGATTGGTAATGATCTATATAGGACAGTTAATTAATTTTTTTATGCCAATGCTCCTTATTAACAAGACATTTTGCAGTTAAAAAATAACATCGTAATATTGCGATGATAAATATAAGCTATGGGACTTACTAGATCAGATATATTTTCGGATGAACAAAATAAATTGGCTTCTTTGTTTAAAGTATTGGGGCATCCTGCAAGGATCGCCATACTTCAATATATTATCAATCAGAAAGCCTGCATTTGCAATGATTTGGTGGATGAATTGGGTTTGGCACAGGCAACTATTTCGCAACACCTAAAGGAGTTAAAAAACATAGGTATTATTAAGGGAACAATAGAAGGAAAATCTGTTTGTTATTGCATAGAAGAAAAGAAGTGGAAAGAAGTACAAGGGCTTTTTAATCAATTCTTTGAGCAGGAAGTAAAAGTAAATCAATGCTGTTAAAAGCATTTTTTTAGATCTCTTAATATCGTTATATTGCAATGTAACATATCTTAATAATAGTGCCTTAAATACAGAATTATAAAGCGTAACAGAATATCATAATAAAATAGAAATTTTATGAAACTATCAAACATCAAAGAAATCTTACCAGCATTAGATAATGTTGAATTTCAATTAGAGGACGGAACATTTGTACCGGAGCATTTCCACGTTACAGAAGTAGGTGTAATCACAAAACATTTTATTGATTGTGGCGGAACAATAAGAAACGAAAAAGTTGTCAATTTCCAATTATGGAATGCTAACGACTTTGAACACAGATTAAAACCAGCCAAACTATTAAACATCATCAAACTATCCGAAGAAAAATTAGGTATTGAAGATGCGGAGATAGAAGTAGAATACCAAAGCGCAATCGCAGATTCTCAAACGCCAAATCAAACAATAAATGGTTTGCAAACGATTGGTAAATACGATTTGGATTTTAACGGAAATCATTTTATACTGAAGAACAAACAAACCGCCTGTTTAGCTCAAGATGCTTGCGGTATTCCTTTCGAAAAACAGAAAGTAAAATTATCAGACTTGAATAATGCTTGCTGTACACCTAATTCGGGATGTTGCTAAATACCGTAACAATGGAGATTAGACCAATTACCAAAGATAATTTCCCCGAAGTTGTAGAAGTCTATAAACAGGGATTAGCAACCAATATAGCCACTTTTCAAAATGATTTACCACAATGGGAAGATTGGAACAAAGGACATCTTGACTTTTGCAGGATTAGCATTTATGAAAATAATAAAATGCTTGGTTGGACGGCTTTAACACCAGTTTCAAGCAGATGCGTATATGCAGGAGTTGCAGAAGTAAGTGTTTATATAGCACAAAACGAAAGAGGTAAAGGCATTGGAAAAATCTTATTGAATGAATTGATTAAACAAAGCGAAGCCAACGGAATATGGACGTTGCAATCCGGTATATTTTCCGAAAACCAAAGCAGTATCCGGTTACACGAAAAATGCGGTTTCAGAATGGTAGGTTTTAGAGAAAAAATAGGAAAGAAAAACGGCATTTGGAAAGACAATATACTAATGGAACACAGAAGTAAAAATATTGGGGTAGACTAATTAGTGCTAAAAAACAAAAGACTATGTATCCAACACTATCAAAAACAATAGAGCAATTACCACTACAAAATATCAGCGAAGAACGTAAAGCCATATTACAGCCGTTGATAGATTTTGTACAGCAAAAAGTAAATATTAGACAAGAAATAAATATCAATTTCATATGTACCCACAATTCCCGAAGAAGCCATTTGTCACAGGTTTGGGCACAGGCAGCGTCGGCACATTTTAATATTCCAAACGTATATTGCTATTCGGGCGGTACAGAAGAAACCGCACTATTCCCGAAAGTTGCAGAAACATTGATTAATCAGGGTTTTAGCATTTTCAAAATTTCAGAAAATAATAATCCTGTATATGCTATAAAGTACAGCGATAATGCTTTGCCTATAATCGGTTTTTCAAAAAAATACGATAACCCTTTTAATCCTGTATCAGCGTTTGCAGCCATTATGACCTGTTCACAGGCAGACGCTGGATGCCCTTTTATTGCAGGTGCAGAAAAAAGAATACCTATCACATTTGAAGACCCTAAAATTTCAGACAATACACCAGAACAATCACAGGTATATGCGGAAAGAAGTTTGCAGATAGCAACAGAAATGTTTTATGTTTTTTCAAAAATCAGTCAATAACCCATGCAACCAAAACTAAAATTCTTAGACAGGTACCTAACCTTATGGATATTCCTTGCAATGGCAGTAGGCATAGGTTTAGGATATTTCTTTCCGGGCATTTCAAAAATCACAAATGCTTTATCCGTAGGCACTACAAATATTCCATTGGCAATAGGTTTAATACTGATGATGTACCCACCATTGGCAAAAGTTGATTATTCATTATTGCCACAAGCATTTAAGGATAAAAAAGTAATTGGCATATCGTTATTGCTCAATTGGATTATTGGTACAGTGCTGATGTTCGGATTAGCTGTTTTGTTTTTACGAGATGAACCAGATTATATGACAGGATTGATATTGATAGGTCTGGCGAGATGTATCGCAATGGTAATTGTTTGGAGTGATTTAGCGAAAGCCAACAGAGAATATACAGCGATGTTAGTTGCGTTAAATAGCGTTTTTCAAGTCCTTTCTTACAGCTTCTTAGTGTGGTTATTCATCAACGTATTACCAAGCAAATTAGGATTGGCAAATTTCAATGTAACTGTATCAATGAAAGATGTTACAGAAAGTGTATTGATATACTTAGGCATTCCATTTTTAGCAGGTTTTATAAGCCGTTACACATTGGTAAAATCAAAAGGTATAGAATGGTATAATAGAAAATTTGTACCCAGAATATCGCCCATTACATTATATGCTTTATTGTTTACAATCGTATTGATGTTCAGTCTGAAAGGCGATAAAATAGTAGCACTGCCAATGGATGTGGTAAAAGTAGCCATACCGTTAATCATCTATTTTGTACTGATGTTTTTCGTTAGTTTCTTTATCAATAAATCTCTAAAAGTTCCCTACGATAAAAACGCATCCATCGCATTTACCGCCACAGGAAACAATTTTGAATTGGCAATAGCCGTAGCAATAGCAGTATTTGGTATTCATTCCCCACAGGCATTTGTAGGCGTTATAGGACCATTGGTAGAAGTTCCTGTACTGATATTATTGGTAAGGGCAAGTTTGTGGTTAAAGAAAAAATACTACTATTAAAGAATTTGCTAATTCTTAATAGTATTTACTTCTTTAGAAATATTATAAAATAGAAAAACTTAATAAAAAATACCTGATTATTAATACCTTTGTAAAGTGAAAAAGTGTTTGGCGGTCATATTACTTTCCTTATATCTCTGTGCTACAACAGAGCTGTACCAGTTGCTGAAATTTCCCGTTTTGGTAGAACACTTTTTTGAACATAAAGCTAAAAATTCCAATATATCTGTTTTGGATTTTCTGAAACTTCACTATGCAGGGAATCATTTGCAAAATCATCCGCATAATGATGATTACGAACAGGATCAGAAATTGCCTTTTATTAGCCATCATGATTTTTTAACCATTGTTTTTACCCCGGGTTCTGCGGTATGGTTTGAAATTGAAAATCATAATTTACCCGTCGTTAAACGGAAAATTGCTTCATACAATGATGCATATTTGAGCGGGGAAATCATCAATGCCGTCTGGCAGCCTCCGAAATTCTGTTAATCTTTTTTGATTTTTTCAGGTGAGTTCATTCATCTGATATTACTGTTTTTGAAAAAATTCGGAAAGCAGCATCTATACATTTTTTTAGGTGTCGGGTTTTCTGTCAATAATTCATTGGCGGTTATAAAATCACATTCAATTATTTTTTACGATTAACAGAATTAAATATGCTTACAAAAATCATTGAGTTTTCTGTAAAGAACAAACTCATTATAGCATTACTGATTCTTGGTTTGATTGGTGTAGGCTCTTACCAGGTGACAAAGTTGCCGATAGATGCCGTGCCGGATATTACCAACAATCAGGTGCAGGTTATTACCATTGCGCCCTCTTTTGGCGCAACAGATATAGAACGGTTGGTTACATTCCCCATCGAGCAGGCCAATTCCAATATTGCCGGACTTAAAGAAATCCGCAGTTTTTCCCGATTTGGACTTTCGCTTGTGACCATTGTTTTTGACGATGGCGTAGATGTCTATTGGGCAAGACAACAGGTTGCAGAACGATTGCAACAGGTACAATCCCAAATTCCGCAAGGGATTGGGAATCCACAATTGGGACCTATTTCTACAGGTCTTGGCGAAATTTACCAATACGTTGTACGCCCGAAAAAAGGCTACGAGCAAAAATATAATATTACAGAACTTAGAACCATTCAGGACTGGATTGTCCGCAGGCAATTGCTTCAGGTAAAAGGCGTAGCCGAAGTCAGTAGTTTCGGAGGAAAGCTCAAACAATATGAAATTGCTGTAAACCCTGATAAACTTAACGCTTATGGAATTACCATCAACGATGTTTTTGATGCGCTCAATGCTAACAATCAAAATACCGGAGGAGCTTATATCGAAAAAGGCCCAACAGTTTTGTATATCCGAAGCGAAGGTTTGGTTGGTAATATAGAAGATATTCAAAATATTTCCATCACCAATAAAAATAACGATGTTCCGCTTTTCATCCGTGACGTGGCAGATGTAAAAACAGGTTACGCCACCCGTTACGGTGCGATGACCTATAACGATAATGGCGAAGTTTCCGGAGCGGTGGTGATGATGCTGAAAGGTGCTAACAGCAGCCAGGTCATCAAAGATGTCAAAGCAAAAGTGACTCAAATTCAGAAAACGCTTCCCGAAGGTGTGGTTCTTGAGCCATTCCTAGACCGAACCAAAATGGTAAACAACGCCATCAGCACCGTAGAAAGGAATCTTTTGGAAGGTGCTTTAATTGTTGTCTTCGTATTGGTTTTATTTCTTGGAAATTTCAGAGCCGGGCTTTTAGTGGCATCCGTCATTCCGTTGGCGATGCTTTTTGCCATTTGTATGATGAATCTTTTCGGCGTAAGCGGAAATCTGATGAGTTTGGGTGCCTTGGATTTCGGGTTGATTATTGACGGAGCGGTCATCATTGTAGAATCGGTTTTACATCAGCTGATGCTCAACAAAAAATTCCGCAATCTGGCAAAAATTCCTACCAATGATATGGATAATATCGTAACCGAATCTGCCGGAAGAATGATGAACAGCGCTGTTTTCGGGCAAATTATCATTTTCATAGTCTATATTCCGATTCTCACATTGCAGGGAATCGAAGGGAAAATGTTCCGCCCGATGGCAGAAACCGTCGCTTTTGCTTTGCTTGGAGCGTTCCTGCTTTCGCTTACTTATATTCCGATGATGAGTTCGGTTTTATTGAAAAAACGAAGCCTAAAACCTTCCTTTTCGGACAGGATGATGAAAAAAGTAGAAGCGGTATATGTGAAAACATTACTCAAAGTTTTACGCATTCCAAAAACCATTTTTGCCGTTATCTCTGTTCTTTTCATTGCAGCCATTATTATGATGAGCAGAATGGGCGGTGAATTTATCCCGTCCCTGGAAGAAGGTGATTTTGCGGTCGATACAAGGGTTTTGCCGGGAAGTAATCTGACTACTACGATTGAAAGCACCCAAAAAGCCGCTCATATCCTGAAAACACGTTTTCCGGAAGTGGAAAAAGTGGTGACCAAAATCGGAAGTGGGGAAGTCCCTACCGACCCGATGCCGATGGATGCTTCGGATATGATGGTCATTCTGAAAGACAAAAAAGAATGGACTTCTGCCAAAACTTTCCCTGAATTGTCGGAAAAAATGTCCAAAGCACTGGAAGATGTTCCCGGTATTACGGTTGGTTTCCAATATCCTGTAGCCATGCGGTTTAATGAGCTGATGACCGGAGCAAGGCAGGATGTGGTCATCAAAATTTTCGGTGATAACCTGGATTCTTTGGTGCAAAATGCCAATAAACTCGGTAAAATCATCGAAACGGTGAAAGGAACGCAAAACCTTTATATAGAGCCGATTTCCGGGCTTCCACAAGTGGTGGTGGCATACAATCGGCCTGCCATTGCCCAGTATCATCTTTCTGTGGCGGATGTCAATCGTATCATCAATACGGCTTTTGCAGGACAAAGCACAGGTTTGGTTTTCGAAGGTGAAAAACGTTTTGATATGGTGGTTCGGCTTAATTCCAATGACCGGAAAAATATCAATGATATTAGGAATCTCCTTATCCCAACTCCCTCAGGAAATCAGATTCCTTTGAACCAGCTTGCCAAGGTTGATGTTGTACAAGGTCCGAATCAGATTCAACGGGAAAATGCACAACGCAGAATTGTAGTCGGTTTTAATATCAAAAATAGGGATGTGCAAAGCATTGTGGAAGAATTACAACAAAAAGTGGACAAACAAATTAAATTACCTGCAGGTTATTCTATGACCTATGGTGGTTCGTTTGAAAATCTCAACAATGCCAAACAACGGCTGATGGTCGCAGTTCCGCTGGCTTTAGCATTGATTTTCGTGCTGCTGTTTCTGGCTTTTAAATCCATCAAAGAAAGCCTGCTGATTTATACCGCTATTCCGCTTTCCATTATTGGCGGCGTTTTTCTGCTGAATGCGAGAGGAATGCCTTTCAGTATCAGTGCAGCAGTCGGATTTATCGCCCTGTTCGGTGTTGCGGTTCTCAATGGGATTGTCCTGATTTCAGAATTTAACCGGCTTCACAAATCAGGAATCAGAAATATCGTAAGAATTGTGGTAGATGGTGGCGAAAGCCGTTTACGCCCGGTTCTGATGACGGCTTGTGTGGCATCGCTTGGCTTTATCCCGATGGCAGTCAGCAACGGGGCAGGAGCAGAAGTACAAAGGCCTTTGGCAACGGTAGTCATTGGCGGACTAATCCTCGCAACCTTTCTCACACTGTTTGTTTTGCCGCTTTTGTACATCAATATCGAAAATGGATTTAAGATGAAAAAACCAAAAATTAAAACTATCACGCCGATTTTAATATTCATCCTAATGATTGGCAGTGTGAAACTCAATGCACAAACTACGATTTCTCTGGATGAAGCTATTAATCTTGCCGTTCAGAATAACCGGAATCTGAAAAACGAAAAGCTGCGTTCTGATTTTGCCAAAGCACTGATAAAAACATCCACTGCCGATATTCCGCAAACCTCGGTTAGCACGGATTACGGACAAATCAACAGTGCCTATAAGGATATGAAATTCGGGGTTTCGCAAAGCATTGCTTTTCCGACGGTCTATAAAAAACAGAAAAATCTGTATACCGAAGAATGGAAAAAAAGCCAGTTGAATGTTTCTCTGAAAGAATTTGAATTGAAAAAATTGGTAAGCCAGACTTATTTTCAATTGCTGTATTGGAAAGAAAAGGAAAAATTGCTGAATGAAGCCTTACAATTATATTCTAATTTTCTGGAGAAGGCAAGCCTTCGTTTAAAAGCCGGAGAAAGCAACGTCCTGGAAAAAGCAACAGCGTCCAACCAGAAATCGGCGATTGATATTCAGTTAAAACAAATTCAGCAGGAAGTCAAAACGCTACAGTTGCAGTTCCAGTGGTTGCTTAATTCTGATGTTGAATATCTTCCTTTGGAAACATCCAAAACTAATCTTTCAAATCCAGAAATTTCTTCGCATCCTTTACTAAAAATGTTGGAACAGCAGAAAACGGTTGCTGAAAAACAAACGGAAGTCGAAAAGTCCAGATTGCTTCCCGGCCTTCAGTTGGCGTACAATCTTAATTCATTCAAAGGAACAGGAGCAGACGATAAAATCTACAATGCAACGCCACAATTTCATTCGGTAATGCTTGGAGTCGGCATTCCGATTTTCTCGGGCGGGCAAAAAGCCAGGATTGAAGCTTCTAAAATGGCGGAAAATATTGCCGAAAATGATAGGATAAATACCGAATTTTCTTTGAATATAAAAGCAACGCAACTCCGGCAAATCTACCAAACCAACCTGGAAATTGTAAACCGTTACGAGTCTTCGGAGCTGAAAAATGCGGAAATCATTACCGAAACCGCTCAGAAACAATTCTTGAATGGGGAAATCAATTATCTGGAATTTGTCATGCTCATCAACCAAACGCTTGCCCTCAAAAGCAATTACACGGATGCTCTTTTGAAACTGAATGAAAGCGCAATCGAGCTTCAATACCTCACTTTAAATCAATAAAAATGAAGACTTTAAAAATAAAATATCAATGGATTTTGGTTTTGTTGTGGATATTTTCGGCGGTGCAATGCACGCAGAAAGAAGAATCTGCTCCCAAAACCGGAGCCCCAAAAGACGAAAATACCGTTAGCTTAACCGATGCCCAACTCCGGAATGCGCCGGTAGAAACCACAGAACTTTCGATGCAATCCATCTCGACAGTTCTTAAATTAAACGGTAAAATTGACGTTCCGCCACAAAATCTCGTTTCCGTAAGCACACCTTTGGGCGGTTACGTGAAAAGTACCGGACTACTCCCGGGAATGAAAGTTTCCAAAGGACAAGTGATTGCCGTGATTGAAAACCCTCAGTTTGTACAGCTGCAGCAGGATTACCTGATGGCAAAATCCAAATATCATTTTGCTCAGCTGGATTATAACCGCCAAAAAAAGCTCAACCAAAGCCAGGCAAGCAGTGATAAGGTGATGCAGATGGCACAATCGGAGATGAACAGCCAGCAAATTATTATGAATGCCATTGCGCAGCAACTGCAGCTGGTGAACATCAACGCAGGAAGCGTAACTGCCGGGAATATCCGTAAAAGTGTGCCAGTTTACAGCAGTATCAATGGTTTTGTACGCAAAGTGAATGTGAATATTGGGAAATACGTCAATCCTTCCGATGTTTTGTTCGAACTCATCAATCCTGCGGATATTCATCTCAATCTCAAAGTCTATGAAAAAGACCTTGCGATGCTGAAAACAGGACAGCGGATTGTGGCTTACAGCAATATCAATCCGGACAAAAAATATGATGGCGAAATTCTCCTCACAGGCAAAGATCTGGACGGAAATGGAATTGCCGATGTCCATTGTCATTTTGAAAAATACCATCCCGAACTGATTCCGGGAATGTATATGAATGCGGAAGTCGAGACCGAAACCTCTTTTTCGAATGCAGTTCCGGAAGAAAGCATTGTCGATTTTGAAGGTAAAAGCTATGTTTTTGTTGAAGAGAAAAAACAAACCTACAAAATGGTTCCGGTTACCACCAACGAATCCGAAAACGGTTTTATACAGATTCTGAATTTTCAGGATTTTAAAGGAAAGAAAATCGTGACCAAAAACGCGTACACGCTTCTGATGAAGCTGAAAAATACCAGTGAGGACGAAGAATAATTAAAATCAAATCGTATGAAAACAATATTTGCCACACTGCTGATCGCTTTATTTTCGCTCACAGCAAACGCACAAACCCGATTGGAAACGGCTCAACAACAAGCCAAAGAAAATCACGAACTCATACTCCTGAATTTTTCAGGTTCGGATTGGTGTATTCCGTGTATCAAACTGCACAAAAATATCATCGACACGGAAACTTTTCAAAAATTAATTACGGAGCACGTTGTGGTCTATCTGAATGCGGATTTCCCGAGAAATAAGAAAAATCAGCCCACTGCTGCCATTAAAAAAGAGAATGCTGCTTTGGCAGACAAGTACAACCCAAACGGCGCATTTCCGTACACCCTTTTATTGGATGAAAACGGAAAGATATTGAAAACTTGGGATGGGCTTCCTTCAGAAAATGCAGCTTCTTTTACGAGTGAAATTCGGACGGAATATCAAAAAATATTTAAGAATTAAATGATGAAAGAGTTCCGAAAAACTCAAAGACTGATGGGCAACCAATTTGAAATTACGGTGGTAGATACCAATGAAACTGTGGCCAAAGAACACCTGGAAGCTGCCGTTTTGGAGATCCAGCGTATCGAAAATTTGCTCACCACGTTTCGGGAAGAAAGCCAGACCAACCAGATCAACCAAAATGCAGGAATGAAACCTGTAAAAGTAGATCCGGAAGTTTTTAATCTTATTGAACGCAGCTTGCGCATCAGTAAAATTACCGATGGTTATTTTGATATTTCCTACGGAAGTATTGACAGGAAGTTTTGGAATTTCGACCGCGAAATGAAGGAACTTCCTGATCCGGAAATGATAAAGGAACATTTAAAACTCGTCAATTACCATAATATTTTGCTGAATCGGGAAGATTCTACGGTTTTTCTGAAAGAAAAAGGAATGCGCATCGGTTTTGGCGGCATTGGGAAAGGATATGCCGCAGAAATGGGGAAACGATTGTTGATAAATAGAGGTGTAAAATCTGGCGTCGTGAATGCTTCGGGAGATTTAACAACCTGGGGAAATCAGGCGGACGGGAAACCCTGGACGATAGGAATTTCCGATCCGGATAATGCTAGGTTACCTTTTTCCTATATGAATATCTCCAATATTTCCGTTGCTACTTCCGGCAATTACGAAAAATTTGTAAGCATTGGCGGAAAAAAATATTCGCACACCATCAACCCCAAAACAGGAATGCCGGTTTCGGGAATTAAAAGCGTGACCATTATTTGTCCGAACGCCGAAATTGCCGATGCTTTGGCAACGCCCGTTACCATTATGGGAACTGAAAAGGGAATCGGAATGATAGACCAGATTCAGCAGGTGGAATGCATCATTATTGATGACGAAAACCACATTTATTCATCTAAAAACATCAACTTCAAATGAAAAGTCAATTTCAAAAAATATACCTCGGAATAGCAACGATTGTTTTGCTTTCCAGCATTTTTTCTTGTACAACGGTAAAAGAATACGAAAAGAATAAACTGAACGACGCCGAAATGGTTTTAGGAAACCGACCGATTGAAAAAACAGAACTCAACTTCCAGTCTTACCGCGAAGGTTCTTCCGGTGCCAATGCCGGAAAAGTAGGTGGTGGTTGTGGTTGCAACTGATTTTATAAAATCTTTTAGTATCATCTATTCTTTTAAAACATGAAAAAAGTATTAATAAGCATCGCCGCATTATTCGGATTGTGGTATGCCAAAGCACAAGATAAAGCAATTAATGAAAAATCCAGAACATTAAGTTTTGAAGAAGCCAATCTGGTCTCGAGCTATTACAACCAAAACGGGAATAATTCAGCGGTAACAGGCGGGATTGGGACAGAAAAGCTTTCTGATATTTCCAATTCTATCGATGTGGTTTTGGTAAAATACGACAAAAAAGGACGCAAAAATAAGTTCAACTTCGATGTCGGGATCGACCATTATACATCGGCTTCTTCGGATATGATTGACCTGAAAGCGAATTCTTCCGCTTCCCACGCCGATACAAGAGTTTATCCTTCCATCGGCTGGAGCCGGGAAAATGAAGAAAAGGGGAGTACACTTTTGGGTGGGATTTCTTATTCCGCAGAATTTGATTACCAATCCATTGGAGCTAATATAGGATTTGCCCAGAAAACCAAAAATAAAATGGGAGAATTTACTGCAAGATTTCAGGCATATCTGGATCAGGTAAAGCTGATTGCCCCAATCGAATTGCGAACCAATTATAATCCTGCCAATACTGGCAAAGAACACGACAATTACGGTTCAAGCGGAAGAAATACCTATGCACTTTCTCTGGCGTATTCTCAGATCATCAATCCGAATTTTCAGATTGAATTTTTGGCAGATGCAGTGCAGCAGACAGGCTATTTGAGTTTGCCGTTTCACCGCGTTTATTTGTCGGATGGCTCTGTTCATCAGGAAAATTTGCCGGATAAAAGGTTTAAACTTCCTTTAGGTTTCCGTAGCAATTATTTCTTTGGCGACAAGGTGATTTTAAGAACCTATTATCGCTATTATACCGATGATTGGGGACTGAAATCACATACTATTAATGTAGAAACGCCGGTGAAAATTTCGCCTTTTGTTTCCGTAAGTCCGTTTTACCGCTATTATACGCAAACAGGAACGAAATATTTTGCACCTTATGAAAAACATACTGCGTTTGACGATTTCTATACGAGCAATTATGATTTATCCACCTTCCATAGTAATTTTTATGGTGCTGGAGTCCGGTTTAACCTTCCCAACGGTCTTTTCGGGATCGAATGGTTCAATATGCTGGAACTGAGGTATGGTCATTACACCAAATCGGTCGGAATGAAATCAGATATTATATCACTCAACATCCGTTTCAAATAAAAAAATTAGAAATTAATTAAAATCAAAAATTATGAAATCCATAAAAAAAATAAGCATTCCAATCATATTAATCATCTTTATTGCGATACAGTTTTTTGACGTAAATCCCAATAAGACAGCTGAAACTTCTGAAAATTCCATAGAAAAAAAATATTCTGTGCCTCAAAATGTGCGGCAGATTTTAAAAACCAGTTGCTATGACTGCCATTCCAACAATACCGTTTATCCTTGGTACAGTAAGGTTCAGCCGGTAAAATGGTGGCTGGCCAATCATATCAATGACGGGAAAAGACATTTGAATTTTGATGAATTTGGTACGTATCCGAATGATAAAAAACTGAAGAAATTAGATGAAGTTGCAAAAACTGTTAACACAGGTGAAATGCCATTGAGTAGTTATACTTTCATTCACACCCATGCGAAATTATCTTCTGAACAAAAGGCAATAATCCTAACCTGGGTCAAATCGATGAAAGGTCAGATCAATAAAGAAATTTCGGTGCGATGAAAAGAATCATTTTATTGACAATGCTTTGCTTTTTCCAATGGATTGAAGCACAAAAATCCGTTTTTCAGGAGGATAAGAAGCCCATTGCAGATTCATTATCGGTCTATCAATTTGGATATAAAAAACTGATTGTTCCTTCGGTTTTTATCGGTTACGGAATTTTAAGCTTAACTTCTGATGATTTGAAGCAACTGAATAAATCGACACAATATGAGATCAGTGAGCATAAGCCCGACCATATAAAGCTGGACAATTATACCCAGTTTGTGCCGGCTGTTTTGGTGTACGGACTTAATTTTTCCGGAATCAAGGGGAAGCATAACCTGAAAGACCGGAGCATCATTCTGGGAACCTCGCTTCTGATCTCCAGTGCGGTTGTGCTCCCCACCAAACATCTGGTAAAAGAAGAACGGCCCGATGGTTCTAACAATCTTTCCTTTCCTTCCGGACATACCGCTTTTGCTTTTGCAACTGCGCAGTTTATGTTTCGGGAATATCAGGAAGATCATTTTTGGTTGAGTTTAATCGGTTATCCTTTTGCTTTGTTTACCGGCGTTTACAGAACGTTGAACGACAAACATTGGGTAGGTGATGTGGTTGCCGGAGCCGGCATAGGTATTCTCTCCACCGAAGCGGCCTATTGGCTGTTTCCAAAAATAAGTAAAATATTCTTCAAAGCTAATTCCCAAAATACGGCTTTCGTTTATCCGTTTTATCAAAGTAAAACAATAGGATTGGGAATGTCTTTTAATTTTTAAATTTAAATAATGAAATGCCCATATTCTAGAATTGTACAAATATGGAGAAACATAATATTGGCGTTTCATCTGACAAATAAAAACAAATAACAACTCATTATATGAAACATCCTTTAGAAAAACATTATGTAAATAGAGTAGGCTGGCTTCGTGCTGCCGTCTTGGGTGCCAATGACGGGCTTCTTTCCACCACAAGTATTGTAATTGGCGTAGCGGCTGCAGATCCCAACAGGCATTCTATCATTTTAGCTGCACTGGCAGGGACGATAGCTGGCGCAATGTCTATGGCTGCCGGAGAATATGTTTCGGTAAGTTCCCAATCCGATACAGAAAAAGCAGATATTGAAAGAGAAAAAAAGGAATTGACAGAGATACCGGATATTGAACTTCAGGAACTCGCAAAAATTTATGAAAGACGAGGCGTTACGAGAGAGACTGCAATGTTGGTTGCAAAAGAACTTACAGACCACAATGCTCTGGAGGCTCATGCAAAAGATGAGTTGGGAATTAATGAGATAACGGTAGCAAAACCATTACAAGCCTCCTTTGCTTCTTTTTTCTCTTTTCTTTCCGGGGCCGCTTTACCCATGTCGGTTTCTATTTTTGCTCCAGAAAAAGATATGGTCTATTACCAATACGGGTTTTCTATAGTTTTCCTAATGGTATTGGGTGCTGTAGCGGCAAAAACAGGAGGTTCTAAAATTGGAGTTGCCATGTTGAGAATTTGCTTTTGGGGTACTGTAGCAATGGCTGTAACTGCGATGGTGGGACATCTGTTTGGGGTTAATGTCAATTGAATATTCATTTAGTATTTTTCTTATTCCATTTTGTTAAAACCTTTTAGCGGCTGTTCTGTTATTCCGGGATAGAGCTCAGGCCCGGTCAGGTCCACTACTATCTGCCGCAGAAAAATGCCGGCTGGATTTTGGAAGTTAGCCCCGATATTATAGAAAAAGATTTCCGCAATTATTTAGACAAACTGTCCACACCAGTGGTTTCGGTTACAGACAGCCAAAGCTTGTCCACCTTGGTAGAACTGATAGACAAAAGCTGCAATGCGTCAGAGCTCAACAGTTTTGGGGTCAAAGGATTACACGCCTGCCTCAACGCCTTCGTCTCTGTGGTCTGCAATACGTTTAGCAGCACACAGGATAAACATCTTAAGCCGCAAAGCCGGCTAAGCCAGATTACAGCTGCATTTCGGCAGCTGCTGGAAGGCAATTTCCGCACTTTAAAGAAACCTGCCGATTATGCTGCCCTACTTAGTATTTCAACGGCTTACTTAAATGAAGTATTGATAAAAACCACCGGGTTTTCTACAAGCCACTGGATACAGCAACACCTCTTTCTGGAGGCCAAAAGGCTGTTGCACCATACGGAGCTTTCTTCAAAGGAAATAGCTTTTGAACTGGGCTTCGAAGACCCAGCGTATTTCGCGCGCCTGTTTAAAAAGGTAAATGGTTTAACACCTATGGATTTCAGGAAAGCCTGCCACGATTTGTCTGGCTAATAAATGCCTTTCTCTATTTTCAGTGCTGGTGCATTGCTGTTCCTTTGCACAAAATTTTTATAATGGAACAGACAACAGCCTATTCGGTATCGTTTTCAAAAATTATGCTCCCGCTATGTGTGATGGTATTTTGCAGCTATATGACCATTGGCATTTCACTGGGCGTGTTACCCGTATTTTTACACAATGTTTTACACAGCAGCAATCTCGTCATCGGGATCGTCATCGGCATCCAGTCCCTTGCAACATTGCTGACCCGTAAGAGGGCAGGGCACATCGCCGAAACCAGGGGTGTTAAGCCGGGGGTGCTGTTCGGCACCATAACGGTCGTGGCCACCGCCGCAGTATACATAGCGGCAGTGTGGGTGTCATCTTCTTACATCATCAGCATTTCTTTAATGATCCTCGGCAGGGTTTTGCTGGGGGCAGCGGAGAGTCTGCAGATCACCGGCGCTTTATCATGGGGCATTGGGCTGGCTGGCCATCAGCGTTCAGGTAAGGTTATGTCATGGAATGGTATTGCCATGTATGGCGGTCTGGCAGCAGGCGTGCCCGTGGGGGTACTGTTGCAGCAGCACTGGGGAACGGCAGTGGCATTTGCGGCTATTATGGCCTTAGCGCTGATCGGCTGGATAGCCGTTTCGCAACTGCAGATACCAGCATTGCATAAAGCGGAAAAACAGAGAAGCGCCTTTGGGGATGTCGTGCTCAGGATTGCTAAGTACGGCTTGGGGCTTTCCTTTGCTGCCATTGCGTTTGGATGCCTGGCATCATTTATAACATTGGTTTTTCAGGAAAGAGGATGGGCAAATGCTTCACTGGCAATCACGTTATTTGGCGCCAGCTACATTGGTGTCAGGCTTTTCTTCGCATCTTATACAGACCGGTATGGGGGCAACAGGGTAGCGGCTGTATCACTGCTGGTACAGCTGGCGGGGCAACTGCTGCTGTGGTATGCCACTGTGCCTGCCATGGCTTTCATTGGGGCCGTTTTTACAGGCCATGGTTTTTCACTCATCTTTCCCGAGTTCGGGGTAGAAGCTGTTAAAAGCATTGCACCACAGAGGCGCGGCACCGCACTGGGCGCTTACTCAGCGTTCTTTGATGTGGCCTTGGCCGTCACTTCGCCATTGGCAGGGCTGGTGGCCAATTCATTCGGTTATCAAAATATATTTGCACTGGGCGCAGTGGGGACCGTCACAGCAATAGCCATCGCCGCATGGGGCATAAGGCCGCGGGACAAAAAATAACAGAACTATTACAGTTACATACTTTTAGAAGGGTTCTTACTGCCGGGGGCAATGGGCAGCACCATTCTTATTGTTCGGGATTTATAACAAAATCGTAAAGACAGAAGGTAACGACTGATAAGTTCATTAAATGGTATAGAAAAGGTTTAGACTCTAGTTTAAACCTTTTTTTTATCTGGTAATTGCGCGAAACCAATGTCCATCACTTGGCAGCTACAGGAGCCTATGCCCAATTACCTTTGGAAAGAGAGTGCTAAGCTGGTGACGGGGTAGAAAGGATATTTCTATCTTGTTCTTTTTAGATTGTTTTTGAATACATGCAAATACTAGTATTGGATTATAGTGTATTGATAGCCAGTAGTGTTATGTTTTTAATTTAATTGTATATTAAGTTTATTAGTTTTATTAGTAACTTTGGGTGACACATTATGTCAGTTTAGGGAAGATATAGAGGGACGCTTTCAGCAGGGGATTTTCTTTACAACTTCCAGGTTTTCAACAGAAGCAAAGGATTCATCATTGCAGGTTGGGCAGTTCCTGTTATTCTCGTGGATGGTAATGGTATTGTGGAATTTGGAGTTGAAAAAGTAGAACTTCCAATCTTTACCAATGCTTTAGATCTTATTTTACAAAAAGATTAGATATTTTTTTTAATTTTGAACAATATGGAAGATATTCGCTGGGAACAACGATTTAGTAACTATAGAAAAGCTCTCAAAAGTTTGAGGGATAATATTGCTTATATAAAAGAGGTAGAAGATATTTCAGTTGAGGTAGAAGAAGATGATCTTGATGATATTTTGCCTTCGATTCAGGATATATATAAACAAGGGCTGATACAAAGTTTTGAATACACTCATGAATTAGCATGGAAATTAATGAAAGACTACGCCGAATTTCAGGGTAATACAGAGATTAAAGGGAGCCGAGATGCTGTAAAATATGCAGCACAAGTGGGACTTGTAGATGATGGCCATGTATGGATGGAAATGATGCTAAGTCGCAACAGCACATCACATACTTATAATGAAGATACCGCAAATGAGATAGTGAAGTTTATTCTTACGGAGTACGAAAAGGAATTTATTGAATTAGAAACTAAAATGGAAGGTTTAAGAAGTGGAGAGCAAGGAAATCTGTTTGAATGATAAAATCTTTGGATTGTCTAAAAAAGACATTCTAAAAATATATAGCGTATTTGAGAAATATTCTCAAGTGGATAAGGTCATTATATTTGGATCTCGTGTAAAGGGAAATTATAAACCTTATTCTGATATTGACCTGACCTTGATTGGAGAAAACCTTTCTCAGAAAATATTATACGACATTCAGTTAAGTTTAGATGATTTATTGCTTCCCTATATTTTCGATATTAACATCAAGGAAAAAATTACGAATCCTGAATTAATTGATCACATTAATAGATTAGGCGAAATATTTTTTGAAAGAATTAATTTAATATGAGTACTCTGACAATAGAGGAATTAAACAATTTTACTCCTGAAAAAATATTTGACTTTTTAAATGAGGATTTTTTGAGTGAAGAGGGGGACTCGAACCCCCTTGCTATATATCTTGACAATTTTGAGCTTTGCACTAGATTCCAACAAGTCATAATGTTTTAGGCTTCACACAATAGCACCCACTCCAACAATTACACTTTTTAGTTTATTCATAGATTTTATATTTAATAGTTCTGTAATGATTTGACTCAAAATGAAACTTAAATAAAACTCTACGCTCGTTACCAATCCTATTAAAACATCAAAATTTAAACTCAAGCACTATTTTTGCTTATCAATCAAATGTACAATAATTGGTTTAAATATGAATATCGTATATTAAAAAATATACAGTTATCATCAGTCTGATTGTTTAATGCTCGTAGCTTTTCTTAGCCAGCAGTATCAGAAAGATTTAAATAAAAACAAATTCTTTTTGATCACAGACGAACCCCAGCAAAATACGCAGGAGCATAGATTCTGGCAAGAGATGAAAGATGTTCCGTTCTTCGAAATGATTCCTTCTGATGAAACTGAAAAAGTGGCTGCAGTGGTAGAAAATACCGGCGCCACTAGATTTTTATAAAAAACTTCAGGTATTTATAACTGTTGCTTGAAATATATCCGTGGGTTTATAAAATCATTCAGAACCTGATATTGTTTAGATGGGTACAGCTTTGCTTTCCTCCATTTCCCTCATGATGATTGCTATCCCTTCTTCTTTGCTCATGATGTTTCCCAGTTCACCCATCATCCATCATCCATCACCTGTTACGCTGTCAGGCTGAGGCTCTCGAAGCCCATCTCTGCCACTTGCTGATCAATCATCTTTTATAAAAACTCTCACGCCACACCACATTCGCACACCTTGTCAGGCTGAGGCTCTCGAAGCCCATTTTTACTCCCAGCTTACATTCAGGTCCCGGAACTCCAGGTTAGATCGGTTAAAATTAAGAGGGTTGCCTTCCGGCTCATTCCGGGCAATAAATTTAAAAAGCTTAACGACTTTAGGCGCTTCGTTGTTAGTTTTAAAAATGAATTTTAATTTGAGCGGGACATTCAAAGTGAGCTTAGCATAGAGGTTGGATGAGCGGTTATGATCAAATTCAAAAGCATTCCCTTCCAGATCTATCAGGGTAAGATCACTGAAGGAAGCCATTTTATTCTGGTCTTTAGATTCTAATAAAAAAGTAATGGTAATCGTCTTGTCTTTTTTAGAACCCAATACAGAGGTAATGCGGTAGAGGCTGTCGTTTTGCGTCTGTTCCAGGACTGGCGCATTTACATCTAATGCCTTCTTTAGGTAGTTGTTTTGGGTGGTCACAGCCTGCACCTGCTGCCTCACGTTGTCCAGGTCTGTTTTAATCTGGTTCACATCATTTTTCAGGTCAGCATTGGTTTGTGCCAAGGTCGTTACCGAATACAGAAACAGGACAGGTAATAATAGTTTTTTCATAATTGGTGTTTATTAACCACCAAATATAAAAACCTCTCCGTACATAGCATTACGGGTTTCCGTAAAAGGGCTAGATGGGGTTATATAATGATAAACGAATTGCTAAAGGCAGCTTTGTCATCCCTCTACAATTTCATAAATTGCAGCCGACTAATCGGCTATTAACCATCCATGAACTTAGGTATCTACGAATCTCTCATTACCCAGGCGCTGCAAAAAAAATTGTCGGCGCTAGATCATCATCGTTTCTTTATTGCAGAAGATAAAAAGCTAGATGCCGAAGAGGCCGTATATTTTTTAACTGCCCATTTATCCACCGCTATTGCTAATGCGCTCCGGCTGATCAAAGTAGACAAAAAGGAGCTCTTGGTATCAAAACAAATTGAAATCTCCAATCGCATTCTCCAATATGTGACGGTACAAATCAGCCAATATGATTTTAACGATGATTTAATTGATGCCGAAGGTCGAATCTTAGAAGCGGTTCTCGATCAACTTAAAAATGATTATACCGATCTCAAACTGCACCTTCAGGAGATCATGCCAGTTTCCCGTTTAACACAAAGTGAGCTGTTTACTGGTGGCAATGTAGGGTTATCTTTAGATTCAGAACTCAAAAAAGAGATTCGCTCTGCCGATCGGATTGATCTGCTGGTTTCTTTTATCAAGTGGAAGGCTATTGTTATTCTGCGGGAAGCTTTTGAGGAGTTCACAGCTAGAGGAGGCCAACTCAGGGTGATTACCACCACATACATGGGGGCTTCAGATGCGCGCGCGATTGATGAACTCAGCCAATTGCCCAATACCCAAGTCAAGGTCTCTTACAATAATGCCAATGAACGCTTACATGCCAAAGCCTATCTCTTTTTTAGACATACAGGATTCCATACGGGCTATATAGGCTCCTCTAACTTTTCCAGATCGGCTTTGACGGATGGTCTAGAATGGAACGTTAAGGTCACTACCAAAGAGATTCCTCATATTATCAATAAGTTTCAGAAAACCTTTGAGTCCTATTGGAATGCGGCGGAGTTTGAAGCTTATGATGCCACCAAATTGCAACAGCTAGATCACGCACTCAAAAATAACAAAATAGGCAAATCAACCCTGGAGATCGCATCTTTTTTCGATCTCAAACCTTACCACTATCAGGCCGAGATACTAGAAAAGCTTAGGGTAGAGCGTGCTGTACACGGGTCATATAAAAACCTCATTGTGGCTGCTACAGGTACGGGAAAAACCATGATATCAGCCTTTGATTTCAAAAATTTTAGACAAGCACATCCAGATGCGAAAGTACTATTTGTTGCCCACCGGATCGAGATTTTGAAACAAGCCTTGCATACATTCAGAAATGTCCTCAAAGACCAAAATTTTGGAGAACTCTTGGGCGATGGTTATGTGCCTAATACCAAAAGTGCAGTGTTTGGCACCATACAGACTCTGAATAACCAAGATTTAGTCAGTTTTTGTACCCCTGATTATTATGATTTCATCGTGATCGATGAAGCCCATCATTCCACAGCAAGCACCTACCGCAAAGCATTCTCTTATTTTACACCAAAGATTTGGGAAGGCCTTACGGCAACGCCAGAGCGCATGGACAGTAACAGCATTTTGCCAGATTTTAATTTTAGAATAGCAGCCGAGATCAGACTGCCGGATGCACTCAATCAAAAATTGCTGTGCCCTTTTCAATACTTTGGGATTACAGATTCAGTAGATTACTCAAAGGTAGGGTGGACCAATGGCCAATATAATGTGTCCGAATTATCCCGACTGTTGACATCTGGCGATCTTCGCACCCAAAGTATTATTCAGAATTTAAACAAATATACCAGAGATATTCATGAGGTCACAGCGCTTGGGTTTTGTGTCAGTATAGACCACGCTCAATATATGAGCCAGCGCTTTCAGCAGGCCGGCTTACAAGCCGCTTATCTAGTTTCAGAGAATTCAGCGCAGCGCACCACACTGCTGCATCAGTTACAAAAGCACGACATCAATTATCTTTTTGTAGTTGATATTTTCAATGAGGGGATCGATATTCCAGAGATTGACACGGTGTTATTTCTAAGACCTACAGAGAGCCTTACCATATTTCTCCAACAGCTAGGGCGTGGCCTGCGGCTTCATGAGAACAAGGATGTTCTCACCGTCTTAGATTTCGTGGGCAACGCCAGACCCGAATATGACTTTGAGAACAAGTTTCGGGCGCTGATTGGGAAAACCAATACCACTGTAAAACACGAGATAGAAAGGGACTTTCCTAATCTTCCTTTGGGGAGTTCTATTGTCTTAGAAAAACAAGCCAAAGAATTTATACTAGACAACGTACGCAAAGCCACCGATCTTAATAAACGTAGGCTCATCCAGCTGCTTCAGAATTATCAAAACCAAACAGATCTTCCCCTTACACTCAGCAATTTTATAACGATCTATAACCTGAACTTAAAACAAATTTATAAAAATTATACATTCAGCATTCTAAAGGCTGAGGCCTTCCACTTATCCCTAGATACCAAGTATAACGAATGTTATAAAACAATGCTCGGTAAAAAATGGATGGTGACAGAGTCGCTGAGCTATTTCCAATTTATTCTGGCGATGATCACTCATGATTTTGATCTTAGCCACTTGGCAGATCATCAGGATCATCAGCAGATGGGACTTATGTTATATTACGATTTTTATCAGAAACCTGTGGAAAATGAGACATTAGCCGAATCTCTCAAGAAAATTGGAGAGAACAAGGATATGGTACAAGAGATGCAAGAATTGATAGAAGTTAAGATCAGTCAGATCGATTTTGAAGAGCTCCCTTTTACCAACTTGCCCTACGATACACCGTTACGTATCCATGCTCGCTATACAAGGGATCAGATTTTTGCTGCTTTGCAAATGAGTACTTTACAACGGAAGAATCCAGGTCGGGAAGGTGTGGCCGAGAACAAAGCACTTCATACAGAAGCTTTGTTTGTCAACCTCAAAAAGTCAGAAGAAGATTTTTCTCCCACCACCATGTACGATGACTATGCCATTAATGAGGTATTATTTCATTGGCAGTCTCAGAACCAGACTACACCAGAATCTCCTAAAGGCCAATCATATATCCGTCAAAAAGAACAGAACAAAATCGTCTTACTCTTCATCCGTGAGAGTAGAAAGGATGCCCATGGCTACACCCAAGGCTACGTCTGCATTGGCCCGGTTAACTTTGTAGAATCTACGGGTGCCAAACCCATGTCCATCACTTGGCAGCTACAGGAGCCATTGCCCAATTACCTCTGGAAAGAGAGTGCTAAGCTGGTGACGGGGTAGGAAGTTATTAGTGATGAATTTTGAGTCACTTTAAAAAATGTTATCAAAAAACTTCTTCTGAAAAGTTAGAAGAGGTAATGTGTTATAATTTGTGCCGGAAAGTGAAAGTCTTTTTAACGTTTGTTCGACTCTAGTTATTCTGGATTTTTATTGGTAATAACTGGAGTAAGTTCTTTTTTCAATTCATCAAATTCTTCTTTACTCATCATATCAATTTCCATTAATTCTTTAGCTTCTTTGAGTTTTGCAATCGCTTCTTCTCTGGTCATTTTTCTATTTTTTAGTAAAATTTCTCCAGATTCTATAGCTAGCTCAGTATCCATAACACTTAGATATTTATTTATGCCAAAAGCTCTTCCATTTATTTCTCCTAAAACTATTATGAAGTTTTCGTAAAATAATTTTATCTACAATGTGTTGTTTCCGCTTTCTCTCCAAAAAAACAACAAAAAAATAAAAAATTCCTGAGGCAATAATAGAATTTAATACATTATACGTTATTTCTCCAATCTGGTCAGCATTTGGAAAGATTGATAAAATAGATAAAAAAAACAATTTATATAAAAATACCCAGACTAGACTAATTAATGAAAGTGATAAAACAATTTGGTCGGAATTATATTTTTTGAACATATTATGCTTTTGGAAATTTTTGATTTAGTTTAGGGTGATAAATTATATAGTTCTTAACCCGTAGTGCATTATAAAAAAGGTTGCTCAAGTGACTAAAAATTAGTATATTGTATTGACTACCAATCAAATACAATTATGAGCAACCTTGAGGCAAGTTACAATTTAATTTTAAATAATTTAAGAGACATTTCCGAAACTGAAAATTTTTATTTTAAACCAATAAAACCAAAACTGTCTGATATAGAGTTAATTAGTTTGATTATTCTGGCTGAATTTAAGTCCATTGATTCCGAACATCAACTTTTTAGAGATATAAAGGGTTTTGAAATTGAACCAAAAATTGATAGAAGTGTTTACAATAGGAGAAAGCGAAAACTATTTCCTTTTATTGAAGAAATAAGAAAGAAAATGGTGGATAAATTTAATGAATTTGAAAACTACTTCGTAGTAGATAGCATGCCTTTGGAAGTATGTAAAATATCCCGTTGTTCCAGAAGCAAGATTTGTAAAGATGTAGATTACGCTTATCCCAACAAAGGATTTTGCGCTTCGCAGAATCTCCAT
>NZ_FTPU01000020.1 GCF_900108115.1 Epilithonimonas bovis DSM 19482
TCAGGTAATAATAGCTTGAGTAGGTCTTCTGTTTTCATCCTCTACAAAAGTATCAATTTTTGCCATTACTCCCCAACTTTTGTTGCTGATCCTATAAGGTACAAAAATTATTTATTTAGTAAATTTACTTCAATAGTAATCTGAATTCGATTGGCAACGCTTAATTCATAAGGATTGCTTTAGTTTTACATATTAGTTTAAAGGATGCCGTGGGTGTGGCCCTTGTCCACTTCGACTGTTTACATCAAAGGTACGAGTGGTAACTCACCAAATATACGCTTAAACAAAAATAGTGCTTTTTTGCCAACAGGAGCTTTTTCTAGGCAGCGGCAGGATTTTGTTTTGCACTTTAGCTGCTAGTTTTTTTATTTCAAACGAGAAACCACTTATATTCCCAAAATCTAAATCCAATTATCAAATCCGTAATTTCTGCAACCCTAAAAAATCCATTTTAAGCAATACAGATCGTATGAGAAGGCTTTAATAAAAAAATATAATGTTCAGTAAAGCCCTGTCATTGCAGGAAATTCTGTTTTCTGTAAAAATTAGAGTCATCCTTTAAGTATTCTCCATTCATAGCAAAGCCATAGTAAAGCCATAGTAAAGCCATGGATAGTTCATGGATCAAAGTGAGATGTTGTGTTGCGAAATTAATAATTGAAAGACTCTAATATTGTAAATTGTTAAAAGTGGTGAACTTTTACAAAACAATCTAAATTAGACCTGAAAATATAATAGTAACTAAGTTGCGACAATAAGTCGAGTCTTGTGTATAAAACTTTAAAACCATAAAAAGGCAAAGCCTGTATTGCTACAGGCTTTGTTTTATAAAAGTATCTAATTGAGAATATTCAATTTTGGGATTGGCGCCGGTAAAAGTGGCTACCATAGCACCCACGGCACTCGCAAAATCAAGCGCATCATCCGGACTGTGACCGGTAAGCAGTTTCGCCGTCAGACTTGCCAAAAAGGAGTCGCCGGCACCCACCGTGTCCGCCACGGTGACAGGATAACCACCATGCCTGTAAATCTGATGGTCCCACAGAAGGATAGAACCATGTTTGCCCAATGTCACGCAAATGGCCGGTGTATTGGTCTTTTCTGAGATAAATTGAATGTTCTCTTCCAGATCATCGGATTGGTATCCCAATTCAGCAGCGATCTCCAGAATCTCCTCATCATTGAATTTGATAAAATCTGCTTTATCCATCAGTTTTTCCAGAATAGGAATATTGTAAAATGGCTTCCTGAGGTTCACATCAAAAACTTTGAACATGGCATCATTAGAGTCCAGCAAAGAAAAAAGCGTGGTTCTGGGTGCTTCGTTCCTGCAGGCCAGGCTGCCATAGAAAAAAACATCAGCTTCTTTTACTGTTTTGCTAACATCGTCGTTGATGCTTATGAAGTCCCATGCAGAAGGGAATTTAATCTCATAAGTGGCCGAACCTCGGTCATTAAGGGATACCTGCACAACGCCTGTCTCATAATCAGGGGTTGTTACGATGCCGGAAGTTTCCAAATGGTGTGCACTGGTATAATCCAGGATAGTTTGGCCGTCTTCATCATTACCGATAGCGCTGATCATAGCTACCGGAAAGCCAAAAGAAGCTGTTCTGAGAGCCAGATTAAGCGGTGCACCGCCAATTTTTTTTTCCTCACCGAAAACATCAAAAAGGACTTCTCCAAAACTGACGGCTTTAATTGTCTTGTTGTTGAACATTAATTGGGTATTTTTATATTGATATTTTTAAATGTGCTTTCTGCAGAGCTAAAGATACTCCATTTCTGATTAACGACATTGTAAACTCTGTTGCTAAAGGCCAATTTATCATTAATATAAACCATGCAGACATCGTTGCTGATGAAGGCTGGTGTGTATACGATTACAGTAAAACAGGACGGAAAGTCTACCGCAATGAAGTTCGTTAAAAAATAGGCCTCATATTTCTAAAAATAATATCAAATCAAATCAATAATCAGAATCCATTGCCTGTGCGATGGATTTTTTCGTGATTCAAAATAGGTCACAGTTAAAGTTGTGAACAAAAGATTTGCATAATTATGAATTAGAATTGATCTAAGTTTTTATATTTGCAATCCAATTAATTAATTATATCAACTATGAAAGAGCTAATTGAAAAAATCAATGCGGAATTTGAAAGTTTCAGCAAAGAGGCAGAGCAACAAGTAGAGAAAGGTAACAAAGCTGCTGGTACAAGAGCCAGAAAATCTGCTTTGGAACTTGGAAAACTGTTCAAAGACTTCCGAAAAGTTTCTGTTGAAGAATCAAAGAAATAATCTCGGTCACTTTATAATCCCTGTTTTTTATGAACAGGGATTGTTTTTTTGTTTTTTGGCTCCAAAATTGCTTTTCATAATGATTAAGTTTGCGCTATGGCACAGGCTTTTTTTTTGCATTATTTTAGATAGTAGTGCGTTGTTCCAAGTTTTGTGAGTATTTTTGAAAAAAAGTATTCACATCTAATTTTGAAGTATAAAATCTTATGATCTTAATTGTAGATGACAATCAAAATAATATCTATTCATTAAAAAAACTATTAGAATCAAAAGATTTTTTGGTTGATACAGCCAGTTCCGGCGAAGAGGCTCTGGCAAAAGCACTTAAAAATGATTACTCCCTTATCATTCTGGATGTCCAGATGCCTGATATGGACGGTTTCGAAGTTGCGGAAAATTTTGCCGGTTACAGTAAAACGAAAGAAATCCCAATTATATTCTTATCCGCTGTCAATACGGAGAAAAAATTTATAACCCAGGGCTACGCATCGGGCGGGATTGATTATGTCACCAAGCCGATTGATCCGGAGATTCTTTTGCTTAAGGTAAAGGCTTATTATCACTTGCAGGAACAGAACCTTGCCATAAAAAAAACAAAACAGAATCTTGAGCAGGAGGTAAAAGGAAGAAGAGAGGCTCATGTCTCAATGCGCTCGGAGATTGATCATTTTCATCTGATGCTGGAGGCACTGCCTCAGATTGCATTTACTTTGGACGAGAATGGCGAAGTAAGTTTTGTCAATGTTAAGTGGTATCAGTATTCCAATTCAGAAAAGGTATTTCCCGAAACACATCCCGATGATGTGGATGTCAAAAAAGAATTTGAAAAATGCCGTAAAAAAGGTAAAAACCTGGAGCTGGAAATCAGAATAAAAAATATCGTGACCGGTGACTACCGTTATCACCTCTTAAGGATGTTACCCGTTTATAGTGGGACCATTATCAAAAACTGGGTGGGTACATTTACAGATATTGATGACCAAAAACGGATCGAAAAGGAAAAAGATGAGTTCCTGAGTATTGCCAGCCATGAGCTAAAGACTCCGCTTACAAGCATAAAAGCTTATATGCAGCTATTGGAGCGTAAGCTGAAAATCAGCGAAAACCAGGATGTAAGCTATGTGTCCAAATCTCTGGTGCAGGTAGAAAAGCTTAACAGCCTCATTACAGACCTGCTGGACGTGTCTAAAATAGAAAACGGCAAACTGAAAATTAATAAAAAACCAAACGACCTTACCGCTGTTGTGGATAATGCCATAGAAACAATTATGCAGACGCATGACCACAAGCTGAAAATAGAACGCCATGGGCTGAAAGAGCCATTATTTCTCCCATTTGATGCCATCAGGATAGAGCAGGTTTTGGTCAATTTCCTTACCAATGCTATCAAATATTCTCCTGAGAACAATCAGGTTATTGTTACGATGTTTGAAGACGAAGAAGCTGTAAAAGTAAGCGTTACAGATTTTGGGATTGGTATCCTCGAATATAAACAGGAATCTGTTTTTCACAAATTTTATCGTGTAGAAGAGTCATCGCTGAAATTCCAGGGGATGGGTATCGGCCTTTATATCTGTTCAGAGATTATAAAACAGCATGAGGGGACGATAGGTGTTTCCAGCAAGATCAATGAGGGATCTACATTCTATTTTACATTACCGCTAAACTAAAAGTTAATATGCCAAAAAAAATTGTCAGAAATTTACAATTCGGGGTAGGATTTTCTCTACTGATATTAATTGCCAGTTCTGTTGCCTCATATTGGAGTATACAAAAACAGATGGATAACCGGGAGAGCCTTACCAACAGCAGGCGTTCTATAACCGCTGTAAAAGATGTTTTGATCGCATTGATAGATGCAGAAACCGGCAACCGAGGTTATCAGCTAACAGGCAGGAAAAACTTTCTGGAGCCATATTACCGCAGTGTTAAAGAGTATCCGGATGCCTTAAGAAGGGCCAGATCCGTTAATATTGATGATGAGAGTCAGCTGAAAAGGATTGATGAGCTTGAAAAAAATGTAAAGCTGAATATGGCCAACCTGCAGCGTTTAATAGAAGATAAGAGCAGAGGCGTGCAGATGACACAGGAGCAAATGCAGATGGGAAAAGCCTACATGGATAACTGTAGAGACATCGTAAACGAATTTGTAAAACACGAGGAAATACAGGTCGGTAAAAAGAACAGAGACCTGGATGCCTCGTCCTCAACTACCGTTTGGTTTATAATTTTATCTGCCATCACAGCGGTGCTTGTAACCATATTTTTCTATCTAAAATTAAGGAATGACCTGATAAGAAGAGATAAACTTGAGAAAGAACTGAAAGCCAAAGATGCGGAGATATCAAGAAGGGTAACCGCTATACAAAAGATTGCAAACAGAGTGGCCAGCGGCGATTATAGCCAGAAGGTGGTTGATAATGCGGAGGATGATTTGGGCGATCTTGTAGGGTCACTTAATTTTATGACAGATTCTCTCAAAAATTCGTTTGATAAGATTAATAACAGCGATTGGCTGCAGAAGGGCTGGGCATTACTTAATGAGTCGCTTGTGGGAAAAAGCACTGTAAAAGAAGTTTTGCAAAATGCATTACAGCAGCTTATCGAATATGGTGACTGTATTAATGGCGCAATCTATCTTTTAGAAGATGGTCAGCTAAAATTAAGTACGGCTGTAGGGTTGGAAGATAATATGAAAAAAATCTTCCTGATTGGTGAAGGAATGGTGGGGCAAACCTTTGACCAGGAAAAAGTAAAAGTCTTCAATGACCTTGATGACAACGATTTTGCCGTAACCTTCGCGTCCAGCAAAATGAAGATCAACGGGATTTTGTTGATGCCTATTGTTGCTAATCATAAAAATATTGGTGTCATAGAAGTTGCGTCATCAGAAAGCTTTAGCGAGTTGAGAATCGATTATTTTAAAGAATCCTGCCGCAATATTGGTATTGCAGTTCTGGCTGCCAAAAGCCGTGAAAAAGAGCAACGATTGCTGGAGGAAACGCAGGCACAGACAGAAGAGCTGCAGGTACAACACGCCGAGCTGGAAAATCTTAATACAGAGCTGGAAGCACAGACTCAAAAGTTACAGGCCTCTGAAGAGGAGCTCAAAGTACAGCAGGAAGAACTGATGCAAAGCAATACAGAACTGGAAGAGCGGGCAAAACTTCTGGAAGAGAAAAACCAACTGATTGCAAGCCATAATACAGAGATTCAGAAAAAAGCAGAGGAACTGGCGCTCAGCACCCAATACAAATCCGAATTTTTGGCCAATATGTCGCACGAGCTGCGCACACCGCTCAATTCTATTTTGCTGTTGTCCAGATTGATGGTCGAGAATCCAGACGAAAACCTCAATGAAGATCAGATAGAATCTGCGAAAGTCATCCAAAGTTCGGGAACCAGCCTGTTGACTTTAATTGATGAGATTCTTGATCTTGCAAAGATAGAATCCGGAAAAATGGCGTTGGAATATCAGTCCGTCTCTCTGGATGATGTGATGAAAGATCTTAAGAATCTTTTCAGCCCTGTAGTCCGCGAAAAAGGTATAGCATTTAATGTGCAGATACACAGCGATATCAGTAGAGTGATAGAAACAGACCGGTTGCGCCTGGATCAGGTTCTAAGGAACCTCCTGTCCAATGCGTTCAAGTTTACCAAAGAAGGCAGTGTTACATTATCGGTACAAAAAGAGCCATCTGACCCAAATTTTGTAATTTTCAAAGTTGAAGATACAGGCATCGGTATTCCCGAGGATAAGCAAAAATTGATTTTTGAAGCCTTCCAGCAGGCCGATGGCTCTACACAGCGTAAATTTGGGGGCACAGGCTTAGGGTTATCCATCAGCCGCGAAATTGCGAAACTCTTAGGCGGAAAACTCTTACTGAGCAGCAAGGTAAATGAGGGAAGCGCATTCAGTCTTATTATTCCGATTAATAAAGAGTCCGTTTCTTCTTCAGCGGAGAAAGAAGAACGTTCCGAAGAAATTTTAACCGAAACAATTCACAAATTAGATTCTGCCATAGCAACACTAGAGATCCCTGCAGACGTAGATGATGACCGTCATACCATTATCGCAGGGGATAAGGTTATTTTGATTGTGGAGGACGATATTAATTTTGCCAAGGCATTGCTAAAATATGCACATCTCCAAAATTACAAAGGCGTAGTTGTTGTAAGGGGTGATAGGGCTTTGGATGCGGCATTGGAGTACCATCCGCTTGCAATCTTGCTGGATGTGCAGCTTCCTATGCAGGATGGCTGGCAGGTGATGGACGAACTCAAGTCCAATCCTCAGACCAAAGCAATTCCTGTTCACATGATGTCATCTCTGCAGGTGAGAAAAGAAAGCCTGATGAAAGGTGCTATCGATTTTATCAACAAGCCGGTCGCATTGGAGCAGATGACGGATGTGTTCAAAAAAATCGAAGAAGCCCTTAGCAGATCGCCGCAAAAAGTTCTGATTGCCGAAGAAAATGCTAAGCATGCCAGTGCATTATCTTATTTCTTAAGCAATTTTGATATCGCATTATCCGTAGAAAATAATGTGGAAGATAGTGTAAAAGCCCTTACAAGCGGCAATGTGGATTGCGTAATTCTGGATATTGGTCTTTCCAAAGGCAACGGCTATCAGATTATCGAATCAATCAAAAGTTACGAAGGTTTGGAGAATCTCCCAATTATCATTTTTACGGAGCGCAACCTGTCCAAATCTGAGGAGTTAAAGATTAAAAAATATGCTGATTCTATTGTGGTGAAAACAGCTCATTCTTACCAGCGTATCCTGGATGAGGTCGGCTTGTTTTTGCATTTGGTAGAAGAAAAAAACAGTTCTGTGGAAACCATCAGAAGCAAAACTCTGGGCTCTCTTACCGAAGTCTTGAGTGGTAAAAAGATTCTGATTACGGACGATGATGTGCGTAATATTTTCTCATTAACCAAAGCACTGGAAACTTACAAAGTAGAAGTGGTGTTGGCTATGGACGGCAAGCAGGCGCTGGAGCAGATCAAAGACCATCCTGATATAGATGTTGTGCTGATGGACATGATGATGCCGGAAATGGATGGCTATGATACCATCCGGGAGATCCGCAAAATGCCGGCCTTCTCCAAGCTTCCGATTATTGCTGTTACTGCAAAATCGCTCATTGGAGATCGCGAAAAGTGTATCCAGGCAGGCGCGTCAGATTATATTACAAAACCGGTAGATATAGATCAGTTGCTCTCTCTGTTGCGTGTTTGGCTGTATGATAATTAAAACTAATAATACATTATAATGAATAATAACAAGATCCTTATTGTTGACGATGATCCCCGTAATATTTTTGCGCTCAAACTGACACTGAAGGCGCGTGGTTACCAGTCCGAGACTGCTAATTCTGCAGAGGAAGCCATCAGTATCTTAAAAAAAGATGGAAACATTGCGGTAGTTCTTATGGATATGATGATGCCCGACACAGATGGCTACAAGGCTATCAGCATTATTCGCGGAGATCAGCAGATCAGCCATATTCCGGTAATCGCTGTTACTGCACAGGCGATGCAGGAAGATCGCCAAAAATGTCTGGACGCCGGAGCCAATGATTATATTAAAAAACCAATTGACGTAGATCAGTTGATTAAAGCTATTAAAAATTTGGACTAGATGCTGGAACCTAACATCATCAAAGATGAAGAGATAGAACAACTCATCAGAGATATCTATGAGCTCTATGGCTATGATTTTTCTTTGTACAGCCGTGCGTCTTTCAAAAGAAGGATCAACAGGATCTGTATGATAGACCGGTTTACAAGTTTTGCAGAATTACGCTACAAGATTATTAATGAACCGGATTATCTCAAGCATTTTTTAGAAGAAATCACAGTGAATGTTACAGAGATGTTTCGGGATCCTTCATTTTTCAAATGCCTGAGAGATGATATATTGCCGCAGTTGGGTACTTACCCGCTAATAAGGGTTTGGATTGCAGGCTGCTCTACCGGAGAAGAAGCTTACTCTGTGGCAATATTACTCAAAGAAGCTAATCTTTATCACAAGTCATTAATCTATGCCACAGATATCAATCCTGCAGTCCTGGAAACAGCCAGGGCAGGCGTTTTCCCTTTACAGCAGATGAAGTTATATTCGGAGAATTACAGGCTTTCCGGTGGGCGGCATGATTTCTCTGACTATTACACGGCCAATTATGACAGTGCCCGGCTGGACAAAAGCCTTAGGGAAAAAATGATTTTGTCCACCCACAATTTGGTCTCGGACAGTTCCTTTAATAGTTTTCAGCTGATTATTTGCCGCAATGTATTGATCTATTTTGATAAAGAACTTCAGGATCGGGTTTTTAATCTTTTTGATAACAGTTTAGAGAATTTGGGTTATCTTGCATTGGGTTCCAAAGAGACACTTCGGTTTTCAGGGCTGGAAAGATTTTACCAGCGCATAGACGATCAGAAGATCTGGAAAAAAGTAATCTCAAATTAAGCCATCACCTTGGATGATATGGAATATAAAAATCATACAGATTTGGTAGTCATAGGCGGATCCGCCGGTAGTCTGCAGGTCATTTTAGAAATGATCCGTCATCTGCGATCTCATCTTGATTTTTCTATTCTGCTTGTTATCCATCGCAAAGCGCAGGCCGCCAATATATTACCAACGTTGTTGCAGCAATATGCCGAGCAGCAGGTGATTGAGATAGAAGATAAAACAGAGATCGAGGCTAATAAGATTTATCTGGTGCCTGCGGATTACCATCTTTTGCTGGACTCGCGGGAGCTTATGTCCTTAGACCGATCGGAGCGGATCAATTACTCCAGGCCATCCATTGATATTACTTTTATCTCTGCGGCGGAAATTTTTGGAGAGAATCTGGTGGCTGTACTTCTTTCGGGTGCCAATGCAGATGGTGTAGAGGGCCTTAAATATATCAAGAAGAAAGGTGGGCGCGTGTGGATACAGGATCCCGAGAGCGCAGAGATCAGTTATATGCCGCAGCAGGCTGTAAATCTGGTGGATTACGATCTTCTTTTTTCGCCGGAAGATTTAGCCGGTTTGATCAATCATTTATAAAAACAATAACAATATAATTATGGACAAGATTTTAATTTTTGATGATGATAAAAGTATCCTGGAGGTGATAACCATCATTTTCGAATCCAATGGCTATATAGTTGAAATCTCAGAAACCTCGCATGATATCATCCAAAAAGTCACCGATTACCAACCGGATCTCATCCTGATGGACAACTGGATTCCCAACATAGGCGGAGTAGAGGCTACGCAGTTACTGAAGAATCATGATGAGTTCAAAAAAATACCGGTGATCTACGTGACTGCCAATAATGATATAGAGGAACTGGCAAAATTGGCTAAAGCGGATGATTTTGTAGCAAAACCTTTTAATCTGGAAGATCTGGAGGAAAAAGTCGCTTACCAGCTCAAACAAAAAAAGCAGGCTTAGAAAACCTGCTTTGATTATTTGTTGCTAAAATTATTTCCCGAGGTAAGATTTCAGGATCTTACTTCTGGAGTTATGTTTCAGTCTTTTGATTGCTTTTTCTTTTATCTGGCGCACTCTTTCTCTTGTAAGGTCAAAAGTTTCGCCGATCTCTTCCAGCGTCATTGGATGTTTACCGTTAAGGCCAAAATACAATCTCACAAGATCCGCCTCTCTTGGCGTCAGCGTGTTAAGTGCTCTTTCGATCTCAATTTGCAGCGATTCCAGCATCAGGTCTTTATCCGGGCTTGGTGATTCTCCGGAACGTAAAACATCATAAAGGTTAGAATCTTCACCTTCCACAAGCGGCGCATCCATAGACAGGTGTCGGCCACTGTTTTTCATAGATTCCTTGATGTCTTCCTCGCTCATGTCAAGCACCTCTGCCAGTTCTTCGGGAGACGGTGGTCTCTCATTTTCCTGCTCCAGATGGGCATAAGCCTTGTTGATCTTGTTGATAGAACCAATTTTATTAAGAGGTAACCTTACAATACGGGATTGCTCTGCCAAAGCCTGAAGAATAGACTGGCGGATCCACCATACCGCATAGGAGATAAATTTGAAACCTCTGGTCTCATCATATCTTTTGGCGGCCTTCATCAATCCAAGATTCCCTTCATTAATCAAATCCGGAAGAGAAAGTCCCTGATTCTGGTACTGTTTGGATACAGAAACCACGAAACGAAGATTCGCTTTGATCAGTTTTTCCAGCGCAGCCCTGTCTCCGGCACGTATTCTTTGTGCCAAATCTACCTCTTCATCAGCGGTAATCAGTTCTACTTTCCCGATCTCTTGCAGATACTTGTCGAGTGATGCGGTTTCCCTGTTGGTAACCTGTTTTGTAATTTTTAATTGTCTCATTATAAAAACCTCATTCTTTAGGTTGCTTATATTATACGACAGCAAAATCAAAAAGGTTACAAAAATTTTGTTTAGGTAAGAATTATAACTTATTTTAACACACTATTTATCTTTTTTGGCGTGTCCCGGCGGTGCTCCTCATTGGCGCTCGCTGCGCTCGCGCCACGCGTCGCACCTTTGGGCCGGTCTGCGGGCAGTCGCTCTGCTTCTTCGGCGCAGGAGCTCCAACAGTGCCCTTCGCCCTCACGCGCTGGCGCTTCTTATTCGCTTTTTTTCTTAAAATAGATGTTTTGCCCAATTAATATACATTGGTCATTTCCTTGTAAATCAGTTATTCTTAATAAAAATTAGGTTTTCAAAATTCTCTGTATCAATTCTTATTGTTATTTTTGCCGAATGTTTAAAAATCTGATCATAATAGTCGTTGGTCTCTCGTTGTTTTCCTGTGGCAAAGAACCAGTTCCCAAGCCCAAAGGAGATCTGCGCCTGGAGTATCCCAACCCAAAGTATACCAGATTCAGCACGCCATGCAGTTATTCTTTTGATTATTCGGATTTTGCCAGTGTAAAAGAAGCCAAACAGCCTTGTTGGTACAACCTGTCTTATCCCAAGATGAAGGCCAACGTATTTATCACCTATTTCCCGATCAAGAATGACTTCCCGCTTCATGTAAAAGAAGTGGAAAAGATGGTTTACGAGCATACTATCAAAGCGAGCGCCATAGATACCAAGTTTTTCCAGTATCCTGAGAAAAAAGTCTATGGTAATTTTTATGAACTCAAGGGGCAGACAGCATCTAATATTCAGTTTTTTGTAACCGACAGTACCAGGCATTTTGTTACCGGGAATTTATACTTCAATACCCGACCAAAACCGGATTCTCTGGCACCGGCTGTCGATTACATCAAAAAAGATCTTTTGCACCTCATTGATTCCTTTGAATGGAAAAAGTAAGAAATACAGGAATCAAGACTTTAAGAAACAAGAATAGAAAATAACATTATAAAAGTGCAATCAGCTAAAAGCCAGTTGCCATTAGCAAAAATTTAAAATATGAAATTATTAGCAGTAGGAACTGTCGCATTTGATGCCATAGAAACACCATTTGGTAAAACAGATAAAATCCTTGGCGGTGCAGCCACTTTTATTGGGCTGGCAGCTTCGGCTCTGGATACAGATGTAAGTTTGGTTTCTGTCATTGGCGGCGATTTTCCTCAGGAATACCTGGATATGCTGACTTCCAAAAATATCAATATCGATGGTGTAGAAGTGGTAAAAGACGGTAAAACATTTTTCTGGAGTGGGAAGTACCATAACGATCTCAACTCCAGGGATACATTGATTACAGAACTTAACGTTTTGGCGGATTTTGATCCCAAAGTCCCTGCCCATGCTGCCGATGCCGATGTACTTCTGTTAGGTAATCTGGATCCTGTAGTTCAGCTTTCTGTGTTGGAAAGAATGGCCAAAAAACCACAGCTTGTTATTCTGGACACGATGAATTTTTGGATGGATATTGCCTGGGATAACCTGATGAAGGTCATTGCCAAAACAGATGTGATTACAATCAATGACGAGGAGGCCAGACAACTTTCCGGAGAATATTCTCTGGTAAAAGCGGCTAAAAAAATCCATGCTATGGGGCCAAAATATGTGATCATCAAAAAAGGGGAACATGGCGCTTTGCTTTTCCACGAGGAGAAAGTATTTGCCATTCCGGCCTTGCCTCTTGAGGATGTGTTTGACCCAACCGGTGCGGGTGATACTTTTGCAGGCGGTTTTGCTGCCTACCTTACCAAAAAAGGAGACTTCGGGTTTGAAAGTATGAAAACTGCTATTATCGTAGGTAGTGCGATGGCATCCTTTACCGTAGAGAAATTTGGGACAGAGAGGATTCAGGCTGTTACAAAACAGGAATTAAGTAACAGGATTTTACAGTTCCGAGAGCTGACATCATTTGAGTCTGCCATTTAAAATTTTAACTTTCACAAAATTTATCACTCCAAAAAGTGTTATAAATTAATATATTATCAAATGAAGAAGATTTTTTTTCCGGTGCTATTGGCGTTTGCTTCGCAGTCGTTGTTTTCACAATATCTCATTGTGGGCAAAGACAGCATCTCTGCAAAAGATTATATCAAAGAAAACAAATACGGCCTTGAAAAAGCAGGCCCAGATAAAGCCGTCAGTTCTACGGTAGAATTTCTGCTTTTGCAGCAGCTAGCCAAAGAGAAAAAAGCTGATACGCTTAATTTCTATGTCAATGCTGTCAATCAGAGATTATCAGAATTAAGGGATAAAAAATTCTATCCTAAGAGTATTGTTGATCCTCTTTTACAAGACTTTGTCAACTCCAGCAAGACAGAACAGCAAGTCCTTCTTTTTATCAAGCAAAAAAAATCAGATGATAAAACTGATTACAAAGCGCTTTACAACCAGGTAAAAACCGGTAAACTAGGTATGCAGGATGTTATCACCAAAAATACCACGGCCGAAGCTGCCAAAGCGTTCTACATAAAGCCTGGGATGCTGGATTATGAGCTGTATCAGCTAATCAAAAATACGGCGGTTAATTCCTTTACACCTTTGATTGACAGGCAAAATATAGTAGCCTTTGCACAAGTCGTCAATACAAGGCCTAGCTTGGGTTATATGCTTTTTGGCGTGCTGAGCATTCCTAAAGATGCTAATTATGAGACGACTAAAGATAAAATCTATAAAGAACTGGCGGCGGGGAAAAAGTTTCAGGCAGTTGTAAAAGAGTTTGCGACTACCGATGAAGCCAAAAACTCCGGCGGTGCTGTGATGGGCTCACCTATATTGCCGGATGAGGTTTATAATGCACTGAAAGGGCAGAAAAAAGATTTTTATACCAAGGAGCCGCTCTTGTTTGGCGACAACTATTTTATTTTCAATATTTATAATATAGAACCCTATACGCTTACGGATGAAAACCGGACATTTTTTCAGAAAGAGATGCTCTCGTCAAGCTATGGTGAGGAGGTAACTGCTAAAATGGTAGACTATCTAAAGTCTCAAAATAAATATTCTGAAACCAAAGAATTTGCTGAAATCAAAAAATCTTATCAGGCCTATCTCAATCCAAAAGATCCTAAAGCGGTATTGTTTACGTACGGTAAAAATAGTGTTACCTATGAGGATTTGAAAAAATCCTTGGATGCACAGTATAAAAACCTAGAGCAAATGCCAACTTCGCAATGGTCAGAATTGGTAAGCTACCAGGCCAACCAGTATATAATGGGCAATTATGCTAAAAGCTTTGATCAGCTTCCGGATGTGAAACCGGAGATGGATGAGCTTAAGAAAAATCTCCTGTCAGAATATATCTTCTCAGAATATCTTAAAACTGAGGTCAAAAATAACCCACAACTTTACAAGGAATATTATGACGCGAATAAATCCAAATTTGTCTGGGAAAAACGAGCCGAATCCAGAGCTGCAATTATCTCAGATCCTACATTGGTAAAAGATGTTGAGAAGCAGGTGAAGGATCCTAAAAAATGGGCAGAACTTAAAGAATTGTACAAAAACCGGGTGAACAGTAAGAATCAGGTTTTGGTCCATTTCGAAGAAGGGAAAATCACAGAGAGCGCAGATATTTTTAAAAAGTATAATGTCCCCTTCAAAAAAGGAACTTTTTTAACCAAGATTGGGGAAAGAGATGTGGCTATTGCTATTGATGATATCCTGCCGGAACAGCAGATGACACTAGCAGAAGCAGAACCCGAAATGACCGATGCTGTGACAGAGAAAGTCCTTCAAAAAACCATATCTGCTCAGCGCGCCAAGACCAAGGTAGAGGTTCAACCAGCCTTTATGGCAGAACTTAATAAAAATTTTAAGAAATAATTATAATTAAAAATAAAGCAAAATTGGTTGATAATATTAATTTTGCTGCTTAATAATCTAAAAATAATGTCAAATTACAAGAAATATCTTTTTTTCTTATCGGTAGTTGCTGTTTTGTTCAGCACAAATTTTTCCGCACAGGTAAAAAAAGGTCAGTTGATAGATGGGATAGCTGCTGTAATTGGTAATGAGATTGTGCTGGAGTCTGATATAGATGAGCAGGCCAATTACGCCAAACAGCAAGGTGCCAATGTGGGGGATAAGTGTGAGTTTATGGAGAGTATCCTTAATAATAAACTCCTGATCTACGAAGCCAAAAAAGATACGCTGATAGAAAACAGAACTGCAGCCATCAAGGAAATGGCCGGCAGTAAGTATAATCAGATTCTTGGACAGTTCCCGGATGAGAAAGCCATGTTGGCTGCATATAAGTTCCGTACATCTTATGAGATGAAGTCGGCTATCGAAAAGATCGATACAGATAACTACTACGGTCAGCAAAAATACGCCAGGATTACAGAGAAGGCAGATGTTACACCGAATGAGGTAACTGATTTTTATAACCAGTACAAGTATCAGCTTCCGAACGTGAAAGACGAAGTTGTGCTGTCTAAGATCAGCATGTACCCGAAGCTTTCTGATGCTCACAAAAAAGAAATTATTGCCAAACTGAACAAGATCAAAGAGGATATAAAAGGCGGGCAAAGCTTTGAGAATCTTGCCAGGATCTATTCCGAAGATGAAGGTTCTGCAGCAGTAGGCGGGCTTTATAAGAATATCAACCTGGGACAGATGGTAAAACCTTTTGAGGCTGCGGCACTTAATCTTCAGGAAAACGAAATCTCCGATCCTGTAGAATCTGAGTTTGGCTATCACCTCATCCAGCTTGTGAAGAGGAACGGGAAAAAGTATGATGCAAGGCATATTCTCATTAAAAATACGCCTAACGCAGATGAAATTGCCTCTACCAAAAAAGAATTGGACAGCATCCGAACGTTGGTACTGGAGAAGAAAATGAGTTTCAAAGATGCTGCATACAAGTTCTCGGATGATAAGAGCAACAAGTACAGTGGTGGTATTATGACCAACCCTCAGGATGGTTCTGATAAACTTGAAAAACTTAGCCTGGATCCTACCATCTCTTATCAGATTGCCGGCCTCAAAAAAGATGATATCACAGAACCTTTTCAGCAGGAAGACCAGCAGAAGAGAATAATGCTCAGCATTGTACAGGTGAATGATATTATTGATGCCCACCAGCTGGAACTGGCCACGGATTACGAAAGGATAAAAGACCTGGCACTTAATAAGAAAAAGCGTGAGATTGTTGAGAAATGGGTGAATGATAAAATCCCTTCCGTATTTATCTCCATTGATAACAAATATAAGGATTGTAAATTCCATAACAACTGGCAGAAAAACCCAGTTACCACGGCAAAATAATCGCAGTTGGAAAAAGATAAAAAAAGCAGTATAACCTCGGGTTGTACTGCTTTTTTTTCGCTAATCTCTTTCTGATAGAAGCAAGTATATTACCTGAGATGAGATAATTTTAAGACCAATTAGTGATAGATTTTAGTGTAGGCAAGCTTAATATATAAGGATTTAATTTTCTCAATATGAAATTAAGTCCCGACCTAAGAAATTATAAACAGCTTCCTTTGCTGATTCTACAATTTTGGCAGATTAACAGTTAAGCATTTCCAAAATCTGGAAGACTTCTGTATTGGGACCACGCTGGAGACTTGGTAATAATCCAAAAACATGAAATAATCAAATGACAATGACCTGAATTCAATTCAGGTCATTATTACTTTTGTTAGAGCAAGATCCTATTGATAACGCTGGTGTTCTTTCGGTTTTGAGAATCTCTCGACAAACGGTTTAAATAAAGCCCGGTATTTTTCTATATCAAACAGTTGAGAATCTGTCAGTGCCTTGTAAGTTAGCCAAATACTGAACGGAAATAATACAATATTAGGGATCCAAGTTGCTAAATAAGGATTGAGAGAACCCTTCCACGAGAGGTTTTCTACAGACAGGTTCAGGACATAGAAAATGATAAAAATAACGATGGCGATAATCACCGGCAGACCCATACCGCCTTTTCTGATGATCGATCCCAAACTGGCACCAATCAAAAAGAAAATAATACAGGTAAAGGAGTAAGATATGATCCGCTGCTGATAGATAACAATCTTGTTATGCTGTTTTACAAGATCATCAATGGCTCCCTGGTTAGACATTACGGCAGCCTTGAGGGATTCAATCTTATTATAGGCGCCCCACAGCACTTCCAACTTTTTAGGTTTCTTCAGCGTATCAATTTTATACGGCTGTGTTACTTTTTCTTTGGTTTTGGTCTTATCAATATACTGGACGTAATTGTTGGTCTGCGAGATAATAGGAGAACTTACAGATCCCATAATTGTCACATTATCTTTGCGGTTTTTCTCCAGCGTTTTAGCCACTTCTCCATAAGTCTGGAAGCGGTAATCGTCCGTTATTTTTTCGTTTTCAATCCCTTTGTTAATTAATTCACTAATATCAAAATGATTGACCAGACTATCAAATTTTACTGATTGGTTAGGTTGTTTTAGCCGCTCCTCATAAGATTTGTTAGACACATTATCCGTATAAACATAGCCGTCGTACAGGATTAATTTAAGATAATTACGGTCGACTGCCGGCGCAAATTTTCCCCGTTTGGCAATAATGGTTTGCTGATCATCATAAGTGCTGGCATTTTTATGCAGAAAAACACCTTCCAGTTTTTCGCCATTCTCGCCCTGTATTTTATCAAATTTTACCGAGTATCCTGAGATCTGATCTATAAAAACACCGGGCGTAAAATTGATAGCCGGTTTTGACGAGATAATATTAAACATCATATTTTTGGCCTTCCGCTGAAAATCCGGGATCACATTATTAGAAAATAAAAACAGAATGCCGGCCAAGATAGATACTGTGATAAAAAGGGGCATCATCACTCGTACCAGAGAAATCCCGGCAGCCTTCATCGCGGCCAGCTCATACCGCTCGCCAAAATCCCCAAATGTCATGATAGAGGAAAGCAGGATTGTAAGCGGAAGCACCATGCTTACTACGCTGATTCCCAGATAAAAAAGAAACTTGGTTATTTCCCAATATGTTAAGCCTTTCCCTGCCAGCTGCCCCATTTGTGTCCAGATAATGTTGACAATAAATATGAAAAACAATACACTGAAAATAAAAAGAAAGGGCCCGAAAAAGGTTTTGATGATATATTGATCTAGTTTTTTCAATTCAGAAATTTAGACTTCAAAAATACTGCAAAAAAAGCAATACAGAAATTGATTAAGGTAATTTTAGCAATTATTAATAGTTTCAAAACCAGATAAAAAAACTTTATGGTTTAATAAAAAATTCCGTCATGTAAAAAACAGGACGGAATTTTGTAATATTAATACAGTTCCTTTACTTTTTATCTGTTGATTTAAGAGCCCAAAATATTAGCAGCGGCTGCATAAAAAGGCGGGCAAACCGCCGCTGATCTGTATTGAGTCCAAATGCACTCCGGCGCTCTTTGTATTGGGTGTAGTTTCCCGGGAAAACGGCTGCAAAAAGACCTGCGGCCAGTTTTCCTACCAGCGATTCATATTTTTTAGGAGCCGCAATAATGGCTGTTCCCAAAGCAATCTCTACAACGCCGGAGTAGACCACGGTGTCATCCTTTTCCAAAGGCACCCATTCCGGAACTTGTGCCTGGAACTCTTTTCTGGCAAAGGTCAAGTGTCCGATACCGGCGGCGATGAGCATAGCGCCCAATCCGTATTTTGCAACTGTTTTGATGGTGTCTGATTTCATATTAAGATATTTTTAGTTATGTATTTGCCATAAGTTATCGCCGTATCTTATAGGAGTGATGCCACTTTTTGATAACTGAATCTAAGTTGGATGATTGCTTAATGATATTTCCAACCATGGCGATTCATAATGGATATTTTTGTAACAGACTCAATTATAGTTCCAAAAAATAAAATGTAAGTGTTAAATTGATGCTAATTCTTCCTGAGGCTAAAGATGAAAGTACCGCGGATCCGGATATTGGTATTCATAGCCTAATTCTGAAATCAGTTTTTCAGTAGAGATGGTTCTGCCTTTGGGAAATGCTTCGCCGCTGTACGGAAGGCCTTTTTGAGTATTAATGACCGCTTCTTTGCTGGGGTGCAGCGGGGCAGTTAGATTATACACCTGGGACTGCGAATGGTTGTGGAGCATTTTCTCAACCACCTTACATATATCAGCATAATGGATGTGGTTCACGGGCTGGTTGAGATTAGAAATATTATAATTTTTGAGCAGGCGCTGGTCGCCCATGAGCCCGGCCAATCTTAGGATATTGGTTTGAGGGAATTGCTCTAAAATAAATTGCTCACTCTCCACTTCGTCTGCCGGTTTATCGTCTTCGGAAAAATCTTGATCTGTTTGCGGATATACACCTGTTGAGCTGAGAAGGAAGAGCTGACCTTTGTAATCGCCAAGGAAATTGAGGAGGTTCTGGCGTTTGACATTCATCGGAATCTGTGCGCCCCGGATTCCGGAAAACGGAACGCTGATGATGATGGCATCCAGATCTTTGGCGGCTTCCCAAGTTGGCGTCTCAGCATCCAACTCGTTGGGGAAACTGACGAGAGTGGCGTGGTAGCCTTTGGTGTTGAGGTCTTGTGCTTTGGCAGGATTGGTAGTGGTGGCGAAGATGTGGTATCGGTCAGACAGTCTTTCCGCGATGTGATTTCCGAGCCAGCCGAAACCGATGATTCCTAGGTTTTTCATTGATTTATTTCGAGGCTTCAAAAATATCGATTTAATGTGTATTACAATGAATAAAAATTGTTTTTGTATCGTCGTTATTGAGAGAAGTGAGGCAACAAGGACGAAGCAATCTGTTCGGGATGACGTAATAAATTCAACAGATTGCTTCGTCTTGTCTCCACGCAAAGGCGCGCCATTATTTCGCCTCGTCAGTTCGAGTGTTTTTTCGAAACGAAGTGTAGAAAAAATGTATCTAGAACCCTTGAACTGACAACAAAACTATTTTTCAAAACCCAAACTTCTCGATACGTTCCGCTTCGCTGCGCTACTCGAGGTGACGGTGCATGCAAAGCAACAAAAAACTCAGCATTCCGCTGAGTTCTCATAATTTACACTGGTTTTTCTTCCTTCCTTTTGACATCAGAATTCTTCGCTGCCTTTACCAGCTCATTCGTATCGGTGTAGAGCAGTTCCCAACCCGGAACTTCTTTCATGACTGTCAACAGATTGAGATACGCTTTCAGGTTTTTCTCCAAATCTTTACGGATGGCAGAAGCACTCGACTGATTTCGGAGGTCTGCATTGGCGTCCGCCTGATCAGCAAAAATTGCTTCAAAATCTTCATGCTTTGTTTTCATTTCCGTGAAAGCAGGATTCAGGGAAAGAAGCGATATGCTCTGTTGTTTTTTCGGCGTTTCCAGTTCTTCAATCAGCTTTTTCATCTGAGCGGTTTGAGAGGAATAACTTAAACGGTCAAGATTCAGTCCGTACGTTTTGAAAACGTTGTACAAATCTTCCGCCGCCTGATAATTGGGTGCTGTCTGAAGTTTTCGGTAACCGTTAAGAAAAGCTTTTAGATTGGTGTAAGCGACATCTCTTTCGTGGTCTGCATGGGCAACATCTTGTCCTTTTCCGCTGTAGATTTGTTTGGTATAAACCAAATCGTATTCGTTGTAGGAAGTCTGCAAAGTTTCGGTAAGCGGATGGTTGGAAATCACAGGATATTTTCCTGACTGAATGTTGCTGATAATTCTCTGAGCTACAGTCGCAAGATTTTTGGTGCTCAATCTTACTAATGAAATTTTCATCGTTTAATGTGTATATTTGTTAAAAATGTATTAATTGATCAAAACAAATATAAATAATTATGCATTTAGCTTCAAACATTTTGTGGGAAATAAAATGCAGTCGCATGAAGTTCCCCGCAACCTGCTGGAGACTTCATGCAATTGCAGGAGGTTACAAACAAGGTGTTTTAAAGAAAATGCGGTTGCGGGAGATTTGTTTTAATATTGTTTATGAGTTCCCGCAAATGCGGGAGATCTAAACTAAGATTGTTTTGAATAGGAATATTTTGATACTTTAAGTCGCTGGCGCGAGCTTCAAGCTCTTGTCTTAAACTGTACGAACAAGATGCTCGCACCAGCGTGGCTAATTTATTGTTTCTTCTTATAGGATTGTTAATGTTTGTGAGAAAATAAGTCTGATTATAACTTATATTTGTGTACTTAAATATTTTATGATGAAAATATTCATATCTCACTCTTCTAAAAATTCGAAATTTGGACAAGCAATTGTTGATTTACTTTTATCTGTTGGTGTGAGTAGTAACCAAATAATTTTTACAAGTAATGATGCTTTTGGTATTCCAAATGGTAAAAATATATTCAATTGGCTTAAAGAAAGGATAACTGAAAAACCTCACGTTATTTATTTACTATCACCCGAGTATTATTCTAGTATTGCTTGTTTAAATGAAATGGGTGCAGCTTGGATAATTGAAAATCAGCACACGATTATTTTTACACCCCAATTCAATTCATCAAGCCCAGAATTTCAAAATGGAGCTCTCGACCCTAGAGAAATGGGTTTTAAAATTAATAATGTTGATAGAATAACAGAGTTTGTTGAGTCCTTAAAACAATATTATAGTATTTCTACTAATCCTGTTTTAATAAATCAAAAAATACGAAAATTTATTGAAGATGTAAATAATATTGAAAGTCAGAACATAATTAAGCCTATCACAAATAGATTTCGAGATGTCAATATTTCTGATAAAGAAAAATTAGAAAGCAAATTGATAAAAGAGCCATTAAAAAAAAGTGTTGAGCTTAAAACCGAATCTAATCAAGTAAATAAATTTTTCAAAGATCTTCAAGAAGATAAATTAAAAGATGAAGAAATTCTTCTTTTACATTATGTTAACGATACTGCACGATATAAGCTAGGTGTTGGATGGAAAAGCACAGGGGAAATTGAAAATATTAAAGTGTGGGAAGATGTTAATTCTTTAAATTCAAAATTATCAACAAGCTATGATGATATTATGCGTAGGTATGATTTTAAAAAATTAACTGAAGTTTCAGAATTTACAAGTAGTGGTAACCCGAGAGAGGTTATTCTCATTCCTGACTTAAGAGAATTGCTATTAGACCTACCTACGGATATTTTATCGCAAATCAAAAAAGTAGCTGATAGAAATCCAAAAATAATATCAAGTCCATCTCGAAATTTTGGATGGGTAGAGGAGGAGGAAGAAGAAGAGGAAGATTTACCTTTTTAATTATAGGTTTTGTTAAGTTAAAATAATAAAAACCCGCCTCACAGCAGGTTCTTCTATGTTATGTCATTACTAGCAAAGCGAAGTAATCTATTGGAGTTATCATGATCAATTCAACAGATTGCTTCGTCGTTCCTCCTCGCAATGACTTTTAAAACAAACTCTCGTCCACGAAATTCGGCAACGTTACTTTCAGATTCGGTTCAGCTTCCATTGCTCTTTTGATGGCGAAAACGGCACCTTCATTTCTTGCTCAGCTTCGTCGGGAAAAGCCTGCCTCACAGCAGGTTTTTATTATTTGTGAAAATATTTTTGATGATGTTCAGAAACAGAAAAATAAGTAAAAAATTCTGCAAGAAATAATCCCAGTGCATTTTAGAAATAACGCGAACATCTACCTGATCTTTGCCGATGTAATGAGCCATATCAAAAATCTGTCGCGGAAATCCATAACGCGTTCCACAATACATTCCGCTGCAGAATTTTTCTTGATAAAATGCGGTAAGTATTGTAATGAGAAAAGCAGGAATGATCATCCACAAATTGAAAATCTCCTTAAATTTTCTTCTTTTAAATTTCTGGAAAACCACATTCGCAATCAGCAAAATAATACCAAACAGTAAAAAATGCAGAAATGTAAATTGTGAATGAATATTCATAAAATAAGTTTCAATTTTCAATTATAGCAGATTCTCATCTACAAAATTCGGCAAGGTCACTTTCAGGTTCGGTTCTGCCTCCATTGCTCTTTTGATGGCGAAAATGGCGCCTTCGTTTCTTGCCCAGCTTCTTCGGGAGATTCCGTTGTTCACGTCCCAGAACAGCATAGATTTCAGCCTTCTTTCCGCATCATCACTACCATCCAGCAACATTCCGAAACCGCCGTTAATAACTTCTCCCCAGCCAACGCCGCCGCCGTTATGAATACTCACCCAGGTCGCGCCACGGAAACTGTCGCCAATCACGTTTTGGATTGCCATATCTGCCGTAAATCTCGAACCGTCATAGATATTGGAAGTCTCTCTGTACGGCGAATCCGTCCCTGACACATCGTGATGGTCCCTGCCTAAAACAACAGGCCCTATTTCTCCGTTTTTAATGGCTTTGTTGAAGGCTTCCGCAATCTTCATTCTTCCTTCGGCATCAGCATAAAGGATTCTCGCCTGCGAACCAACCACCAAATTATTTTCCTGCGCCCCTTTGATCCATTGGATATTATCTGCCATTTGCTGCTGAATTTCCTTTGGCGAATTTTCCATGATTTTTTCTAAAACGGTACAGGCAAGTTCATCGGTTTTCTGTAAATCTTCAGGTTTTCCGCTGGTGCAAACCCATCTGAAAGGCCCGAAACCGTAATCAAAACACATCGGCCCCATAATATCCTGAACGTATGAAGGAAATTTGAATTCTCTTCCTAAACCCGGATTTTCTGCCATCACATCAGCCCCTGCTCTCGAAGCTTCCAGGAGGAACGCGTTTCCGTAATCGAAAAAATAAGTCCCTTTTTCTGTATGTTTATTGATAGCAGCAACCTGTCTTCGCAGGCTTTCCTGGACTTTTTCTTTAAATAGTCCAGGGTTTTCCGCCATCATTTTATTGGATTCCTCAAAGCTTTGCCCGGCAGGGTAATAACCGCCGGCCCAGGGATTATGAAGCGAAGTCTGGTCGCTGCCGATATCAATTCTTAAATTTTCTTCATCAAATTTTTCCCAGACATCCACCACATTGCCGAGATAAGCCAGAGAAACGGCTTCCTGATTTTCCTGTGCTTTTCTGACTCTTTCAACCAATTCGCCCAGGTTTTCATGGATTTCATCCACCCACTTCTGGTCGTGACGGATTTTGGTGATTTTCGGATTGACTTCTGCAATTACCGTAATGCAACCGGCAATATTACCTGCTTTTGGCTGTGCTCCGGACATTCCTCCCAAACCAGAAGTTACAAATAATCCGCCTTTTGGCTCTTTTCTAATTTTTCTGAAGGCGTTCAGAACCGTGATTGTCGTTCCGTGAACAATTCCCTGAGGTCCGATGTACATATAACTTCCTGCCGTCATTTGTCCGTACTGCGAAACGCCCAACGCATTGAATTTTTCCCAATCGTCCGGTTTGGAATAGTTGGGGATTACCATTCCGTTTGTCACGACCACTCTCGGCGCGTCTTTGTGCGAGGGAAACAAGCCAAGAGGATGTCCGGAATACATTACCAAAGTCTGCTCATCTGTCATCTCCGACAGGTATTTCATCGTCAGAAGATATTGCGCCCAGTTCTGGAACACTGCGCCGTTTCCGCCGTAAGTAATCAGTTCGTGAGGATGTTGTGCTACCGCATAATCCAGATTATTCTGAATCATCAACTGAATAGCTTTTGCTTGCTGAGATTTCCCTGGATATTCTTCAATATTTCTCGCTTTCATCTCATAATCCGGACGAAAACGGTACATATAGATCCGACCGTATTTTTGCAGTTCTTCTTTGAATTCCGGCAATAATTCTGCGTGGAATTTGGGTTCAAAATAACGCAAGGCGTTTCTGAGCGCAAGTTTTTGCTCTTCTTCAGAGAGAATTTGTTTACGTTTCGGAGCGTGATTGATGTTGGGATCGTAAGGTTTTGGTTGTGGCAATTCGTTGGGAATTCCCTGCTGTATCTGCTGCTGAAATGTCATGAGACTGGTGTGTTGTTGTTATTTTTTTGGTGTTTAAAGATATTCAAAATAAAAAAAGTAAAAATAAAAAATGTCTCTCATTTTCTGTTGATCTTTTGGTGAGGGACTGTTCGTTTTTTGATTATTAATTGTAAGTTTGTTATGTAAAATCAATTTAAAATTTAGATTATGTCATTAGAAGATGTATTAAAAGCAGGCAATTATCATTTGATTGATGTTCGTGAGCCTCTGGAACTTGAGATGGACGGCAACATAGAGGAAGCCCAAAATATACCGTTGGGTGAGCTGGAAGACCGCAAGCAGGAAGTCTTTAACCTTGCGGGACCTATTGTTTTCTTTTGCAGGTCTGGAAACCGGTCTGGCAAGGCTGTAGATTATTTCAAGTCCGAAGGGTTGACTGAAGTGTACAATGGCGGTGGTTACAAAGATATTAAGGAGACTCTGGATAACTTATAAAGGCTGTCTTATTGCATGGCCAAGTCTTTTGCCTGCACTGGTGTATAATTGTTTTTCTGAGGATATTCTTTTGAAATATTTTCAGAAAAACTTTTTTTTGTTTTATTTTCGCTACTTATTTACGAGCCGGTATGTGGAGATTTATCAAAAGACTTTTCCTGATTCTTATTTTAGCCAATATCCTCTTTGTGGTGTTGGGTATATTTTTTAATCCACCAATTACATTGACACAGTTGGGCGGCCTAATCAAGTATGGCAAGCTGCAAAGGGATTATATCTCCTACGATGATATGGGCAGCAATATCAAAAAAGCAGTAATTGCCTCAGAAGATCAGACATTTTTTAATCATAACGGTTTTGATTACAAAGCCATAGAAAAAGCGATTAAAAAAAATGATAAAAAGGGAAAAGTTGTAAGGGGCGGAAGCACCATTTCTCAACAGACTGCAAAAAATATTTTTCTCTGGCAGGGCAGAAGCTGGTTTAGGAAAGGGCTGGAGGTTGTCTACACTTTTATCATAGAGAAAGTCTGGGGTAAGGATATTATACTGGAAAGGTACCTCAACTCTATAGAAATGGGGCAGGGTGTTTTCGGTATAGAGGCGGCTTCGCAGTATTATTTTGGGAAATCGGCTAAAGACCTTACCAAGAGCCAGGCCGCTTGGATTGCCGCAGTGTTGCCAAATCCCAAGAAGTATGATCCCAAAAAACCTTCCGCATATCTTAATAAAAAACACAACTGGATTATGCGCCAGATGAACAATATTGTTTTGAAATAACTACTTTTGTATCTGTTATGGCATTTAGATTTATAAAAAAAGAAAGTTTCAGCACAATACTAAAGCATTATTTTGGTGAGAAAAACGAGACTTTGTCCCTGAAGCCATTATCAGAGATTATCAATAGTTTAAAAAAAGAAGATCTCGGTGTTTTCACAGCTTATCTTAAAGATAATGAGGTGATTCGCCAGAATCTCACGTACTATATCCACAATATTTTCAAAGACAGGAGCTTTAATCTTTCTCTGACAGAGGCAGATATACTTTCAGAAAATGCTTTTTTCCCTGAATTCAAAAAGCGGCTGCTCAACAAGGTTTTGCCACCAATAGAGAACGAGAAAACTATTTGGTACCTCGTAGATACTGTGCTGGTAACCCCTAAAAAAGATCTTGAGTTTTTCCAGAATTCCTCAGAGGATAAGATGGATGAACTATTCAGGTTATTGAAAATTGATCAGTTTATCAACGATCCTAAAGTAAAAAAAGAGCTTCTCTTTTCGTTGAATATCCTGGCATGGCGTGTCATTGGCAATGCGCTGGATGTGGATGTTATGAAAATGGCGCCGGAATACCGCAATTTTGACAATCCGTTTTTGGCTTTGCAGGATGAGCTGGATATTCTCAACGCTGAGTTTAAAGCCAATCCCGGCTACCATTTGACTTCGGGGGATGATATATACAAGCAGACTAAGATTTACCTGGAGCAATGTATGGATTTTGTAAGTTTTGCTTTTAAAAATTCATCAAAATACGGCATCTCCAGCAAAACCAATCAGGCGTTGCTCAAGATCAGGCAACAACTAAATAGGATGTCTGCTATCGTCAAGCTTCTTGTGATAGATGATGCAGAAGATACTTTAATTAATTCTAAGCAGCTGTTCTTTAATATATTAAAATACAAATCGCATAAGAATAATCTTCGTGACCTTATCTCAGACAGTACCAGGCTGATGTCCCACCTGATTACCAATCATACTGCGGAGACCGGTACACATTATATTACCGCTAATCTCCGGGACTATATGGAAATGTTCTGGAAGGCCTCTGGCGGTGGTGTTATCGTGGGAGCGCTTTGTGTACTCAAGATGCTGTACAGCTATGTGCCATCCAGCGATTTTGCGCACGCTTTATTGTACTCTATGAATTATGCCATGGGATTTGTGATGATCTATCTGATGCATTTTACACTGGCAACCAAGCAACCGGCTATGACGGCGGCTACCATGGCAAAAGTATTGGCCGAAGGCAGCAACAAAAGTACATACAAGGATTTTGCCCATGTTGTGTCACAATTGTTCCGGTCGCAGTTTATCGCATTTGTCGGGAATGTCCTGCTTTCTTTTCCAGTCTCGTTGATAATCATCTATGGACTGGAGATTCTCTTTAAACAGAATTTTGCCTTTGAGAAATCAGGGAAACTGCTTTATGATCTTGATCCGTTTCAGTCCAAGGCGATTTTACATGCCTCCATAGCAGGTGTTTTTCTTTTTATCTCGGGTGTTATCTCCGGTAATATCAGCAATAACGCTGTATTTTACCAGATACCGAGGCGGATAGCAAAAAATCCTTTTATTAATTATTTCTTTGGGCAGCGCATTGCCAAGCGGTTATCTGTGTACTATTCCAGAAACTGGGCGGGTATCGTATCCAATTTTTGGTTTGGTGTGTTTTTAGGTGCTACAGCGCCCATCGGTTTGTTTTTAGGCCTGGATCTGGATATCCGCCACATTACTTTTGCAGCCGGTAATCTCGCTTTGGGGCTTTATGGGAAAGATTTTGTGGTCAGCTCCTACACATTTTGGATTTCGTTTGTAACCGTTTTTATCATCGGATTTTTCAATTTTGCAGTCAGTTTTGGGCTGTCTATGCTGTTGGCATTCCGCTCCAGAAAGGTTGAATGGAGTGAAGTGCGCGATATTTTCAAAGAGATTTTTCGTTATTTTATCAGCAATCCGCTGCGGTTTTTCTTCCCGCTAAGATCCATGTTGGATGCCAAAAGCAAGAAGATGATAGAAGATATCGCTACAAAATCAGGAGATCATTAATCAGCGATTCGTCCTTTAAGACTTCCTGGAATTTTTTCAGAAAAAAGGATTTTCTCATGCGGAAATCGTTTTTCAGCAATGGTGACTGGATACGCAATACAAGAACTTTCTCTTTCAGGTTGACACTGGTAATCTCTGCAAAAAGCGCATCAGAAAGATATTCCTGCAAAAAATCTTTGATTTCAAAAGCTCTCAGTTTGTCTTCAAAACCATATATTTTTGCAAAAGAATTAAGTAATTCCGAGGATTGAAATTCGCGTTTTTTTCTGGCCATGATTCTTCAGTTTGGGTGTGTCCCTTTTGATTTTGATAATTGCTGCAGTTCAGAAAATAGCTGGCGGGCAAGCAAAATCAAAACGGCCGGTCTGCGGCAAGTCGCTGTCCGCCTTCTGCGGACGAGCTCCAACAATTGCCTCCGCCCTCACACAGCTTTGCAAATATAGATAGATTTGGTTGATAAAAAACCAGCCAATGCGTGGATTTTTCGTCCGGAATAAAAATCAAAATTTACAAAACAAAATCAGTATCTTTGCGCACTTGAAATTCAATATTCAGTGTTAGCCATATCAAGGCTTAGCGCTGGACAGTCAACTTAAAACATTGAACTTTTAATTATGAAATGTGGAATCGTAGGTCTGCCAAATGTAGGGAAATCAACCTTGTTTAACTGCCTGAGCAACGCAAAAGCTCAGTCTGCAAACTATCCGTTTTGTACGATAGAACCTAACCTTGGAACTGTATCTGTACCGGATACGCGCCTTTTTGAGCTGGAAAAACTGGTCAATCCGGAGCGGGTTTTGCCTGCTGTGGTAGAGATTGTAGATATTGCCGGATTGGTAAAAGGTGCCAGCAAAGGCGAAGGTCTTGGTAACCAGTTTTTGGCCAACATCCGCGAGTGTGAAGCGATTATCCATGTGCTGAGATGTTTTGACAATGGCAATATTGTTCACGTAGAAGGTTCTGTAGATCCGCTTAGAGATAAAGAAATTATTGATATAGAGCTGCAGCTTAAAGATCTTGAAACCATAGGAAAAGCTGTTGATAAGGCTAAAAAATTTATAAAATCCGGTAAAAAAGAAGATATTCTGGCGTACGAGACTTTGCAAAACCTGCAGAAGTTTGTAGAAGACGGCAAAAATGCGAGAGAGTTTCCCGTGGATGATTTTACAAAAAGCATCATCGATGATGTTCAGCTGCTGACAAAAAAGCCAGTGCTTTACGTTTGTAATGTAGACGAAAATTCGATCAAAAATGGTAACAGCTGGATAGGTAAAATCGAAGAGATGGCTCAGAAAGAGAGCGCAGAGGTTGTAATATTGGCAGCACAGATAGAAGCTGATATCAATGAGCTGGAGACGTTTGAAGAGAGGCAAATGTTCCTGGAAGAACTTGGTTTGGAAGAGCCTGGTGTTAACCGACTAATTAGGAAAGCTTATGATCTTTTGAAACTTCAGACGTATTTCACCGCCGGTGTAAAAGAAGTAAGAGCCTGGACTATTGGCCAGGGGTGGACAGCGCCTCAGGCGGCAGGTGTTATCCATACCGACTTTGAGAAAGGTTTTATCCGCGCAGAAGTGATTGCCTATGATGATTTTGTGAATTATGGTTCCGAAGCAAAAGTAAAAGAAGCCGGAAAAATGAGAGTGGAAGGTAAAGAATATATTGTGAAGGACGGTGATATCATGCATTTCAGGTTTAATGTTTAGACTTGCCTTTAAAATTAAATTCAAACGCTTTCCGGAAACGGGAAGCGTTTTTTTTTGTAACAAAATTTTTGAAGAGAGAACTAATTGTAAAATCAAAACAATGAAAAATCACGAAATTGACTATAAGATCTATGGTGAAGAACTCCAGTGTGTGGAGATAGAACTGGATCCAAACGAAGCTGTGATTGCCGAGCCAGGCAGTTTTATGATGATGAATGACGGCATACGCATGGAGACCATGTTTGGTGATGGCAGCAATTCCGGGCTGATGAATAAACTCTTCACGGCCGGTCGCAGGATGCTCACTGGTGAGAGCCTTTTTATGACGGTTTTTACAAATATAAGCTCGCAAAAACGTCAGGTTTCGTTCGCCGCACCTTATACTGGTAAAATTATCCCGCTCAATTTATCAGATTATGGTGAGAAAATCATTTGTCAGAAGGATAGTTTTCTCTGTGCGGCAAAAGGCGTTTCCATAGGTATCGAATTTCAAAGAAAATTAGGGACCGGGTTATTTGGCGGAGAAGGTTTTATTATGCAGAAGCTGGAAGGCGATGGGATGTGCTTTGTCCACAGCGGTGGTTATGTGATGGAAAAAGAATTGCAGCACGGCGAGATTCTAAAGATAGATACAGGTTGTATCGTAGCATTTACACAGTCTGTTTCGTATGATATTCAATTCATTGGCGGGATAAAAAATACGCTCTTCGGTGGCGAAGGATTATTTTTTGCGGAACTCAGAGGGCCGGGCAAAGTATGGGTACAGACATTGCCGATCAGCCGCCTTGCCGGTAAAATTCTGCAGTATGGTAGCGGAAGCAGGAGAGAAGAAGGTAGTATCCTCGGCAAATTGGGAGACATCATCGATGGTAATTAGACAGATAAGAAAAATTAAGATAATTAAAAGCCAAGCAATTGTTTGGCTTTTTTTTGTTATTACTGAAAAATGAATACAAAAATTTTCAAATTAAAATCCATTTCGTTAAATTTGTGAGTTACTGGTTTTTAATCTCTTTTTTTTAAATCTGACTTATATGAGTGAAGTTAATTCTGCAAATTATTCCGAAGACAATATCCGAACGCTCGAACCTAGGGAGCACGTGCGATTGCGCCCCGGTATGTACATTGGGAAATTGGGAGACGGTTCATCTGTAGATGACGGGATTTATATTTTGCTGAAAGAAGTTTTGGATAATTCTATCGATGAATTCAGGATGAAAGCCGGAAAAAGAATTGATGTAAAAATCAAGGACGGAACGGTAACGGTCCGTGATTACGGCCGAGGAATCCCTTTGGGGAAAATTGTGGATGTAGTTTCTATAATGAATACCGGTGGGAAATATGATGATGGCGCTTTCAAAAAATCCATCGGTTTGAATGGTGTAGGTACAAAAGCGGTTAACTTTTTATCAACTTATTTCAGAGTAAAATCAGTTCGTGAAGGCAGAATGAGAATAGCCGAATTCCGGGAGGGAAGATTGGATATATTGCACGATGAAGCCGAAACTACTGAAAGAAATGGGACGGAAATTACCTTTGTCCCGGATAACAGCATTTTTGTCAACTTCAAATTCAGGAATGAATATGTTGAGAAAATGCTCCGTAATTACACTTACCTCAATTTAAGTTTAAAAATCTATTTTAACGGAGAAGTTTTTGAATCTCAAAATGGTTTGAAGGACTTATTGGAAGAAGAGATTGATGGCGAAATTGTCTATCCGATTATCCATATCAAAGATGAAGATATGGAACTGGCCATTACACATTCCGACAAATCCCAGTCTGAGACGTATTTTTCTTTTGTTAATGGGCAATACACTTCTCAAGGTGGTACGCATCTCAGTGCTTTCAAAGAAGCTTACGTAAAAACCATTAGGGAATTTTTCAATAAAAACTTTGAAGCCACCGATATTAGAAAAGCGATCATTGCTGCAGTATATATCAATGTTGGTAATCCGGTTTTTGAGTCCCAGACCAAGACCAAATTGGGTTCTACCACAATGGGGCAAGACAAGGATGGAAAAGAACTGGAGACTATTAAGACTTTTGTTATCAATTACTTAAAAAGTAAATTGGATAATTATCTTCACAAAAATCCAGAGATTGCAGAAGCTATTCATAAAAAGATTTTAATTTCAGAAAGAGAACGAAAAGAACTATCAGGAATCCAAAAATTGGCAAGAGAACGTGCTAAAAAAGTATCGCTTCATAATAAAAAACTGCGTGATTGCCGCCATCATTATAACGATCAAAAAGCTGCCAGGAAGTCTGAGACGATGATTTTTATCACCGAGGGAGATTCTGCGTCAGGCTCTATCACCAAGTCCAGAGATGTGGAAACGCAGGCTGTTTTTTCGTTGAAGGGAAAACCTCTAAACTGCTACGGGTTGACCAAGAAAATAGTGTATGAGAACGAGGAATTTAACCTGTTGCAGGCTGCGCTTAATATCGAGGAAAGCCTTGAGGATTTGCGTTACAACCAGGTGATTATTGCTACAGATGCCGATGTAGACGGGATGCACATCAGATTATTGATGATTACATTCTTTCTTCAGTTTTTTCCCGACTTGATAAAAAACGGGCATTTGTATATTTTACAGACACCACTTTTCCGGGTGAGGAACAAAAAAGAAACAAGATATTGCTATTCTGATGCAGAGCGCCTGAAAGCGCTTAATGAGCTGGGGAAAAACCCGGAAATCACAAGGTTTAAAGGTTTGGGCGAGATCTCACCGGACGAGTTTAAGCATTTTATTGGTAAAGATATCCGGCTGGAACCTGTTGTAGTGGGCAGGGATCAAACCATAGACCAGTTATTGGAATTTTATATGGGTAAAAACACACCGGACAGGCAATTGTTTATCCTGGATAACCTTGTGGTTGAGGATGATAGCGAAATTGATAAGAAAAAAACTTTAGAATCAGCATAACATGCGACTCAGTAACAGAGAAAAAAAACCGTTTTACAGTTTTATCTACTCATTGGGAGGAATTATTTTTTTGCTCGGCCTCATTGCATATATTTTGGAGATCAGCAAATTTGATGTTTTTGGGAGTAGATCGTGGATATTACTGATTATTCCTTTGGTTTTATTTGCCTTTCTGTACCTTTTGGGGCGCCCTATTTTTGAATACGACAGCGATGGCGAGGCTCTTAATTTCAGAAACAGTCATATCCTCTACCTGCTTGCAAAAAAAGATGCCAGGGATGAATTTCCCAAATACAAAATAATAAAGTATAACATTATAAGTGTTTTGTTTTTCAAAAGGTTATATGTATATATTCTCAGCAAAAAAAATCAGGTTATCATTCTTAAATATGAGATTTCTTATCTTAACAGAAAACAGATCGAAGACCTGAAATTTTCATTAAATAAAGTTGTCAAATACAATTCAGAAAACCAAAAGCAGGATAATACAGTTACAGATTAATGGAAGAAAGTACACACAACGAAGAAAGTTTGAAAAAAGTCTCCGGACTGTATAAAGATTGGTTTTTGGATTATGCCTCGTATGTTATTCTGGACAGGGCAATCCCTTCTATTTTTGACGGTTTCAAACCTGTTCAGCGCCGTATCATGCACTCGATGCGTGAGCTGGAAGACGGACGTTATAACAAAGTAGCCAATATTGTCGGGAACACTATGAAGTACCACCCACATGGGGATGCCTCTATCACGGATGCGATGGTACAGCTTGGCCAGAAAGAATTATTGATCGATACCCAAGGGAACTGGGGAAACATCTATACAGGTGACTCTGCGGCGGCAGCAAGATATATTGAGGCAAGGTTAACACCCTTTGCGCTGGATGTTGTGTTTAATCCAAAAACCACGCACTGGACAAAATCCTACGACGGGCGAAATAATGAGCCGGTGGATTTACCTGTGAAATTCCCGCTTTTGTTGGCACAAGGCGTAGAAGGGATCGGTGTAGGGTTGTCTACCAAGATTATGCCGCATAATTTCAATGAATTGATTACGGCTTCCATTCTTTATCTCAAAGGTAAAAAATTTGAACTTTATCCTGATTTTCTTACAGGCGGTATGTTGGATGTTGCCGGCTATAACGATGGTAAAAGAGGCGGTAAAATCAGGGCAAGGGCAAGGATTTCTCAAAAAGAAAAACATACGCTGACCATTACAGAACTTCCTTTCTCCAAAAATACAGGTGACCTGATAGACAGTATTCTTAAGGCTAATGAAAAAGGGAAGATCAAGATTAAGAAGATAGAAGATAATACGTCGGATAATGTGGAGATCAACATTCATCTGCATCCCGATGTCTCTCCCGATAAAACGATTGACGCACTTTACGCCTTCACAGATTGCGAAGTTCCGATTTCTCCGAATGCCTGCGTGATTGTTGGTGATAAACCAATGTTTCTATCGGTTTCCGAAATTCTAAAACATAATACAGATCATACCGTTTCACTGCTTAAAAAAGAATTGGAAATTGAACTTCACGAGTTACAGGAAAGTTGGCATTTCTCATCTTTGGAGAGGATTTTTATCGAGAACAGGATTTACCATGATATAGAAGAAGTAAAATCCTGGGAAGACGTTATCAGTACCATTGATGAAGGGCTGAAGCCGCATACGGCGCATCTTCTGAGAGCCGTAACAGAGGAAGATATCGTGAGGCTTACAGAGATCAGGATCAAGAGGATTTCCCGTTTTGATCTTGATAAGTTCAAAGAAAACATTCTCGCGTTGGAAGGTAAGATTGAACAAGTTAAGCATAATTTGGCTAATCTTATTACTTATGCCATAGATTATTATACTAATATTCAGAAAAAATATGGTAAAGGTAAAGAGCGGCGAACCGAATTGAGGATTTTTGATACCATTGATGCCACAAAAGTAGCCGTTGCCAACGAAAAATTCTATGTCAACCGCGAAGAAGGTTTCATTGGGACCTCCCTCAAAAAAGACGAATACCTGTTTGACTGTTCGGATATAGATGATATCATTACTTTCCAGAAAGACGGAACTATGAAGGTGGTAAAGGTAGAAGCCAAAACTTTTATCGGGAAAAATATTGTTCACGTAGCAGTCTGGAAAAAGAATGACAAGCGCACAGTGTATAACATGATCTACCGGGAAGGTAGGGAAGGACCTTTTTATATGAAACGCTTCTCTGTAATCGGCGTTACAAGGAATACGGATTATAAACTCGCTTCTGACAAAAAAGGATCAGAGATGCTTTACTTTTCTGCTAATCCCAATGGCGAGGCCGAGCTTGTATCGGTACTGCTAAAACCCAATGCGAGAGTCAGAAAGAACAAAATTGATATCGATTTTTCTGAACTGGCAATCAAAGGGCGGGACTCCAAAGGGAATCTGGTAACCAAATATGCCGTGAAAAAAGTAGACCTCAAAGAAGAAGGCGTATCGACTCTGGCACCCAGAAAAATCTGGTTTGATGACTCTGTAAGGCGTCTGAATGCCGATGGCCGGGGAACGTTGCTTGGCAGTTTCAAAGGAGATGATAAGATTTTAACCATCAATTCTCAGGGAGAAGCCAAACTCGTTTCTTTTGATCTCATGAATAGGTTTGATGATGACTATCTGATCCTTCAGAAATGGAATCCGGAGCAGCCTATTACCTGTATCTACTTTGATGGTGAAAAAGACAAATACTTTGTAAAGCGTTTCCTTTTGGAAGCGACGCCCAATATCCAGACATTTTTCGGAAACGAAAATCCAAAATCCTTCATCGAGTTTGTCACCACAGATGCTGGCGCGAAGGCAGAAATTATATTCCCGAAGATCAAGGACAGGCAAAAAGATCCGGAGATTGTAGATTTAGATGAGTTCATCACCGTAAAGGGGATCAAAGCGATCGGGAACCAGTTGACCAAAGATAAAGTCAAAACCATTAACATCACCATTCCCGAACCGCCGGAAATTGTAGAAGAGGAGATAGAAATAGACATCAGACCCGCCGATGAATCAGATGAAGAAGGCGGAACCATTGGCAACCTTTTTGACGAAAACACCGAATCAATATAACCCGGATCTGAACTCCGAGGCTGACAAATAATAGCATTAACAGACATGAATATCGTATTAATCATTATAATAGCAATCACTTGTATCACAAGTTACATCGGTTTCCAGAAACCGGAAATTTTCCAGAAATATAAATTTGAAGTGGGCGCCATCCAGCGCAGGAAAGAATATATAAGGCTTCTATCCGCAGGATTCCTTCACGGTGACTGGATGCATTTGTTTTTCAATATGTTAACGCTTTATTTCTTCGCGCCCATTGCTATCTATGGCTTTGGCGTCGTTGGTTTTCTGATCATTTATATCGCATCCATTATTTTGGGCAATTTGTTTTGCCTTATCGTTTACAAAAACGTTCCGTTCTATTCGGCAATCGGTGCCAGCGGCGGCGTTTCGGGCGTATTGTTTGCGGCTGTCGCGCTCGCTCCCAAAGAGATAGAGGTCAACTTTCTTCCCGGCTATTTATTCGGGGCCTTGTATTTTGGTTATTCCGTATATATGATGCTCAATCCACGCGCGCATGACAATATTGGTCACGCTGCACATTTGGGCGGCGCATTTTTCGGATTGGTTTATGCGGTGGCCGTTTATCCGCAGGTAGCGATGCAAAATGCAGTTTACCTGGGTATTATGGCGTTGCCGCTCATTTATTTGGCTTATCAGATTTTTGTGAATAAAAGAATTGGATAATTTTTTAGAAGCACAGGGTTTCGGGTTCTTTCCACATTGGTAACCCGCTGTCCACTGTATCTTTTGTTTTGCTGCTCGGTCGGCTCCGCTTCGCTCCGCCGCCTCGCGCAAAACAAAAGGATGCCGTTTCCATCGGGGCTAGATCCACGCGGGGTTGTTCATTCAACATTCCGAGCTCGCAGTTATTTATTTTTTTACACAAATTATCCGGTCATTTCCCGATATATCCTTCAATAATTCAGAATACGCAAATTGGCTGTATAATTCCAAGGTCTCTTTTCCTAATTTCTGATTGATTTCAAGAAAGATTAAGCCGTTTTCAGCAAGGTGTTTTTCAGCATCTTCCGAAATCTTTCTGTAAAAAATCAGCGCATCAGAAGTGGGAGAGAAGAGCGCCAAATTGGGCTCAAATCCTTTTACAGAATCTTCTATTTCTACATTCTCTTCAATCCCAATGTATGGCGGATTGCTAATGATAATGTCATACACGTCATCAAGCTTCTCATTCAAATAATCTTTTTGAATAAAGCTGATTTCAGTTTGGTGAAAATCAGCATTTTTTTTGGCCATTTCCAAAGCATCTCTAGAAATGTCGATGGATGTGACTTCTGCTTCCGGAAAATACTTTTTTAGGATAATCGGTATAATGCCGCTTCCGGCTCCGATATCAAGAATTCGAAAATGTTTGTTAGTTGTTGGTTGTTGGTTGCCAGGCTGAGGCTCTCTAAGCCTTTCCTGATTCTTTTTACGTGATTCTTGCATTTTATTGATGGCTAATTCCAGCAATTCTTCCGTTTCCGGTCTGGGAATCAAAACTTGATCGTTAACAAAGAATTTCATTCCAAAGAACTCGGTTTCGCCCAAAATTTGCTGGAAAGGTTTCCCTGTTTTCAGTTCAGAAATGGCATCATAAAATTGGTTTGAGTCACTTTCAGCTAAGCCTTTTTCAAGATTTTGCCGCAGTTCAATTTTATTGAGTTCAAGAAAATGGCCGCAAAAAATAACGAACAATTCCTCAATCTCAGATTTTGAATAGAGTTCGGAAAGTTCTTTTTGAAAAAGTAGTTTGATCTCGGAAAGCTTCATCCCTAATTTAATTTATAAATCCAACATCTGTTATCTATCCGTCAATTATCTCTCAATATCAAATCTATCTCGTGAAAACCAGTTTTGTTTCCGAAGATAATTTTTCGTCTAACAGATAATTTTCGTAATTGAAGGCTTTCAGTTCATCCAAAGTCTCAACTTGATTTTCGGCACAAAAACGCAGCATCAGTCCTCTTGCGTGCTTGGTATAAACAACAATTGTTTTCAGTTTTCCATCAGGTTGGATTTGCTTAAAATCAAAATCAACAACTTTGGTTTTCAGTTTTTTCCGGTCGATGACTTTTCCGTATTCGTTGCTGGCAAGGTTAATGAGGAGTTCGTTTTTCTTGAGTTCAGAATTGAGCTGGTCAGTCACTTTTTCTGTCCAGAAGGCATAGAGGTTCTTAAAAGTATCAAATTGAAATGGGCGTCCCATTTCCAAACGATACAGCATAATTTTATCAGACGGTTTCAGAAGTCCGTAAAGTCCGGATAAAATCCTGTAATTCTTCTCAAGATATTTTACCGCTTTTTCATCCAGGGTTTTTGCGTCCAAACCTCTGTAAACTTCACCTGTAAAGGCAAACATAGCCGGTGCAGAATTTTTGGCAGTTGGTTTAGCGGACCATTTTTGGTTGCGTTCCCAGTTTTCATCCGCCAGTTTTGGAGAGATCTCCATCAATTCTACCAAGAATTTAGGTGATTTCTCTTTTAAAAACGATTGTATCAATTCTGCATCTTTGATGAATTTGGGTGTTGTAGTTTTTAGTAATTCTGTAGAGTTTTCTACATTCATCAGTTTGGCAGGCGATGTTATGAATTTCATTTTTGTTACTGCTTATGTCAAATGTTGTTATGCTTGTTGAAATTACGTCCGGACTTATCTCATTATTTCTATCTGAATCTACAAATCTCAACTCTTCGATTTGAGCGGAACTCACTTTTTGCGGCTATGCCGAACAAAAAGAGTGGGAGCCGAAGACGGAAAAGATACCAATAATTACAAAATCCCTTTCCCTTGTCGGATGATTTCCGGTTCGCCGGTAGTCAGGTCTACGATCGTGGAGGCGTTGTTGTCGCCATAACCGGAGTCAATAACAATGTCTACGAGTTTGTCATATTTCTCGGCTATCAGTTCCGGGTCTGTAGAATATTCCAAAATTTCGTCATCATCGTGAATGGATGTAGATACAATCGGATGTCCCAATTTCTCAACCAGCATTTGGGGAACAATATGATCTGGGACACGGATTCCCACGGTTTTCCGGCCTTTATAAGTGGTTGGCAGATTTCTGTTGGCTTCCAAAATAAATGTAAATGCACCGGGTAAATGGTTTTTCAGAAACCTAAAAGTTGATGTCTCGATAGGTTTTGTAAATTCGGACAGGTGGCTGAGATCGTTACAGATAATAGAAAATTGGTGTTTGTCCAGCTTGATCCCTTTGATCTGTGCCAGCCTTTCCATCGCTTTGTGATTATAAATATCACAGCCGATAGTGTAGATGGTATCCGAAGGATAAATAATGACACCACCGTTTTGTAAAACTTTTACAGCTTCGTCAATCAAATTTTCTTGGGGATTTTGCGGATATATTTTTAGGATTTTTGCCATAACCAAATTTACGAATTTATTTAAAGAATTTGATAATCAATTAAAAACCCTTTCTGCGGAGCCGAATTTTTAATGGGTTACAGTATTTATAAAAAAAAGAGAATCAAAAAATTGATTCTCTTAGTTTGGTTGCGAGGACACGACTCGAACGTGCGACCTCCGGGTTATGAGCCCGACGAGCTACCTACTGCTCTACCTCGCGATATTGTTCTGCAAATATACGATATTTTCTTTACAAGTCAAGTTAATTAGTGTTTTTATTTTTTACTGAGGTATTGAATTCTAAATTTCCGCAGATTAAACAAAATTTTACAAATAAGAATTCTGATTAATTCGCAAAGTCTGTGAAAGGATATATTAATTAATTCAACAGGTGAATTTGTAATTTTTGAAAAAAAAAAGAGAATCAAATAATTGATTCTCTTAGTTTGGTTGCGAGGACACGACTCGAACGTGCGACCTCCGGGTTATGAGCCCGACGAGCTACCTACTGCTCTACCTCGCGATATTGGATTGCAAATGTAAGGTAATAATTTTAGTAAGCAAGCTTTATTTTGGTTTTTTTACTAACTTAGTGAAATTAATTATTTTAATGACTGTAAATCAATTGGTTATTATTTTTAACGCCTTTTAACTATAAAAATAGTTGTACAATAAAAAAATAATTCTACATTTGTATTACTAAGTTTTTAGTGATATAAGATTGATTGTTTAAAGTAAAAGAAAATGAATAAGTTAACCAAAGCAGAAGAACAGGTGATGCAATATCTTTGGCAGATAGAGAAAGGATTTTTAAAAGACGTTTTAGAATTGTTTCCTGAGCCAAAACCGCACACCAATACTATCTCTACCATTCTGAAAATACTGATGGAAAAAGGTTTTGTGAATTACAAGACGTTTGGCCGGCAGCACGAGTATTTCCCTATTGTGAGTAAAGAAAGTTATAGTGGCCGGTCTATCAGAAGCCTGGTTAAGAATTATTTTGAAGGCTCTTACACCAATGCTGTTTCGTTTTTGGTAGAAGAAAATGAAATCAGTGTACAAGATCTGGAACTCTTATTAAATGAACTTAAAAATAAGGAATAATGGAACCTACGCTATTGTATCTGGGCAAAGTTATCATCTGCTCTGCAGTGATGTTTGCTTATTATCTGCTTTTTTTGAAGGATAAAACTTTTCATCATTACAATCGGTTTTACCTGCTTTTGTCGGTTATTATAAGTCTGGTTTTGCCGCTTATAAAGGTTTCGTATTTCACGATAGAGACCAATAAGAATTTGTATGTGCTGCTCAGCCAGTTTAATCAAAATCAATTACAAACAACTGCGAACTATGATATCACTATTTATTCGATTTTTTATGCAATTACTGGAGTGGTTTCAGTCGCTCTTTTAATCCGCCTCATTATAGGGATTTTAAAAATCAATTCGATGAAAAACAAGTTCCCGAATGAAACAATCCGGGGAATCAATTTTTATCAGACGAACCTTAATAACGCACCTTTTTCATTCTTCAGAAATCTGTTCTGGAAGAGATCAATAGAGATCAATTCTCCTGTGGGGCAACAGATTTTGAAACACGAGATGGTGCATATAGAACAGAAACACAGCTGGGATAAGCTCCTGATGCAAGTTGTAAAATCCATTTTCTGGTTCAACCCTGTGTTTTACTTTATCAGCAAAGAAATCAATCTTATTCACGAATACTTGGCGGACAAGAAAGCGGTGAAAAAATCGGACACCAAAGCATTTGCACAGATGCTGCTGGAGAGTCATTTCTCTGGTTCGGTTTTACCTGTTACAAGTCCGTTTTTATCTTCTAACCTCAAAAAAAGACTTACAATGCTTACAAAAAACAAAACCAAGTACAGCTATGCACGCAAACTTTTTGCGCTGCCGATTTTATTTTTGATGGTATTTGCCTATATGGTGAATGCTAAAAATATAGAGATCAAAGAAACCAACAAAGCCATAGAGCTGGCGGTAGAACAGTTAAAAACGGATACTATCAAACCTTCCTCTACGGTTGCATTAGACAGCTTGGCAAAAGATCATCAGTCCAAACTGAAAATGCACGGCGATGCGCTGCAGGAGGACAATCTGAAGATTGCTGCACTAAGTAAAAAAATTAATGAGAAAAGCCAGCAGTTGAAAGCTCTGTCCAAGGCTAAGAAAACGGATTCGCCGGAATTTGAGGCGCTGGAAAATGAAATTGATCAGCTTGGCACCCAAATAGACGGGATTGTCAGTTCTGACAATTTTAAAATTAATCAAAAAGAATTAGAAAAAAATGCTGATGCTATTGCTAAAATCTATGATTCGCCGGAGTGGAATAAAAGGTATGCTGACATAGAGAAAAAAGCCAATTCCCCAGAATTCAAAAAGAGGATTGCAGATGCGGAAAAACGTGCCAGGGAAACGGAAAAGATGCTCAATTCGCCGGAGTTCAAAAAGAGGATTGCTGATGTAGACAAGCGCGCTAAGGAAGCGGAAGCGAGAGTTAACTCACCGGAGTTTCAAAAAATGATTCAGGAAGTGCAAAAAAGAGCTCAAGAAGTGGGTGATAAATTTGGTAAAATCTATACGGATGAGCAGTTTCAGAAAATGATAAAAGACCAATATGGCAAAAATGCGTTCTCTGATGGGACTGTCTCTTACGGCCGGGTTCCTACGAATGAAGAACTTAAAATAATGAGAGATCTTCCCAGCAACTTTACTTATAGTTTTTCAGATGATTTCTTTTTCAATAATGCAAAATCTCATCTGACTCTTAAAGAGCTTAGAAAGCTGGAGAAAAAAAGAAAGGAGCTTAAGGAAAAACAAAAAGAATTGCAGGAAGATCAGAAAAAACTTTGGCTAAAACAGCAGGAGTTAAATAAAGAAATGTGGCAGAACCGTCCCAGGACTATCAGTTTTAAGTCTCTATCGGATTCTCCCAGGTCAAAGGTTTCTAATGTCAATGTTTTTACAGCACCACAAAGGGTAAGCAGGTCGAATCAAGTGATTATCCTTGATAATGATGGGTTGGCTTCCAATGATAATTTAACTAATATCTATATCAATGGGAAGTTGACAGATAGAGTAGAAATACAAAAAATTGACCCTAATCTGATTTCATCAATGAGTGTCATTAAGAATGAAAGTGGCAAGTCTATCAGTATCATTACCAAGTAATCCAATTTTTATTTTCATAACACTTGAGCCGGTTCGCCGGCTTTTAAAATTAATAGCCATGAACAAATTATTTACAATCTATTTTATCATGTTGTGTACCCTTATGTTTGGGCAGAATAAAAGATTTATCTACGAGTATCAATTAATCCCGGATTCTGCCAATGTCGCGGATGTAAAAAAGGAAATGATGTACCTGGATACGTCAAAAGATGGCTCCAAATATTATAGCTACACAGTTTTTAATTCTGATTCCCTGATGAAAGCTGATATAGAACGACAGGTAAAAGCAAATGGGACTATCAACATTACGGCTCCCATGAAGGCTGGCAGTGTAAGATATTCGGTGACAAAAACGTATCCCGATTACAAGGTCAATCTCCACCGCAGGTTGGGAATGGATGCCTATAATATCTCAGAAGACCGAAAAATCAACTGGAAAATAGCCTCGGACAAAGAGAAAATTGGAGAATGGAATGCCCAAAAAGCGGAAGCTGATTTCGCCGGCAGGCACTGGATTGCATGGTTTTCTATCGATTTACCGATTCAGGATGGGCCGTATAAATTCTATGGTTTACCAGGTTTGATTGTGAAAATTGAGGACAAACTGGTTCCCACAAGATGGAGTTGAGAGGGATTAAGAATATTAATAGTGATCTTGATATCAACGTATTTAATGCCAAAGAAGTATCAGTTAATCAAAAGCAGTTTCAGAAAGTAATGTCAGATTATGAAAACGATCCTACAAAAGGCATCCGGCAGATGCAGATGGGCGGTACTACAGTTATTATGACAGGTAAAGACAGCAACTCTGTCAAGTTTGCAAAAGAGCAGGAGGAACGCCTGAAAAACCAAATCAAAAAGGATAATAATAGGATAGAGCTGGACATTGTTAAGTGAAAATTAATTCAAAAAATAATAACTCATGAGACAGATAATTCTATTGACAGTAGTTTTGCTATCAGCATTTCTTTTTTCACAAAACCAGAGATTTTATTACGATTATACATTCCAAACAGATTCTACCGATGCAGATACCAAAAAGTCTGAATTGATGGTTTTGGATATTAATAAAAAAGGATCGCAGTACTACAGCGAGTATGTTTTTCAGAATGATTCTATAATGGATGCCCAGTTCAAGAAAAATAGAGCTGCTCATAATAATGATGTTATTGCAATGTCTGGCAAACAGGGGGTTGTTGGTTATAAGATCTTAAAAACATATCCCGATTTCAGAATCAATCATATAGTAACTTTGGACATGACACCTTATAATGCCAGCCAACAGGTGAAGTTTGACTGGAAAATATTACCCGAAAAAACTAAAATTGGTAATTGGAATGTTCAAAAAGCTGAAACCGATTTTGCCGGCAGGCATTGGATCGCCTGGTTCTCAGCAGAAATCCCAATCCAGGACGGTCCGTATAAATTTTATGGATTGCCCGGGCTGATTGTAAAGATCGAAGACCGGTCCGGATCCCATCTTATGGAACTGAAAGGAATCAAAAATAATGTTATCGAAAGGGATCTTTTTAGTTTTGCATCAGAAAAACCTGTGGCAATAGATTACAAAAAATATCAGAGTGCTTATAAAGCTTACAGAAAAGATCCGCTGGCCAATTTTAAGAAAAAAACATTGGCAGGAGAGATTTATATGACAGACGAATCAGGGAATCGCTTAAACGGAGCTGATTATATGAAATCTCAGGAAAAACTAATGTCTGAACGGATGAAAAAGAACAACAATATCTTGGAAATCAATTTACTGAAATAAAAAAAATGCCACAACATTGTGGCATTTTTTTTATGATAATAGATGACTATTTCTTTTTAAGTTCATCACGGATTTCCATTAACAGTGCATCTGTAGAAGATGGCCCTGCTGGTGCTTCTTCTGGTTTTTTAGTCACTTTGTTAGCTAGTTTTATCAACCAAAATAACACAAAAGCAATAACCAGAAAACTGATGACTGACGATAGGAAATTACCATAAGTAACACCATTCCATGATAATTCTTTGATATTCTCTGCACCAGCCGCTTTAAGAGCCGGAGTCAGCAATAATGGCGTGATAACATCATCTACCAAAGATTTTACAATCGCACCAAATGCACCACCAATGATGACACCCACTGCCAGATCGACTACATTCCCTTTGAATGCAAATTCTTTAAATTCTTTTACAAATCCCATAGTTGTATTTTTTAATTAATAAACAAAAATATTGTTTTTTTATTTAAAATGCTTTGTAAATTCATTTTTTGTCAGAATTATAATGATTAAATTTGAGAAATAACTTTTTGTAAAATGAAGATCCTTTCAGCGCCTCAAATCAAAGAATGCGACCAAACCACAATCAGAACCGGCATCTCATCCATCCAGCTGATGGAGAAAGCGGCTAATGCATGTGCATCGTGGATTGTCAATAATATGAAGAATATCAAAAAAGTACAGGTATTCTGCGGAAAAGGCAATAATGGCGGCGACGGGTTTGCAGTTGCACGCCTGTTGTATGAAAAAGCCATCGATGTAGAAGTTTATATAGACAGAGGTAAACAGGACTTTTCGGAAGATGCAAAAATTAATTATAAAAAAATAAGAAAGAACAGTGGTATTGTTTTCAAATATTTTTCTAAGTTTTTGCCGGATAATAATGAGAATTCCTTAATCATTGATGCGCTTTTCGGCTATGGTCTCAACAGAAATCTCAGTGGCAGAGTCAAAGCGGTTGTTGATCAGCTGAATAGTTCCAGGCAGCCAAAACTGGCGATTGATATCCCTTCGGGTTTGTATGCTGATAAGATGACAGACGACAATTCTACAGTTTTCAAAGCGGATATTACACTTACATTCCAGTTTTACAAGCGCAGTTTTATGCATCCAGAGACCGGGAGGTTTTGTGGCACAATAGAATTGCTGGATATTGGCCTTGATCAACAGTTTATTGATGACGCTAAAACTGATTTTTTTGTAGCCGATAGGCAAATGATCCGTTCGATTTATAGACCAAGAGCGGATTTTAGCAACAAAGGCACTTTTGGTAAAAGCATATTGGTTGGCGGCAGTTATGGAAAAATGGGATCTGTGTTGATGTCTACTCTGGCAGCGCTCAGAACCGGTAGCGGATTAACCTTCACTATGGCTCCTGATTGCGGGTATGGCATTTTGCAGTCTCAGGTTCCTGAAGCTATGTTTGTTAACTCGGGCGACAATTATATTGATAAACTCGAGATTCAGGAAAAATCGGTTTATGGCATTGGGCCAGGCTTAGGGAAAGAAAAACTTACACAACAGGCGCTTTTTGACTTTCTAAAATCGTATAAAAACCCGGTGGTATTAGATGCTGATGCGCTTAATATCTTAGCAGAAAGTAAAAAACAGAATTTAATTCCGGAAAATTCAGTTATAACACCACATCCATTGGAGTTTGGGCGCCTGTTTGGCAAAACCCACGATTCTTTTGAAAGGCTGGATCTGGCAAAGAAAAAAGCTAAAGAACACCAGATTTTTATAGTTCTCAAAGATCATCATACGGCTGTTGTTACCCCGCAAGGACAAGTTTTTTATAATATTACGGGCAATTCCGGGATGGCAAAAGGTGGCAGCGGTGATGTGTTGACCGGTATTATAACATCATTGATTTCCCAAAAATACGAACCTGAAAGCGCATGTATTTTAGGTGTTTGGCTTCATGGGATGGCCGGAGATTTGGCTGCTGAACAATTCTCAAAAGAAGCGATGTTGCCAACAGACCTTATTCATAAAATAGCTGATGTTTTTAAATTGCTGTCTAAGTAATTGACTTGGGAATTTTTCTACTGAAGTTTTTAGAAGTTTCAGTTTGTCAGTTGCATTAAGATCTTTTTCTCAGCATTTTGGATATTAAATTACAAATCATTTTAATGTAAAGATGGATTTGCTTATCATTATTGTATGATATTAAACATAAAGCAAAGGTTTCTTAATTAATAAAATATTGATTTGTAATCATTTGACTAAATCTATGATATGATGCAAAAATGTTATTTGTCATATCGTTTTTTATAGAAATCAATAAGGGTAGTTTTAAATTTACAGTATAAAAATAAAAAAGATGAAAGATTTCCAACAAGAAGTTAAGGAGAAATTCTATCTTCATTTCAATTTGGTTCCTGCGATATTATCGCTGGTAAGTTTTGTTCTCGTTTTGCTCATACCAAAGCCAGATGCTTTGTCTCAGAGTGCGTGGACGATGTTGGCAATTTTTGTCGCATCTATTGTTGCAATTATTGGGAAAGCTTCCAGCGTGGGTGTTGTTTCACTTTTCGGTATTGCTTTGGTTGCGATATTCAAGGCAACGGCTCCCCATTTAGATGCCAATGGCGCTGCACTTCCTGTAACCAGCAAAATGGCAATACAGGATGCGCTGGCAAGCTATTCTAACGAGCTGATCTGGCTCATTGTCATCGCTATAATGATTTCGCGCGGAATTATAAAAACCCGTTTGGGCGAGAGGCTTGGCTATTATTTTATTTCTGTTTTTGGTAAAAAAACCTTAGGTATTGGCTATGCTTTAGCACTCTGCGAAACCTTGCTGGCGCCTCTTACACCTAGTAATACGGCAAGAGGAGGTGCTATAATCCATCCCATTATGAGATCTATCGCACTGGCTTTTAATTCTAAACCCGAAGATGGCACTCAGAATAGGATAGGGCGTTACCTGGCTTTGGTAAATTACCATGCGAATCCCATTTCTTCTGCCATGTTTTTAACTGCCACTGCGCCTAATCCTTTGGTCATGGAATATGTGAATAAGGTGGCGGGGACTTCGCTCCATATTACCTGGAGTACGTGGGCGCTAACGATGCTTGTGCCGGGTTTGGTTGCAATGTTCCTAATGCCGCTGGTCATATTCTTCCTTGCAAAACCAGAGGTTACCGAAACGCCTAACGCCACATCCTTCGCGAAAGACAAAATTAAAGAACTTGGGCCTCTATCACTTAATGAAAAATTAATGTTAGGCATTTTTGCATTGCTTCTCATACTTTGGGCAGATGTGCCGGCCATGTTATTTGGTGATATGTTTATAGTTAATCCTACAACTACAGCAATAATTGGATTATTCTTACTCATAATAACCGGGATCCTGGACTGGGACGAAATCCTTGGACAAAAAAGTGCCTGGGACACCCTTTTCTGGTTTGGTGCGCTGGTGATGATGGCCGATCAGCTGAATAAACACGGGATTATAAGCTGGTTTTCAGATAACTTTCAGGTTTGGTTGTTGAGTATGCATCTGGGAAGTTTGCTTGTTTTTGCAATATTGGTTTGCGTCTTCTTCTATTCGCATTACTTTTTTGCCAGTACTACGGCACATATCTCTGCGATGATGCTTGCCTTTCTTATTGTCGGATCGCAGACCATAGAACCTGGTTTGAGAGTGCCTTTTTACCTAATGATGATGGCGGCCGGATCTCTCATGATGTGCCTTACGCATTACGCCACAGGTACTTCGCCAATTATTTTTGGTAGTGGTTATGTGACGATGGGCAGTTGGTGGGGCATCGGTTTTGTAATGAGTATCGTTAATCTGATTGTCTTCGCTGTTGTTGGAGCTGTGTGGTGGAAAATTTTAGGTCTTTATTGATGTAAAAAAGCAAATGATTTGATTGTCAGTTAACAAAAGTTCTGAAATTAATTTATCAGAACTTTTGTCTTAATATATTTGAGTAAAATCACGTCGCTTAGTCATCTTTTTCATGTTTTTTTCAGGCTTATGATTTCGAAGTCTTTAGCTTAGATTTTAACATATAAAGTACACCGACTTCGGTTTCTGACAAATTTTCATTTTTTTTCAGGAGTTTTTTGATCTCCTTTTGGAAGTAATGGATGGTATGTCCGTTTTTATAATGCTCAAAAATTCTCGGATCTATGTAAGAATCGCGTGCTACAGAAGGCGTATTGCCCAACTTTTCAGAAACTGCAACTATGGCGTTTCGGACCCTGATTTTTAATTCTTTTTGCTGTTTTTTTTCGCAAATTCCCAATTCGTCCAATATGCCGGCTGCGATCATGGTTCCTGCCCAGGTCCGGAAATCTTTGGCCGAGAATTCTTCTCCCATTACCTCTTTTATATATTGGTTGAGATCCTGACTTTCTACAAAAATCAATGCATCGTTTTCATCATAATATTTAAAAAGCCTGTAACCGGGCAGTGCTTCCAACTGTTTGATGACCTTTGATAATTTTGAATTGATAACGTGTTTTTCCTGGAATTTTCCTGATTTCCCTTTATAAGAAAATATCATCTCATCACCTTCTATGGTGAGGTGTTTTTTTCGGATGGTGGTGAGACCATAACTTTTGTTCTGCTGAGTATATTTTGGACTTCCAGGGCGAAAGTAGGCGGAATCCAGAAGCCTTACCATGGCGGCCAGCACTTTTTCCCGGGACATCTTTTTCTTTCGCAGGTGTTGTCCGGTTACCCGTCGCATATGCTCGAGATTTTCTGCAAAATGAAGGATCCGGTCAAATTTGTCGGCATCTTTTCTGGCCCTGAATCTTGGATTATAAATATATTGTTTTCGCCCTTTCTGGTCCCGTCCGTAAGCTAAAATCTTTGCGCGTTTGTTGGTCGTGATTTCCACATCTTTCCAGGCAGGTGGTATCACAAGGGATTTGATATAGTCTATTGTTTCGGGATCTTTTAGGCGATCTTTGTTTTTATCAAGGTAAACAAAATTTTTTCCGGAAGCTCTTCTGGTAATTTTCATAGTTAGTTTACTTATTTTTAGTGGTCATGCGTAATCGCCTAATTTCCATCTGTCTTGACTCTTCTTTTCTCTACTTTTAATCAGAGTTCGATGATTTATCAATTGGATTTTCAAATCCCGGCAAATTAATAAGACGAATGTAAACTGGCTAAACAAGAAAAATGCCGATTTAGAATTTACTTCCCGGCTGCAATTCAGAAAAGGAATTAGCCATCATGTTTTTATGATTTTATTAACAGTGGACAGCACGGCTTTTTGTACGAAAATTTCTATTTTAGCAAAAATTTTTTGGATGCCAAAGACCGTTGACGACTTTAATAAAAGCAGATTAAGATCCAGTAACATTACTGTAGTCATCAGTATTTCACTGGTTTTGTTCCTTGTAGGACTTTTTGGATTGATATTAATTAATGCTCAGAAATATTCGGACTATATCAAGGAGCAATTGGTAGTAGAAGCTTATTTTGATGAATATCTTGATCCGCGTGATTCTGCCAAGACACTTAAGTTTCAGGAGGAAACATTTGCAAAAATCAAAGAGCAGAATTATGTAAAACAAGCGAGGTACATCTCAAAACAGCAGGCCACTGTATTAGCCAAAAAGCAATTGGGAATTGATGCCAATGCACTGTTTGAGGAAGATATTTTCCCGGCATCGGTAGAAGTTACACTTAAGCCAGAGTTTGTAGATCCAGCGAAAATAGATGGGGTGGTAAGCCAGCTTAAGGCCATACCCGGCGTAAAAGATGTGGCTAACGACAACCAGCTAACCATTGATGTTTATAATAATCTGAACAGGATTCTTACCTGGATTCTAGCATTTTCCATATTATTCCTGATAGTAGCTATTGTATTGATAAACAATTCTATACGGCTCAAGATTTTCTCCAAAAGATTTATTATCAAAACCATGCAGCTTGTGGGTGCCAAGCGGCGTTTTATCCTCAAACCTTTTATCAAAGAGGCTCTGATATTAGGATTAATCGGTGCATTTATAGGGCTTGCAGCTTTGGGAGGCGTTTGGTATTATTTTACAAGCCAGATCGGGACACCATTTGTACAGGATACCAACCAGTATATTGTTTTGATTTTCATAATTTTATTTGTGGGTATTTTTATTACCGTTGCAAGTACTATCTTTGCAACCTGGAGATTCTTACGCAGCAATGTAGATGACCTGTATTATTCTTAATAATGGCAAAAAAGACAACAAATAAATTTTCTGCAGATCAGTTTGGCAAGCCCACAAAGACTGAAGAAAAAAAAGCATTTTATTTTGGGAACAAAAACTTTAAGCTGATGCTCATTGGATTGGGTTTGATCCTGTTGGGTTTTGTTCTCATGATGGGTTCAGACGCTAACACTACGCCTGATGGTAAATTTGATCCTAATTATTGGAATGAAGCTATTTTCTCCTTCAGAAGAATCAGATTAGCACCAATTCTTGTGATTGCCGGTTTTATAATCCAGGTAGTTGCAATTCTAAAAAGAAACAAAGATTAATCTTATAAAAATACTATAAAAGCTTTGTCCTGATCATTCGGGACAAAGTTTTTTATTCATAAAAACACCTCAATTATGGATTTGATCAAAGCGATAATTATCGCCATCGTAGAAGGTCTTACAGAATATTTACCTATCTCATCCACCGCTCACATGGGCTTCACAGCCAGCCTGATGGGACTCGAAGAAACCGAATTTCTCAAGATGTTTCAGGTTTCTATTCAGTTTGGAGCCATACTATCTGTGGTGGTTGCTTACTGGAAAAAATTCTTCGACTTCAGTAATTTTCAGTTTTACATCAAGCTTGCTTTTGCGGTGCTTCCGGCGTTGATTATCGGTTTCTTTCTGGATGATAAAATCGAAGCGGTTCTTGGGAATCAGATTGCCATTTCGTCCGTTTTGGTTCTTGGCGGGATTGTCCTTCTTTTTGCGGATAATTGGTTTAAGAATCCTGTGATCCATGACGAAAAAGAAATTACAATAAAAAAAGCCATAACCATAGGATTTTGGCAATGTTTGGCCATGATGCCCGGAACGAGTAGGAGTGCTGCATCCATCATTGGTGGTATGACCCAGGGATTATCCCGAAAAGCCGCCGCCGAGTTTTCATTTTTCCTGGCCGTGCCTACCATGTTAGCCGTTACGCTTTATTCTGTTTTTGTGAAAACGTGGGGAAAAGAAACGCCCAACCCACAAAAGGGATACGAAATGATTTTGGCTTCACAGGATCATATCCTTATTTTTATAGTAGGAAATTTGGTTGCTTTTATAGTAGCTTGGATAGCCATTAAATCGTTCATTGCTTTGCTTAACAAGTATGGCTTCCGGCCTTGGGGCTGGTACCGTATTTTCGTAGGTTTGGCTTTGCTCATCTATTTTTATTGGTTCAAATAAAATTAATTGGACAGCATTTTCGGCCTTCGTTTATCCTGAGCTTGTCGAAGGGTTCCCGCTTTGTTACAAGTGAGGCCGGGCTACGATAGATTCTAAATTTTATAATTAAAGAAAAAAAATATAACTCTCAAACATTACAACTCAAAAAGTGACAGCAGAAGATTTACAATCAGGATATGTTTTTTTACTGGATAAACCTCTGGATTGGACCAGTTTTCAGGCTGTTAATAAGTTGAAGTATAAGCTTAAAAGAGAGTTTAGAGAACTTCCTAAAAAATTTAAAATTGGTCATGCCGGAACTCTGGATCCAAGAGCAACAGGGCTTTTGATTGTTTGCACAGGAAAATTCACAAAGAAGATTCCAGAGATTCAGGATGCGCCAAAAGAATATTGGACAGAGATAAAAATTGGCGTTCAAACCGAATCTTATGACACCGAAAAACCCGAAATGCTGCCAACCGATTTTTCTCATATTACCGAAGATCAAATACACCAGGCTTTAGATAAATTCCTTGGAGAGATTGATCAGAAGCCGCCTATTTTCTCAGCGATAAAAATTGATGGGAATCGCGCTTATGACCTAGCCAGAAAAGGTGAAGAAGTTGAGATGAAAACCCGGAAAACCACCATTCATTATATCAATGATATTGAAATTAATCTGCCATTTATTTCTTTCACGGTTGGATGCTCAAAAGGGACTTATATCCGCAGTCTGGCGCACGATATTGGCCAGGAATTAGGCGTTGGTGCTTATCTGACCCAACTCAGGCGAACAAAAATTGGAGATTACCGCGTAGAAAATGCCACGCAGGATTATCTTGATAATGATTATCATTTTTCAGAAAACTTATAGGGGATGAAGCATTTTTTACTCTTTATGACGTTGATTGGTATTACAAATACTTTTGCCCAGGAGACGGCGAAAAGTAAGACGATGGGATTTTACATCAGTCCTAATGTGCAAGTGGGTTATAATTTGGGAAATTCGATAAAAGACAGCCAGCATAAAAATGATGCTTATTATCAGCAATACGTAAGTCCTTACCTTCCCAATGATTTTACTTATGGTTTGGGAGTGGTAGGAGGTTATCATATATTACCATTTTTTGCTTTGGGAACAGGGTTGAGGTATAATTTTATTGCCAATAACCAGCACCTTCTCAATTGGGTTGTACAACCTAAGTTTTTTTTCGGGAACAATGATGACAAAGGTTTTTTGGAACTGGAATATGGTACGCAGATCAATCATTCTAATGTTAATAATACCAATTTTTACGGACTGAAAATTGGCTATTTGGAGTCTTTTTCCAAAAGACTCAACAGCGATATCTCGTTTTTTATCTATAGCCAGAATTATGATAAATCAGGTGCTGTTTTTATAGGTGTTTCTTTTGGCGCAACAATTTTTACTAACAAAAATTATACGGTTTACGGCAAAGATTAATGGAAAAAATAAGAATTAACAAATACCTTTCCGAAGTAGGCTATTGCTCCAGAAGGGCTGCTGACAAACTTTTGGAAGAAGGAAGGATTACGATTAATGGGAAAATCCCGGAATTGGGAACCAAAGTTTCTGATGAGGACGAAATCTTTGTTGACGGAAAGTCCATCAAAAAAACAGAACAGGATTTTGTTTATATCGCTTTTAATAAACCTGTCGGTATTGTCTGCACCACAGATACCAAACGAGAAAAGAATAATATTGTAGATTATATCAATCATCCTAAGAGGATTTTCCCCATCGGGCGGCTGGATAAACCAAGTGAAGGCTTGATTTTATTGACTTCTGATGGCGATATCGTCAATAAAATCCTCAGAGCAAGAAACAACCACGAGAAAGAATATCTTGTAAGAGTTGACAAACCGATTACTGAAAAATTCCTGGATAAGATGAGAAATGGCGTGCCAATTCTGGATACCGTTACAAAAAAATGTGAGGTAGAAAAAATAGATACTATGACGTTCCGCATTGTTTTGACGCAAGGTCTCAACCGTCAGATCAGAAGAATGTGTGAATATCTCGGTTATGAAGTCAAAAAACTGAAACGTATCAGGATTATGAATATCAAACTCGATATGCCGGTTGGCAAATGGCGGGATTTAACCGATGAAGAGATGCACGAATTAAATACGTTATTATCTGATTCCAGCAAAACTTTTGATTAAATTCAGAATATTTATCACCTATCATTGATAGTATAAAGCCGCATCCTTTCTTCGTATTCGGGTTTTAGTTTTAGGAATTTCCAGATTTTCCGGTCATCCGGATTGGTGATCCTGTAATAGATGATTTTATCCGCCGAGTACCGGAAATAGGGATGTCTTTTCAGCCATTCTTCAGGGGCATCTTTCAGAGCGTATCTTGTAACAGTTGCATTGTTGAGTTTGGCCACAAAAATGAGCTTTTCTCCCGTAGCGCGGTCAATGTCATAGGTTTCCAATAGCTGTTGCTTGTTGATAAAACCGCCCAGTTTTTTGCGGAAAGAAAGTATCATCGCAGCGTCTTTCTCGGTAAAACCAAATTCCTTTAGCTGCCGGAAATTAATCTGATTAAGATCAACTGTCGCAAAGTCTGTTTTCTCCTGAAGTGCCAATTTTTCATCTTTGCCTTTTGCCGATACAGACAGTTTAATCCAAGGTTTCATCTCTTCAAATTTATCTGCAGAGATCACAAAACATTTCTGGATATCTTCCAAGGATTTGAAGCTGCCTCTTAGGTTTTTGTCGCGGTAATTGACGATGACATTGGCTTGCTTTTCCGTAAAACCTAAAGCTTGCCATTGGTCGGCGTTCAGTTCATTGGGATCAAAATAATTTTTGATTTTTATCGGTTCTTTTTCTTTTTGTTTTGGGAAGCGATTGACATAATTTTCCGGTGTTTTCTCCTGTAAAATCAAAAACGGAGACAATTGCGAAAACTGGACATCATTAATAATAAAGCATTCCTTAAGCTTTTCTTTGCTTATAAAACTGCCACCAAGGTAATTTTTGTATTTTAAAATTGCTGCAGCCTGCTTCTCAGAAAACCCTAAGTTTTCCCAGTCTTTTTGCGATAGCAAATCTGGATTGAATTTCCCTTTGATATTCAGCTTTTTCTTTTCAAATGGTCTAGAATCGAAAGATTTATTTTTGAACCCAAGATTGGTTTCCGGCAGAATAATGTACTTTTCCAGGGATAGGTATTTCTCTTCAGAAATTGCATAACACTTTTTGAATTGCGCTTTCGATTTAAAATTTCCGCCTACGATATCTTTATATTTCAAAATTGTCTTGATCTGCCGGTCTGTAAAGCCCAGATTTTTCCATTGTTTTTCGTCAAGATCGTTGGGGTTAAAATCGATAAGCGTAATCTCTGGTGTAACGGCGGCGATAAAATGGATGTCAGGCGTTTCGTAGACCTGATTTTTCCTGTAAACAGAGAAAAAAAGTTGGCTGGCTAAAATCATGATTCCGAAAATAGCAAGGCTTATAAGCTGCCTTTTCCGGATCTGGAAAGGTAATTTTGGTTTCATTTGGAGGTGTGTTTACTCCAAAATTAGGAATTTAAAATCAATAATTATTACGGTAAACCGTAAACAGTCAATCGTTTAGTGAATTTTTTAGTTTGACGAGTTCGGCCTTTATAAACTCCAGCCGATCGATAATAGTGATGGTTTCTGATATTTTGGAATTGGTAGTAAGCGCTATTCTTGCACCATCCAGCGTGTAACCTTTTTCTTTTACGAGATGATAAATAATCTTCAGATTGCTGATATCTTCCGGCGTAAAATAGCGGTTGCCTTTTTTATTTTTCTTTGGTCTGATGATCGGGAATTCCTGCTCCCAATACCGGATGAGCGAGGTGTTGACATCAAATGCCCTGGCCACTTCGCCAATAGAATAATAGAGTTTGTCCGGGAGGTTGAGTTTCATTTAAATCAAAAAACTTAAGAAGATTACAAATATAAAAATTATAGCTCATTAATAGGCAATCTCCATTTTTACTTTTTTGCCTTTCAGTTTTTCATTAGCTAGCTTTTTCAGAAGTTCTACTGTTTTTTTTCTGTTAACAGCCACGTATGATGTGGTATCTTTTACTTCAATAAGTCCGATGTCATCTTTTTCCAGTCCGCCTTTTTTGATAAGATAGCCCACAATATCCACCTTGTTTACCTTATCTTTTTTTCCGGCGCTGATATAGATTGTTTGATTGGGTGTACGCTCGGGAACGCGGTCAAATCCAGAGACGCTTTCTTCTGGTGTATCATTTTTAATGAAAGGGAAGTTTTCGTCTTCTGTCATGATTAGGTAAGCAAAACCTTTGGCGTTCATTCTGGCAGTGCGGCCATTTCTGTGGATAAAAGCATCTTCTTTTGGCGGCAATTGATAATGAACAATAGATTCGACTTCCGGGATGTCCAAACCTCTTGCAGCCAAATCTGTGGTGATCAGGATTCTTGCAGAATCATTCCTGAATTTCAAAAGCGCACGTTCGCGCTCGTCCTGTTCCATCCCGCCGTGGAAGGTTTCTCTGGCAATCCCTTTTTCTCGTAAAAGCTCAGAGATACGATCAACAGCATCACGGTGATTGCAGAAGATCAAAGTTCTTTTGTTCCCGATTTTGCAGATCAGGCTGAATAATGTGTCAAGTTTTTCTTCCGGGATGGTCATCACTTTTTTGAGCTGGATATCCGGTTTTTTGTCACCCAACTTTAGAAAATTAATGATTTTCTCATTTTCCAATCCAGTGAATTTCGGAATCTCATCCATTGCTGTTGCAGAGGTTAAAATCCTTTGTTTAAGATGGCTTAATGAACTAATAATGAAATCCATATCCTCCTGGAAACCTAATTCCAGAGCTTTGTCGAACTCATCCAAAACCAAAGTCTGGATCGTTGATGGATCAAAATTCTCATTTTTTAAATGATAGGCGATCCTTCCCGGTGTTCCAATTAAGACAGCCGGCGCCTCTGTTAGATTATTAATTTCAATCTTTTTATCGTGTCCACCATAAGCAACAGAAACCTTGAAATCTGTTCCCATTGCTTTGAAAACCTGTTCTATTTGCAATGCCAATTCTCTTGCTGGTACCAGAACCAAAGCCTGAATACCTTTGATATCGGACTTTAAATTTCTAAGGACCGGAAACAGGAATGCCAATGTTTTCCCGGAACCTGTAGGTGATAACAGAACAATATCGGTGTTGTTTTCCGAGGTTTTATAGGTAGACTGCTGCATTTGGTTCATATCCTGAATCTGCAGTTTTTGAAAGATTGGTTCTAATTGCATGGTGCAAAGATAATGATTTGGTTTTGGGTTTCAGAATTACTATATCTTGTTGTACTAAGACAACCTCGGCATACTTCTTAGCCCCGATGTTCTATGTTAATCTGCAAATTTTTCAGGTTAAAATTTTTAATTTATTTTGAAAATCCTGTTGAAAAGCTGTTTTGTTTTTTACTACGCTGAAGCATATTCGTAGAAGTTTGTTGCATACTGCAATTAGTGCCAGTTTTTTTGGCTTTCCATATAGTTTTGAACGACTTCACTAGGGTAATCTTTAGAAAGAAAATCAATTATTTTGGAGCTGGTGGAAATGTAGTTTTTGTCTAAAAACATCAAAAATATATAAAAAGCAAATAGACTTATGAATATTATAAAATTTCTCATATAAATCAAATGAAAAATTATCGCTTTTTAAAGAGGTTAACTAAATAAGGGAAAAATTTGTAAGTTCCAAAACCTGTATTTCTTAATTTGGGAAAGATGAAATTTAGAATACCAGGTAATAAAAACGCTAATATTAAAAAATATAAATGATTATCAGGATAATCTTTCGACTCCTTATTGTAAAATAGAAAGTAACTGAATATAAATAATAATAAATATGGCAGTAAAATCAAAAATTTTGTTTTCATTATAAATAATTTAGAAGTTAATAATATGGGAATTTAAATCAATTTTAAATTCCCATTCTATACTAATGCTTTCTATATACAAGTTAGAGCAATGCCTCCTAATGCTACTACGGTCGCTTCAGGACCAAAAAAGCTTGAAAAAGCCATTAGAATTATACCGTTTGGTGAACCTACTTTTTCAGAAAAGCAACTTTTCCCTCCCTGCAAACTCTCCATCTGCATATCCAGTGCTTTATGATTAAAACACTGTTCAATGGTTGAATGTGAAATTACTTTTTCTTTTTAGAATTATGTTGATATCCTAAAGCAATGATGATGATTATAATACAAATTATGTATCCGCTAGACATTCAATTAATCCTGATGAGAAACAGTTTCTAAACATCCCAGTGTTGTTAATCCACCTACTATAGGATTCATTCCCGAAGCAATTCCAGCAGCTAATCCAAGACAAGCACATCCAAAATGTACATTGATTCCTCCTTGTAGATTCTCCATTTGCAAAACATCTAATTTTTTCATTTGTATAAAATTTTAATTTATTTTTTAGTTTTCCTCGTGAAAACCTTTAGCGAATTTGTGGGTAATCTTATATATTTCCTATTCCATTTTGGAATAATCGTATTTTTTAAGTTGTTTTTAAGTTTTTAATGAAAAATAATTTTTTAATTTTGTTATTCACAAATGAACTAACTAATGACCGAAAAAGATCTAGGCTTTAAAATAAAAAAGCTGCGTGAAGAAAAAAATATGTCACAGGAAGAGCTAGCTATTCTTTTTCCATTTGTTTTCCAATTGTAATAATATGAGATTGTTATTAATATCCAAAACATTGGGACTTTGAGTTCGTGAAGGTCATTTTTCCAATTCAAACCCATAACAATTAATAGATAAGTACTTCCAATACTACAAATGATAAGACCTATAAATATTAGATTTTTTTTAGATAATTTAATTTTCATCAGTACTGAGAATTAAGAATTAAAAAACAAACAATCCCTGTCCAGAATATTAATCCAATACCATAAGTCAACGATACTAATCCGAAAGATTTGAGAGGTTTTACTTTTTGGTCAGACAGTTCATAAATGCCCCAGGCTAGAATTCCCCAATAGAACAGCTCAAAAAGATTGACCAATTGTAACGGATAAGCCAGCCATTTTTCTGTAGAAATATGTTCCCGAATGTTGATGAGTGAAATAGGATAGTAGGTTTGGAGATCTTCCAAAGTATAGTCTGTATTGATCCAATGAAAATTGACAAACTTATAAAATCCTGCAATCACAAAAACAAATTCTGCAATAAGTGCTAGAAAAACAAAATCCGAAAACTTTACTTTTTCTAATCCTTCCAAGTCCAAAAGCTTGATAAAATTAAGGCAAAAAGCAACCAGTAAAACTTTGATGCCGATTAATAATGGCGTAACAGCGTAAGATATCCACCACCATTTTTTTTGACCTTGAATATAATCTTGTACGGCATCACTTGGATAATTTTTTGATAGAAAATCAAATATTTTCGAGTCTGTAGAAAATCAAATATTTTCGAGTCTGTAGAAATGTAAATTTTTTCAATAAATGTCAAGAAAAAATAGCATAAAAAGACACTTACGAAAAATATGAAATTTTTCATATATTATAGAGAAATTTGTTCAAATATTTTGCTCTTTGCTATCTTTTTTTTTTAAATAAATTACTAGCTTAGAAATAGACCAGATAAAAATTGTTAAAGTAAGTACATCGAATAAAGGATTATTAATTTTTTTTACAAATAAAAAATAGCTAATGCCCGATGATATTATAAGGATTAAATAAAATATTTTATTTCTCATGATATTTTTTTTAAAATTGCAATAATTTAGTTTGTTTTCAAACTAAATTATTGCAGAATTGATTATTTTAAATACAACCGTAAGAAGCTAAAGCGATAAAACAAGCTCCGGCAAAACCAGCACCAACGCCTGTTTCTGCAAATGCTAATCCTACTCCCATACCAAAAGCTAATGCTTTACAATTTGGCTGCGCAAGTCCACCTTGCAAATTCTCCATTTGGGAAATTTCTAATTTTTTCATTTGTATAAAATTTTAATTTGCTTCTAAGTTTTCCTCGTGAAAACCTTTAGCAAATTTGTAAGGAAAAAATTTTATTTCCTATTCCATTTTGGAATAATTGTATTTTTTAAGTTGTTTTTAAGTTTTTAATCAATCGCGTCCTAAACGTTTAAAAAAAAGTCAAAAAAAAGAGGGTTGAATTAAGTATCTCAAATTATCTTTGAGGTTGCACAACCAAACTCGTCCCTCTGATGCCAAATATAACATTGTTTTCTCAGATTATTGCAAAATTAGACCGTTCAAAATTCAATAAATTAGTTGCAAGTAAACAAACCGATAAACATACTAAAGGATTCAGCAGCTGGAATCATTTGGTTTCAATGCTTTTCTGCCAATTTGCAAAAAGCCAGTCTGTTCGGGATATAAGTAACGGGATACGTTCTGCCACCGGGAATTTAAACCATCT
>NZ_FTPU01000068.1 GCF_900108115.1 Epilithonimonas bovis DSM 19482
ACTAAATCGAAGATATTTCGGAGACAAACTATTCGAAAGGCTCATTATTGCTAATATTACAGCAGTATGATTAAAAACGGATATACATAAAAAAATATTATGAATGCAGAAAATTTTACTCAACTAGATCAAGAAGTTGAAAAAAATGAATTATTAGAAAATTTCCAAATGGAAGAATTGGAACAAAGATTTGAAATGAAGGCTTGGGACGTAAGTGTATCTGCACCTACAATGTTTGATGCTGGTGAAACAATTGAAACCAATACTACTGCCGTTGGAGGTAGTGCCACTTGGACATTTTAAAAAGTAACAGCTAATACAATCTATGTATTAGCTGTTTTTATATTTCAATTTTTATGAGAGTAGTTTTTTTTACAACAATTTTGTTGATATCCTCACAAATTAACGCACAGTTACTTCCAAAGTATACTGATTCTCTTAAATATAAAAAAGATACTGCAATATTAGGATTAAGCAACAAAAAAGAAATAGTAATAGATTTTAAAAAACCACAAAAAAAGAGTGGTTTTAATTTTTCTCTTGGAAAAGAAAAAGAAGTTATTTACAGAGATAATTTTACAAATCGGATTTATTTTCAAAATGGATTTGATAGAACATTAATATATCAAAGAGATAATACAACTAAATGAAGTCCATATTATTTTTAATAGCCTATTTGGGGTTATCATTACAATTTTATTTTCCTCAAAATATCAAAGTAAGAATTATTGATTCTGAAGAAAACAAACCTCTTCAAAATGTTAGAATTATGTCTGATAATGTGGTGCTGTATAGTAACGATGATGGGGAAGTAGAACTAAAAAATGATAAGAAACCACTGAATATTTTTGCTCAAGGATATGAAGAGTTAACATTGGAGTCTTTAACTCCTATTATAAAATTAAAGCCATTATATAAAGATATTGAAGAGGTGAAAATATCCAAAATAGATATAAGGCAAATGTTTCAAAATGCTTTAAAAGATTATCTAAGCATATATTACAGTAAGCCCTCTCTATATCAATCTACAATAAAGCAAAAAGGTTATATTGATGGGAAAATGATTAACCTTTTAATAGCCAATATTGACATATGGGCTTTAGCAAATGCCTATAATTTTAAGGCACAAGATAATGTCGACTCTTTTGTCCAAATCGGCTTTAACAACATTAAATATTTTAAAACTAAAGTATCTTCTAATGATTATCCCTTTAATACAGATATTCAAATAACTCCCAAAAACTTTATTCAGAAGTTATTTTTTAATAGTGAAATTATTGGTTTTTTAAATGATACAAAAAATAGTGTATTTGTTTCAAAAATACTTTCAGAAAACCAGAACATTCAAATTATTTATTTTGAAACAAAAGATGAAATAAATACATATAAAGGAAAATTTACATATAGCAAAACAGACAAAGTCATTAGTAGTTTTGATCTTTATATAACAAATATGTCTCAGTCGTTCAAGAACAAGAACAAACGAGGAGAAGCTTACGAAGGTGTAGCCACTTCAAATAATATCAAATATGATTTTTATAAAAAAGACGGAAAATATCTACCAGCTTTAGTTTATACCGAAATTAAAGGTTATGCGCTATACAAAGAAAAAAAGTATCCCGTTTCATTTATTCAAGAAATAAATTTTCAAAAATTTTTAGAATCAGATAAAAAAGGATTGAAAAATAAAATTGATTTAAATAAAAATCTAACCGAAAATATTGCTAATAAAGAGATTAAAGAAAATAATACTTTACTTTCCAAAGAAGAACAGAAATTTATTGATGAGCCATAAAAAGAAATCTCCAGAATTTTACGAATATTATCCTAAACTATTTCACGATTATTTTCCAGATATAGATAAGGTGACAATAGACCTGCTTTCAAAAGCAGGCTTTTATTTTTATCAATCTATTTTGCAATTAGATGCTGTTATTGATAATCAAGAAAATCATAGAATATTTAATGTTTTAGATTTACAAGAGAATGCAATAAAAATTTTATCCACAATATATGAAGATGGTAACAATTTTTGGAATCTTTGGGAAACAAGAAAAAGAGAGTTTCGCAAGGCAATATCATTAGAAAAAAACCTTTGGAATAATCCAAGTGAAGAGAATTATAATAAAGTTGCAGATATGAAATCTGCCTTTGGAAAAGTAGCTATTGATAGTTTATTTATTTTTTCAGAAAATAGTAACAATAGCGAAATTTATAATTTACTGCTCGAATCTCATAAATATTTTTCGATAGGGTTTCAATTATATGATGATATTATAGATTTCACAGAGGACTTTAACAAAAAACAATTTAATTGGGCGGTATATGAATTATCCAAAACATTAGACTTTTCCAAATATAAATATGATGTAAATATTTTAAATAAGTTGTTTTATATAGATGGAACAAGTGTTATTCTTTTTGAAAAATCAATTTATTATTTGGAGAAGGCTAAAAAAGTAATTGAAAAATTGCCACCGGATAGTTTGTGGCTGGATACAATCTGCGACTTTGAAAAAACAATTCTTCAAACCAAGGATTCAGTTAATGGTTATGTCAAAACAATAGAAGAAAAAGCAAATACAAAAAGAAAATTAATTCAAGAAGATTACTTTTTTGATTTTAATAAAGTCACAATAGACTTTTTTTTTAAAGGCTTGCAATTCATTAAGAGTGATTTTCTTCAAAATTATGTTGATTTAAAGCATTTTATGTATTTAGGAGGTATGGAAGGATTCGAGAATGAAATTGATATCCATTCTTCAGATACTTTTCAAAGAGCATTATTGAATGATTGTTTGTTGGAAATTGCACATTCTTTTAATCTTAATCTTCAAGTTTTTATTGAAAAAGAAAATCAATATATAGAAGGAAGACAAAATAAGGACAATATTGGAGCTTGGTCTTATTTTCCAACTGTTCAGGAAATAGCAGCAGATATTGACGATCTAGGGCAAATTATGCAACAGTTTATCAAAACAGGAAATGGGAAATTGGTAGATAAATATTGTATAAAAGCAATTAGTATTGCCGTATCTGAAAGAACACAGCCTAGTGGTGGAATAGAAACTTGGATTCTTCCTAAAGTAAATCTTACTGAAAAACAGAAAAAACAGGATTTATTCAATTCTACCAAATGGGGAAAAGGGGCAGATGTGGAAGTTGTAGCCAACTTTGTATATGCTTTAACCTTATTAGATTCAGAAAAATACAAGTCCACCATAGAAAAAGCAATCAAGTATATTATTTCAGAGCAAAAAGAGCAAGGGTATTGGGAGAGCAGATGGTACTATGGTAAACTTTATGGTACATATGTTTGTCTGAGGTTGCTTAATGAGTTTCCTACACAATATGGAGCTGTCAAGCAGAAAATAAAAGACTTTTTGATTGGTTTCCAAAATGCTGATGGAAGTTTTGATGAGAATCAATATAAAAATTTGTCAACTTCTTTTGCTATTTTTTGCATGAATTTATTAGAGTTTCCTGAACTTGAGAAAATGAAAAATAGCGCACAACAATTTTTAATAGAACATCAGCATGAAAATGGTAGTTGGAAGGCGGAAAATTTTATTAAACCTAAAGCCCATGAGCCTTACAAAAGTAAGACGCTTACTACTGCTTACGCATTAAAGGCTTTACTATAATGGAGGAAAGCCCTGTATATAAACTATCATCAGATATTGAATTTTCAAAATTCAATGAAAGTGAATATTTACTGCATAATGTAAAACTTAATAAATATACTAAACTGAATCAGAAATACTATGATTTATTAAGTTTAGCAGATGGGAGCAGAACAGTATCACAAATTAATATGGATTTTCAAAAAAGCCATAAAGTACCTATTTCAGATTCACAAATTATATTGCTTTTTGGTCAGCTAAAACAGTATGGAACTTTTGGTCACGATGATTCAATAAAAGAACAATCAAAAATTCCGGACTATATAAAATATGGTTTCATTTTTCTTAAACCAGAAGTAATTTCAACAATAGTTCCCTTCTTGAAACTATTGTTTGTCAGGAAAGTTTTTTATTCGGTTATTTTTTTTTCAATCATTATTTTTGGATATAGTATTTATACAAATTATTATAATAATCCGACTCTCAACTCTAATACTTTTGTGCCATATTTTATATTGCTACTTTTTATAAGTACTATTTTTCATGAGCTGGGACATGCAAGTGCATCCCATTTTTTCAAGGCAAGACATGGAGGAATTGGCTTTGGTTTTTACTTGTATTTCATACCAGCATTTTTTGCAGACGTGACGGATATATGGAGATTAAGTAAGTGGAAAAGAATTATAGTAAATAGTGCAGGTATTTATTTTGAAATTATTTTTTGCTTATTACTATTAATTATTGGTTTTTTTATAAAATATCATATACTGGAAATTTTGGCATTGGCTATTTCAGTAAAAGCATTATACAATCTAATCCCATTTTTGCGAGCTGATGGATATTGGATATTGTCAGACTTGTTGAACAAGCCTAATCTTAATTTCCATGCCATGAACAACTTAAAATTGATTCTATTATCTACTTTTAAAAATGAAAAGTCTATACTAACGAAAAAGGATTATCTTATTGCTTTATATGGGGGCTTTAACATTGTAATGATAGCTCTGTTTTTCTATTATCAAATATTTTTAAATTGGTATTCAATTATAAATTTTCCCATAACAATTTATAAAATAGTTATCTCAATCTTTCAATGGAAGTTTAATTTAAGCTTTAATGAATTATTCAAACTATTATCAGTCTTAATTTTTTACATTATAAGTGTCAAGATAATTTTAGGAATAATGAAGAGATAATTATTGTTTTTCAAACACACTAAATAATTGCACAATTTAAAGTTATAGAATTGACTTTTAAAATGAAATTTCATATAGAAAAATTAGCACCTAAATTAGCACCCGAAAATTAAAAAGCCTATAAACACGTTGTTTATAGGCTTTTTTTGCGGAGAGTGAGGGAAAGTAACTGCCTTAGTAGGAGCTTCCGGAAGTTGTAAACCACCATAATGAAATTGCTTCTTAAATTTTACAAACCTGTTAAGGGAAGTATCTTTTACAACTATGATGATTTAGAGATCATCTCACTGAAAAGTTTGAGAGAGAATTGTGGCGTAGTGATGCAGGACGGGTATATTTTTTCGGATACTATCGAAAGAAATATTGCAACAGGAGATGAAGAAATTAATAGGGAAAGATTACAAAATGCTACAAAAATAGCCAATATAGAAGGATTCATCGACAGTATTCCTTTAGGATATAACACCAAAATCGGAGCATCAGGAAATGGAATTTCAGGAGGACAAAAACAACGTATTCTGATTGCACGTGCCGTTTATAAAAATCCACATTACATCTTTTTTGATGAAGCAACTTCGGCATTGGATGCGGAAAACGAAAAGACAATTCATGACAACTTACAATCGTTCTTTAAAGGAAAAACAGTCCTGATTATAGCACATCGCCTTTCAACTGTAAAAAAAGCCGACCAAATCATTGTTCTAAAAAATGGACAAATTGTAGAACAGGGAAATCATCAACAATTGACAGCAAATAAAGGTGAATATTATAATCTTGTAAAAAATCAATTGGAATTAGGAAGCTGAATAAACTGTCTTGATTTTATAATTATGGCGTCTTGATTCATAAATCAATACAAAATAAGGGCTAAATCATTTTAGAAGAAGAAATAAATCAAAACCCTGTAAGTTAAAACTCACGGGGTTTTTAATTATGTTGGATCAGCAACAAAAGTTGGGGAGTAATGGCAAAAATTGATACTTTTGTAGAGGATGAAAACAGAAGACCTACTCAAGCTATTATTACCTGAATACTTAATTGAATACTTTGATGTTGTAAAATTTGAAGATATTGATGGCTTGCTTCACCTTTATTTTGAAGAGAAAAATACAATTCCCAAAGAATTTTCAGTTTTACAGCTTCAATCTAAAGGCTTTCATGAAGAGATTACGGTTGATGACTTTCCGCTTCGTGGAAAAGCCGTACAGCTGCATATCAAACGCAGAAGATGGA
>NZ_FTPU01000011.1 GCF_900108115.1 Epilithonimonas bovis DSM 19482
ATTGAGCATCTGCATAATCCGAATAATCTGCGAGAATTGGAAATAATCAGAAATCCTTTTATGATAAAGGCTTCCCTTCGATAAACTCAGGATAAACTACGCCTCAGCCTGACAATGTAGACATTTAATGATATACTGAGAAATATAATATTCTTGCTGATGAGGCAGATTTTACAGATTTTAAATTGAGCATTTGCGTTATCAGAAAAATCTGTGAGGTCATCATTTAATGATATCCTAAGAAATAAGTTATTCTCGCTAATGAGGCAGATTTTGTAGATAAATTGAGCATCTGCATAATCCGAATAATCTGCGAGAATTAAAAATAATCAGAAATCCTTCAAGAATATTTGGTGGTATGAAATATCTTATGACCTATAAACTTTTACTATTTAACTTTTTTGGTTGTAACTATAATTTCTGATATATTTATCATCTGGCTTTAGGTAAAACTTTAACTGTTAATCATTAATCATATAAAGTGTCAAGCTTCATAGACTTTGGATTGGCCCAAAAACAATATAACAAGATGAACAGGATTACTCAACTTTTCGGAACCAAATATCCAATTGTACAAGGCGGGATGATTTGGCATTCCGGCTGGCGATTGGCTTCAGCAGTTTCCAACAATGGCGGCCTGGGATTGATTGGTTCTGCAAGCATGTATCCCGATATTTTGCGGGAAAATATCAGAAAATGCAAGGCTGCGACCGATAAACCTTTTGGAGTGAATATCGCGTTGCTCTATCCCAATCTGGAAGAAGTTATAAATATCATCCTGGAAGAAGGCGTGGAAATTGTGTTTACATCGGCAGGAAACCCCAAAACCTATACGGAAACTCTGAAAAAAGAAGGCATCAAAGTCGCTCATGTGGTGTCGAGTGTGAAATTTGCTGTGAAATGCCAGGAAGCTGGCGTGGACGCTGTGGTTGCAGAAGGTTTTGAAGCCGGCGGTCATAACGGGCGAGACGAGACGACAACGTTCTGCCTGATCCCGAATGTGCGACAACATATCGATATTCCATTGATTGCAGCGGGCGGAATCGGTTTGGGAAGCCAGATGAAAGCTGCCATGATTCTCGGTGCCGATGGCGTGCAGATTGGTTCCCGTTTTGCGGCAACAATAGAAGCGAGTTCTCACCAAAATTTTAAAAACAAAATTGTTGAACTGAAAGAAGGTGACACCCAATTAACCCTGAAAGAATTGGCACCCGTAAGATTAGTAAAAAATAAATTCTTCCACGATCTGGAAAATTTATATGAAACAGGCAGGAATATTGAAGCTCTGAAAGAAACATTGGGAAGAGCGCGAGCTAAACGCGGCATGTTCGAAGGGGATTTAGTGGAAGGCGAATTGGAAATTGGGCAGGTATCTGCTTTGATCGACGAAATCCTCCCGGTTGAAAAAGTCTTTGAAAACCTGATTAGGGAATTTAATGAAGCAAAAGTAGAACTCACGTTGTAGGAAGAAACAAGATTAAAGTAAAAAGAGACAAGGCTATCAACAGTCAATCAACAACTATCAACCCATAAAGATGTTCTCCAAACAAGAAGCTCAAAAACTTAAATCAGAATTCTGGACAGCCTTCGGAAAAGCGTTCCCGAGAAAATGGTTATTATACGATACAAAAATCAAGGATTTTTCTTTCAAATTTTCTGCTGACAACAAAAAAGCTGAGGTTTCATTGGATATCGAGATGAAGGATGAACTGTTCCGAAATGCTTATTACGAGAAAATCTGGTCTTTGGAATCGATACTTGAGGATTTTGTTGGTGATTTTACAAAAGATGAGTTTTATACTTTGGATAACGGGAAAGTCATCAGCAGGATTTGGGTAGAGAAAACAGATCTCAGTATTTATAATAAGCAAACCTGGCCGCATATTTTCGAATTCTTTGTCGAGAAAATGGATGGTTTTGAACGCTTCTATTATGAATATGAAGATTTTATAAAAGATGTCTGATGGATGGAGGCTGGAAGAAGAAAAAATACATTCACAAATAAACATTTTACATTATACAACCTACATTAATACCAAATAAATCTTAAAATGCAACAAATTATTTTTTAACGCAAAGCTTGCAAAGAATCTCACTATTATTCAATGTTTTTAAGTTCGCAAAGGCGTAAACTCAGTAAAGAACTCAGAGATTTTATAGCATTTATGATTGAAACGATATAATACATTATATAACTTACATTAATACTTTTTACAAATGCAAAATATCACGATAAAAGCCAACGATTTTTTTGAATTGCTTAAACTTAAAGACCAGTCCATGTGGGATGTTTTTGCCCAAATGATTGATGGTGAAGAAAAAGAAATTGTCTTCCTGAATGATGATAAACAATATATTTTCCATTACGTTTTGCCAGCAACTATAGAAAAACTGCAGGAGGACAAAGTGCTTTTCGCCAAAGAATATGCTGAGAAATTATCAGGGCTTAATTGACATCAATCAACATAAAATCTTAAAGGTAAAACACAAAGACACAAGAGTTTTTTTTTAAATTCTTGTGTCTTTGTGTTTAATAATTTTGCTTGGTTTTGAGTGTTAATCCTAATTATTTTTCAACCAAATTCTTTTTCCATTCCAGATAGCCGATAATAGCCATTACCGTGAAAATGAAATATTGTAATCCCGTCAATGCCAATCCTTTGTAAAACATCATGGGAACGCATATCATATCTGCAACGATCCAGAACAGCCAGTTTTCGAGGTTTCGCTTGGCCATAAAATACATCCCGACAAGGAACAGGGAAGTGGTAACAATATCGGTGTAGTTGGCCCAATCCAGGTGGTAAAGCCCGAGCTGCACACCGTTCATAGAAAAACGATTGTCTATATACGGTTTAAGATAATAGACCGTCCCTACGAAAATCAAACTTCCTGCAAATAGAATACTTCCAGTTTTCCAGTCGGCTTTGCTGGCTTTTTTAACCTCTACGTGTACATGGTCGTCTGCATTTTTTGCCCACAAAATCCAGCCGTAGATACTCATAACAGTATAATAAACATTGATGAGCATATCGCCCAAAAGCCCGAATACAAACATTATATAAATAAAAAGCAGCGTAGAAATAATCCCGGTAGGGTACACCCAGATATTCTTCCTGATTGAAAAGTAGACACTCAGCAATCCAAAAAAAACGGCTACAGCCTCAAAAATGATTAGGTAGGTATCATAAGACTGATATTGTGCCGTTAGATTTTCTAAAAAGTTCATGGTCTCAAAGATAATTATAAAAGTTCAGAAACAGATGCGGCTATCTCTATTTAATACAAATAAGTAAAATTAATTACTTAAAAAAAGTTAATGAAAGCAATTTTTTAATACTTTCGTAATTCAAAATAATTAAATATTAGAAAAGCCCCTGTTTTTATAGGGGATAAAAAAATTAACTTATGTCAAAAATCTGGACAAAAAAACCAATGAGTGCTTTTGAAGCTGATGTAAAGAGCAGCGAACTAAAGCGGGTATTGGGTAAATGGAGTCTTACTGCCATTGGAATTGGAGCTATTATTGGAGGAGGAATTTTTGTACTCACAGGTACAGGTGCTTATTATCATGCGGGCCCGGCGTTGGCCCTTTCGTTTGTAATTGCAGGTATTGCCTGCGTTTTTGCGGCGCTGTGTTATTCAGAATTTGCGTCGATCTTACCGGTAGAGGGTTCTGCTTATGCCTACGCTTACGGAACTGTGGGCGAAATTTTCGCGTGGATTATCGGCTGGGGCCTTATCCTGGAGTATGCGATGGGATCTATGACTGTTGCTGTTTCATGGTCAGGCTATTTTAATAAATTGCTGAAGATGTTTGGCCTCCATCTTCCGGATTATCTCACCTCGGACCCGGCAAGTTACACGGGCGAAGGGTTTTCTATGAACCTGCCAGCCTTTTTCATTGTGTTATTTGTTATTTCGATATTAATTAAAGGGACCAAAGAAGCTGCTAAAGCCAACAATATGATTGTGATTATGAAGGTGTCAGCAGTACTTTTTGTCATTATAGCCGGTGTATTTTTTATCAATACAGACAACTGGTCGCCATTCATCCCTGCGCCGGAGATGGTAAAAGAAGGTGATACACTGAAAGAGGCCTACGGCGTGCAGGGTATTATCTCTGGTGCCGCTGCTATTTTCTTTGCTTATGTCGGCTTTGATGCGGTTTCCACACAAGCCGGTGAAGCAATCAATCCCAAAAAAGATGTACCGTTTGCCATTATTGTTTCCTTATTAACATGTACGTTGCTTTACATCCTGGTATCGTTGGTATTAACCGGGATGATGCATTACACAGATTTTAATCCTCAGGGCAAATTCCCCGACGCTATTAAGGCGCCTGTAGCCTACGCTTTTGAGATCGCAGGTCAGGGCTGGGCCGGTTATATTATCACCATTGCTGCTACGCTAGGTCTTATTTCTGTACTCATGGTAATGATCATGGGACAGTCAAGGATTTTTCTGGGAATGTCAAAAGACGGACTGATTCCTAAGATGTTCAGTGATATACATCCGGTAAGAAAAACACCTGCAAAAAGCCTTATGCTACTGGGGATTCTCATAGCGACCATTGCCGCATTTACACCAATCAGCAAGCTGGCGGATATGACCAGTTTTGGGACGCTGTTTGCCTTCACCATGGTATGTGTGGCTGTTTGGATCCTTAGAAAAAAAGAACCTAATTTGCCCCGGAATTTCAGGGTTCCCGCATTGCCGGTTATTGCCACATTAGGTATACTTATCAATGTGTATTTGATCTGGAACCTTAGCCACGATGCCAAATTACTTTCTACAGGCTGGCTGCTTCTGGGTGTGGTGATCTACTTCCTGTACAGTATCAAAAACAGTAAACTTCACAAAAAAGGTTTGGGAGAGACTTTTAAGTCTGAGCAGGAACCTCTGGAGGATGTCGATATTGATATTGATAACAAAGATTAAAAACTTAAATTCCGCTTTTCTTAGCGGAATTTTTTATGATGATTATTTTTGGAGCTATTCCCGCTATCCACTGTATCTTTTTTCTCGCTCGGTCGGCTCCGCTTCGCTCCGCCGCCTCGCTCAAAAAAAGGATGCCGTTCCTATCGGGGCTATGAGCTTGGTTTACAAAACCAATTTTTGACGATTATGGTGTTTATTTGTCAATTTTAATTAATTTCATATCATGAAAAAACTACTACTACTTTCCTTCACCATTATTTCATCAATTTTATCTTCGCAAAAATTTAAAATTGATACATTGTTGACGGATAAAATCAGCATCAGAGCCATTCAGCTTTGGGACGGGAAAGTCTGGTATGCGGGAACAGATTCCAAATTTGGCTATGTTGGTATAAAAGATAAATCAGACAGAAAACAGATTTTACTTTCCGCTAAAAACTTGCAGTTCAGGACACTGGCCTATAACAAAAGCAATTTTTATACAATTAATATAGAAAGTCCGGCCTATTTTTTTAAAGTGAACAGAAAAACGTTGCATACATCAGTTGTTTTTACAGATCAGGATAAAACGGCGTTTTATGATGCTTTTAAATTTACTGATAATTCCTACGCTATCGCATTTAGTGATCCTACAGAAAATCAAAAGCTCAATATTTCTCTAACAAGGAACAGTGGAGATAGCTGGATCCACTGTAATAATTGTCCGGATTTCCCTCTTCTGGAAAAAGGAGAAGCAGCCTTTGCTGCCAGCAATAGTAATATCGCCTCAGTAGGGAATTTTATTTGGATTGCAACTGGTGGTACAAAGTCCAGGATTTACAGGATGAAAAATAAAGACTGTAACTGGCAAGTCTTCGAAACACCTTTTATCCAGGGAACATCTTCACAAGGTATCTATTCCATCGATTTTTATGATAAGAATTTTGGCATTGCAGTCGGTGGCGATTATACCAAACAAGCCGATAATATCAACAATATTGCTACAACCAAGGACGGTGGACAGACTTGGCAAATTCAGGCATCCGGGGAAAATGCCGGTTATATGACCTGTGTCAAATTCCGCCCGAAAACCAAAGGCAAAGACATTGTTGCAGTGGGCGACCAGCACATCAGCTTTTCTTCCGATTACGGAAAAACCTGGACAAAGATCTCAGACGAAAAGAACCTGTATGCCTGCGATTGGCTGGATAATAACACGTTGATTTTAGCCGGGAAGAACAGGATTATTCGCTTGAAGTTTGATTAATTATCAGGTTAAGGATAGTTTATAATACGGGTCAGTTCTATGGGGTTATTATATTTTTTGATGGCTTTGCGGAGATTGGCGTTGATCTCTCTGGAATTGGCGGCAGTTACCACCGTACCGTCATTCAGGAAAAACTCATTATCATTAGAAGTCCCCAGTCCATTTTTGATATAATTAACAGGAGATTCATAATATTGAAGTTTGGCTGATTTATATTTCTCCCAAGTCACGGCAGTTCCCATTTCTTTTGCTGCAGCTAAAAACTGGTTATCATCAGTACGGCCTAATTTTTCCGATTTCACCAGGGCAAAATGATAATTACCTTTATCGTCATAGAGCTCTACAATCAGTCCCGGCAGTCCACGGAATTTATATGGTCCTTCGGGAAAAGGTATTGTTTCACAAAACCACGCAGTCCAGTTTCTGCCTGCCCATCGGCTTGTCGCCTTTTGCAGCTTCAGTTGGTTGATTTCCTTTTTCTCATCAGAAAGTTTCCAAATTTGATGGTCAGAAGTTGCCAGTTTCAGGACGGTATTTTCCAATAAGTCATAGTCTTCAAATTGATTGCTGCCAGGCTTGTGGCGGATGATGTTGGATGTATTGAGTTTTGCATTTTTCGGGAATGGGATATCGTTTACAATGAGAGAATCGGCGATAAAGTAATCGCGAGTGTAATACAGGATCTCATCTTTTTTAATATCCAGATTGTAATTTTCTTTGCTTGTAATCTCAGAGGTGGAATCTTTTTTATACACCACATCATAGATATAGCGGTAGTTTTGAGCTTGGGCAAAACAACCTATGAGCAGCAGGAAAGCAATAAAATTAGTCTTCATTCCCGTTTGATTTTTCATTGATAAAATTTTGTTCCTCTTTTGTTAACAGGATGTCGCCTTTATCCTGACTTACTTTCATTGTTGTCCAAAAAGCCTTGTTTATCTCCACCGGATTCTGAAGGCCATTTTTATCAGTTTTCCGGAAATTTTTAAAAATAATTACTCTTGCGGATCTGTATTCATAAGTTTTGTCGCCGATCATCGTTTTAAAACCGTGGCCTTGTACCGATATTTTGGAAGGGGCATATTTTTCGCCGCTCTTATAAAAATCGAAAATGATGAGTCCGTCGCCCAGCTGTTTCTGATAGTCAACACCGTTTTCGTCTTTCAGCTTGTAGGGCTCAGATGAACTTTGGTTAAAATCCAGTTCAAAATGGGTAATAGCTTTATCGCGTTTGTTGTAAAGGATAAAACCTTTGTATATCATATTCCGGTCTGTTTTTATCATGAATGAGATATCCTGCTCGTCACCATTCTCGGCCAGTAATTTTCCGCTGGTTTTTACATTTTTTCCGGTTGCCAAGCGTAAAGTCAGGAAGAGTTCGTAACTGAAAAACATATCGCCGGTATAATCCTGTGATGTATCCTGTTTTTTTACTTTTACGGGATTCTCGGCCTTTTCAGATTTTAGGTAGCGCAAATGATCGATTTCTACCTGCAAAAAGTTATTATACTTATTATTGAAGGCTTCTTTAGCGTTATATTGGCCATCTCTGCTCCAGAATTTTCCGTCGGCAATCATCAGCAGCTTCATATTATTATTCTCAAAAGAGCGTTGGCTGATGGTAATGTCATAAAGTTGTGGCTTATCGTAATAGACATCATTATAGTTTTTGGAGACCAGTTTGAGGATTTTGGTCACGTCAATAGAGGTGATTTTAACTTCGTCAATGTCCTGATATTTTGGACGCAGCTTTATGATCGGCGCATATTTAATATTTTGATTGATATAACCAAAGGCCGAAATGGACAGATCACCTGTATTTTCTGCTAACAATATAAAGCCTTCGTCATTCGGGTAATAGACCTGATTATTGGAGATTATTCTGGCATTAGGGATAGGTTTTGATGTTTCGGAATCCAGTATCTGCACTTTTTGCTGACCGAAAAAAAGTATCGGGAACTGTAAAAAAAAGAGTATTAGTTTTTTCATGTAATGGATATTATAATGCAAAACTAAGGATTCTCTAATTCCGGAAATTGTAAAAATGTAAACAAAAATATGTTAAAAAATGAGCCACTTGTTTTGCTGCCCAAGATCTGTTTTTGCAAGAAATTCTTTGGGGTTGAGCTTCGTCATCGCCTTGAAGTCCCTGTTGAAATGAGACTGGTCAAAAAACAGGTGGTCATAAGAAATTTGTGTCAGGCTTTTTTCTTTGTTTTTATAGGATTCTAATAATCTTCTGAAGCGGGAAACCTTCCGAAATTCAGACGGCGATTTGCCAATTTTCAGTTTAAAATACTGATTAAGATATTGCCTGGATATCTTATGTTTTTGAGCAATATCTTCGATGCTGCGGTCAGAATCTAAATCTGATAAAATATTTTCTATAAGAAGATCCTTCTGTTCGCAAAACAACGAAGTCAACTGATTTTCTAGATAGTCGATCTGTGATGTCCTGCTTTCCAAATCAAATATTTTGAAAAATACAGATTTGAAATCTTCGTAAGGATCAAAGGAAACCATAGATTCTGCACGATAAAAATCGGTCATGTTATTAATGAAATGATTAATCCCGTTTGGTTTGAAATAAACAGTTAATTCCTCAACCGGCTCCAGATATTGTACGCTTAACTGCGTTTTGTAATGGTAAGTAAGGCTTGAGATTTGTGCCGGGATAGGTGAACGACTTATCAGTACATCATGGCCTTTGATTTCCAGATATGCATTATTCATCAGGGTTAGTATGCAAAAATTGTTGGGAAATGTATAATACTGAAACGGATAAGCATCCTTCTGATTCATAAAATAATAACCTTCTATATGTCTGGACAATAGTTCTGATTGAGGTTTGTAAAAATCCGCATGTTTCATTGGATAAAAATAACATGGCGTGACAAAAAATGCTCATAATGAAGTAATAAATTAACGTTCAAAAATGTTAATTTAAAATTAAATACTTTTGCACCGGTTAAATAAGATGATCTTATGAAGCATTTGTTCTGAATAAGACCCATGAAAATTACAAAAGCTACTGATGAAAAATACGGTTATTTTTGATATGGACGGTGTGATTGTGGATACGGAACCACTGCATAAAAAGGCCTATTACCAGCACTTTGGAGAATTGGGTATTGAGGTAGATGCCGAATTATTCTCCAGGTTTACCGGTAAATCTACGCGCAATGTCTACCAGATGATCAAAGAGATTTTTAAGATCGGTACTGATGTTGAGGCGCTTATCCAGAGAAAAAGGACCATTTTTTATGGATTGTTTGATTCCGATCCGGCGCTGCAATTATTGGATGGTGTAGAGGATCTGGTCAAAAATCTGCATTCGGCCAATTTTCAGTTGATATTAGCATCGTCTGCTGCCAAATCTACTATTAACAGGGTTTTCAAACGCTTCGATCTGTTTCCTTACTTTTCATATTTGGTAAGTGGAGAGGATTTCCCCGAGTCAAAACCAAATCCGGCTATTTTCATCGAAGCTCAGAGACTTTCGGGTAACGTTAAAACCAGTTGCATCATTATAGAAGACAGTACCAACGGAATTTTGGCGGCCAACCGTGCTGATATATTTTGTGTGGGTTATAAAAGTGCCAACAGCAAAAATCAGAATTATGAACTGGCAGATATGGTCATTCAGCATTTTGATGAGTTAGACCCAACCAGGATTGCGGATTTGTAAAACTTAGTTGTCGTTTTGTGTGACCTTGATCCTGCCAAAACCATTTTGGTAGTATAGGCGGTTAGTAAACGTATCTCTGTAAATACTTGTATTTTCTCTGCCCAAGCTAAAACGGAATTTTTTACCGGAGTTTCCTGTTTTTTGATTGCCCAAAAAAGCCAGTTGCTGACGGATCGACTGTACATTCTTTCTCAGATTTGTACTGTCGCTGATGAGTGAATCGGTCTTTAGAGACTGCTGAGCCACAAAAAATGGAGTGAAAATAGTAACTGCTAAAATCGTGATGATTGATTTCATGGCTTAAAAATATGTTTATTGTTCGAAAAAAGCCATAGAACTGCCAATCCAGATGGCGTCTTTCTTGTTAAAATCTACATTTACCATGGCCGCTTTTGTCATCCTTACCAGATTCACGAGAAGTTCCGGGTTTTCTGATTTGGGATTCCATGCAAAAAGCAAACGGATCTCTGCTTTGGAAAATTCGCCGTTGATATCTTTAAAAACCGGTGCGTAATCTACTTTGCGCTGCATGATATAGTTGTTTTTGTCCTTAATCTCATTAATGACTTCCTGAGTTGGGTTGAGATTCACACCACTGCCCGCAAAAGAAAAAAGAGGTTTCAGTACAAAGTTTTCCAGAGATTCATTCTGAGGAAAATCGGATAAGTAATAACTTTTTGGGACAAATTCGTGCTTTAGTTTTGGCAGAATATATTTGGATATTTTGAAAAACCAGTTCGGATGGGTGACCCATTCTACGTCCACTTCTTCGCGGAAATCAAATTCGGTTTCCAGACCTTCGATCTTATCAAGCTCATCAAAAATCACACGGTTATAGATCCGGTTGATAGGGATCAATTGTCCGTCATTTTCATAGAATAATTTTTTGCATTCTTTTTTGATTTTGGTCAGGCAAACGGTTTTGATTCCCAGGTATTTTTCGGTGATGATAAAGTCAACTGCGGTTTTCTGTTTCTCAGGATAGATTTCCAGCAGAATCACGTTTTCTGGATTTTCGTCCCCAACAATCACCTCTTTCAGCTTTTGGATGTATTCTTCTTTTGGAAGGCTGTTTTTAAGTGCATCCAGAAAAGGATAAACTTCAGTGATGATTTCTTCATACAACTTCTGAAACCCAAACAGGCTGGGGAAGGCCTGCAATTCTATCAATTTCGGGACTATTTTTCCGTTCTCATCCTGGCAGATTCCAAAATCTATGGCTAAAAAGTGCGGTTTTTGCGTATCATTTGGGACGTTACAATGATTAGGGACGGCCTTTCTCAGCTCTTCTTCAGGCATCTGTTTGATTTGCGAAATGATGGACTGAGAAGCGTCATCCAGCTTTTCCCAAAAATCTTTGGTGAGGAAAATCGGGCTTTCTGATAAACGGAAAACAGATCCCTGGCCGGTTTCTTCTTTTACAAGATCCTTGGTTTTCTGATATTTTTCTTCGGAAAATTCCTGGTTAAATTGAGATCTGTATTTTGTTATCATAGTTTGTGTTTGGTTGTTGGTATGTGACAGTTATTTTTTAAAATAATTCACCATTAGAATAACTTATCATAATCATCCTGATTTAACAATATATTCAGGATTTAGAGCATTAATTTTAATCTAAGATCTGACATCTAAATTCTAACATCTATTCAATACCATATTTTTAGTAATTTGTTCAGCCGCAGACTGTAAAAATCTTGGGATGATTTGGGCTCTGGTCAGCACAATCTTATCATCATCATCCATCCGGTCGATCGTTTCCAGGTATTTTTCCATCCCAAATGTTTCTACCATGGCTTCTTTGTTTTTAGGGTCTTCCAGATTTTTGATAAAACCTATAGGATCGGCCTCCGGATGGAACTGCGTTCCGAAGATTTCATCAGAAAAACGTACTGCCATCAGGGCTCTTTCCAGATGTACATTGGGACGGATTTTTTCCAAAGCCACCACTTTCATTCCCAGTTCATTCAATTTTTCCTGATTTGGTTCGATGCATTGATACGCTCTGGAATCTACAGCATAGAAAGGTTCGGGCAGGTTTTTGAACAAAAATTCTTTTTCGCCGTCTTCGGATTTGTGGATGGGCATCACACCAAAAGAGTAGGACTTACGCTTGCAGACATTGGCAATCCCAAAATGAATAACCGCCAGCTGGAAAGAATGGCAGATCAAAAACGCATATTTTTTCTGATCATTATCTTTGTTATGTTGCCAAATGGTATCTAAAAACTTAGCATATTTACCTTCCCAGATGTAGCCTTCTCTGTGCGGATTTCCTGGTCCTCCGGAAGATATAAAGATATCAAAATCTTCAATTTTGGGCATTTCAGCTTTGTAACGGACATCAAAGATATCTACAGAAACATCATAGTCTGACTGTTCCTGAAACGCTTTTGCCAGCTCTTTTATATTGCGCATCCCTTGGTTGGGATGATTGTTATTCATATCCAGAAGTGCAATTCTTACATCATTTTTAGTCATATTCATAATCGTCTTTAATAAATTGATTTTTGTTTACCATCTCTGAAGTTAATGATTACAATCTGTTTCTTTTTTGCGTTTATTTTGTAAACAATATAGTTATTCTCATCAACCATTCCTTTGTGCAGGTTTTTGAATTTTGCAGTCTTAGGATATAGATTTGGCTGCAGTTTTATCCTTTCTATGAATTGGTTAAGATGATTCTCCAGTCTCAATATTTCTTTTTCTGTCCAGTGTTGCTTAAGATATTCAACTGTTTTACGAAGGCCTTTTTCTGCACGTACAGTCCATATGGTTTCTATTTCCATTCATCAAACAATTTCATCACATCCCGGTGTGATTTTACTTGTCCATTTTCGGCATCTTTAAGTCCAACTTCGATATCCTGATGTTCTTCTTTACTCAATTCTTCCCACCAATCCTGAGATCCTTCTTGTCGAAAAATATCTTTTATTTTTTCAAGTACACTTTCTTTTTGAGTATTTAGTAAAAGATTCATCAATTCTAATTTGGTTGCTTCTATATTCATAACCAATGTTTTTGCAAATTTATAAAAAATGAAATGGTTGTTTTCCTGACAATTATCTTTAAGAAAAGTTACACAAGTCCTTTCTCGGTTTCATAGATCATATAATCTACTACTTTTTTCAGGTCGCCGCCTGTTTCTTCAAAGACTCTGAGTTGTCTGTCTGCTCCGGTTCCGTTTTTCACGATTTCCCGTGCGTATTCTACTTCCTTCCTGCATCCAAGATCATCCACAACATCATCAATAAAAGCTAACAATTCCTCCAACAGATCTTTATAAGGGACGCTGATTTCTTTGCCAAAATCAATCAGATGCGCATCAATCCCGTCTTTGGAAGCACGCCATTTGTTTTCTGTCAGCAGCAATCTCCTATAGCTTCTGTAACTGGTATTTTGCTGATGCATTTTGTAAACTTTAGCCACCAAAGCCTGCATAATTGCTGCGAGGCAAACTGTTTCGTCAATCGTCAAAGGCATATCGCAAATCCTGAATTCTATCGTTGGGTAGAACGGATGCACGCGGAGATCCCACCAGATTTTCTTGGCGTTATCGATGGTTCCGGTTTTCACCATCAGGTTGACATAAGCATCAAATTCCGCCACACTGCTGAAGTAGCTAGGCAATCCGGTTCTTGGGAATTTGGCGAAAACCTCCTGTCGATAAGATTTGAAACCCGTCAATCTTCCAACCCAAAACGGGGAATTGGTAGACAGTGCATAAACATGCGGCAGGAAATAGCGCATCACATTCTGGATCCTGATGCCTTCTTCACGGTCAGGAATCCCAATGTGAACGTGCAATCCGAAAATCAAATTTGACCTTGCAACATCGCCCATATCTCTTACGATTTTATCATAACGAGCATCTTTTGTGATAATATTATCTTTCCAGTGCGAAAATGGATGCGTGCCACCGCCGGAAACGCGCAAACCTTGCTCATGAGCGGTTTTTACGAGATGTCTCCTTAGGTCGGTCAACTCCTGGCGGACCTGCTGTATGTTTTCACAGATCCCCGTTTCCATTTCCACGACTGATTCGTGCATCTCGTGTTTTAGGTTTTCGCTGAGGACGGCTTTTCCGCCTTCTATAATTTTGGAGACATGGGAAACCAAATCGCGGCTTTCGGCATCGATGATCTGGTATTCTTCCTCGACACCAATGGTGAATTTGTGCATTTTTTTTCTTGTGTTAGTTAAGTTAGTAGTGTAAGTTTTGCAATGTTTTTGTAACAGCGAATGGCAAAGCAGCCCGGCCTGAGTGAAGCTCATTTTTTTTGCTTTGAAGTGAGGCTGGCAAAAAAATAGCGGGAACGGAGGACGGATTAGCTGCCCAAAAAATTAAAGTTTATTGGTTACAAATGTTCCCCATTCGATATTGATTTTGCCGGGTTTGTAGCCTTTTGCTTTCTCAATTGCGAGTTTTGCGGCGTGTTCTACAATCCATTGGAAATTTTCTTCGCCCACCGAATTCCGGTCTGCATCCGGTGCAGGATTGCAAAAATCTATAGCGTAAGGGATACCGTCTCTCACAGCAAATTCTACCGTATTGAAATCATAGCCCAACGCTTCATTCATCTTGAGGGTGTAGTCGGTAATGGTTTTCAATAATTTTTCGAGTTCTTTGCCTTCGGTTTTGTGAGTGGTTGCGTAGCGCAGAGGATGAGGGTTTCTTGGTTCGTAAGGCATAATGTGGACATATTTTCTGCCCAGGCAATATACTCTGTAATAATCCTCGAAAACGATCTCTTCCTGTACCATCATTACCAATTGCTCTGTTTCTGCGTGTTTTGCCCACATATCTTCGGGGCTCTCTACACGATAAACATTGCGCCAGCCACCACCGTCGTGAGGTTTCATATAAGCTGGGAAACCGATGTAATTGAAGATGTACTCCCAATCGTGAGGGAATTTTAGGTTTCTGAAAGACGTTTCCGTAGTATTGGTTGGTCTCTCGTGAGAAGGCAGCAAAACGGTTTTCGGAAGCGGAATTCCGATTTTTGACATCAACGCGTTGTTGAAGAATTTCTCATCTGCGCTCCACCAGAATGGATTATTAATAACATAAGTCCCGTTAACAGCAGCATTTTTAAGATAAGCCCTGTAGAAAGGCACATCCTGCGAAATCCGGTCGATGATGACAGCGTAGCCATAATCTGCGCCTTGCTCCAGTTTGTCGATCATTACCGGTTCTGCGATATATTCCCCTTTGCCGAGTTCATTCACTTTATCGATAAAAGCCCAAGGGAAAGTGTCCTCCATCCCGAATAAGATTCCAATTTTTTTTGCCATAATGTTTTGTTTTTTGGTCAGAAGTCCGATGTTGGATATCTGAAGTTTGTATGTTTATTTTATTAATTTAAAACTATTGTCTCATGGATTAAGTTGTTTTTTTATATTTTAAATTTGCTAAATCACTAAAATCTGCGAGAGATTATTATTGATTGATTGATTGATTGATTTACCCGAAAAACCTTCCAATAAATTTCGGGAAAACCATTCTCCAAAGCACCCAATCGTGATCTATCCATTTTTGCTCATCATACCAGTGATTAATTCCTTTTGATGTTAAGATGCCCGCCATTTTCCTGGTTGGTTCCAGGCAAATGTCGCCGTCCGAAGTGCTGAGTACAATATGCATATGCTTATATTTCCAGGCTTCATCATTCTTCACGAATTCATCCGGACAATTGAAATAAATCAGCTGATCCTGATAGCCGTCCATAAAATTCCGGATGTTAAAAGCACCAGACAGACAGAAAAGATGTGAAACCAAATCTGGAAATCTAAACGCAAAATTTGCTGCGTGATAACCACCAAAACTTGCGCCTGCAACAGCTACACGATGTGTGTTATGCGTTCTTTGGATATAAGGAATGAACTCCTGAACCAAAAACTGAACATACATTTCGTAATTTCTAATTCTTTCGTAAGGAGAAATTCCTTTGTCATAAAAACTGAATTTATCAATCGTCTGAACATTGAATAATTTCAAAATGCCATTGTCTGTGAAATGGGAAATACTTCCGTTAAGATGAAAATCTGCGTTCTGGGTATAAGAACCCTGCGAAGTCGGAAACATAATTATGGGATAACCGAAATGACCGGTAACCTCCAGCGGAAGGCTCATCCCAAGAATATGTGAATAATAATCTGTATGTATAATCTGAGGCATATGTTTTTTATAAATGATAATTGATGAATGATTTCTCTTTCAAGATCGTTAAGTTGACATTGTTGTCAGGCTGAAGCTCTCGAAGCTCACAGATTAGCTGGTTGGTTTTTCTTTTGGTGGTAAAATGTTCAGGATTTGCTCTGTTACAATTTGTGCAGCCTCATCCAGCCGTTGCTGTATTTTGTCTGCGCTATCCGATTGGTAAACAATACCGATATGATAATCTATAGGAAGAAATTTGACCACTTCAGGGTTTTCCAAGATGCTTGTGTCAGGATGTTTTTCTTTGGCCAGAGCTACAATTAAGCCTGCAAAACGATGTTGCGATTCTTCTACTTTATAGCTTCGAGAATCTAAAAGCGCATTTTCCAGCTTTGCCCATTCTCGCCAGATATTGACGCCGGTTGCCGCTTCTACCATATCGGGAATGTGGGCACCGCCAACTCTTGATGACGTTTCAAGGAAATAATATTGTCCGTCAATTCCTCTGATATATTCGCTGTGAGTTGCGCCGTTCTGAATCCCGAATTTTGTTAGAACTTCTTTGTTGATTTTTTCCAAACCTTTTGCTTCGTCCGAATTTTTATCCAGGGTTTTGGTACGGAAAACGCCGCCTTCGTGAGAGACCTTCATTGGCGGAGAAAGGTATTTTGAAAAACACGAAAATACGATCTCCTTGTTGTAAACCAAACAATCTACGTGATAGACATCGCCGGGTTTGAAGGCTTCCAGAAGAAATTTATAACGCTCATCACCAAGACTTTCCACTGCAGGCCAGAGCTCTTCTACCGAATTAATTTTCTTGATGCCGCTTGCGGACGCTTCGGAACGAGGTTTCAGAACCCACGGACCGGGAACGTCCTGCGTGAATTTGTGAAGTTTTTCATCATTGAAAATCGAGGAAAATTCCGGTACAGAGATCCCATTGTCTTTGGCTTGCTGGCGCATGGCCAGTTTATCCCGGAAATAGCGGTACGTTGTCTGTCCCATCCCGGGAATCCGGTAGGTTTCACGGATCATCGCCGCTTTTTCCACATCGTAATCGTCCAGAGCGATCACCGCATCTATCTGATGATTTTTCATGAGGTAAGCAAAGCCCTGAACCAGTTGATCGAGGTTCCAGACGGACGGTTCGAGCTCCGGCATATAATATATTTCATCTATGGCGTGCCACGGCCACGGTTTTTCTTTCAGGTTTTCCGAAGTAATGAGAATGACTTTGTCACCGAGTTTTTTGCACTCGTCCATAAAATCGTAACCTTTATAATAGCAGGAGATGCAGACAATCGTTTTTTCCATAATTAAATTTTTTCGTTTCTTAATAAGATTTCAAAGCCTTCATCTGCAGTATCTACGACGTAAATTTTATTTTCTTCGAAATAGAATTCTTTATACTCATTTAATAATTCCACTAAGTCGATTTTGTTTTCTCGAATAATCTTTAAGATTTCAATCTTTTTCTCCATTGTAGTTTGATTGTATTGACTTGAATTTGGGTCAAATAATGTTCTCAAAGTTCTATGTTTCCAAAGATTTCCTTTCGAAAATATTTTGTCTAATTTCTGTTGGTAATGCATCATTTTGGATTGTAAACATTAAAAAATTCAAATTCATCAACAATGGGGAAGTTTCCTGTGTTTTTTTCTCTATGTCTTATCTGATATTGTAAGTAAGTTTCATAATCTGAAATTTTGCTCCACGGTTTAGGTTTTTTTTCTTCAAACATTCCTTTCTGTACAAAACTGTCAATTGGAATATGGAAATATTTTGCATTAAGTTCAATTCCACTAATTCTATTTTCTCCAAAAAGCAACCAATACTTAAGTGTCATATTAATCCATTTTTGAGCTTGTCCAAAAGAAAGTTCATTCCAGATTTTAGTTAGTTCTTCTGCGGTGTATTTATGAAAATTATCGAATTCTTCTTGATTTTCTAGTTTATTTCTAGTTAGCTTATACAGATTTTCGTGTAAAAAAAATTCTGCGGATTTCTTTAATTCTAAACGATTTTTATCCTTTATTCTTAATGTTCTGCTAAAATCCAAAAAAGCTCTTTTTATTCCAGCGCTGTAAAAACCATTTTTTGTATCAAAGAAAAGCCTTATATAAAAATCTTCCCTTAAACTTTCTTTTATAATTGTCTCCATTTTCTAATAATTTTCAATTAAATCTAACAAAAGCTGAACGCCATAACCAGTCGCCGCTTTATCTTTAGCATAACCAACATTACCAAATGCAACGCCCGCAATATCCAGATGTGCCCAGTTGGGATGGTCTTCTATAAACTGCTCCAAGAATTTCCCGGCAATAATGCAATCGCCAAAAGGCTTCATCGAGATGTTTTTGAAATCTGCCACATCCGAAGCAAAATCATCTTTCCATACATCCCAAAGCGGAAGATTCCAAAGCCGCTGATTGGTTTTATCCGCAGATTTTTCCAGCTTGATTTTCAAATCATTATTGTTGGAAAAATACGCACCGCAAGTATAACCGAACATTCTTACTGAGCTTCCCGTCAAAGTCGCCAAGTCTATCAAAACATCAGTTTTATAATTTTTTGACAAGTAAGAAAGTCCGTCTGCTAATGTCATTCTTCCTTCTGCATCGGTGTTTAGAACTTCAATTGTTTTTCCGTTGTAAGCCGTCACAACATCGCTCGGCAAGTACGCATTTTCCGATACAGCATTATCAGTAATCGGAAGAATAGCGATGATATTGACTTGAAGCTTGAGTTCTGAAGCTGTAATCAAAGCTCCAATGACTGCGCTTGCACCGCCCATATCACTTTTCATGTAATGCATATTGTCAGATGGTTTGATGGAAATCCCTCCAGTATCAAACAAAACGCATTTCCCTACCAATCCGAAGGTTTTAGCATCATCTTTTCCGCAATTGTATTCCAAAATTGTAAAAGATGCTTCCTGTGAACTTCCTTGATTCACAGCAACAAACGCACCTAAACCTTCTTTAATTGATTCTTCTCTGTTGAATGATTTATACTTTAAACTATATTTTTCTGCAGTCGATTTCAGAAAATCTGAAATCTGATTTACTTTTTTATGGTTGGCAGGTTTGTTCAGCCATTCCATTCCGGCAAATTGTCCGTTGCAAAGCGCTGCTGTTTTTAAAGCTAAATTTTTTCCTTCTTCTTCAGAAATATTTTCAAAATGAAGTTCAAAATTCTCCTGCCAAAACGGATGCGATTTTTCAAAAGGGTAGAGGTAAGTTCCCAAAAACAGACCTTTCACAAATTCTTCCGTCAAATCCAATCCTAACTTTGAATGAACCGAAGTTGGAACTGCCTGCAGATTTTTTTTATAATCATTTGCAAATTTGTTGGCAATCGCTTGTATTTCGAATCCTTTTGAATCTTTCCCAATTCCAATGAAAAAGCTAATTTCATCTGGATTTGTTTTAATAAAAACTTCGTTCTTTTTTCCATTGAAGAATAATTCAACATTCGGATGCGAGCTTTTTTCCTGTTCCCAATCGTCTTCGCTGAACAGATATATATTTTGAGTTGTTGATTCTTTTTTATTGTAAATTTTAATCATAGTTTTTATAAGTTTTGGCTAAAACCAAATCTGATTTTTAATTCTTGATCGGGCTTCCTTCGACTTTGCTCAGGATGACGTTACCCGACATTATTGCTGTTATTTTCCAATTCATTTTTTGCTTTTACCGGGCTTTCCAAACTGTCGATGTAGAGCCATTCTACAGCTCTGGGGAACTCCTGGGACCAGAAAAATTCCTGATGCGTGCCTTTGTCATTGATGCTGGTTTTGACTTCAAAATCAAAAAGTTTCTGCAACTCCCATTTTTTCAGAGATTTTTCAAACAATCTTATTCTGCCTACCATTCGGGAGCCTTCCAGACGGCCTCCGTAGAGATAAACCTTGATCTTATAAGGATTACTGAATGACATCAGCGGGAAATTATTATCCGGTTCCACCCAAAGTGACGGCGAAAAAATCAACAGTTTGGAATAGACTTCCGGATAAAGAAATCCTCCATAAATACTTATCAATCCGCCCAAAGAGCTTCCGCCAATCCCGGTATTTTCCCGGTCTTTCTTCGTTCTGTAGTTTTTATCGATCCATGGTTTCAAAGTATCGGTAATAAATCTCAGATACTTTTTGCCTTCTGCACTCTCTGTAACATCCTCGTTGTCAAAAATGTACTCTTTGATACGGTCATCTTCGCCGTGTTCTACTGCGATAACTATCAACTCGCCACGGCCATATTCTGCCAGGAGCGCCAGTTTTTTATCAATTTCCCAATTGCCATACGCTGAACCGTTGTTGAAAAGATTCTGTGCATCCTGCAAATAGAGAACAGGATATTGTGCATCTGACTCATAATAATCATGCGGCAGAAGCGCCCAAACCTTCCTCGTTTTATCGAGTTGAGGGATGTAAAATTCTTCATTTACCAATTCCACAATCGGGAAAAATTCTTTTTTGAACGGTCCCCAGTTCAGTCGCCATTTTTCTACAACGTCCTGTGTTTTCTGTTGGGTTTTGGTTACAGTTCTGTTGGGCGTGATGTTATCATATCTGTCAATTTCCACATTTTCCCAGCCACCTTTTGTGAATTTATATTCAATATTGTCATTCAATAATTCATCAGCGATGTTGATATAATAATGACTGTCATCTAATTGTTCCAGTTTAAATTTTGAATCTTTTGGATTCCATTTGTTAAAATTACCTGTGATAAAGACGGCTCGTTCATCATTGTCTTCTGATGTCAGAAAAAATTCCATTACTTTTTAAAATTCGTTAATTGAATATAAATTTATAAAATAAATCTAATTATGGGATAACTCTTGCGTATTTTTATTTATAAAAATAATTTTATTGACGAAAATTAATCTTAAATTAATAATTGTTGAATTAATGAGAAATTGATGGTGTTGAAAAAATACCCTGAAGAATAAAAAAACTTCTGAAGATATTTCAGAAGCTGATGATTTCAAAATGGTTTTGGGTGTTACTTGAGCGTTTTCTTATCCAGCATCATAATATTATTATTTGCAAAATTGAAAGTGTCTTTTGTAATGGTATGATCATCATCAGGATTTTTGGAAAAAAGGAGGATGTAATCCTGATCATTGATATTAATTTTTCCTCCTACCGATTTGGCATCGTAAAATTGATCGAGCTTATAGATAAAATATTTCCCGTTTTTTATGGTAATAATAATAGGGAAGTACTGCGAAGGCACTGCCGAAGTCCTGTTGAAGCTGTTGGAAACATTCGCCAGGTAGTCCTCTTCGCCATCGTGGTTGAAATCGCCTGAGATCATGGTGATGACGTTGTTTTTTTAGAGATAATTTTCAAAATAGGTGTCTCTTTTGCCGTCAGGTTTGTAAAATACCATATCGTCATTGGTGCTCAGCTTGTTTGTAAAAGAGCTCTTGCTGATGATATGCTGTAGGGTTTTGAGATCCATATCGGTTCTCATGCACGATAAAAGATTAAGCAGCAATAAAACTAAGACGGTATTTTTCATCAGGTAAATTTAGGAGACAACCAGTTGTTATCTTTATTCCCCTGAAGCAATACAAATTTTGAGCAAAAAATGTTATTTCCAGCTTTTTTCTATTAACTGCATGAGAAACTCCGGGCATTTTACAATCTTATTGGTATCCGAAGTCAGGAAAAAAAGCGTAGTAGAAGCTTCCGTAATTTTGATGCCTTCCTGGTTATAAATTTCATAATCGAACTCTATTTTTACGCCAGGTATTTTTTTTACATAGGTGTGGATTTCCAAAATCTGGTCATAAAATGCCGGTCTGATATATTTGATTTTATATTCTGAAACGGGCAGGAAAAAACCTCTTTTTTCGATCTCATCATAAGACATGCCCAGTTGTCGGAAAAGCTCAACCCTTGCGACCTCAAAATATTCTGCATAGTTGCCATAGTAGACATATTTCATTGGGTCTGTTTCTCCGTAACGTACTCGTAATGTGTGTGTTGTGTGTATCATTTTTTGTCTTTTCTAAGTCATACAAATATATTTTTAAATAATCAATAGTTAAATAATTTTTTTATAAAGATTAATAATTAGATATTTGTCTTCTCCTAAAAAAACTAAAATCTTACCGGAAATAGCAGCAGAAAAATGAATGAAAATTTAGTATTAATCTGGGATAGGTGTCTCCAATTTATGCGGGACAATCTAAACGCAGCGGAGGATAATACAGACCTCAAAAAGTTAGAAAACTCTTTTGACTTATTATTTGATAAAGTTCAGCCAATTTCGTTGGTGAACAATAATCTTACGTTGCTAGTTCCAAGTGATTTTTACAAAGAATATATCGAGGACAATTATCTGTCTCTGCTCTCTGCTGCGCTTAAAAAAAATATCGGTAAAGGTGTAAAATTATGGTACTCCGTTATGGAGAACAAACCTGTGGGTAAAGAAAAGCCAATTACAGTGAATGTAAAAGGAATCTCTACCCAGACACCAAAAATACAGGAAGCAAGACCGGTTCCCAAAGAAAGCAACGTGAATCCTTTTGTTGTACCGGGAATCAAAAAAGTCAATATCGATTCTAACCTGAAAGCGGATCAGTCTTTTGACAACTTCGTAGAAGGTGAGAGTAACAAGTTTGCTTATACCGTTGCAAAAAATATAGCCAAAAGGCCAGGTTCTACCGCCTTTAACCCTTTATTTGTTTACGGTGGTTATGGTGTTGGTAAAACACACCTGGCACAAGCCATTGGCCTGGAAGTGAAGGCTTCTTACCCAGAGAAAGTGGTACTATATCAGTCTTCGGAGAAGTTTATTCAGGATTTTGTAAAGGCAGCCAAATCTCAGAACAAAACTGATTTTCAGCATTATTATCAGATGATTGACGTTTTGATCATTGATGATATCCAGTTCTTGTCCGGGAAAGCTGCTACACAGGACAGTTTCTTCCATATTTTTGACTACCTTCATCAGAATGGCAAGCAGATTATATTAACGTCTGATAAAGCTCCGGCTGATATCCTTGATACTCAGGAGCGGATTATTTCCCGTTTCAAATGGGGGCTTTCTGCGGAAATAAAATCACCAAACTTTGAGACCAGAAGAAAAATTATAGTTGACAAACTCAACCGCGACGGGATAGAGTTGACAGACGATATGCTGGATTATCTGGCATCTGAAGTTAAAACCAATGGTGTGAGAGAGCTGATAGGGGTTGTGAATGCGGTGATTGCTTATTCTACGGTTTACAAATCCGATTTTAGCCTGGATCTTTTAAAGGATACCATCAACAAACTAGCAACCACTCAGAAAAAAACGATCAATATCCCTTATATTCAGGAGATTGTTTGCGATTATTTTGGGATAAAAAGAGAACAGTTGCTTTCTAAAACCAGAAAAAGAGAAATTGCTTTGCCAAGGCAGCTGGCAATGTATTTTGCAAAAGAATATACCAATGCAACGTTTACAAAAATTGGTGAAGAGATGGGCGGAAAAGACCACTCAACGGTGATGTATGCCTGCGATACTATTCGCGATGTTTCCAAAATAGACAAAGAACTCAAAAAGTACATCAAGGATCTGAAAGATAAGATCGGGCAATAGAAAATAAAAAAATAGGGATTTAATTAATTTTAAATCCTTTTTTTTTATTATCAAAAAAATGCCAACAGGTTACTGCCTGGCTGTTTTTGTATTGCGTTGAGGTATCGATAGGTTGTAATTCGTTGATTTACATATTTTTAAGTGATTTTTTCTTTTGCGTAAATTTTATTAACATTGCAGACTTAAATTAATAAACTATGAAAAAGCTATTTTTAGTTGGTGCATTAGCACTTTTCGGAGCGGTGAATGCTCAGACAACATTTGGAGTGAAAGCTGGTTATGCGTTGTCAAATTTAAAATACAAAGTAGATAATTCATCCATAACTACAGATGGAAAATCTTCTTTTTATGTTGGTGGTTTGGTAGAACATAAACTTACTGATAAATTTGCTTTGCAGGCAGAACTATTGTATGCTGATCTTGGAGGAAAAACAACCGAAGAAGAATCTATGGGAGGTTATTATGTAAAAGCTACAGGCAAAAATAATATTAGTTCTTTGCTTTTGCCTCTTTCTGCAAAATATTTTGTTGCTAATGCTTTCTCTTTATCAGCGGGTGTAAATGTTGGATTTGTTTTATCCGCAAAATCAAAAGTAACTGTAGATCATAATCTTCCTTCGGAATATGCCAGTTACATAAATAGTTACGAGGGTGAAGATGACTTCACCGATGATATTAAGACTGTTAATCTATCACCATTTGTAGGTGCTGAATATACATTATCAAACGGATTGTTTTTTGATGCGAGGTATAATTTTGGAGTAACCAATATGGTGAAAAAGTCTGAATACGGAGAAAAGGTACATCTAAATTTTTTCCAAGTTGGTGTTGGTTATAAATTTAAATAGATACAATTTACAAAAAAAAGTCTCGCAATTTGCGAGACTTTTTTAGTTGGGATAAACAATATATTTCTGTCTTATCTTTTCGAAGTTATTAAGGTCATTTTTCCAACTGTCTTTGATTTCTTTAGCAGACTTTCCAGAGATCATTTGCTTTCTCAGTTCATCACTGCCTGCCAGTTTATCAAAAAACAGATTCTTAAGGAAAAAATCCTGATTCGGGTTTTTATAATCTTTGTACGCCTTTAGCAGCCAGTCTATGTTAATCGCTCTCAAGTCTTCTTTATTGTTACTCAAATTCTCGCCATAGCATAATTTCCCGTTCAGGAAAGGATCTTTGGCGCCTTCGGTTGGTTTTGGCGTGAACTGATAGGGGAAATCCTTTGTCCAGGGTGAACCATAAATCTGGAAAGGCAGATCTGTACCTCGGCCAACAGAGACCTGCGTACCTTCAAAAAAGCAGAGGCTTGGATAAAGGTTGATTGACCTGTCGTTTGGGAGATTGGGAGATGGTTTGTCAGAAACGCCGTATCGTTTTTGCTTATGATAATTAAGCATTGGAATTAAAGTATATTTTGCAGTGACGCCATTTTTTAACCATTTTTCCCCGTTGACCATTTTCCCGTATTCACCGATGGTGAGGCCATAGACCACAGGAACATTGTGCAGCCCTATAAAACTTTTCCATTGGTTGCGCATCATGGGGCCATCGGTATAACCGTCATGAGGGTTGGGCCTGTCCAGGACAATCACTTCTACATTATTTTCGGCTGCAGCTTCCATAATATAAGACAGGGTAGAGATATAAGTGTAAAACCGAACACCAACATCCTGAATGTCAAAAAGGATGACGTCTGCGCCTTTCAGATATTCCGCTTTTGGCTTTTTATTATCACCATAAAGGGAGACAATAGGTAAACCAGTTTTGCTGTCGGTGCCGTTTTTTACATGTTCTCCGGCATCTGCTATCCCACGGAAACCGTGTTCCGGTGCAAAAATAGATTTGATTTTAATATGGTTTTCAACCAAAAAATCTACCAGATGCTTTTTGTTTTTCAACACGCTGGTTTGGTTGGCGGCGACGATTACATTTTTACCCTTAAGCAGTGGCAAATAAAGTTCAGGCCGGTCTGCAGCGGTGGTAAAGCAGTCTTTGCACGGGTTTTGAGACTTAATAAAAGTTAATGTACCAAAATAAATTAGCAGGATAAAAACTAAAGTTTTATTTTTGAAACTTAAAATCATAGATTTGAATTTTCCGTTATATTTCTCGAAAAAAATAGCGTTTTCCAAAGATAACAAAAATAATCTCTCCAAAGTGATTGTCTACATCGGCAGGCTGTCCGTTGCGCTGGGCATCATTGTTTCGCTGATTACAATCTCCACAGGTTTGGGTTCCAAAAGGGCAATAGAAGACCGGATTTCTAACTTTAGTGGCGATATTTCTGTAAAATCTACACGTTCCAATTCTTCTTACAACTCTTCGGTTTTGGATACCAAAGGCTTGGATATTAATGCTATCAAAGCAACTTCCGGCGTGGCTGGATTACAGTCCTATGCATCAGTAAGTGGGATATTGCGGACAGACAAAGACTTTGCAGGTGTTATCCTGAAGGGTGTAGGGAAGGATTTTGATAAAGACCGTTTCCAGCCATTTATGATTGCCGGCTCAATCCCGGATTATAATGAAGACGGTTATAACAATGAGATCATCCTTTCTGAAAAAATTGCTAATGACCTGGCGCTCAAAGCTAACGACAGTATTGTGGCCATATTTTCCAAAGAAGACCAAAAGCCGATTTACAGAAAATTTCTCATCAAAGGGATTTACAAAACCGATATTAAGCTCGTCGATGACCTGTATATGATCGGCGATATCAATCATGTCCGAAAAGTGATGAACATGGGCGAGAAAGAAGTAGGCGGATTGGATATTTTTCTGGATGATACCGATAAGATTGATTCAGTTTTTCCGAAGATCGAGAAATATATTGGTTACAAGAATTATGCGGAAAAAGTCACAGAAAAATACCCTCAGATCCTGGATTGGGTCAATATTTTTAACCAGAACATTTCGCTCATTATTGCCATCATGCTGATTGTGGTGGTCATTAATATCATTATGGTTCTGTTGATCCTGATTATAGAACGGACTAATTCCATTGGCCTCCTCAAAACATTTGGGGCTTCTAACGCGCAGATCAGATCTATATTTATCAATTATACATTGCTGATTATGGTACCGGGATTGCTGGCTGGCAATGCCATTGGAATAGGGCTCTTGCTGATACAGAAATATACGGGCGTGATCAAGCTGGATCCGCAGAATTATTTTATCAGCACGGTTCCGGTAGAGCTTAATCCTTTTTACATCATTTCGGTTTCGGTAGGTATATTTATTGTTTCTGGAATTGCGATGATTTTGCCAAGTTATCTTATTAGCAGGATTTCGCCGCTTAAGGCCATTAAGTACAGTTAAAACATTACAATATAATGCAATAAAGTAGAAAAATTAGCGCTGCTAATCCGCTTGTAGTTTATCCTGAGCTTGTCAAAGGGCTCACAAACTAACGAAGCAGTTTGATAGAGTTAATCTTTCTGGGGCTTCTTACACTTTTGCTCCAGGCTACAAGAAGGATTTCCGCCCAAGTCGGGCTGCGTGCAATTTGCTATCAATAAAAAAAAGAAATATGAAATATTACAATAATATCGTAGAAACCATTGGTAACACGCCTTTGGTAAAACTCAACAAAGTTTTAGGACCTGATTTTCCGGCTTTGGTTTTAGCGAAAGTAGAAACCACCAATCCAGGTAATTCTGTAAAAGACCGTATGGCTCTTAAAATGATAGAGGATGCAGAAGCCGATGGAAGACTAAAGCCAGGCGGAACTATTATAGAAGGGACTTCCGGGAATACAGGAATGGGATTGGCTTTGGTGGCTATCCAGAAAGGGTACAAATGTATCTTTGTGACCAACTCCAAACAGTCTAAGGAAAAATGTGATATCCTGCGTGCTGTAGGGGCAGAAGTTATTGTTTGCCCAACGGATGTTAAACCAACAGATCCGCGCTCTTACTATTCGGTTTCCAAAAGGCTGGCCAATGAGACACCCAACGGCTGGTACGTGAACCAATATGATAATCTATCCAACAGGCAGGCGCATTATGAGAGTACGGCCCCGGAAATCTGGGAACAAACCGAAGGGAAACTGACTCATTTTGTAGCTGGTGCAGGAACAGGCGGAACGATTACCGGTTGCGGCAAATTCTTCAAAGAAAAAAATCCGGACATCAAGATTGTTGGTGTAGATACTTATGGCTCAATTTTGAAGGAATTTCATGAGACCGGAGAATTGCATTACGACCATGCTTACACTTACATCACCGAAGGGATTGGCGAAGATATTATCCCGGAGAATTATGATATGAGTGTTATTGATCACTTTGAGAAAGTAACGGATAAAGACGGTGCTGTCTTTGCCAGAAAGCTGGCCAAAGAAGAAGGGATTTTTTGTGGTTACTCTGCCGGAAGTGCTATCTCATCGCTGGTACAGATGAAAGATCAGTTTACCAAAGACGACATTATTGTCGTTCTGCTGCATGATCACGGCTCCCGATATGTGGGCAAGATCTACAATGATGAGTGGATGCGTGAGCAAGGCTGGCTGGACTAATCAGATATAAAAAAAACCGCTTTTTCAGCGGTTTTTTATTGATGGTATATTGAGATTACTCAAAAACCTCAAAATCTTCTCCGTCAAAACTGGCAAAAACCATGGTAGGATAAGAATCCTGATGGTAAACGGTCCCCTCTGAATCAATACCAATAGCGCCGGCAAATCCGTCAATCTGTTTAAGTTCTTCAAAGGTTCTGTCAAAAGCATTTTCTATCGAGAGGCCATCTGTAACCCGTGTTACAATTTTTGCCGCGGTTGCATTGCTCACGATATCTTCGCCAACGCCGGTGCAGCTCACAGCACAATATTGATTGGCGTAATTTCCTGCAACGGTGGCAGAATCGGAGATTCTGCCCGGGATTTCAAAACCTTTACCGCCTGTGGATGTTGCAACGGCCAATTTGCCTTCCTTATCAATCGCGACAGCGCCAACCGTCCCTTTGCCTCCGGACTTTATTTTATCTTCATATTCCTTTCTACGCTGAGGGATTTCAGTCGAAAAATTTTGGAACCCATGTTGTTCGGCATATTCTTTAGCTCCTTTTCCTCCCAGGATTCGGTCATCCTCGTTGATGAGCTCTTTTGCCACAAAAACCGGATTTTTCACATCCTGAATATTGATAACACCACTCATTTTTTGCGTTTCGCCGTTCATGATGGCCGCACTCATTCTTATCACACCATCACTCTGGATTTGAGAACCAATCCCAGCATTATAGAGCTCATCATCTTCCAGTAATGATACCGCATAAGCCACAGTGTCAAACGCCGAATTGTCTTTCAAAAACTCAAAGGCTTTTTTAGCAATAGCTTTTAATGAGTTTTGTTTTGCCAGTTTCACGTCGTGGCTTTGGCTGCTTTCGGAGAAAAATCCGCCGTGGATGATTATTTTCATTGGATGGAGTTTAAATTTTTATAGGGTCTTCTAGAACTTTAGGCTCACATTTTTTTTGTGAAATTGATATTCTAAATGGGACAATACAGATCAACTTCAGTCTTCAGGATTCACCTGAGGGATGGGATTATATTGCGAATTAACAATAGTCATTTCTCTGGTTTTGAGATCAAAAGTATCATTCATAGACAAAACATCCACAATCATATTTTTGATGGAAATAGGCTGTCCCAACTCGATATTAGTAAGATTGGTATCTTTGATCTGTAGGCCATCCACGATAATTACAAGGCCGGAACCAATAGCGGTCATTTTATCATCATCAATAAAAAGCCCGGTGTCTTCTCCAAGGCCGATTCCTAATGTTCTCGGATTGTTCACAACCGCTTGGAAAAGCCTTCCGATTCTGCCGCGCTGTACAAAATGCGTGTCAATAATCACATTCTCTATAAAACCAAGGCCTTGCGTTGTTTTGATTTCGCCCTTTAACAAGGCTTCGGAACTGGAACCCTGATAGATCATATTTTCAGAAGCCGCCGCTGCTCCGGCAGAAGTTCCGGCATAGATAAAATCTTCGGTTTGGTATTTGGTCAGAATAGCATCGTGGAATCTTGTTCCACCGAGGATAGAGGTTAAACGGAGCTGGTCGCCACCTGTAAACATCACCACATCTGCCGCGCTAACTCTGGCTACAATAGCATCGCTATTGGCCTGCTCACGGTTTTGGATATTCAGGATGTTGCAGTTTTTGTTGCCGAGATATTCAAATGCTTTCTTGTATTCCGGCCCCACAATATCAGGGATCTGCGAAGCGGTCGTAATAACTTCTATAACAGAATTTTCTTTTTTCTTAGACTCATCAATGATTTTTCTGAGGATTCCTCTTTCAAAAAAGTTGAGGTTTTTTTCAACATTTTGGTCATAACTGATTTCTGTAAAACTTCCTTTGTTTACAGCACCGCCAATGATGACTAGTTTTCCTTTTGATTTCATATTAACAAAAATAGCAAATCATTACAGAATAAGGCTTTCTAAAAAGGAAAAATCACAAATAATAATTCAAAATTTCATCTTTTTACATCTCATTTGTATAAATAATTATACAGATTAATATATTTTTAAAAATCATAAGTCAACAATGAAAGATACTTGTGATCATGCAATATTTATTTCCGATTTAATTACATTTTGCATTATCTTTGATAAAGTTGATGGATCAAGTGACCATTATCTGTCCTAACCTTGGATATTTCTGATACCGAGGTTTTTATTATCAACCATCTTCTGACTACATATGAAAATAGAAAAAATTCAGGTTCTGAGAGGGCCTAATATCTGGAGCATCACCCGAAAAAAACTCATCCAGATGCGTCTGGATCTGGAAGAGACAGAGCATACACCAACCAATAAAATCCCGGGATTTAGGGAAAGGATAGAGACGCTTTTGCCATCAATGTACACCCACCGATGTTCCGAAGGTACAGAAGGTGGATTTTTTAAACGCGTGGAGATGGGAACATGGATGGGGCATGTGATAGAGCATATTGCACTGGAAATCCAAACGCTGGCAGGGATGGATGTTGGTTTTGGAAGAACCCGTGAGACCAAAACACCGGGAACTTATAATGTTGTGTTTAATTATATCGAGGAAAGTGCAGGTGTCTACGCAGCAGAGGAAGCGGTAAAAATCGCAGAATCATTGATGAACGCAACGGATTATGACATCAATGCCTGCATCCAGACACTGAAAGAGATCCGTGAACGCGAAAGGCTGGGCCCTTCCACCGGAAGTATTGTAGAGGAAGCGGCCTCCAGAAAAATCCCGTGGATCAGATTGGGGAAAAACTCATTGGTACAATTAGGTTACGGAATCAATCAGCAGCGTTTTCAGGCAACTATCACAGGTAACACCAGTTGTATTGCGGTGGATATTGCCTGCAACAAAGAACTGACAAAAAAAATGTTGGAAGATGCAGCCATCCCTGTACCTTCCGGAGACTTGGTGCTGGATGAAGAAGGCTTGCAACGGGTGATTAAGAAAATAGGCTATCCGCTTGTGCTGAAACCGCTGGACGGGAATCATGGGAAAGGTGCTTCTATTAATGTAAAAGATTATGAAACGGCTCTGGTAGGATTAGAGCACGCTCAAAAATACTCCAGAAAAGTGATTGTAGAAAAATACATTACGGGGTATGATTTCCGGGTGCTGGTGATTGATCATCGGATGGTTGCTGCTGCAAGGCGTGTTCCCGCCCATGTGATGGGCGATGGTGAGCTTAATCTTCAGCAACTCATAGATAAAGAAAATGAAGACCCAAGAAGAGGCTATGGCCATGAAAATGTTCTGACAGAAATAGAGGTAGACAAAGATACCAATGAATTGCTCGCAAAACTTAATTATACCTTAGAAACAGTTCCGCAAAAAGGCGAAATTGTGTACCTTAAATCTACGGCTAACCTCTCCACAGGCGGGACGTCAATTGATGTGACAGATATGATTCACCCCGAGAATATCCAGATGGCAGAGCGTATCTCCAGAATAATAGGTTTGGATGTCTGCGGTATCGATATTATGGCGGAAAATCTTACTCAGCCACTAAAAGAAAGTGGCGGCGCCATCCTGGAAGTGAATGCGGCTCCCGGTTTCCGGATGCATCTGGCGCCAAGCGAAGGTTTGCCAAGAAACGTAGCCGCGCCGGTGGTGGACATGCTTTATCCACCGGGAAAAGAATTCAGGATTCCGATTATTGCTTTGACGGGGACCAACGGGAAAACTACTACTACAAGGCTCTTGGCGCATATTGTGAAAAATAATGGCAAACGGGTTGGTTTTACCACTTCGGACGGGATCTATATCCACAACACACTGCTTGAAAGAGGCGATACAACAGGACCTTTGTCTGCTGAATTTATCCTGAAAGACCCGACGGTTGAATTCGCAGTGCTGGAAACCGCACGAGGCGGAATCCTGCGTTCGGGGCTTGGATTTGGAACCTGTGATATTGGCGTTTTAACGAATATCAAAGAAGATCACCTGGGGATCAGCGATATCCATAACCTGAAGGATTTGACCCGTGTAAAAAGAGTGGTGCTGGACAGCGTGAAAAAAGATGGCTGGTGTATCCTGAATGCCGATGATGACTATTCTATGAGGATTATGAACGACCTGCATTCTAAGGTGGCATTATTCAGCCTGGATGAAAATAATCCGCATATCAAAAAATTTGCGAAAGAAGGCAAGGTAACCTGTGTATACGAAGAAGGATTTGTGACCATCAAAAAAGGAGAATGGAAAATCAGGATCGAGCGCGTTAAGAATATTCCGATTACCATGGACGGCAAAGCCAGATTTATGATTGCGAACGTTTTAGCAGCATCTTTGGCGGCTTATGTTTATGGGTTTGAGATTCCTAATATTGCATTGGCGCTCACCACTTTTATCCCAAGTGCACAGTTGACGCCGGGCAGGCTGAATGTCTTTAATTTTAAAAATTTCAAAGTCATGATTGACTTTGCCCACAATCCTGCAGGCTATGAAGCGATTGAAGATTATCTGAAAAATGTAGAATCAAACAAAAAAATAGGTATTATCTCCGGCGTTGGTGACCGGCGCGACAGTGATATCCGTGAGTGTGGTAAAATTGCTGCAAGGATGTTTGATCATATCATCATCCGCAACGAGAAACATCTTAGGGGCCGTACAGAGGATGAGATCAATGGGTTGATTATTGATGGGATCCACAGCTCCGGGAATAATGTGAGTTATGAGATTATCCCAAAAGAGATTGATGCCCTTAAGCATGCCATGAGCCTGGCAGAGGAAGGCACTTTTATTACTGCGCTGAGTGATGTGATTAATAATGCTATAGAAATCGTTCAGGAATATCAGGCCAGAGAACTGTTGGATGAACAGTGAAAATCTTAAATAAGCTTCGAAAAGCACCAGCTGATGATTATCAATTTAATAAATAATCCGTTACGGTAAATAAAAATGACAGTCTTATTTTTGAGACTGTCATTTGTTTTTTTGAATAGAGATTAGTATTATTAATCCAGTGGTTTTCTGCCGGAGATAATATTAAACAATACTACAATAACGGCAATTACCAAAAGTACATGGACAAGATATCCCGTACTCATGCCGGGAACAATTCCCAACATTCCTAAGAGCCAGACTACGATGCAGATAACGGCGACAAGCCATAACAGATTTCTCATAATAATAAATTTTTGATGTGATATACTGTTATAAGCATAATCTGTGTCCTTTCTTTTTTATAAATCAAAACGTATTATGGTTGTGGATTTTGCAATAATTTTATAACAACAGGGAAATGATCGCTGTAACCGCCCATATATCTCGATCCGGAATAAGTCCTGTAAGGATATTGACTGTTTTTGCAGTCTTTATTCCTCAGTTTTTCCGATCGGCAAATATCTGTTTCGATTACATTAAATCCGAATGTCGTGCACAAGCTGTCGGTAAAAATAATCTGGTCAAAACAAGTACCCTTTTTGCCATGGTAGGTGGAGAAATGACCAGCTTCAAAAAATTTTATGAAAGGGTTTTCCAGTATTCTGTCCTTATTTTTACAATGTAGGAATTGCTGTAGAATTTCGCTGTCGGGATCTTCATTGAAATCGCCCATAATAATAACTTCCTCATTATTTTTCATCAGATTTTGCACAGTTTCCTTTAACTGTCCCAAAATGTGGTGCCGCAGATCTTTTTTTGCATCCCGATCCCTTTTGGATGGCAGATGTAGTACGAAGGTGTGTAGTGTTTTTCCTTTGTATAGCATTTCCGCATGCAGAATATCGCGGGTTCCGATATCGTTTTGGTTATCCTGGTGAAACCGTAATACCTGGAAATTCACCAATGAGAAAACGGATGAGTTGTATAATATTGCAACGCTTAGATTTCTGGGATCTGCAGATTTTTGATATATGATTCCATAATCTTTTATAACTGAATTTTGACTGACAAGATCTTCCAAAACCGATAGGTCACCAATCTCTGCCAAACCAATTAACGCAGGCTGTCCATTATAATTATCGTTGATAAGGTTAAAAACCTGCCCTATTTTGTGGAGTTTGAGCTTATATTTGTAATCATCCCAATTCCGCATCCCACAATTCGGAAGGTCATCTTTGTCTGGCGGATAAAAATTCTCGGTATTGTAGAACATCAGGATCTCGGATGCTGCCTGATCTACCATCTTTTCCGGCGCATATAAATAAAAGTTATTACGACAATCAACAGCATAAGCCCAAGAGTAAAATAGTAGCCGTTTTTGTGGTGCAGTTCCGGCATGTTGTCAAAGTTCATCCCGTAGATGCCTGCTATAAAGGTGATTGGTAAAAAATAAACAGAATAGATAGCCAGGAGTTTCATCACCTGATTGGCCTTTTGGTCAGACAGGGCCAAAAACATAGAGATGAGGTTGACGGTCTGGGCGTTGACATGGTCAAAATCTGCAATCACATCTTTTTGCTTGTCCAGCAGGTCCATTACTTCAACTTCCTGCAAATCAAGATTTTTAAATTTGGTGATCCATTCTGCAGAGATATTCAGGATACGGGTATTAAGGCCGGATTTCCTCTTTAAGTTATAAAGCCTTCGGATCTGGTTGGTTTGATTGGTATTTTTAAGGAAAATTTCATTTTCTATAGCATCCATTATCTCAAGGAGCGTGTTGCTCTCATCATCAAAGGTTTTAATAATCTTTAGAGCCAGCCGCAATGCCAGTCTGTCCCGTGTGATATCATCAGGCTTTTCTTTCAGTAATTCTTCATAGACCTTATTGATACTTTTGCTTTGAGCTCTGTGCATGGTAATGATAAGGCCGGGAACCAAAAAAATGCCCAGCTTGCTGCTGATATCGCTGATATTGTTGAGAGCACGCCGCTCAAGGTCTGTGGATTCCCGCGTCAGGAAGAATTTTACCTGATCTACTTCCTCATATTTTGGGAGGTGATTAGGATCAATAGTGTCTTCCAGAAGCATTTCATTAATATGGTAACGCTCGTGCAAAAACTGCAGGTCTTCTTCGGTTGGTGCAATAACGTCTAGCCATTCCCAATTGGCATGTTTGTATTTCTGTTCTATTGGCATATAACAAATCTAAATAAAATCCGGATAAATATGATAATTTTTCAGTTTTCTTCAGCCATATTTTCAGGTGCGGTTCGCCGAAAAGTCAGTCGGAGATGTGGAAGTGTTAATTGCTGGTGAAAATTTTCTCTTATCGATTAGAGGCCAATAATCTCCAAAAAAATGGCTTTTGACATCGCTGATGATTAATTGCAGATTATGATTTTATTAATTAAAACCTTATGTATTAAATAAAATAATTATTTTTGCCGGGAATTTTTGAAATCAGAGAAATGTTTAAAAGTGTGATAGCTGGTGTAGGACATTATGTACCGGAAAATATAGTAACCAATGATGATCTTTCTCAACTGATGACCACCAACGATGAGTGGATTACCGAGAGAACTGGTATCAAAGAAAGACGACACCGCAAAAACCGTACAGATGCAGAAGAAACAACATCGTTCTACGGCCTGAAAGCTTCAGAAATCGCTCTTAAAAATGCCAATCTTACAGCTAAAGACATCGATTATATTGTTTTTGCAACCCTATCACCGGATTACTTTTTCCCGGGGTCCGGCGTGCTTTTGCAGGACATGCTGGGTTGTGGTACTATTGGCGCGCTGGACGTCAGAAACCAATGTTCTGGCTTTGTATATGCCATGAGTGTGGCAGACGCTTTTATAAAATCAGGGCTGTATAAAAATGTTCTGGTTGTAGGAGCAGAGATCCATTCCTTTGGCCTTGATTTTACAGACCGCAGCCGTGGTGTTTCTGTTATTTTCGGAGACGGTGCCGGCGCTGTGGTTTTATCGGCATCCGAGGACGATAACAAGAGTGGTATTCTCTCTGTTAATATGCATTCGGAAGGGAAATATGCAGAGGAACTGGCGGTGAAATTCCCGGGCACCAAATTAGGCTGGAGCGATACGCTTCTTACTAATCCGGATTCTATCAAGCCGGAAGATATTTATCCTGTAATGAATGGTAATTTTGTCTTCAAACATGCGGTAACCCGTTTTCCTGAAACCATTATGGAAGCTCTGGAAAAAGCCGGAAAATCGATAGAAGATTTGGATCTTTTAATTCCGCATCAGGCCAATATCAGGATTGCGCAGTATGTTCAGCAATTGCTGCATCTGCCGGATGAGAAAGTGTTTATCAATATCCAGAACTATGGTAATACCACCGCTGCATCTATCCCGATTGCGCTAAGCGAAGCCATCCAGGAAGGGCGTATGAAGCGTGGCGACCTCGTTTGTATGTCTGCTTTTGGTAGCGGTTTTACATGGGGAAGCGTCCTTTTTGAATATTAATTTATGATTATAAATCATATTAAAACCCGAAGTCTCCTCTTCGGGTTTTGTTTTTATCATTTTCTAAATCATTCTTTTAAATAAAATCATAATAGCCATTGGGTTTTCCAAGGATTTTTTGATCGTCAGAATGGAGCCATTTTTTTAGGATGGTAGCATATATTTTTCGGAAATCTTCGGTATAGATCAAGTCACCATAGCTAAGGTTTTCGAGATCAGGAAGTGTATTCAGTAAACCTTTTTTCTTCAGGCTGCCACTTATGAAAAACATCTGATTGGCAGTGCCATGGTCGGTTCCGTTACTGGCATTCTGAGCCACGCGGCGGCCAAACTCAGAAAAAGTCATGATCATCACATCTTGGAATTTCCCATTCTCCTTTATATCCTTTGTAAAAATCTCGACCGCGTCACTGATATTTTTAAATAACTGATTTTGCCTGCTGTTTTGGTTGGTATGCGTATCAAAACTACCTGTAGACAGGTAGTAAACCTGGGTATTGATATCCGACTTGATGAGTGATGCAATGGTTTGGAAATCTTTACCAATTTGGGTATTGGGATAGGTTTTATCGGTAGGTTTTGCCTCGCTTTCTTCAAAAATGTAACCCGAATTGCTGATGGCGTTCCCCAGAGTGTTATAGAGATAAGATGCAAGATGATGCTCGTGGTCATGGTTGTCTGCTGCCAGTTTTTTATAAAGCGTCTCCTGGCTGTTATCATACAGTTTTTTCGGATCTCGGAAGGCAATGGCTTTGTTATTGTCGCCCTTCATCGCCAGGCTCAGCAGATCGTCAATTTCAATAGCTTGTGTTGGCTTTTGGCAATTGTGGCAGGCTTCATCCAGATAACGCCCAAGCCATCCGGTATTGATGAACTGATTGCTGGCACTGGCGGATTGCCAAATATCCATACTCCGGAAATGGGATTTATTGGGATCGGGATAGCCAACGTTATTCATCACTGCCAGTTCGCCGTTATCATATAGTTCTTTGAAGAATTTTAAGTTGGGATTAATCCCTGCCTCATCTGTCAAGCGAAACGCATCATTCTCTTTGATAGAAATCTGATTTCTCACTTTATAATAGATGTCGTTTTTCACAGGGATAATCGTGTTGAGGCCATCATTACCGCCGGACAACTGAAGAATAATCAGTGTTTTCCCATTCATGGCAATTGCTTCCGGCAACGTCAGAGCTTTGAGAAAGTTGGGGAAAAGGAAAGAAGCGGCGGCAAGGCTGCTGGTTTTTATAAAGGTTTTTCTGTTGATAATCATAGCATTGTTTTTAGCAAAGTTGATAGTCTGGAGTTGACATGATACTGATCATCAGGTGTTTTTTGCTCTTTTCTGTATTGAATTGTGCAATCAGCTTTTCCAGACTTTTATCTGGATTGGCAAGCAACAGATTAAAAAGGTCCTGATCTAGTATCTTCGCCATACTTTCCCAATGGATGGTAATGGTATTTTGTTTTTTATTAACCACTATATTTTGGTCGGATTTTCCCATATTGACATCATCATTGGCTTTTGGCTCAATATCCAGCGTTTTGTAGCCAGCTATTACCGCCGGGATTTTCATTCTGAGCAATAGGGTAGAGGCGTCTATCCATGCGGCACCGCTTGGCCAGCCTGCAACATTGGGCGGTTGTAGGAGTTCCTGGCCCAAGAGTTTTTCAAAATTGTAGACGATGTCGCGGTTTTGCAAATCCATTGGTAAAATACGCCTGATGCCTACAATCAGCTCTACCGGAGATTTTACTTTAGCCCCAATGTTTTTTTCTGAATAAAACCAGTCGGATAAGAAGATCTCATCCATCAGTGCCATGATGTCATAATTAGATTGGTAGAATTTTTGGCTTAAGGATTTGATGAGTTTTTCATCAGGATCTTCATTTACATAAAACTGGTAGATCTTTCCGGTTATAAATTCTGCGCAGGCCGGCTTTTCTAAAATAATATTGATGATATCAGCACCGTCAAAATTGTCGGTTTTACCCAAAAATTCTTTTTCGCCGGTATCGTGTTGCTTTTTATTATCTGTAAATTCGCCAAGCCCGTTATAACTCCAGCCCGTGAAAGCCCTTGCAGATTCACGGATGTCTTTTTCGGTATACTGCCCTCTTCCCAGGGTAAATAATTCCATCAGTTCTCGGGCAAAATTCTCGTTGGGATTGGCTTTTTTATTCTGTTGGTTGTTGAGGAAATTAAGCATCGCTGCAGATTTTGAAACAGCGAAAACCAGGTCGCGGAAGTTTCCGAGCGCATTTTTTCTGAAAATCTCGATAATCTCCTTATTAAAAAGCGCCTGCTGGATTCTTGTGGCAAAATGGCCGTGCCAGAACAGGGCCATTTTCTCCTGAAGCTGGCTAGGACTTTTTATCATCTCCTCGTGCCAGGATTTTTTAACAGCATTATTATAATTTTTGTTGAAAAGGTTAACAGGCTTTTTATCAACAGCCTTAGCGAGTTCTTGATATTCTTCGGGGCTGAGGCCTGCTATATCGGTTTGCAGAATATGGTAATCGCCAGTGTTACTGATTTCTTTGTAAAAATCCTTTGGGCTTCTATTTTTATATTTCTCAATATCGTTATGATGGATACCAAAACCCGCTCTGGAAATCAAATGTTTATTTTTGAGAAAGTTATTCATAAGGTAAAGATTATGACAGTTGGAGTTGATTGTTACAGCATAGTTAAACATGACAAAACGAATTCCGGCTGTCATTAACAGAATTTAATAGTAATTTAAAATTAATTAACTGAAAATTAGACGCTTGTTAAATGCTGTGTTAGATTTGTCAAACAAAAGGTATGCTTTGGCACGGTATTTACAATGAAGACCTTTGTAAAATTTAAAATTTAAAAATATGAAAACTTTAAAGCAGTTGGTATTAGGACTAGGGATTTTGGTTGGCGGAGTTGCTTCAGCTCAAAGTTCGGATATGACTAATATGTTCAAAGTAGGTCTTAACGGTGGTGTTTCTACAGGCGGTAATACAGCGGCAAACCTCGGTGTTGATTTGTCTTACCAAAATCTGATTACGCCTGGTTTTGGTTTAGGTATCGCTACTGGTTATAACCATTATTTTGCAAAAGATAGGACTATAAACGGCGTTGACGTAAAAAATAACGATTTTGGTGTAATACCTGTTGCAGCACTTTTCAGAATTTATCCTAAACAAACAGGTTTCTATTTTGGAGCTGACTTAGGTTACGGTTTTATCGTAGGTGATGATAAAGTGGCATCAAGTACAAACCCAACTAATGTAGCATATAATAATGTTGACAGACCTGATGGCGGTTTTTACATCAAGCCGGAAATTGGATATCATAACCGTGACTGGAACTTCTTTGTACAGTATAACAAAACCTTTACAGGTGACAAGGGACAGATTGGAGATCAAAAATACAATGCCGGTGCAATCGGTGTTGGATTTGGTTACAACATTCCTTTAGGAAAATAAAAAATGTTTTAATATCATAAAGATTGCTAAAACATTAAAATTAAACTATGTCATATTAACGCTTTCATGAATAATGAGAGCGTTAATTTTTTTATTTAAAAGTTATCATAAATCAATTTAATTTTGAATCATTCTAAGTAAATTTGTGCAATTAAATTATTTAAAAAATGAAAAAAGTATTATTACTTGCCGTGTTGGCCAGCGGACTGGCATTTGGACAGACGAAAAAAGTTATAGGTTCTGATGTACACTGGTGGGGTTATAAAATAGCTAAAACAGAGGCTTCTTCTCATGACGGAACCGTAAAAGTGAAATCAGGAAACCTTGTTCTGAAAAATGGCGCAGTAGTCGGTGGTGATTTCGTTTTGGATATGACAACTATCAGCGCTACAGACCTTTCCGGAGAAGGCAAAACAAAATTAGAAGGACATCTTAAAAATGGTGATTTTTTCGAAGTTGAAAAATATCCTACAGCAACATATAAAATCACTTCTGTAAAGAAAAATACAAACAAAGATTATAACTTTGTAGTCAACGGAAATCTGACTGTGAAAGGTAAAACCAATCCGGTTTCTTTCCCGGCAAAAATCACTTCTAACAAAGGTATAATCACATTAGAGTCTGATAAATTCTCTTTTGACAGACAAAAATTTGATGTGGCTTACAAAGCTGCCATGCAAGATGCACTGGTAAAAGATGATGTTGATATGAAGATTAAAATTACTGTAAAATAATTTTACCGATCATAAATTTTAAAGAGCAGATTTTTTCTGCTCTTTTTTGTTCTTAACTTTGGCATAAAATAAACATAGAAATTGAAATTATACATCATAAGTGGACTTGGTGCAGACGAAAAAGTCCTGGAAAAACTGAGCTTTAATCCCAATATTCAGCCGGTGCATATCTCCTGGCTGATCCCGGAAAAAGACGAAGAATTTCACCATTATATCGGGAGGATGGCCGATTGTATAGATAATACCGAGGATTTTTACCTGATGGGATATTCTTTCGGAGGGATTATTGTGCAGGAGATCCATAAGATAAAACCGGCAAAAAAAGTAGTAATACTGGGAAGCATCCGTTCAGATAAAGAAAAATCCCGGCTTATCAAACTGGGAGAAGTCACGCATCTTACCAAATACCTGCCTGTTCGGCTTTTTAATGAAAACAGTGCCGCTTTCTACACCTTCTTCCGCAAACTTTTCGATCCCAAAAATCCTGCATTGCTACAATATTTTCGGGTAAGAGATCCTTATTATCTCAAATGGTCTGTAGATAAAATTTCCGCCTGGCGATTTGATGCTATAGATGATGTTATCCAGATTATGGGAGACCGGGACATTGTTTTTCCACTCAAAAATTCGCGGCCGGATTATGTGATAAAAAATGCCACACATCTCTTTCCTGCAACCAAAGCCAAACAGGTTTCCGATATCCTTAAAACTATTTTTGTTTAAAAATCATTTAAAAGACCATTGTCAGTTGGATTCTTTTTCGGGCCTCATCTACTTCGGTTACTTTTACCTGGATGTGCTGATGCAGCTTTACGACCTCATTTACATCAGAAACAAAACCATCTTTCAGCTGGGAAATGTGTACAAGGCCACTCTCCTTGATCCCAAGATCCACAAAACATCCAAATGCGGTAATATTATTAACGATGCCGGGCAGGATCATGCCGGGTTTTACATCCTTAATTGATTTTACATTGGCATCAAATTCAAAAACTTTGGCTGCTTTCCTTGGGTCAAGGCCTGGTTTTTCAAGTTCTTTCAAGATATCGCGGATGCTGAGAATACCAATCTCTTCGGTCGCATATAAATAAGGGTTAATTTTTCTGATTTTATCATGGTTGGCGATCAGTTCATCTGTTTTGATTCCCAAATCTTTGGCCATTTTTTCGACGGTTTGGTAAGCTTCCGGATGCACTGCCGAATTATCAAGCGGATTTTTCCCATTCTTGATCCTCACAAATGCTGCCGCCTGCTGATACGCTTTTTCCCCTAATCTGGGAACTTTTTTAAGATCTTTCCTTTGTGAAAAAGCACCATTTTCTGATCGGTACAATACAATATTCTCAGCCATTTTTTCACCAATCCCCGAGACGTAACTCAGGATAGATTTGCTGGCAGTGTTCAGGTTAATCCCAACCGAATTTACCGAGCGAATGACCGTTTGATCCAATTCTTCTTTCAGTTTTGCCTGGTCTACATCGTGCTGATATTGCCCGACACCTATCGATTTTGGATCTATTTTCACCAGTTCTGCCAATGGATCTGCCAGTCTGCGGCCAATAGAAACGGCTCCACGCACCGTCACATCATAATTGGGAAACTCATCTCTTGCAATTTTGCTTGCAGAATAGACTGATGCACCCGCTTCTGACACGACAAAAACCTGAATGGGCTTGTCAAATGCAATTTTCTTGATAAAAAATTCGGTTTCCCGGCGGGCGGTTCCGTTCCCGATAGAGATGGCTTCTATGTGATAGGCATTCACCATAGAGCGGATTTTTTTCATGGCCATCCCGCTTTCGTTTTGTGGCGCATGCGGATAGATGGTTTCGTTATGGAGGAGGTCGCCCTTTTCATCCAGGCAAACCACTTTGCAACCAGTCCTGTAACCAGGATCTATGGCTAAAATCCGTTTTTCACCCAAAGGCGGAGCCAGCAGAAGCTGTTGCAGGTTGTCAGAAAAAACCTGAATCGCTTTGGAGTCTGCTCTGTGTTTCGCTTCCTGCAATACTTCGTTAGAAATGGCTGGCTCCAGTAGGCGTTTATAAGAATCTGCCACTGCCTGCCTGATCTGTTCCGATGACGGATTGTGATTTTTGAGGACGGCTCTCCCGATGATTTCCAGCGCCTCGTCTTTTTCTGTATTGATACTCACTTTTACAAAACCTTCCTGCTCTGCACGCAACATGGCGAGAAGCCGGTGCGACGGGATTCTTCCCAAAGATTCTTCCCAGTCAAAATATTGTGAAAATTTCTGAGCCGCCTCATCCTCTTTCTTGGATTTTACCACTTTAGATCCAATCATGGCCGTTTTTTGAAAAAATCGGCGCAGGTTTTTTCGGACAAAAAGGTTTTCATTAATCCATTCTGCGATGATATCTCTTGCGCCCTGCAATGCTTCTTCGGCATCTGCAATATCATTATTAATATATCTTTCTGCCTGATATTGGATGTCATCTGCTCGCTGGCTCATGATCAATTTTGCCAATGGCTCAAGTCCTTTTTCTCGGGCGGTGTCGGCTCTGGTTTTTCTTCGTTTTTTATAAGGCAGATAAAGATCCTCCAATTCTTGTAAATCGAAGGTCTGTATTATTTTGTGGTGCAGTTCTTCGGAAAGCGCATGCTGCTCCTCAATAGATTTTAGGATGCTTTCTTTGCGTTTCAGGATTTCTTCAAACTGCTTGTTAAGTTTGGCTATTTTTTCTATCTGGACTTCATCCAGGTTGCCTGTGCGGTCTTTCCGGTAACGAGCGATGAAGGGGATTGTGCAGTCTTCCTGCAAAAGTTGAAGCGTGCTCTCTATACTTTTGGATGGTAATTCCAGTTGTTTTTGGATATATTCTGTCTTATTCATCAGGCATTATAAGACGGCAAAAATACAGACTTTTTGTTTAAATATAAGTTATGATTTTCTCTCTACTCTTACGGCATCAGGCACCATAATTTCATAATTGCCACCAAAAGAAATAATCTCTCGTACGATGCTGCTGCTGATGTAAGATTTTCCCGATGAGGTCAATAGGAAAATGGTTTCGATGGTATTTTTTCTGGTTAATGCTCTGTTGGTCTGCGCGATAGCTTTTTCAAACTCGAAATCGGCTGGATTGCGAAGGCCTCTCAGTATGAATTTAACGTTTTTACTTTTGCAGTAATCGATGGTAAGCCCTTCAAAATCGTCTACTTCTACATTCGGAAACTTTTCAAAAGTTTTTCTGATAAATTCTTTACGTTGCTCCAGAGAGAACATATATTTTTTCTGGGAATTTTTTCCGATGGCAATGATAATCTTGTCAAACAGCGGAACGGCGCGTTCTACAATATCATAATGGCCAAGTGTAATGGGATCAAACGACCCGGGAAAAACAGCGATTTTCATTTTATAATTGATGGATTATGGTTGATAATGATTAATTCTTGAGATTATAATTGAAGTTTATCATTAATCAATTATCTCTTATCATTTATTTTAAAAGTGCTTTCTCTACTTCGTTTCCGCAAAGGTCTTTGATGGAGATTCCGTAGATTTTGGCCTGTTGCGGCAGCAAACTTGCGGGTGAAAAACCGGGATTGGTATTCATCTCCAGCATATGTGGGATGCCATCTACAATGATATATTCTGACCGCGAAAATCCGCTCATTCCCAACGATTTATAGGCTTTTATCGCGATTTCTTCAACTTTTTTTCTGGTTTCTTCATCAATTCTTGCCGGCGTGATTTCTTGGGAAGCACCCTCATACTTGGCTTCATAATCAAAAAATTCTTTATCCGGAACAATTTCTGTAATGCCCAAAACGATGACTTCACCCTTATAATCCAAAACGCCAACGGAGACTTCCATTCCTGCCAAAGCGCTTTCTATAAGGATTTCATCGTCTTCTTTATAAGCGAATTCTATAGCCGCATTCAGTTCACTTTTTTCTTTCACTTTGGAGATTCCGAGGGAAGAACCGCTTTGATTGGGTTTTACAAAAACCGGAAGCCCCAGTTGTTTTACAATTTCATCATCAGAAATCGCTTCGCCCTTTCTTAGATAAATACTTTTTGCGGAAGGGATTCCATATTTAGATAAAACAGCTAAGGTATCTTTTTTGTTAAATGTGAGTGCACTTTGGTAAAAATCGCAACCGGTGTATTTTTGCCCAACGGCATCCCAATAAGCCTGCAAACTGCCGTTTTCGCCCGGAGTTCCGTGGATAATATTGAAACAAGCATCAAACTTCAGGCTTTCACCATTTCCCAGATCGGCAGAAAAATCAGCTTTATTAATGGGTTTTTTACTACCATTGTCTTCGAGAAAGTACCACTCATCTTTCAGGACAACGACTTTGTAAACATTATAAAGTTCACGGTCCAATGAATCAAAAATCAATTGTCCGCTTTTGAGAGAAACCTTGTATTCATCAGAATAACCGCCCATTACAACGGCTACATTTTTTTTGCTCATTATCTAATTTTCTTGAAAACAAATGTAAAGATTTTATAAAAAACAGGATTAAATTTTTCTGATTTTTTAAAATGACGAATTAATGTATGAAATAATTAAACACAAAGGCACAAGAGTCAATGACAAATTTATTGCATTTAAGGCACAAAGTTTAATTTCATTAAATTTAATAATAAAGGCTTCGAGAGCCTCAGCCTGACATTGATTTCCTTGTGCCTTAAAACATTCCAATATTAAGAAAATCGTCGCGCCTTTGGATTAATCAAATCAATAAAAATATAATTTCAAATAAGGCCAGTAAACCAAAATCCCAACACAGACTGCGGCAATGACCGACAGCAGAACCGCACCACCGGCTAAATCCTTGATAACGCCAATTTTTGTATCAAAATTCGGTTGGATATAATCACAGATTTTCTCTGCACAAGTGTTCAAAGCTTCGGTTACCAAAACAAAAAAGCTGCATAACAGAATCAAAGCCGCTTCTAGGTTAGAAAGGCCGAGGAAAACAATCAGAAACAGATTAATAAGCAAGCCTACAATGTGAAACTGAAAATTTCGCTCGTTTCTCAGGATCCAGATCAATCCATTGATAGTGAATTGTACACTTTTATAAAATGGCGGTTTTTTCATTATTAATTCAATAAAATCAATATCCAGATTTAAACTAATCTTTTAATTTTTGCTAAGTTTGAAGTTTACACTGAGCTTGTCGAATTGTCTTTGCGAACCATAAAAATATTTTCAATAAGTTCAAAAAAATCTTTTCGGACTTTGCGTGTAAAAATTCAGCAATAATCAAATTTCCACAAAGTTATTCAAACTTATTTTACTCCAATCCAAAAATTGTTAATAACTAAAGAAATACAGTTTTTGAAATCGAATCAGAATCATTATCTTTGTAGAATTGAAATAAATACAGTTTATGAGATTTATTGTTGCCAGTGGCGATTTGCAAAAAGCTTTACAGACGGTGAGTGGCGTAATTTCCGGCTCGCAGTCCCGACCAATTTTGGAGAATTTTCTTTTCGAGCTAGATCAGAACTTGTTGACAGTGACGGCTTCTGACGGCGAAACAACGCTGATTACTTCTCTCGAAGTAAAGTCGGATGACAAAGGGAAAATAGCAGTTCCGGGTAAGATTTTTCAGGATTTCCTTAAAACTTACGGCGAGCAACCTTTGACATTAGCTGTGAAAGATTCAGAAGACGGAAATGGAAGCGTTTTGGAAATTCTGGATGAGAAAGACAACTTTGCAGTAGCGCTGGACAATGCGGATGATTATCCAGAGTTGCCGGAATTTGATGCTTCCCAAAAGGTGACGATTCCTGGCGGTGTTTTGGCTGAAGCTTTGGCTAACACACTGTTTGCGACCAGCAACGATTCTCTGCGACCGGTGATGACAGGCGTTTTGTTTCAGTTCAAAGAAGATGAAGCCAATTTTGTCTCTACAGATTCTCACAGACTGGTGGTTTACAAAAGGACAGATATCGTGAATCCGGAAACTTTGGAATTTATTATGCCAAAGAAACCGTTGTCAATTTTCAAGAATATTCTGAATAATTCCAGCGATGATGTTGTGATAGAATTCAGTGATAATATGGCGAAATTTACATTTGGGAACAACATCTGGATTTGCCGTTTGATTGATGGGAAATATCCGAATTACAATGCGGTAATCCCGAAAGAAAACCCCAATGTTTTGACCATTAACAGAGGTTTGCTTTTGAGTTCGATAAGAAGAGCGTCTATTATGTCAAACAAATCGACCAATCAGGTAAGATTCAAATTGTCAGGAAATGTGCTTCATCTTCACGCAGAAGATACAGAATACGCTAACAAAGCGGATATGCAGATCCCTTGTGACTATAACGGTGATGATATCAACATTGGTTTCAGTTCCAAATTTTTGATGGAGATGTTATCTGTGTTGGCATCTGATGATATTACGATGAAGATGTCTCAACCCAACAGACCTGGTATCGTAGAACCGGTTGATGGACTAGAGGAGAACGAGAGTATCCTAATGCTGTCAATGCCGGTGATAGGGCTTTAAGATAGACGATAATTGATGAATGATAATTGATTATCTATTGAAACAATAAAAAAGATGCGACTTTAATTTTTAAGTCGCATTTTTTTATTATCATTCTGAGCGGAGTCGAAGAACTTTAGTTTGGTTTCTTTTTTGGGTTTTGTGCCGTATTGAAAACTGAATATACAACCACATTATCTTCCTCAATTCTGTAAATTATCAGATAAGGAAACTTCTTGATATAAGCTTCTCTGTAATTATTTTTGATTTCAAAATGTTTTGGATTCTCAGTAATTCTTTTGAAGTATAACCCTAATTGCTCGAAAAATGTTTCTCCTAATCCGGGTTGTTGGCTTTCGTAATATGAATAGGCATCAATGATTTCTAGATTTGCCTCTTCTTTGATTTCTAAAGTATACATTACTTTGCAGAAGTTCTTGCTTTATTCTTTACCTCTTCCCAGGTGTAAGATTTAGACTCCCCTTTTAGATGTCTTTCTCTTCTTTTATCTAGTTCTTCATAAAATGATTTTGGAATGGATGATTCATCCTCAGAACTTTTGGCACTGATCAATTCATTGAAAATTCGCAACATCTTCTCATCGGCTTGGTCTACAAAGGCGTGGATTCTTTTTCTGATATCTATTATTGTATCCATTATTTTTTTTGATTTGCTTATTTCAAAGTTAATGAAATATTTTAATTGATGGATTGGTTACAATCACTTTCCTGTTTCTCAAAAAATCACGATATTTGCAAACTTAATTGGGTTTGTATTTCAAACCTAGAATTTCAAATCAATCAAATGAAAATTTCTAATAATTGGCTTAAAGATTACATCAATACAGACCTTAACACAGAAAAAATCAGTGCTTACCTTACCGACATTGGTTTGGAAGTAGAAGGTGTTGATAAATTCGAAAGCGTAAAAGGAAGTCTGGAAGGGATTGTTATTGGTAAAGTTTTGACTTGCGAAAAACATCCCAATGCCGATAAACTAAGCAAAACAACTGTTGATGTCGGGAATGGGAAAATCCTTAATATCGTTTGTGGCGCACCCAATGTTGCTGCCGGACAGACGGTTCCGGTTGCGGTTGTCGGAACAAAAATCTACGCCAAAGACGGCAGTTCTTTCGAGATCAAAAAAGCTAAAATCCGTGGCGAGGTTTCCGAAGGGATGATCTGCGCAGAAGATGAATTAGGCCTGAGCGATAATCACGCCGGGATTATGGTTTTGGATGAAACTAAATATGAAGTTGGACTACCATTTGCTGATTATTTTGATTTGACAAACGATGAGGTTTATGAGATTGGACTGACACCAAACAGAACCGATGCAATGTCGCATTATGGCGTTGCCAGGGATTTGCAGGCATTTCTCATTTCCAATGATTTGAAATCTGAGTTTGAAAAAATCACTTCTGTTCCATTAAATATCGAAGGTTCTCACGATTTTAAACTGGAAGTTGAGGATTCTGAATTAACGCCAAGGTATTTAGGAGCAGTTATCGAAAATGTTGAAATAAAAGATTCACCGGATTGGCTGAAAAACAGGCTCAAAGCGATTGGCCTTTCGCCAATTAATAATGTGGTAGATATCACCAATTATGTCCTTCACGGTCTTGGACAGCCGCTTCACGCTTTTGATGCAGACAAGATTGCTGATAAAACCGTGAAAGTCGGTACGATAAAAGAAGGAACAAAATTTAAAACGTTGGATGGTGTGGAAAGAACATTGAACGGTTCCGAAATCATTATCAAAGACGGAAAAGATCAGCCGCTTTGCATTGCCGGCGTTTTCGGTGGAAGTGACAGTGGCGTTTCTTCTGAAACCAAAACTATTTTCCTGGAAAGTGCTTATTTCAACCCGGTTGCTATCAGGAAAGCTTCCAAATTCCATGGTCTTAATACAGATGCTTCTTTCCGTTTCGAGAGAGGCGTAGATCCTAACAATGCGAGAACAGCTTTGACGCACGCGATTAATCTGATTCATGAATTAACAGGCGGAAAATTGGTGGGTGAGATTTTAGAACATTATCCTGAAAAAATCAAAGACCATTATGTGGTTTTCAGGTATTCTAAGTTAGATCAGATCCTTGGGACAAAAATCCATAGGGAAAAGATCAAAGAAATTTTGAAATCACTTGGTATTCAGATTCTTAATGAAATCCAAAATGGATTGGAATTGTCCGTTCCGGTTTACAGAGCAGATGTCACAAGAGAAATTGATGTGATCGAGGAAGTGTTGAGGATCTACGGCTACAACAAGATCGATGCGCCTAAGAAAATCTCCTTTACACCGGTAAAACTAAGTTTTGAAGATCAGGATGCTTTAGAAAACTCTTGGGCCAGAACATTGCAATCCAACGGTTTCCACGAAGTGATGAACAACTCGTTGACTTCTGTAAAAGACGAAACGGATGCTGTAAAATTGCTTAATCCATTAAGCAGTGATTTGGCATTTATGAGAAAGTCTTTGCTGGAAGGGCTTTTGGAAAATGCAATCTACAATATCAATAGAAAATCATCTGACATCAAGTTTTTCGAATTAGGGAAAATTTACCATAAAAAAGAGAAATACGAAGAAAGAAAACAGTTGGCAATTTTGACTTCGGGAAGAGAAGTGGCAGAAAACTGGCTGCAGCCAAAAAGCGCAACAGATTTTTATCATCTGAAAGCTTATGTAAAAATTCTTTTGGAAAAACTGAACCTTGTTCTGCATGAATCTGCCCTGGAAGACGAGCGTTTTTCTGATGCTCTGGAAATCAAATCAGAAGGTAAAACCTTGGCAAGATTAGGTAAAGTTGCACCACAATTATTGAAGGATTTTGACATCAGCCAAGACGTTTTCTATGCAGAAATAGAACTGGAAAATTGCCAGGCATTGAGATCTAAAACCAACCTGAAATTTGTTGATATTCCGAAATTCAATAAAATTAGAAGAGATTTGGCTTTGTTGGTTGATAAAACCATTACCTATGCAGAATTGTATGAGTTAGCAAAATCCAACAAATCACCTTTCCTGAAAAATATCAATCTGTTTGATGTTTACGAAGGCAAAAACCTTCCGGAAGGTAAAAAATCTTACGCCTTGAGTTTTGAACTTCTGAACGAAGAAAAAACCTTAGAAGATAAAGACATTACAGAAGTAATGAACTCTCTCATCAAGTCTTTTGAAAAAGAATTCAAAGCAGAATTGAGATAATTTTCATCAAATCTTTGACAAAATTTATTTTATGCTATAACCCTGTCAGAGTTTTAAACTCTGACAGAGTTTTTTATTCACAACTTTTATTTTTTAGGAGCTTAATCCCGCTATCCACTATATCTTTTTTTGGATCTCGGTCGGCTCCGCTGCGCTCCGCCGCCTCGCTCCAAAAAAAGGATGCCGTTGCTATCGGGGCTATGGCATTAGTCATCCACTCAACTTTTAATAGAATTTACCAATGAAAATCATCCTTAATTCAAAAATATTCCAAAATCAATTTTCGTAACTTTGCACCAATGAATTCGCTCGTTACAAAATACAATATCCCCGGTCCGCGTTACACCTCTTATCCCACAGTTCCTTATTGGAACGAAGAAGATTTTGCAGCAGAACTTTGGAAAAATTCGGTTATCAAATCCTTTTCAGAAAGCAACGCAAAAGAAGGGATTTCCATTTATATCCATTTGCCTTTTTGTGAGGCTTTGTGTACGTTTTGTGCCTGTCATAAGAGGATTACAAAACAGCATTCTGTAGAAGTTCCTTATCTGGAAAGTGTCCTGAAAGAATGGAAATTGTACCTTGAATTATTCGATGAAAAACCAAAACTGAAAGAACTTCATTTGGGAGGCGGAACACCAACTTTTTTTTCTCCGGGAAACCTGAAAACGCTTCTTCAGGGGATTTTTGATACTGTAGAAATTGCAGATGAACAGGAATTCAGTTTCGAAGGGCACCCTAATAATACCACAAAGGAACATTTGCAGACTTTATTTGATTTAGGTTTCAGGAGGGTGAGTTTTGGCGTTCAGGATTATGACCCCAAAGTTCAGAAAGCCATTAACCGGATTCAGCCTTTTGAAAATGTGAAAAACGTGACAGAGTGGGCAAGGGAAATCGGATATAAAGGCGTGAGCCACGATTTGGTTTTCGGATTGCCGCATCAGACCTGGGAAGCAATGGAATTTACCATCCGAAAAACCCTGGAACTGAAACCAGACCGATTGGCGTTTTACTCATATGCGCACGTGCCTTGGGTAAAAGGCGTTGGGCAAAGAGGTTTTGATGAAAATGATTTGCCAAGCGGAGATGAGAAAAGGCGACTTTATGAGGATGGGAAAAAATTGTTAGAAGATCTCGGTTATATAGAAATAGGGATGGATCATTTTGCGTTGGAACACGACGACCTTTATCAATCCCTGATCCAGAAAAAACTGCACCGCAACTTTATGGGCTATACCTCCAGCAAAACGCAACTGATGGTTGGTTTGGGTATGTCAGCAATTTCGGACTCTTGGTATGCTTTTGCACAGAATGTAAAAACGGTGGAAGAATATCAAAAGGTTGTAGAAGAAGGCAAGATTCCCGTATTCCGGGGGCATATTTTGGATGAAGAGGATCTGATTGTGAGAAGGCATATTCTCGACCTGATGTGCCAATTGGAGACAAGCTGGGATTTGCAAAATTCTTTCCCTGAACTGGAAAATTCTCTGGAAAAACTGAAAGAAATGGAATCTGACGGTTTGGTAGAAATTTCAGACAATCAAATTAAAATTACCGAAAAAGGACGCGCTTTTACCAGAAATGTCGCAATGGTTTTTGATCTCAGAATGATGAGAAACAAACCGGAAACCCGGATTTTCTCGATGACGATTTAGGGAGAATTTGAGATAATAGAGAAAAGATGATAGACTTTTGATTCTGTTCTTAAAATAAAAAAATATTCACTTTGTCATTCTGAAAGAATCTAAACTCTAAGATTCCTGCGGAATGACAATTTTAATTTTTAAACAATTCTTTTACTATGGATTTAATCAAACATAAAAATATTGTTCTAAAAAGTTTCAGGGAATTTTTAGCAGATGCTATTTTTCCTGAATCTGACGAGAAACTGCCGTTGATTATTTTTGTCCACGGCTACAAAGGTTACAAAGATTGGGGCGCCTGGGAACTGATGGGAGAGAAGCTGGCCAAAGCCGGATTTTATTTTGTTAAATTCAATTTTTCTCATAACGGAACTACGATTGAGAATCCGAAAGAATTTGCAGATCTGGAAGCGTTTGGACAGAATAATTATTCCAAAGAATTGGATGATCTGGAGGTGGTTATCAATCATTTCAAAAATCAGAAAGAAGTAGATCCTGATGAAGTTATTTTGCTGGGACACAGCCGTGGCGGCGGAATTTCGGTTATCAAAGCTTCTGAAAATAAATCAATTTCTAAATTGATTACGTTAGCCAGCGTTTCTACACTTGACCGGTTTCCGAAAGATGAAGCTTTTGAAAACTGGAAAAAAGAAGGTGTTTATTTTGTAGAAAATGCCAGGACTCATCAAAATATGCCTCATTATTTCCAGTTCTACCAGGATTTTGAAAATAATAAAGAGAGATTGGATGTAGAAAAAGCCTGCGTAAAATTGGATATCCCGGCCTTGTTTATTCATGGTACTAAGGATGAGTCCGTGAAACCGGAGCATTCTGAAAATCTTCACAGATGGACAAAAGCTTCTCAAATCAAATGGATTGAAAATGCAAACCATACATTTGGTGCAAAAGAGCCGTGGGACGATAAAGAGCTGCCTATAGGTTTGGAACTTGCAACAGAAAGAATCATTAATTTTATCAAAAAAAATTGATAGTTTTATTAAATCTTTTTGTTAAGATTTTGTAATATTCAATTGGTAGTTTGGTTTAGTTTTTGTGGTTATTAGTTTATTAAATATTATAAATTATGAAAGCACAAATAGGTCTAGAACCCAAAAAAGCAGAGTCTATCTCAGAAGTTTTATCATCTCTTTTAGCAGATGAATTTGTATTGTATGCCAAAACAAGGAATGCACACTGGAACGTGCAGGGACCAGATTTCCACACCGTTCATTTGTATTTTGAAACCTTGTATCATGAGTTGGAAACGTATATAGATGATGTTGCAGAGAGAATCAGGCAAATTGGTCATTACGCACCAGCCACATTGCAGGAATATCTTGAATTGACCCACCTTACTGAGCAGCGTATTGAGAAAAATGACAGCCTTAGCTTTATAAAAGATTTACTTTCTGATCACGAAGCCATCATTATTTTCTTAAGAGAGAATATCGATAAAATCGAAGAAGAATATGACTTTGGTACAAGTGATTTCTTGACAACCCTTATGGAAAAACATGAGAAAACAGCCTGGATGCTGAGATCTCATTTAAAATAATCAGTTGTAGAATTACAAAAATAAGGCTGCCCGTTATTGGGCAGCCTTTTGTTTTGCTATTTTTTCTTTATAATGTTATTATTTTCTATCCATCGTTTTTTGCTGTTGATATCGGTAAGGTACCAGATATCATTAGCTTTCATAATATAAAGGTTGTATACCAGCGGACGCACGATTTTTTTACCTTCCAATAGGTCAGCTCTTACAGATATTGCATTTCTCTTGCGGACGAAGTCACCTGTGAAGATGTTAGAATAAGATTTTCCGGTTTCTTTGTCATCAATCAACTCAATTAATGTCAACGTATTATCGGCATTGAATTCTAAAATATGACGCTCACTGTGATCTTCAAAATCTTCTATCAGTACAAATTTTTTGTTGTTAATAGTGTAGCCGGATGCGTCAATCATTTTTGCATGCTTAGCTTCTATTTTCTGAAGAAGATCATTAATTGCTGAGTAACTCTGCGCGTTAAAAAAGGACGCAGATATAATCCCAGTCAGAATAAATAATTTTTTCATTTGTATGTGTATTGGTTACAAATTAAGCTAATGTAAAATTCATATACAAATCTTTGATCAAAAAATAGAGATCGGTTTTTTAATTATCTTTGCAGGATGATTAGAATTACAAAAATTTTCACTTTCGAAACAGCTCATGTTCTTTATAATTATGATGGTAAATGTAAAAATATGCACGGCCATTCTTACAAATTATTTGTAACAGTCAAGGGGAATCCTATTAATAATCTGGATGATCATAAAAATGGGATGGTAGTGGATTTCGGTGAGATTAAGGATATTGTGAAAAAAGAAGTGGTAGATGTTTGGGATCATGCAGTCCTGGTGAATGGCAACTCTCCTCATAAGATTTTGGGTGAGAATCTGCAAAGTGCCGGCCACAAAGTCATTTTTTGCGATTACCAGCCAACCTGCGAAAATATGCTCTATGATATTGCAGCCAAAATCAAATCCAATTTATCGGGAAATATTGAACTGGCTTATCTTAAACTCCATGAGACCGAAAATTCTTATGGTGAGTGGCTTGCCGAGGAAAATCCTTAAAATCATACTTTTTATGAAATAAAAAAACCGTTCTAAAAGTAGAACGGTTTTTCTTTATTTGTTTCGGTTGATGCTCGATTACATCATTCCTGGCATTCCGGCACCCATTGGCATAGCTGGCTCATCTTTTTTAACTTCTGTGATAACACATTCGGTTGTTAAAAGCATACCAGAAACAGAAGCTGCATTTTCAAGAGCAACTCTTGTTACTTTAGTTGGGTCTATAATTCCGGCTTCCAGCATGTTGACATATTCGTCAGATTTGGCATTGTAACCAAAATCACCTGTACCTTCTGCTACTTTCGCAACAATCACAGAACCTTCGCCGCCGGCGTTGGCAACAATCTGTCTCAACGGTTCTTCAATCGCTCTTTTTACGATTTTGATACCAGTAGTTTCGTCCGCATTATCACCTTCGAAATCCAGGGCAGCAACAGCTCTTACCAATGCAACACCACCTCCGGCAACAATACCTTCTTCAACTGCAGCTCTGGTTGCGTGAAGGGCATCATCCACTCTGTCTTTTTTCTCTTTCATTTCCACTTCAGAAGCAGCCCCTACATAAAGTACAGCTACACCGCCAGCTAATTTAGCCAAACGTTCCTGCAATTTTTCTCTGTCGTAATCAGACGTTGTAGTTTCCATCTGAGCTTTGATTTGAGAAACTCTTCCTTTGATCTGAGCTTCTTCGCCGCCACCGTTTACGATGGTTGTATTATCTTTGTCGATAACCACTTTTTCAGCTGTTCCCAACATATCTGTTGTGATATTCTCCATAGTGAAACCTCTCTCTTCGGAGATCACCTGTCCGCCAGTTAAGATAGCAATATCTTCTAACATCGCTTTTCTTCTGTCACCGAATCCAGGCGCTTTAACCGCAGCAATTTTAAGAGAACCTCTTAATTTATTTACGACCAATGTCGCCAAAGCTTCACCTTCTACCTCTTCAGAAATAATCAAAAGTGATTTTCCGCCTTGTGCAACCGGTTCCAAAACTGGTAACAATTCTTTCATAGATGAGATTTTTTTCTCAACCAAAAGAATGTATGGATTGTCCAATTCTGCCACCATTTTCTCAGGATTTGTCACGAAGTAAGGAGATTGGAAACCTCTGTCAAACTGCATACCTTCTACAACATCAACTGTTGTATCGATACCTTTTGCTTCTTCTACAGTGATAACGCCTTCTTTACCTACTTTTCCAAATGCTTCGGCGATTAATGAACCAATTGTTTCGTCATTATTAGCAGAAACAGAAGCAACCTGTTTGATTTTATCATTGTTATCACCAACAGTTTGTGATTGTGATTTCAGGTTTTCCACAACTTTGGAAACTGCTTTGTCAATACCTCTTTTCAGATCCATTGGGTTGGCGCCGGCAGCTACGTTTTTAAGACCTTCTCTTACGATAGCCTGAGCCAAAACTGTAGCGGTAGTAGTACCATCACCAGCAATATCATTGGTTTTAGAAGCGACTTCTTTTACCATCTGTGCGCCCATGTTTTCCACTTTGTCCTCCAGCTCAATTTCTTTTGCTACAGATACACCGTCTTTAGTTACATGAGGCGCACCGAAAGATTTTTCGATGACAACGTTTCTACCTTTTGGTCCCAATGTTACTTTTACTGCATTTGCCAATGCATCAACACCTCTTTTAAGAGCGTCTCTGGATTCGATATCGAATTTTATTTCTTTTGCCATAATTTTGATTTTGTATTGATGTACAATGTAATATGTACAATGATTTTTTAATTTTGATTAATAAAAAGTCCTTAATACTTTTTACATTTTACTTTTTACAAATTTTACCCAATTATTCCTAAAAGGTCTCCTTCTTTTACAATTAAATAATCTTTGCCTTCAAATTTTAGTTCAGTTCCGGAGTATTTTCCATAAAGAACTTTGTCACCCACTTTTACAGTTGTAGGCTCATCTTTTTTACCGGGACCTACTGCTACTACGGTACCTTCTTGTGGTTTTTCTTTTGCGGTATCAGGGATAATAATTCCTGATGCTGTTTTAGTCTCAGCCGGAGTTGGTTCTACAAGAACTCGGTCTGCTAATGGTTTAAAATTTACTGACATAATTATATATTATTTTTTTATAGTTATTCTGTCTCTATATTCTCCAACAATGTGCCAAATAGGATGCAGGTTAGAAGTTGTAACTCAGAAGATAGATTTGGCAGTTTTTTATTTGATGGACTGAAATTTTGGCAGAAAATTTACTTTTTGAACCACAGGTTTTCTCCGTCCAATAGTAATGGCGTTTCAAAATTATTGGTAAACAATCCTCCGGTTCCCAATCCTTGTGGCATCGGACTATTTTTAGTGTAAGTATATTGAGCAATAGCATTGAGCCCAATATTACTTTCCAAAGCCGATGTAATCCACCAACCGATGTTTTGTTTTTCTGCTAAATCAGTCCATTCATCAGCGCCTGAAAATCCACCGATTAAACTAGGTTTTAAAATAATATATTGAGGATTGATTTCTCTGAGAAGATCTTTTTTAGATTCAAAATTCAGAACACCGATTAGTTCCTCGTCCAAAGCAATTGGAGTAGGAGTGGTTCTGCAAAGTTCAGCCATAGCTTTCCAATTGCCGGCTTGTATGGGTTGTTCGATAGAGTGAATGTCTAATTCTGCTAATTCCTGCAAAACAACTTTGGCTTGCTTTGGAGAAAATGCGCCGTTTGCATCTACACGAAGCTCGATTTTTTCTTTCGGGAATTTTTGTCTTAAAGATTTGATGACTTCTTTTTCGGAATTCCAATCAACGCCAATTTTCAGTTTGATGCAGGAAAATTCTAAGTCTAACTTTTCCTCAATCTGAGAGTGCATATAGTCTGCATCTCCCATCCAGATTAATCCATTAATTTTGATAGAATCTTTTCCTTCTGTAAAATCGCTTGGGAAATAGAGTTCTCCTTGATGTTCAAGATTGAGCAAAGCTTGTTCGATACCAAAAATGATAGAAGGATGGTTAATTAATTCTTCTTTTAGTTCTTCCAAAGTTAAATTGATATTACGACAAGCCCATTCCAAAGCTGCTTCATAATCATCATCGTCATCAAAACTCAATCCGCGGAAAAGAGCGCATTCGCCAATTCCCTTTTTGTCATCTTCAAATATTTCTATAAAATAAGTTTCTTTTGTATTGAGAACGCCTCTGGAAGTTCCGCTTGGACGTTTGAAATTAAGTATATATTGATTAAATGTTGCAGTCTTCATCCTGCAAAAATAAGAAAAGACCGGCAAAACGGTCTTTAATATGATTCAAATTGGAGAATTTTTAATTCTTTTTCTTCATCCTTCTGTTAACTATTTCCCAAAAATAATGGACTTGGTCTGGATCTACCAATTTTGCAACATTATTAACATAAACATTGCATAAACTATCTTTTTTTTGCTGATAATTAATAAAGCTAATTGATCCATCCTGAAGTTTGAGTCTTTCTTTTTGATCTCTGTTTTTTTGACTCAAAATTTTAAGATCGATATTTAACTGATCGCTCAGTATTTCATACTTGATTTTATTCTCACGAGAAAAAGTAACCTTCGGTCCGAATTGAGCAAACGCTAAAACCGAATTTAAAAATAATAATAAAAAGCAGGTTTTTTTCAAAACTTAATTTTTATCCACGGCTTTTGCCATAAATTCTTCTGCCTTGGTTACCATAGCAGCACTTCCGCAGAAAAAAGGAACGCGCTGGTGGAGTTCGGTCGGTTCAATCTCCATAATCCTCCGGTAGCCGTCACTGCATTTGCCACCGGCCTGTTCTGCTAAAAAAGCCATAGGATTACATTCATAAAGCAACCTCAGTTTTCCGTTTGGCGATTGTGATGTAGAAGGGTAGATGTAGATGCCGCCTTTCAGCATATTCCGGTGAAAATCAGATACCAATGAGCCAATATAGCGCGAGGTGTAAGGTCTGTCATCCTCTTCTTCCTGGCAATATTTGATATAATCTTTTACACCTTGCGGAAATTTGATATAATTGCCCTCGTTAATGGAATAAATCTTACCTAAAGTCGGGATTTTAATATCTTTATGAGATAAATAATAGGTGCCGATTGACGGATCCAGCGTAAAACCATTGACGCCATTGCCCGTGGTGTAAACAATCATTGTAGAAGAGCCATACACCACATAGCCCGCTGCTACCTGGTTAATTCCTTTTTGGAGAAAATCCTCCAGCTGTACCGGCGAGCCGGGATTGCTAACGCGCCTGTAGATCGAAAAAATTGTCCCTACTGATACATTAACGTCAATATTAGAAGAGCCGTCTAACGGATCTATCAGGACCACATATTTGCTAAGGTGGGCATTGCCAGTGCATTTGATCTCAATAAAATCATCATTTTCTTCTGATGCAATGCCGCAGACAACTTCGCGTTGAGAAAGTGCGGCAATAAAAATATCGTTGGCCAAAACATCCAGTTTCTGCTGCTCTTCGCCCTGTATGTTCTCTTTCCCGACTTTCCCTATAATATCAGCAATACCGGCCTTGTTTACCTCACGGTTTACAATTTTTGAAGCAATCCGGATAGAGCTTATAAGCCTGGATAATTCTCCGGTTGAGTATTGGAAATCATCCTGTTTTTCTATGATAAATTCGCCTAAAGTTTGTAATGCTTGTCCTGACATTTTATAATTTTTAGTGGTTTACAAATCTAAATTTTTTTTTGATTTGACCATACAGAATTGTTATGTAATTAATGATAATTGTAAAAAGATGATTAATATCGTTTTAATTTAAAAAAAAATGGTTTGCAGAATCCAGCTTTCATAATTCAACCATTATTAATATTTTTGAATCCCGAATTAAAATCAATTTAAACATTATTTTAATTATGAGTAATATTGGACCTAACAACTGAATCTAAATGAAAATCTACAAATTTGGTGGTGCATCGGTAAAAGATGCCGAAAGTGTGAAAAATGTAGCGCTGGTGCTTGAGTCACAGGGCTTTGAGAAATGCCTGCTCGTGGTGTCTGCCATGGGGAAAACTACCAACGCTTTGGAAAAAGTGGTGGAATATTACTTTAAAAAGCAGGATTACCAGGCAGAAATTAGCCTGATAAAAGACAATCACATCGCTATTGCCAAAGGTTTATTTTCCGACGACCATGCTGTTTTTGGTGAGATTTCTTTGTTTTTTGATGACATTGATTCTTTTTTAAGGCGCAATAAGTCTCCTAACTACAACTTTGTCTATGATCAGGTGGTAAGTTGCGGAGAGATGATCTCTTCTAAAATATTGAGTGAATACCTTAATGATATTCAGTTTTTCAATCATTGGCTGGATGCCCGGGATTATATTAAAACCGACAGCACCTACCGAGAAGGAACGGTCAACTGGCAGGAGACGGAGCAGAATATCGCCAAGCTGGATAAAATCAACTGCTATGTTACGCAGGGTTTTATAGGATCTGAGGCTAATAACTTTACCGTAACATTGGGTAGGGAAGGCTCTGATTATACAGCTGCTATTTTTGCCTATTGCCTGAATGCAGACGAAATGACCATCTGGAAAGATGTTCCGGGTGTAATGACCGGCGATCCCAGAAAGTTTGATAATGTAGAACTTTTAACACATATTTCTTACGAAGAGGCGATAGAGATGGCTTATTACGGGGCATCGGTAATTCACCCAAAAACATTGCAGCCACTTAAACAAAAACATATCCCGTTTTATGTAAAATCTTTCTTAGAACCACAAAAACCAGGAACCAAAGTTGGTATTTCTCCTGATAATGAGTTGGTGGAAAGTTATATCCTCAAAGAAAACCAAACACTGCTGAATGTAGAGACCAGGGACTTTTCTTTCATTGCAGAAGATCACATGAGTCTTATTTTTACATTGCTGGCCAAATACAAGATAAAAGTGTCACTGATGCAGAATTCTGCCATCTCTTTAGCTCTGTGCCTGGAAGACAAATTTGGACATGCCAACGGTCTTAATGAGGAATTGCAGCAAAGCTTTATTACACAAATGACCAAAAATGTGTCATTATTTACCGTGAGAAATGTGGAGCTTGACAACATGGACCGTTTCTACAAAGATAAAAAAGTATTGCTGGAGCAGATTTCCAAGAGAACTTTACAAATGGTAACCATGTAAAAAAACTATGAGCTTAATATCCAAAGAAGACTTAATAAAAGCAGCCGGGCTGGATAAGATTGGACCCCTTAAAAGTCCTGTTGCATCTGCCATAATGAATCTGGCAAAGATTAACGATGTCAATCATCTCTATGATAAACTTAAAAATACCCAAGGTGTAGATTTTTTTGATCAGTTTATCAAAGAGCAGGATATCAGTTATATTGTTTTTGAAGAAGATCTGGCCAAAGTCCCAAAAACCGGCCCTTTTATCCTGGTTTCTAACCATCCGCTGGGCGCTTTGGACGGTATCCTGATGTGCAAAATATTATTGCGCGTGCGGCCCGATTTCAAAGTAATGGGCAACTTTTTGCTCTCGAAAATAGAGCCAATGGCTCCATTTGTTATTTCTGTAAATCCTTTTGAAGGCAGAAAAGATGCTTATAACAGTTCATACGGTATGCGTGAGACGCTGCGCCATTTGCAGGAGGGCGGATGCATTGGAATATTTCCTGCGGGCGAAGTTTCCAATAAAAATAATGAATACGGCGAAATATTGGATAAACCCTGGGAGAAAACAGCACTTAAGCTGATCAAGAAAGCAAAAGTGCCCGTGGTTCCCATGTATTTCCATGCTACCAACAGCAAACTGTTTTATAATGTCGCCAAGATCCACCCGGATCTGCAAACATTGATGCTTCCGGCTGAGATGATGAAGAAACGGGATAAGCCAATCCGTATCCGCATTGGTAAACCAATCTCTGTAAAACAGCTGGATGAGGAAGAAACCCTGGAAGAGTTGGCCGACTATCTCTATAATAAAGTCTATATGCTGAAATCTTACTATGAGAAAAGAAAAAGCATTGTAGAGAAACTGAAACTTCCCAATATGGCACTCAAACTGCCGTTGCAGAAGCAGAACAATATTGTTCAGAATATTATTGATGAGACACCAATTAGTGATATCATCAGCGAGATAGAAACACTTAGGAACGCCGAAAACAAAAAACTGTTTTCCCATGGTGATTATGATGTATTTTTCACCACATCCGGCGAGATTCCTTTTATCATGAGAGAGATTGGTCGCCAGAGAGAGCTCACGTTCCGGGCCATTGGTGAAGGAACCAATTTACCCTTTGATCTGGATGAGTATGATAACCATTATCATCACCTTTTCCTCTGGGATAATGCCGAGAAAAAACTGGTTGGCGCTTATCGAATGGCTTTGGGGTCCGAGGTAATGAAAAAGTACGGTATCAACGGGTTTTATACCAGTTCGCTTTTTGAATACGACCCGGAGTTGCAGCCATTTTTCCGCAAAGTGATAGAGATGGGAAGAGCTTACGTCTCTGTAGAATATCAGCAAAAACCATTTCCGTTATTTTTGCTTTGGCGGGGAATTGTGCACGTCTGCCTTAGAAATCCCGAGCACAAATTCCTCATGGGTGGCGTAAGTATCAGTAATAAATTTTCTGAGTTTTCAAAATCGTTGATGATAGAGTTTATGCGGTCGCATTATTATGACTCTGCCGTAGCGCAATATATTCATCCAAAAAATGAGTATAAAGTCATTATGAAAGAACGTGACAAAGCTCTGTTTTTCGAGGATATGGATGCTGATCTCAATAAGCTGGATAAGATAATTGATGATCTGGAACCAGAGCTTCGTCTGCCTGTGCTGATTAAAAAATATATCAAACAAAATGCGAAGGTTATTGCTTTTAATGTCGATCCAAATTTCAACGATGCTATAGATGGCCTGATGTACATCCGGATCAGCGATCTTCCGGAGGATACAATTAAGCCGGTTCTGGAAGAATTAAGCGATTTTTTCAAAGCGCAGACCGAAAAAAAATCCTCTGATAATCAGTGATATCAAGGGAAATGATAAAATTTGAGAGGTTATAATTTGCATACTAATAATAAAGAGTATATTTTTGCACCACTCAAAACAACAAGAGTATGGTTTCTTAGCTCAGTTGGTAGAGCAACGGACTGAAAATCCGTGTGTCCCTGGTTCGATCCCTGGAGAAACCACGAGAAACAACAACAATTTCTTACAAAAGCCCTTAAATCCTAGTATTTAAGGGCTTTTTTGTTTTTTGAGAAATTCAAAATAATACAAATTTTCTCAAAAATTAGGTGACCTTCTCGGTGACCTGCCATTTTTTGAACTTTATAGGTAACCGAATTCTTTGTAAAAGCCTATCAATAGAGGTGTAGAGCAATTGAACATCTTGTCTGATAGGTCGCCAAAAGGTAATTTTAACCCTTAAAGTCATCAATATGAATGCAAAAGTTTCGGTATTATTTTATGCCAGAAAGTCGAAAGCGAAATCTAGTTCCAAAATCCCAATTTACATGCGGATTACAGTAGATGGACAACGAACAGAATTTTCAACAGGAAAATTTGTTGAAGGTAGCAAATGGAATCCTGCTCAAAGTCGTTTAAAGGGCAATTCTGAGGAGGCGCGCGTTATGAACAAGCATTTTGATATTCTACAAGCAAAAGTCCTCGAAATCGAAAATAGACTCGTTTTCTTAGGCGACCCTTTCGATGCTACGGATATTAAGAATTTGCTCACAGGAACAAAAACAGCGGAAAGATTCTTGATCCCAATTTTTGAGGAACACAATTCCAAAATGGAAAAACTTGTTGGCAAAGAGTATGCGATTGCGACCCTTAAAAATTTCAAAACTTGTTTGTCGCATTTGAAAGAATTTTTGTGGACATTTCACAAAAAAGCGGATATCAATATTCAGAAATTGGAACCGTCTTTTCTCAATGATTTTGATTTCTTTCTACGAACAAAAGCGAATATCAACAATAATTCTGCGGTGAAGCACACCAAAAACTTGAGTAAGATTTTAAAAATCTGTTATCAAAACAATTGGATAGAAAAAGATTTGGTGATTTTCTACAAAGGCAGATTTAATGAAGTGAATGTGAATTTTCTAACTGATGAGGAACTTTCATCAATTCGCGAGAAAGAATTTTCGGGAAAAGGTTTGGAACTTGTTCGTGATATGTTTGTTTTCAGTTGCTATACAGGTTTGGCTTACATCGATATTTTTAATCTTACAAAAGATCAACTTTCCAAAGGAATTGATGGAAATCTGTGGATTATCACAAACCGACAGAAAACGGGAAGCGCATCAAATATTCCTTTACTTCCAGTTGCTGAAGAAATTATCAAGAAATACGAAAATCATCCAGTATCTTCCAATTCTGGAAAACTGCTCCCAGTTTATACCAATCAAAAGGTAAATGAATATCTGAAAACGATTGCCGAGAATTGTGGTATTAATAAGAAACTTACTTTTCACTGTGCGAGACACACTTTTGCCACGACTGTAACTTTAGGAAATAATGTATCGATGGAAAGTGTAAGTAAAATGCTTGGACATAAAAGCATAAAAACCACTCAACATTATGCGAAAATATTGGATTCTAAAGTGAGCCAAGATATGGGGAATTTGAAAGTTGTTTTGCAGAGGAAAAATGAAGTTCAGACGGAAAATGAGAAAAAACTCGGTTCATAGCCGAGTTTTCTTTAATATTCAAAATTTTGTGATTGATTACATCAGCATATTTTCCTTGATTTTCTTCACATAAAAAAAAGAATTTTCAACTATTAAATCAATTGATTTTCATATACTTAATCAAATCCTTAAAATAATCCTTCGACCAAATATCCAAAGTTTTTGGATCGGAAATAAATCTCTTTGCATCGTTTTTGGCGGTTTCAAGATTTACAGTTTCGATTCGGTCATACAATAATTTTCGGAATTCTTGTTCGGTCATTGTTTCTTTTTGCCAATCACCGTTGTCTTTTGCTCTAAATAGGAAATGTTCCAGATTTAAGGAAGTTCCTCGTCTGATATACCATTCCATATCGTACCAATCCCTGCCTTTTACATTGTTTCCCCACTTTCTAAAAAGTAAAGCGTGCATCTTTCCAGCAAATAAATCTTCGAGGACGAAACATTTTACATAAAATGAAAACGGCTTCAATAACAACTTTTCTTCAGTTTCAAAACCTAAAGGTGGTTTCGTATCGACTTCAATTTTGATTTTAAGTCCAATAGTCTCTTTTAAGCCAAACTGTGGCAAAACGGTTTCTAATACTAATTCGCTCCACAAAGTTTCTGATTTTAAAAATGCTGATTCTATATTGGATTGGACAGATTTTACCTTTGTCTTTATAGAAACTGACATTCCTTGCGCAGTGAATTCGTCTTCAATGGCTTTCAGGTAGTTATTCAGATGGAAATTTTCATCGTTTTGCAAGAGAGAAAAATCCAAATCCTCTGAAAATCGGTTCAATCCGTAAAATATCCTTAAAGCTGTTCCACCATAAAATGCTGCCTTCTCAAAAAAACCACCACGATATAATCCAGCCAATGTAATTTGTTGCATGATCTCACGCAATGCTTGTTTGTAGTCGCGATCCGTTTTTGGTTGATATTCGGCAATCCAATCTTTAATCATAATTCTTCAATAGCTTTAATGACAAATTCTAATGATTCTTTTTTTGGAGCATCAAAAATCCATGATGCCATTTCTTTTGTATTTAATGATTTTAATTGATCCTCATCCATTCTCATATTTTCCAGCAGAAAAACCCTTGCAGATTCAACGCGCCTGAAAATTATTCCCGAAGTTGTCGCAACTTTATCTAAAATCGCTTTCTCCGCGGTTGCCATTAATGAAAATTGATTTTCACGCAATTTAACTTGTTGAATTCCGAATGCGTAATAAGGAGGTTGAAGTTTGATGTACTCAAAATTTCCAAAAGCGTTGTTGAAGTTTTTGGAGTTTTTCAATGTCATTGAAACGATGGAAAAAACCTGTTCAGGAATTAAACCATGATAAGATAATGCCGATTCTGAAGAAACATAACTTGGTCCATACAAAACATTGGCAACCGAAAATGGTTCAGGTAAAATTTCGGAGTTCCAAAGGTATAATCCTCTTTTTAAGGAAATCAGATTTTCTTGTTTAATCAACTCGTAGATTTTGTCATTTGGTCTTTTATAATCCTTTAAAAGCGAAACTAAAACCTGATGAGAAATCGGTTGCGATTGGTAGGATGATATTTGTCTTTCTAAATTCACGATACAAATGTAAAAAAAATAATAGATAATCGGATTAGTTCCGATTATCTATTGAAAAATTTACAGATTATATCTCAATTATCTGTTCTTTATCGTAACCATTGTCTGGTTCATCAAGATATCCATGTGGATTGCAAATTACTTCTGTTTTGTCAATTGAATATCCGTTGCGAGAATAGCAGTGCCTCTATGTTTTGTAAAAATAGTAAATATTCTAAAAAAAATCAACTATCCACAAAAACAATGACCAATTTAATCCAATCATTTCAGAAATTTGCGTAATTTGAACACAGGGTTCTACTGAACGTGACTAAATCAGCCAAACCCAACTTGCAAACCTGCGTAAAAAAGATACAACCAAAAGCCAATCTCTTTCTGTGTTTTTTCCTTTAAAAGCCAATCAATTTTAAAATTAAGGAGACAAAGCCAAAAACTAGCGTCCATAAAGAGTTTTCAGACCTCTGAAAAATTTTCATATTGCTATAAAACTTTTATTGCAAGATGTGTCTTTGTATATACAACTTTTCAAGTTGCTGATACAAAAACGATCTTGCCTTTTTGTAAAAGGGGAAAAACTGCGGAGCTTGTTTTTTCTTTCAGAAATTGAGTTCAAGAAGCTAAATTCATCTAAATTATTCTTTTTTAATCTTCCGAGATTCCAAACTCGTCTAAATTGTTCTTATTTAGCCCACACCGCATGAACACTATTGTTTTAGAATACAAATCGAATGAAATTTGCATAAAAAATATTATGGCAGTAGATATAATTACGAAAGAAGACCTAAAAGAATTTAAAATTGAACTTTTGCAAGATTTACAGAAAATTCTGAATTCCAGCAAAACGATAGAGAAAAAATGGTTAAAATCTAACGAGGTTAGAAAAATTTTGAAAATTTCCTCAGGGACATTACAAACGCTTCGTATCAATGGAACTTTACAGTATTCCAAAGTTGGCGGAACAATTTATTACAATTATCAGGACATCGAAAAAATGTTAAATCAGAAATAATTTTAGTATGAATTACATTTTTCATCTCACTGGTTTTTACGACAAAATACAGGAAGACAATCGACTGAATCCTACTCACATCAGTCTTTACCTTGCTTTGTTTCAGTTTTGGAACCTCAATCGTTTCCGAAATCCGATCAGCATTTCGCGAAACGAAATGATGAAACTGAGCAAAATTTCTGCTTTTGGAACCTACCATAAATGTATTAAAGAACTACAAGAATTTGGATATATTGAATACATTCCATCATTCAATCCATACAAAGGGAGTTTGGTGAACCTGTTTAGTTTTGATAATTCTGAGGCGATTCAAAATTTGAATATGAAGCGTATCAAAAAACAAACAGCCTCTGAACAGGTAGCGAACAGGATGCGTATCAAAATCGATACAGGTTCTGAACAAGCACTGATACCTTCTATAAACAGTACAAACTCATTAAACAATAAACAATTAAAAGATAATGATCACTCAAGAATTTTTGATGAAGAAAATTTGCTTTTAAAGAAAAAAAATAGGTCGATTGAAATTCCACCCAACATTTCAGAAGTCGAAATGTATTTTCTCGAAAAGGATTCTACAAAATTTGAAGCAGAAAGATTTTTCAATCATTACGAAAGCAATGGCTGGCTTGTCGGCGGCAAATCGAAGATGAAAAATTGGGAAGCCGCTGCGAGAAATTGGCTTTTAAATACGAAAAAATTCAATAATACCTCAAATTCCTCTAGTTTCGCGAATGGAGTAGAGTTAAAACCAAATCACCTCAATGCAACTACCAACAAATCCTATCGAGATGAGTTATGACTACAGAGAAGTTGTAATGTGGCTACGAAAATGCGGTAGAAAGCATCTAGGCAAAAACTTCGTTATACCCGAAAACGAAAAAGGAATTATTTTCGGAATGCTAGCTTGGTTTCTTCAGGACGAATTAATAGCCAAAGAAATGAATATCGATCTCAGGAAAGGAATAATGTTAAGCGGACCAATTGGATGCGGAAAAACCACACTTTTCAAGCTGATGGGAAAAATACCTTCCAAGAGAAAAAATTTCATGATGACTTCTACACGCCAAATTGTTTCAGAATTTATGCAGTCTGGCTATGAAATTTTAGAAAAATATTCTCGTGGGAGTCTATACAATGATCATCGCACTCCAAAAAACTACTGCTTTGATGACCTCGGTAGCGAATCTGCCTCCAAATATTTCGGAAACGACTGCAATGTAATGGCGGAAATTCTCCTAACGCGCTACGATATTTTCAAGGAAAAAGGAATTTTAACGCATCTCACGACCAATCTTACTGCCACTGAAATCGAAGAAATCTACGGTAACCGTCTTCGCTCAAGGATGCGGGAGATGTTTAATCTTTTTGGGTATGATGAAAGTTCGGGTGACAAACGGAGGTGATTCGGAGTTACAAAGGAGTTAGAACGAACTTTTTGTTGATGGCCTGAAAGGTATTAGTAAGATTAATAGGTTCAGAATGGTGTCAAACTTTAGAGCCAAAGACAAGTTTCATTTTACCTAAAAGTTTAATTATGTGAACGTTAAGCATTAGAACTTTGTTGGAATGGTGTCAGGAATGGTGACATTATTTTAATTGAGATGTATCATCCAATTCGAAGATGTGAGAATAATCTCTTTCCAATAGAAAAACTTAACAATTAATTGTATGAGTGATTTGGGTCACATTTGGGGTCAAAGCTTTTGATAAGATTTTTATAGACACATTTAATTTCATTACTTTTATGAAAAATTGTAGTTAATATCTTATTTAAAGGAGAAAGAATAAAACCATGGCAACCAACAAGTATGCAACAATTCGCTATAACGCTTTAGACAAATGTTTCAGTAATTTTGGCAAGAGGTTTTATATGGAAGACCTTATCGATGCATGTGATCAAGCGATTTCTGAATTTTCTGGCAGTAATTTGGGAATTCAAAGACGACAAATCTTCTACGATATCAATTTCATGGAAAGCGAACAGGGTTATTCAGCGCCCATCGAGAAAATAAGAGACGGCAGGAAGGTTTTTTACCGTTACTCCGATAAAAGTTACTCCATTAAGAATCAAGGCTTAAATGACAACGAAGTTGAACAAATAAGTTCATCACTCTCCATTTTGTCCCGGTTTAAAGGTTTGCCAAATTTCGAATGGATTGAAGAAATACAGGTTCGTTTGGAAGATACTTTTAAATTGAAAGGGAGTTCGGTTTCGTTTGTTGGATTTGAAGAAAATCCCTATTTAAAAGGCATCAATCATTTTGCAACTTTGTTCAACGCAATTCAAAATAAAGTCGCGTTGAATGTTACTTATCAAGGTTTTCGGCAGACTGAACCCCAAACTTTATTACTTCATTCTTGGTATTTGAAACAGTATAATAATCGCTGGTTTTTGTTTGCCTATGATTCTGAAAACAAAAGAGTCGGAAATTTTCCTATCGACCGAATTCTAAATATTGAACAATCTCAGGCAAAATTCATAGAAAATCAAGCCATTGATTTTGATGAATATTTCGACGATGTGATTGGAGTTACCGTTTTTGACACCCCAAATGTTGAAAAAATTCTTCTGAAAATCGACAAAAAAACTTGGCCGTATATTGAGAGCAAGCCTTTACACGGTTCTCAAAAACTGAAAAGCATTGACGATGAGAAAGTCCAAATCGAACTTTCATTACAAATCAATCACGAACTAAAAGCGCTTCTTTTCTCACATCTTGACGCAATTGAGGTAGTTCAGCCGAAACATTTAAGGGAAGAGTTTCACCGGATTTCTTCTAATATTTACGAGAAAAGTAAATAAAATTTCCACCTATTTTTAAGATTATTTATCTGTGCACATCTGTTGCACATATTATCTTGACATTTGCATAAGTAATCTAAAAATAGTAATGTCATGAAAACAGAAAACCAAACAATTGCGTGTCCACATTGTGGTGAAGAAATCGATGTGAATTCAGTTTTAACACATCAAATTGAAGAATCAATTCGTCAGGATTTTATTCAAAAGGAAAACCAAGTTAAAAAAGATTTTGCCCTTAAGAATGATGCTTTACAAAAACAGATCGAAGCTTTCGAAAATGAAAAGCAAAAAAATGATGAACTCATAGCTGAAAAAATTGCAGAAGAGAAAAGAAAATTAGAAGTCGGTATCGAACAGAAATTGCGTCAGAAAATTGAAGATGAAAATAAACTTCTTTTGGAAGGAAAAGATGCTGAAATTGAAGAAAACAGGAAAAAACTTCAGGAGTTCAACAAAATGAAAGGCGATTTAGCCAGAGTTGAAAGAGAAAAAGCTCAAATGAAAGAGGAATTGGATGCCGAAAATGAAATCAAAATCAATGAAATACTCGAAGAAGAAAGGAAGAAAATTAAGAAGAATGTAGAAAGTAGCAGTGAATTCAAAATTAAAGAGTTGGAAGAAAAATTGAAAACTCAAATTGCTCTAACCGCCGAAATGCAAAGAAAACAAGAACAAGGTTCCATGCAACTACAAGGTGAAGTGATGGAATTGGCAATTGAGGAATTTTTAATTTCATCCTTTCCTACAGATTCTATTTCTGAAATTAAAAAAGGTGCTTCGGGTGCGGATTGCTTGCAAACCATCAATACTTACGAACACCAAAACTGTGGAACTATTTATTACGAAAGTAAGAGGACCAAGAATTTTAGTGCCGGATGGATTGAAAAATTCAAAAATGACATCAAGATAAAAGGTGCAGATTTAGGTGTTTTAGTTACAGACGCATTACCAAATGGAATGGACAGAATGGGACTTTACCAAGGCGTATATGTTTGTACGTACGACGAATTCAAAGGTTTGGCGGCAATTCTTCGTCAACAGTTGATTCATCTAAACTTTGCCACCGCTTCACAAGAAAGCAAAGGCGAAAAAATGGAATTGCTTTATCAATATCTTTCTTCCAATGAATTCCGCTTGCAGATTGAAGCCATTATCGATGGTTTCAATAAAATGAAAAACGGAATTACTTCTGAAAAAAATGCAATGCACCGAATCTGGAAAGAAAGAGAAAAGCAAATTGACAAAGTTTTAATCAATACTTCAGAAATGTTTGGCTCTATCAAAGGAATTGCCGGGAAATCAATACAAAACATCGAAGCATTGGAAATTGGATACGACTTGATTGAAGATATCCAAGAATAGCACTCATTTTTATTAAATATTAATCTCAAAATTCACGAATTATGAAAAAGCGTCAAATTCACAATCTTATCATCCTAGATGAAAGTGGTTCTATGGAATCTATTAAGTCTCAAGTTATATCTGGTTTTAATGAAACCGTTCAAACCATTAAGGGTTCTCAAAAACTGTTTCCGGAGCAAGAACAAATTATAACCGTAGTAAGTTTTAATGGTTTAGGAAATAAGCTCCTGCATTACAATGTGAAGTACAAAACCTAAATCAACTCAATGACCATCTATATAATCCTGATGCAATGACGCCCCTGTTTGACGCAATTGGATTTGCCATCAACAAAATGAAAAAAGTCTTGAAACACCAAAAAGATTCCAATGTTTTGGTAACGATTTTCACAGATGGTGAAGAGAATGCGTCCAGAGAATATACAGGAAATCAGGTAAAAACAATGATTGAGAATCTAAAAAATGAAAACTGGACCTTCACCTATATTGGAACTGACCATGATGTGGAAAAAATTGCCATTAATCTATCGATCACCAATACTTTAAGTTTCGAAAAAAACAGTGAAGGTATTTCTGAAATGTTTGTAAATGAGAGAAATGCGAGAAATAATTATTACAAGAAAATTTCCTCAAATAAAGACACGAAATCTAATTATTTTGATGAGGTCGATAATGACGATGGAAATTTAAATCGATAAAATCAATTTTCGCTATATTAGTGCCTGTTTTAATCCAATGATATGGCTTCAAAGTTTAGTTTTTTACTACCAGAATATAATGAGCTTTTTCAGTTTGCAACAGTAGCTGAAAAGCTCTATTTCGTGGATGCAAGTTCCTCGATTTCTAAAACACGGTTGGTTTGTGAAAAATTAATTGCATTAATTGGCGCATTTGAAGAGGTTTCATTGGAAGGAATGGTGCAATTTGAAAAAATTATTCATTTAAGTAGATTAAATATTTTACCGGAAACAGTTCGCTCTTTATTCCATATCGTGCGAACTTCTGGAAATGTGGCTCAACATGAAGGTTACAACACAGAAGAAGAGGCATTAAAAATTCTAGAAAGCACCCATAAACTTTTAGTATGGTTTTATGAAACCTATGAAAATGACTATATCGAAGATAAAACCTACTTCCCAACAAAACCCCAAGAAACCAACGCGGAAGTTGAAGAGCTAAATAGAACAATCGATGGACTAACTTTACAACTGCAGAAATATGAAGCGAAAATTAAAGACTTCAATATTAATGCAGATAAGGTTTCAAGCCGTAGAAAATTAGGGGAACAGCGAGCGGAAAAAATTTCATGGAGCGAAAGAGAAACCCGCGTCCAATTAATTGACGCCCAACTTCGTGATGCAGGTTGGGAATGCGATACCGAAAATCTTAATTGGAAAACCAAAAAAACTTTTCCGGAAAAAGGAAGAAATCTAGCTATTGCAGAATGGCAATGTGGAACTTTGTACGCTGATTATGCTTTGTTTGTGGGAACTGAACTATACGGCGTGGTTGAAGCCAAGAAATTTGCAACGGATATTTCCACAAATCTACATCAATCCAAAAAATACGCAGAAAATATTAAGGAAGTTGAGGATGTTACTTTAATGGGAGAATGGGATCATTACAAAGTTCCGTTTCTTTTCTCAACCAATGGTCGTAAATATTTAGAGCAACTTAAAACTAAAAGCGGAATTTGGTTTTTAGACATAAGAAAGCCAACCAACAGAGCAACCGTTCTAAAAGGTTGGTATTCACCAGAAAGTTTGAAAGAACTTTATGAAAAAGACATAGACAAAGCCAACAAAAAACTCGAAGAAAGTTCAACAGATTATTTAACTTCCGCTACCGGTTTGAACCTTCGATATTTTCAAATTGAGGCGATAAAGGCGGTTGAAGACAAGATTATCTCCGATCCAGAAGAAAAAAGTGCTCTAATTGTCATGGCTACTGGAACCGGAAAAACAAGAACTATTAATGGACTGATTTACCGTTTGATTAAAGCCGACCGTTTTAAAAGAATTCTTTTTCTTACCGACCGAACTCTTTTGGCAAAACAAGCCAAAGATAGCATCAATGAAAATAAAATTGAAGTGCAGCAATCTTTTGGCGGAATCTACAAATTCGATTATTTGAAAACCAAGGTTCCCGACAGTGAGACGAGGTTGCATTTTGCCACCGTTCAAAGTATGGTGAAAAGGTTGTTTTATTCAGATGAACCACCTTTAACTGTTGATACTTACGACTGTATTATTATTGATGAAGCGCATCGCGGTTATCAGCTGGACAAGGAGCTCGACGAAGAAGATTTTTCATTCAAGAATGAGGAAGATTATGTGGCTCAATACAGAAAAGTAATTGATTATTTTGATGCGTTTAGGATTGGTATGACGGCAACTCCAGCTTTACATACCACACAAATCTTTGGTGAATCTGTGTATGATTATTCTTACAGACAAGCTGTTATTGATGGTTATTTGGTAGATCATGAGCCGCCACATATTATTAAAACCATTCTGAATACAGAAGGGATAAAATGGGAAAAAGGTGAAAAACCGCAATTGTATGATCCGGAAACTGGGGAAATTATTGATCTTGCAGCATTAGAAGATGAACTGAATTTCGAAGTAGAGCAATTTAATAAAAAAGTGTTGAACGATAATTTCAACCGCGCTGTTATCCAGGAACTTGTGCAGCATCTTGATCCCGACGGAAACGAAAAAACACTCATTTTCGCTGCACGGGACAGTCATGCTGATACAATAGTCCAAATGCTGAAAGAAGAATTTGAAGAAATTGGCGTGGATGTCCATCATAAAGCCATTGAAAAAATCACAGGAAGTGTTTACAATGTGGAGCAACTTGTTCAGGAATATAAAAATGAAAGATATCCAAACATTGCGGTTACAGTCGATTTATTAACTACCGGAATTGATGTAACTCCAATCTGCAATTTGGTTTTTATGAGACGGGTAAAGTCAAGGATTTTGTTTGAACAGATGATTGGAAGAGCAACCAGACTTTGTCCTGAAATCGGAAAAGAAAGTTTCAAAATTTTTGATGCGGTCCGAATTTATGAAGCGCTGGAACCCTATACACAGATGAAAGCAGTGGCAAATCCTTCCACCACTTTTCAACAGCTTGTTGCGGAAATGGAATATATTGACAACACTGAAAGATTAGATAAACAAAGGGATCAAATTATTGCCAAACTCAATAGGAAAATCAGAAAATTGACAAAAGATCAGCAGGAGCAATTTGTTTTCTTATCAGGCGATAAAAGTGTTTCCGAATTTTTGGAACATCTGAAAAAATCTAGTGGGGACGAATTGAGAAATCTCATTAATGAAAAACCAAAACTTTGGGAATATCTTGATGTAAAAGTGTACCAACCACAAACCCAATACATTTCCAATCATATCGATATGGTTCAGGAGGTTTCAAGAGGTTATGGTAAAGCCGAAAAACCGGAAGACTATATTGAAGGATTCAAAAAATTTATTTTCGAAAACCGTAATGAAATCGCTGCGATTGGTATTATTTGCAATAAACCGGAATCACTGGATCGGAAATCTTTGAAAGAATTGAAAATGGTTTTGGATGAAAAAGGGTATAATGAACTCAGTTTAAACACCGCTTGGAAAGCAACAAAAAATGTAGATATTGCTGCTGATATTATTGGTTATATCCGGACTTTGGCTTTGGATGCTGAACTCACCACTCCCAACGAAAGGGTAAGAAAAGCGATGATAAAACTTCGTGCTAAAAATAACTGGAACAAAATTCAGCAAAAATGGATAGACCGTTTCGAAAAACAACTGTTGGCTGAAACGGTGCTTACAACTAAAGATTTCGACCTAAAACCATTCATTGATGAGGGCGGTTTCAAAAGGCTTGATAAAATTTTTAATCACGACTTGGAGTCTTTGATTGCAGAAATGAATCATGAACTTTATACCGCCTAAATCAACCTTGTCAAGGTTTCAAACCTTGACAAGGTTAGTCAAATCTCAACTACGGAGTAATCACGAACTCCATTAAATATATTTTAATATCGTGAGTAAATTTTAAATCTCAAACCTCAAATCTCAAATCAAACCATGGGTGCACAGGAAATAGCAAATAAACTCTGGAATCTTTGTAACGTTCTTCGTGATGATGGCGTTACGTATCACCAATACCTTAACGAACTTACCTATATCCTTTTTCTGAAACTTTCGGAAGTGAAAAATTTTGCAGACCAGTTTCCGGAAGAATACCGCTGGAAAAAATTTGTCGAAGAAAAAGACAATGTAGCCGCTTTTAATCTTTATCGAGAATTTCTGGCAACCGTAAGCTCCAAAACGACCAGTGATGCCGTCAAAGAAATTTATACCAACGCATCTACTACTTTAACGAAGCCGGTCAATTTCAATACACTTGTTCAAAACATCGATAAGTTAGATTGGTATGAAGAAAGTGACCGCGATGTAATGGGCGACATCTATGAAAGTCTTTTAGAGAAAAACGCCAACGAAAAAAAATCGGGAGCCGGACAATACTTTACACCAAGACCTCTTATTAACGTCATGGTAAAACTCATGGTGCCAAAAGTGGGTGAACGTTGGAACGATCCTGCATGTGGAACTTTTGGTTTTATGATTTCTGCCGATCATTATCTGAAGGAAAAGACGGATAATTATTTTGATCTGGATTCCAAAGAAAGAGATTTTCAGGAAAGAGAAGCTTTTACGGGGGTAGAATTGGTGGGAGATGCGCACCGATTAGCGTTGATGAATGCACGGCTTCACGGTATGGAAAGCCGAATTTATCTTGGCGACACTTTAACGGACCTTGGTAAATCCCTGAAAAATTACGATGGCGTTTTGGCAAATCCACCTTTTGGAACAAAGAAAGGTGGCGAAAAACCAAGCCGAGACGACCTTACTTATCTCAGCAGCAACAAACAGCTGAACTTTCTGCAGCATATTTACAGAAGTTTGAAGCAAGACGGAACAGGTAGAGCCGCCGTAGTTTTACCCGACAATGTTTTGTTTGAAGACGGCGACGGACAAAAAATTAGAAAAGACCTGATGGAAAAATGCAATCTGCACACGATTTTGCGTTTGCCGACCGGAATATTCTATGCAGCCGGAGTGAAAACCAATGTCCTCTTCTTTACTCGCGGTAAAAAAGAAGAAGCCAACACACAAAATGTCTGGTTCTACGATATGCGAACCAATACGCCGAGTTACGGAAAACGCACGCCTTTTACCGAAAAAGCGTTTGAAGATTTTGTTTTGGCTTATACAGGAGGAATTGCCGCAAAAGATTTAATGGACTACGACGGAACCATTGATGAAGAAAAACGCGCCGCAATTTCCGACGAAAGATGGCAGAAAATCTCCCTCGAAACCATAAAAACCAAAAATGAATCTCTGGATTTGGGGTTAATTGCCGACAGCAGTTTAACCAACGCTGAAGATTTGGGCGAACCATTGGATTTGGCAAAAGACGCATTGCAGGAACTGAAAGCGATAGAACTGGAATTGAACGAACTGATAAAAGAATTGGCGTAAATCAACTTATTTGAATTACTACTAAAATTAACTAACCATGATATTCAATATTTATTACATCAATTTCCCAAAAGTTTACGAAATCAAGATGATGTTGAGCAACATGATAATGCTTAACAAACAACTTGAGAAAAATAATTCAGCAGAGGGCGAAGGTGCGATACGCTCGAAATTAGATTTGGGTACAAAGTTTCTCAATTTGTTCAATGTAGAAGCCGAGGGAAAAGCAAGAGTTGTTGGAACCACATCTCAAAAGGTGTTAGAAACATTTGAAGTAAAAACAACAAAGTCAATTATACTTAATGATATTATTGAAAGCAGTCGAGAAATCAAAAATTTTGATAACATACAAGAAGGTGAATTAATTAGACTAGATAATATCTCTCTTTCATTAGAGAATGAACCAGAATTAAGATTGGTTAAATTATTTACAAGTGATGCTTTTAAAGGAATGAATGTTCCTGGAGCAAATGGTTTTGATATGAATAACCTTTTTAACTCAATGTTTAAGGATTATGCTTATAAACTTAAAGGCGAATTAAAAGATGTTGATGAAGAAATTTTAATAAAAATACCATTAACTTTCGAGAGTGAGTTTGAAAGTTCTTACAGTGTGGATGATTTGTTTATTGGGAGAGTTTCACTAATAGGACTTTATAAAGGAAAAATCAAAGGAGGTGATTTAAGGAACTCACTCGAATTTTTTCAAGAAATTGGAAATATGCAAAATATGGCGATACCGAAAGAAGAAGATGAAATTCAAGATAGTCAATACGAAGAAATTCAGCAAGATGGTTTCACACCGTTTATAAGTATAAAAAATGATACAGAATACCATTATATAGACATTTTATCCATCGTTCAACTAATTAATACTCAGAATAAAAAATGATTTTAAAAAATGAATTACTTTTTTATAACCCTAGCAAATTTAGAGAGATAAAAAGATATTATGACATTTTTGACAAAGAAATTCTGACTATTACTGAGTATATCATAAACGAAGGATTGGTTAATGACCAGTTTGGAGTAGATATAGTAATTGACATTTCTTCCCTTTACAATTTGTCATCATCACAATTTCAAGCAGAAAGAATTATTAATTTATTTGATAATACATTTACTTTTATTGCAGATATAAAATATAAAAAAGAATTTACTGAAGATTTCAGGTTTTGTTTTGATGAATTTATTGATTTTGATGAATTTATTAGTAAGGATGAAGACAGTAAAAAGGTTTTAATAAAAAAAGAACATAAGAAAATCATAGATTTAGATGTAAAAGAACTTAATCTATTTTTTGAAAAATTCAATAATTCGCTGTACGGACATAATAAGTTTAAAGATGATTTTAAAGAGGCGGTTGATAGTTTTAGGGTTTTCAATAAACTTGGAGAACACAAAATCTTATCTCTGTTTTTGATGGGTGATTCAGGAGTTGGAAAAACTGAAGTTGCACGGGCAATTCATAAATCTTTAGGTGGAGAAAACAAACTTGCAAAAGTGAATTTCGGGAATTATAGTAGTGATAATTCTTTAAATTCATTAATAGGAAGTCCACGTGGATATATCGGTAGTGAAGATGGAGAAATTTTCATAAGAGTTGATGGCTCAGATACTGGAGTAATACTTATTGACGAGTTTGAGAAGTCTAATTCAACCTTGTTTAATTATTTTTTGGATGTTTTAGAGAACGGTAAAATGGTAAGTTCATTATCGCACGAAATTGATTTAAACGGTTTTATTATCATTTTTACATCAAATATTTCTAAAGAAGGTTTTAAAGAAGTGATTTCACCTGAACTACGTTCAAGGTTAGATTACAAAGGATATTTCTCTATTCTTAAGGCAACTGACAAATTACGGTATGTTGAGTTTCGAATAAATAGTATTGTAAATAAATTCAATAAATTTTATCCTGATGCTTTAGATGATGATTTCAAGTTTGATGTTTTGATAGAAATTGATGTCAATAAATATAAAAACATGCGTGATTTAAACAAGAGGATAAAACAAGTTTTTGTTGAAAAACTTATGTATAAAATGTATTAGATCAATGGAGAAAAATTTGCCGAAGATTTCGATTGCTGAAGAACCCAACCTTGTCAAGGTTAGTGAGAAAAATTTGCCGAAGAATTGGGCGGAAATAAATTTGAAACAGTCCGTAGATTTTCGGAAAGGGAAAAAACCTGCAATTTTATCTGAAAATTATTTTGAAGATTGTGTTCCTTACATGGATATTCAAGGATTGGAAAAAGATATTGTCAGTTATTATGCGGATAAAAAATCAGCGAAGTATTTTAAGGAAAATGATGTTGTGATTGTTTGGGATGGTTCCAGAAGCGGATTGATTTTGAAACCTAAAAGTGGCGCAATCGGTTCAACTTTGGGAGCGTTAAGTCCTTTTGGTTATAAAAGTGAATATCTGTTTTATTTTCTTTTAACCCATTACGAAACCATAAATTCAAAAGCAAGAGGGGTTGGAATTCCTCATGTTGACCCCACCTATTTATGGAATTTGAATGTTCCACTTCCTCCACTTCCAGAACAGGAGCGCATTGTTGCCAAACTCGATTTGCTATTTGCACAGCACGAAAAAATGAAAACTTCTTTGGAGAAAATTCCGCAGCTATTGAAGGATTTCCGGCAGCAGATTTTGACACAGGCAGTAACAGGGAAACTGACGGAGGAATGGAGGAAAGGGAAGGAATTGGGAGAATGGGAAGAAAGACAATTACAAAATGTCGGTCAATTTATTAGTGGATTTGCTTTTAAGTCAAATGACTTTGAAAAAGAGGGAATTCAACTAATTAGAATGGGCAATTTGTATAATAATAAACTTGATTTAGCAAGGTCTCCTGTTTTTATACCAAAAAATTATGATGCGAAAATTCTAAAAAAATATCTAACAAAAAAACAAGATATTTTACTTTCACTAACAGGAACAAAATACAAGAGAGATTACGGTTTTGCTATTTCAATTGATACTGATTTGCCTTTACTAATAAATCAGAGAATTTTATGTATAAGACCTAATATAAATACAAATTTCTTAATTTACGTCTTAAGGAATGATATTTTTAGAGATCAATTTTTTTCATTTGAGACAGGAGGTGTTAATCAAGGTAATGTAGGAGTTAAGAACATTGGTGAAATACTTATCAAAATTCCATCAATGCAAGAGCAAACCCAAATCGTTTCCCGCGTAGAATCCCTCTTTTCCAAAATCGACGCGATAGAACTGCGCTACCAAAAACTTAAAGAAAAAATAGACCAGTTTCCACAAACAATTCTGCACAAAGCCTTCAAAGGCGAACTCGTGCCACAACTCCCAACCGACGGCGATGCCAAAGATCTGCTGAAGGAGATTTTGGCGTTGAAGAAGGAAGGGAAGAAAAATTAAAAAACAAAAATGATGAAAGAATATCTGCAAAATTTATTTGGAATTTCCGACCTTAAGAAATCCAATGAAGACCTTCAGAAAATTACTGAAGATTATAGAAATCAGGTTGAAAAACTGACTTCGAAATTAGCAGAAGAAAATTCAACAAAAGCTTATGCTACAAAACTTTTACAAGAACAGTCGGAATTTCAAAAATGGTTTTCAACTATTCAAGAAACCCAGAAAATGGAACTTTCAGTAATTGATGAAAAGCTGTCTCAGCTTCTTCCCCAAAAACTTGATGTAGAAAATTTAGAAGTTCTGAAAGAGATCGAATTCATTGCAGATCAAAAACTGAATATGGTGGATTTATCGCAACTCAATAGAAAAATTGAGGGAGCTACACTTATTTCAAAAAATGATGCTGCTGAAGGTTTAATTTCAAATCTGTTAGCAGGTTTTGTTTCGGCTGGAATTGCAAAATTTATAACTAAAGGTTTATACACTACCACTGCAAAGCCGGAACAGTTGATACAGTATGCCAGTGGAACTTTTTCTTCAATAACTTCAAACGGTTCAAAATTCGGAAAACACGTGGGCTTTACACAAGCTGGTTTTATGTCAATGGCGCCATTACTTGCTTTTCAGGCAGCATCGATGGTTACATCACAAATACACATGCAGCATATAAATAGGAAACTATCAAAAATAAACGAAAAAGTCGGTTACCTATTTGATTTTCATAAGAATGAAAGAACCGCTAAACTAAAATACATCAATCAAAAAATCAATGAGTATTTTAGTAGAGACTATTTCACAACCGAAGATTTTGTGATGATGGATCAGTTTAAGTATGATCTTCTTGTGATGCAAGAAGAAGGCGCGCAGTTCTTTGTAAACACTTTAGTGGATAAATTTCAAGCGTTGGGAATAAACATTGATTCAAGTTATGAACTTGCAGTTGTTGCAAAAGATAAAAAATCAATTTGGAAGAAACTTGAAGAAAAAGGAAATAATCTCAACCAAAACCTTGGTAATTTTGTGGAAAAGTCAAAATCCCATATTGAGAAGACAATTCAAGGCTTTCAAGATTCACAAATTTTCTTCTATGCGGAGGTTTCAATAACGGCGGAAAAATTATATGAAAATTTGCTTTTAGCAGAATTGGCAGCCAATTTAAAAGTGAAGGAGCTAGATCGCGATCGCATTGGAAAAATTGATGAATTGCGAAGAAATGTTGAGCAACATAATATTAAAGAAAAATCAAGTAAACTGATTGGCGAATTCTATAAAAAATTTGAAATTGGTTTTGGAAGTTTCGTTGCTCAGAAAAGAAAGTCGGCATTTGAGCGTAACCAATCAGAAATTGGAATAATGCTTCAAAAATTTGAAAAGGAATTATCGATTTTGAAAAATTTGTTAGAATTAGAATCAGACTCAAAACATCTCAATAATTTTGCTAATGAATTTTATGATGATTATGAAATTATCATAGATAACACGGGAGAGCAAGAGTTGGTTTATATGAAAAGATTGAATGTTTAAGAACTTATTTTGAGGATTGACAACTTGGTTTAATTTTGTTGCACTTAATTTATATTTCTAAATTTGCTTCGTGAGTACTCGAGTTGAAAATATCAACAAAGAATTAATTGAGTGGGCTATTATCAGGAATGGTAATGACCTGCAGGAATTTTATGTTCAAAATCCAACTATAGAAAGTTGGACGAAAGGTGAAAAATTTCCCACAGTAAAACAGCTGGAAAGTTTCACGCACAAAGTTCATGTACCTTTCGGTTATATGTTTCTACCTAAACCACCACAAGAAGAAATTCCCCTTCCTTTTTTTAGAAGTGCAAATAAATTTCCTACCAATAAGGTTAGTCTAAATGTTTTTCAAACTATTCAAATCATAAAAGACCGTCAGAACTGGCTCACTGAATACTTGGAAGAACTTGATTTTCCGAAGTTGGAATTCGTTGGTAAATTTTCTGTGAACGACAATTATAAAGTAATTGTTAATGATATCCGAAAGGTTCTGAATATAGAAAATGATTGGGCAAGCCGATACAACAATTGGGAACAAGCATTAGATTTCATAACCAATCAAATTGAAGATGCTGGAATTATCGTTACCTATAATGGAGTTGTAGGCAGCAATACGCACAGAGTGATAGATGTGAAGGAATGTAGAGGTTTTGTATTGGTAGATGATCGCGCGCCTTTTTTATTTATAAATTCTGCTGATGCGAAAGCAGCACAAATGTTCACTTTAATTCATGAACTAGCTCATGTTTGGCTCGGCAAAAGTGCTGGTTTTGATATGGATAAAATGTTACCAGCAGATGATCCTGTAGAGCTTTTGTGCGATAAAGTTGCAGCCGAATTATTAGTTCCTGAAGTTTATTTCTTAAAAAAATGGGAAACTACTCAAGATTTCAAATATCTAAGTAGAATTTTTAAGGTAAGTCCAATCGTAACAGCTAGACGTGCCCTTGATCTAAATTTAATTACACGCACTCAATTCTTTAGTTTTTACAATAATTATATTGAAGAATATAAAGCCAAAAAAGATAGACTGGGTTCCGGAGGTGATTTCTATGCTACTGCAAAAAAAAGAGTTAGTTTAAGGTTTGCAGCATTTGTAAATAATGCAGTGAAAGATAATCAATTACTTTACAGGGATGCATACAGACTAACCAACATGAAAGGCGATACCTACAATAAATTTGTAACTGAATTTTTATATTAATTGTGGTTTACTTATTAGACAGTAATGTTTTTATTCAGGCACACCAAACAAGTTATCCGTTTGATGTTGTTCCCTCTTTCTGGAACAAACTAATTGAGCTTTCTAATAATGGAAAAATTAGGAGTATTGATAAAGTAAAAAAAGAAATTTGTGGCTCAAGCACACCTGATCAACTTTCTATTTGGTTGGAAACAAAAATTGGAGCGGATTTTTTTGTGGATTCTTCTCCTTGCGTTGATACTTACGCAGAGATTGCTGTTTGGACAAATGATAGCGACCAATACTTACAATCTGCCAAAGATGAATTTTTGCAAACTGATTTAGCAGATCCATGGCTAATTGCATATGCTAAAAAAAATGGCTGTGTGATTGTAACTCATGAAACCAGTAATCCAAACAGTAAAAAGAAAATAAAAATTCCCGAACCTTGTATTCATTTCGGCGTTAAATTTATTCGACCTATAGATATGTTTAGGGAATTGAATGAAACTTTCTAGCTAGTAATAGATTTTTACAAATAATTTTGCTGTGCATTTCTACTGCACACATCACCTGTTCCTTTGTGGTATAATTTTAAACAAATATTATCATGAAAGAGCATTTATCACATTTCCACGTTGCAGGTTTCACTTTTTACGATGGCGTTGATGTTTTCAACAAATTGAAAGTCGGCAAAAAGGTAAAATTCAAACTCGAGGAAGACAACAAGTGGGATCCGAGAGCAGTCGCCATTTATTTCAAAGGTGCAAAAATCGGCTTCATCCCTAGAACAGAAAACCGTATTTTCTACAAACTCCTAAAAGTAGGAATCACGCAATTCGAAGCCAGAATCCAAAAAGTCGATCCGCAAGAACACACAGAAAGACAGGTGGAAATTGTGGTGCACTTGGTTTCGGCGCCGGACCTAGTCTACTAATTGTGTATTACTTTCACTACAAATTTTATAATAATCAAAAAATATTAATATTATGTCAAGATGTACAGCACCAGTAAATGGCCATCGCTCTGCAAGTGCCGCAGCAAATTGTCCTGCATGCAGAAATCGTCATCGTAGTTACAACTCTTATTCTTCATATTCACCACCTTCTTATCCTTCAAGCGGAAGTACAAGATCTAGCGGAACTTCTGGAAGAACAATAAAACCTCGTTGGTCTAAGCCTGGTTCAGTAATTTATTACACTCCGGAAGAGGTAAGAACACTAACTCCTGTGCGAGAAAATGTTGAAAAACGATCTTCATTGCCCGATCTTAGAGATATTTTCCTTTGTCACGCTTGGGATGACCGAAAAGATTCAGCAAAAGAACTTCATGATCTTCTCGAATCAAAAGGTGTTTCTGTTTGGTTTAGTGAAAAAGATGTTTTTTTAGGAACATCGCTTATGAGAGAAATAGACAAAGGATTGGCAAAATCCAAAGTTGGAATTGTCTTGGTAACTCCTAATTTTCTAGATAGGATTCAGAATGAGGGTATCGCTGATAAAGAATTATCTGCATTGCTTGCCCGTGATTTACTTGTTCCGATTGTGCATGAAACAACTTTTGAAAATTTGAGGGATGTAAGTCCTCTTCTTGGTTCTCGCAGTGGTTTAAGTACAAAAGAAGAAACGATGGATCAGATTGCGGATAAACTTTCTGAATTGATTTTGACCTAATTGTTCCTTAAAAAATTTCTCCCAATGCAATTTTTAAAATTTCTTTTTACAGCGGCAATTATCGGCATTGTTTTATGGTGTTTCATAATGATTTTTGGCTTGTTGATAGAAACATTTCCTAGTTTCGGAGGTTTCATCACGATCATTGTCGCTTTATTTTTTGTTTGGCTTTTCTTTAGACCAAATGAAAACGAAGATTTCACAAATCATTAAAAAAGCAAAATCATGAAAAAGCAACTCTATCTTGTTCTGCAAAAACAATGGTTCAACGAAATTCTCGCCGGAACAAAAACCGAGGAATACAGAAATTTCACCGATCATTTTATCAACCGTCTTTGCATTTTAGACGAAAAAGAAGAAATTATAGGTTTCAAAGATTATGAAACCGTGAAATTTCAAATGGGTTACAACAAAGACGCCCCTCAAATGATTGTGGAATGCAAAAAAATCTACATCGCCCAAGACGATGGCGTTGAAGAAAAGGATTTGAAGCCGGAGCATTTTTTCTTTGTAATTGTGCTGGGAAAAATCTTGGAGAGAAAGAATTGTTGAGGGATTTATTTGCTAATTTTATAAAATCATTAAGTAAGGCTTACTAAAATAAAATATGGATAAGAAAAAAATCATAGAAGTTAACACGATCATTACTTCATTTTATAGTCGAAAAGGATTTATTACACCAAATGATTATACACTTACACTTTTTTTACTTTGTATTTATAAAGATGAAGTGGTTGATAAGAATAGGAGTATTTCAGAACTTGTTTACCAATTGAAGCAAGAGACAGAATACAATAATCCTTCAGAATTGTTCAGATTATTACCGCACTTTCGTGTCTTAAGTTTTTTCTCAGCTGATGATTTCGCTCAAATATTTTCTTATTTTTCTTTGCTTGAAAAATCATATTTTGAAGATCAATTTCCGGCTTTGTTTGATTTTGTTTTTAAGGTAATTACGGAATCATTGTCTTTCAAGAACGGTGCATTTATCGTTCATCCAAAATTGATGAAATTGGTTTTGGATGTTGCGCATGTTGAAAATGCAAGACATGTTTACAATCCATTTGCATCTAATGTAGAAATTGTTTCCGAATTATCAGGAGAAACTGAATATTTTGGACAAGAATACAATCCGGAAATTTGGCGAGTTGGAAAGTTGCGTCTTTGGGCACACCAAAAATTAAATTTCGATTATGTTTTAGAAAGTAGTATTGAAAACTGGCCTTCAGAGGAAAAATTTGATCTTATTTTTTCTAGATTACCTATTCTTAACAGAATTGATGTTAAAAATAGTTTTGGTGATAAAGTCGATTTAGAGCATTTCGTTATAGAAGAATCGCTGTCATCTCTTAAAATTGGCGGAAAGATTATTCTTTTCGTTCGACCGGCGTTCCTTTCCTCGGGACGAAAAACAGAAAAAGAACTTTTCAAAAAATTGGTAGATGAAAATCTTGTTGAAAAAGTACTTATTTTTCCGACAGGCGTATTCCGTCATACCAATATTGCAATAAATGTTTTGGTGCTAAATACGGAGAAACCAAGTACTAAAATAGAATTTATTGACTTTGATGATTATCTATCAAAGTCTAAAACTAGGAAATCATATATAGATTGGGACAACTTTGAAACGAACAACTTTCTTTTTCAGCCTTGGGAATCGGTTCTTGTTGATGCGGAAGAGATAAGAAATAGAGATTATAATCTTCAAGGTAAAGTGTATTTTTTGGAAGAGTTGGAAGGAACTCCTCTCTACGAATTAGTAGAAGTTGCTAAGCGACAGAAACCAGAGAATTTTACTGATATTTCTAAGATTTTAAACGTTCGAGATCTGGGACATGATCCAAATATATTGCCCTCTATTAATTATGATTTGCTAGAACCCATCTCCACACTAGAAAATTTGATGTATTACACAGTTCTGGATGAAGAAGGTGTTTTGGTTTCATTAATCGGTGGAAATTTGAACGCAACCTACTTTTCGGGTAAACAAGCTGTACTATGCCATCAACGAATTGCATTATTAAAAATTATTGATGAAGATGTTATTTCTTACAAGTATTTAATAAATGAGTTGAACAAAGATTATGTTCAAAAACAGATAGAAGCTCAGGTTTTTGGTTCAACTGTAAGAGATATACGAGTGAATGATTTGATGAATGTAAAAATCAATTTGGTTTCATCAGATTTACAAAAGGAGGAAATTGAAGAACAATTAAGTTCTGCAATTAAAGAACTTCAAGATGAGATTCAAAAAGTTGATGAAGACTTTCAAAGCATGGAAGCTGAAAAAAACGCAATACTAAGACATAAAATTGCAGGTTCAGTTTCTAATTTGGAATTTTTTGCGTCCAATATCAAACAGATTCTTGAAAGAAAAGTGTTGCCGAAATTTCCACAATTATTTTCTTTAAAGTTGAACGATAATCAATTGTTAAATCTAGGAGAATTGATTGATAACTTAATTAAGGATTCTAAAAGGATTACTGAAGAAGTCAGAAGCCAAACAGAAGACTTTATTCCAAGTGAATATCCTGTTTCACCAATTGAAATTGTGCCATTTCTGGAAAACTATTTTAAGAATGTAAGTGAGAAGAACCCCAATATTTTATTTGATATCAATTTGAATGATATTAAGAGTGATGACTTCAAAATCTTCACCTTTGCGAATGAAGATCTATTATGTTTTCTACTTGATAATCTAATCTCAAACATTAAAAAGCACGGGTTTAATTGGAACAAGGAGGAGGTAAGAAGAATTGAAATCTCGACTTCAATCCTTGAGGAATTTGAAACCTTTACAATCTTTATTTCAAATACAGGAAATCCAATGCCGGAAAATTTCACATTTGATGATTTTAGATCCAAGGGAATTAAAAAGGGAAAAAATGGAGGAAGTGGAATGGGAGGTTACATCGTTGATCAAATTATTAAATATTTTGGTGGTGATTGGTATATTGTTGACGAAACTGGTCCAGAAGGTATAGGCGAAACTGATCTTGCGACAACTTTTGAAGTATCACTTCATTATCAGCAAGAATTTGTAAATTTAGACGATTTACAAATTGACAATGAAGAAATATAAAGTATTTTGGGTAGATGATGAATATCAGTCGCTTTTCAGTATCCGACAAATGGCAATTGATGCTGGAATTGAACTGATTCCTTTTGATAATGCAGAAACTGCAATTGCCGATTTGAAGGAAAATTTTCTTTGGTATGATGGAGCAATTCTCGATGGATTATTTTATAATACATCCGAAGAGGAAGGAGTTGCAACAAGACAAACAGCATTGATGAATGTGGTAAATTCTTTGAAAGAAATTCGTCCTAAAAAATATATTCCGTGGTTCATTCTAACCGGTAAAGAAAAAATAAAAAATGATAACGACTTCATACAATCTGAAGGAAAAGAAGATTGTGTTTACGATAAATTAGACAATAATCAAATTCGGAACCTTTACGCAAGATTGAAAAGCGAAGCCGATCAACAATACGAAACCCAACTCATTCATCAATATCAAGATTCTTTCAAAATTTTTGAATCGCATTTAGAGTCTGAAACCAAATATGATTTATTGCAGATTCTAAAAAAGCTTTTTTCTGAAAGTACCATTCAGTTCGACGATTACAATTCAATACGAATGATTTTCGAGAAATTGTTTGATGAATTAAAGCTTTTAAGAATAATTTCTCCAGACATTAAATCGTTGAACGGTTGCAGTTTATTCTTGAATTGCAGACATAATGAATTTGAATTTTCAAAAGAAATCATACATCCTGTCATTGGAGAATTAATTTACCGCACCCTAAATTTAACTCAAGACGGATCTCATAGCGGTGAAAAACTTAATTTTCGGGTTCAAGAATATTGCTCAAAAAATCAAGCAAAACATCTTTATGCTTCCACCGTGCATTCCTTACTAGAAATTCTCAATTATTTTAATCTGTATTTGAATGATTGGAAAAAAACTACTGAAAATAAGGAAATAGCGTGGCTAAAGAAAAATATTCTTTCGGGAGAGATTACAGAAGTTTCCGCGAATGGTTATTCTACTTTTATTTCTGACAATAATCTTCGGTTTTCTGTTCCTCCAAAACTTGGTGAGCAATTTTCTCTTTATGTAGGTCAAAAATTAAAAATTGAACCTAAAGAAGATAATCCGCTTCATATTAAGTGTATTTTTGTAGATTAAATCCATCTGTGCAAATCTATTGCACATGTCGTGCTCATCTTTGTACTGTTAATTTAAAAACGGTGCATTATGACAGATTATCAGAACTATTGGAATCAGGAAATTAGAAATTTACTTGATGAGTTGGATGCTCCTGCATCACTCCACACTAATATTGTGGATACGCTTGCAAATTCTCAAAGAACAGGTATTTTTGAGAATCAGATTATAAATGCTTTAAGATTGGGACTTTCCATAAAGGAAGGAAATCAAAATATAGCATTTGTTGCATCAATGCAAAGTGGTAAATCAAAGACCATTTATTTTCTATGCAATTATGTATTACCTGCAATCGGTTTGTTGAGCGGTCATGAAAATGTACTGTTTGTAACAAGCATGCGAGATACTGATTTGTATAATCAGAACAACCGAAATTTGGAAGCAGATTTTTATGATGCTTCCGAAGGACAAATGAAATACTCGCGAATTAAGGTGATTAAGATGAATGAGTTCTTTAATTATCCGAATCCGTTCAAAGCTGTACGCGATCTTAAAGTTCAACTTATAGTTAGAGATGAGGATCAGTACGGATGTGGCGAAGAATCTTCTTTCCAATTTGCATTTTTCGATAATTTAAGGAGCAAGCTGCCGGAAATTGGTTTGGTTGCTGTAAGTGCAACACCTTATGATATTTTAGATGCTCATTTTACCAAAAGTGCAGACATTGATGTTGTAGAAGGAGTAAGACCACCTTCCTATTTCGGAATTACAGAGATGTTGAAGGAAAATATGATTGATGATTTGCCATTAGATTTCTCACCACTGCAAGATAACAATGGAGAATATGTTGTTCATCCAAATGTTATTGAATATGTTCAGCATTTATTGAGTTTTGATGATGGATTGGGAATTATCAGAGAATCAACTACGTTGCGAGCATTGGAATTAAGAAACTTGTTGCGAACAAAACTGAAAGACAATGTTGATGTTTTAGTTATTGGATCTGATTCTGCGTGTGACTTTTCAATAAATGAAGGTCTTTCTGAAGTAGCAAATTTAATTATGAGGATGGGAAGAAGGGTGATTCTAATAATCGTTCAAGCTTTAACCGCCGGAAAGGATTTAGGCAAATTAAAGGAAAAAATAAGGTTTGGAATTGAGCCGAGAGACAAACAACTTGCAAATGGTGCTCAAGGAATTGCAGGAAGATGTTGCGGTTACCACAATAACCGAACATTTAGAATAATGGCAAGTATTCCTTTGCTTGGTAATTATGCAAAATTTGAGCAAGATTGGGAGATTTTCAGCGATCCGGAATGGAAAGAAGAATTGATTGACAATTCAATTCGAGGACTGACAACACAAACCAAATTTGCGATCACTCAAGTTGAAGGAATCTTTACTTCTATAGACGATATTTTTACAGTTTCCGTAGAAGAGCTATCGACAGAAGAAGGAAGAAATAAGTTATCATTTCTTTCAGATGAAGTATTTGATAGACTAGATGGGCTTTTTGATCCAAATGCCTACAATGGTTCTACAAAAGGAACGAGATTGAATGCGAAAGATGTTACAGTTCGTATTGCATCAAGTTATAATATGAAAAGCAATAGAGTGTATAAAAACTGGAACGCAGATTTAAGTGCCGATTTCGGCAGTGTATTCTTCAAAAAGAATGATTATAATTATGGTTTGTTGATTTCAAATTTTCCAGTTGAAGATGACCGAAATAAATTGGGTTTCTGTGGGATTAAAGTTTTTGTTTCCGGTGAGAAGGTATTTCGTGAAAGAGAAAGTGAAATTGTAAATACGTCCATGTATAATGCAGACTAATTCTAAGACCGTCTATTTGTTATGGACGGTTTTTTTTTATTGAAGTTTAGATGATTAATGCAAATTGAAATATGACTCGATTTATGCTTGACAAGAAACAACTGATAATCTCGGCTTTTGAAAATCTAGATGTAAATTTACTGGATGTTCTATTGGATGATGACAAAACTTTTAGCAATGTCTCAAAGAAAACGTTTGTTGCAGTATATGCTCGTTTTGTTCGATTCATTAAAAGAATACCGGAATTCGACACTACATATAAATCCTACAAAGCATTCTGTGATCTTGAAGATGTAAGACGTGAAGGTATTGCATTTGTAAACAATGATGGCATTTGTTATATCAAATTGATTTTCACCTATCATGAAGATGAAATTACAGACATTAGACAGTGTAAGTCCCTAGAAACTTCAGAAATTGAAATTAGTAAAACAATGATTGGAATATCTTTTTATAAAGATGAGGAAAAATGTTTTAAAGCTGATAAGGATTTTTTCGAAATTACAAAGATTTGCAAGGATGCTGTCAATATACTCCGAAACTATATCAAGGAAGAAGGTGCATTGTCGATGAATTCCATAAGATCTTGGTTTTTAGCCTATGAAGATTTTTATATTTACAAAGTTTTGCCTTGGGGTTATTCTTATTCAGAATGTGCGGAGTTTATCAATTATTTTACTTTATTTCGAAAGTACAAGACTTCTGATGAGGTTGAAGAACTGTCAAAAAAGTTTTGCCATGAATTCTATTCTTTTCCAATTGTACATAAACGAAATATTAGTGATTGGCTCGAGAGAGTAAATAATGAAATTGTCAGAGCTCAAAAAGGATTTTGGCAGGAATGTGATTTTAGAAAAGGATTCTTTCTGGAATCACATGTCAAAGTTTTTTTACCAGATTTCTATTATACGCAGAATTTAGGAATAATCATGAATAAGTACAGGGAGTGGATTCCTGCATCATCATCATGTGAAATTAGAATGAAATGAGGGAGAAAATTCTTATAATTAAAATTGTAAAATGAATTCAATTGATGTGTGGAATCATTACGACATTTTTTTAATTATTTTTTACTTCTGAGAGCTGTATCTTTAATTTAAAGAAATAAAAAAAACAAAGCAAATTTCTGTTCACGAAAATATGCTGCAATATCAAGCCATAAAGGTTTTTCAGAAAACTTTTGTGGCGGTAAAATTTAGCCCCAAAATTTTTCTGAAAAAATATTGCATCACATTTTCCTTCCACGAGAGTGGACGACTTTCTTTTTTTTCTTTTTCTTCTGAAAAATTTTTGACAGATTCTTGAAGTTAAGTAATAAAATCTGAAAAAATCTCCAATTCGTACAACCTGCGAAAATGAAGTATCGTTTCAGAATTAACCTGCGTAATTGAACCACAGGTTTCAGATTAACCTGGGTAAATTAGGTACACCCAATCCCATAACCTGGCTAAAAAAGATATAACCTAAACCTTTATCTTATCCTGATTTTTTTTCTTTAAAAAGCAAATCCGTTTTAATAATCTATAAAACCTCCAGAACCCTCATCCACATTACGTTTCTAGACCTCTAAAGAATTTCGAACTTACTACAAAATTTTAGTTGCAAGATGTGTCTTTGTGCCCACAATTTTTCAAATTGGGTTTCAAAGAATTCTTGCCTTCCTGTCGGAAAGCATTTGAAAAAACTCGGAACTCGTTTTTCTATTTTGAAAGGTGATTTTGTAAAACATACTTTTGAATAAATAATTTAAAAAGAGGAACTACCCACCACAGGAAATTGGAATATAAAATGAGATAAAGAAATTAATTTCAAGTGCAATTAATTCAAAATATATTCATAAATTTACATTCTAAGATTTAAGATAAAAATTGTTGTATTTCACATGGTGGAATATTCGGTTACCTTGAAAATCTCCTTTTCTAAAAAATCACCTATCAATCGGTGTTTAGAAAGATATACATATTCCTGGAGAAACCACTTAAACCGCCTTACTTAAGGTGGTTTTTTATTTTTATAATAATTTCTTTAATTTCATTTGGAAGTTTATACGAAAGATGTTATTTTTGCCCCACTCAAAATTGAGAAGAAAGGTTTCTTAGCTCAGTTGGTAGAGCAACGGACTGAAAATCCGTGTGTCCCTGGTTCGATCCCTGGAGAAACCACTTAAACCGCCTAAAATAGGCGGTTTTTTGTTTTTTAAACCATTAAATGATTGATGAGGTCGAGTTCTTTCATTATTAGCGCATTTATTCGTAACTTTAATTAAATATTTTCCCAAGAACAAAACAGTTTATTTTAGGATATGAAACAGGTAAGAAACACAAATGCAAAAACGGAGATTCTAAAACTGATAGAAGAGTCGGAAAAAGCATGGTCTCATGCTGACATTCAGGATAAACTGGGAACTCTTTGTAACCGGGTTACTATTTATCGAGTTTTGGAAAGACTGGAAGAAGAGGGCAAAGTTCATAAGATCGTGAATGTAGATGGGGTAGTCAATTATGCCAAATGTAAACATTGCCAATCTGATCACCATGATCATCAGCATATTCATTTCAATTGTGAATCCTGCCATTCTGTAATTTGTATAGAAAATGCTGTTCCTGAGATAGAGCTTCCCAAGGGCTATGTGAGTCGCAGTTACAATTTTGTTATCAGTGGTCTATGTCCCAATTGCTCAGCAAATAGTAATTAATTATTGTTTATCATTTACGGAAATAATTATTGCAATTATGTTGCAATTGTTCTTTTCTGCCTATATTTGTATCTTATAATCTGTTTAGCATTCAGTTTTATATAACTGATGTAACAATTCTGCTTTTATAAAGACTATTTTAAATATAATTGACCTTATCGTAATGAAAAAAACAAGATTTGCATCACTGCTCTTAGTATGTTGTGCAGGAAGTATGATTTTGGCTCAGGATGAGCTGATCAACAAATTAAAGAATAATCAGTCAGAAAATACCAATTTTCAGTTTACGACACTTAAGGATGTTGGAGCTACCTCGGTTAAGAATCAGGGATCATCCGGTACCTGCTGGAGTTACTCGGGGAACTCTTTTCTGGAATCTGAAATGCAGAGAATGGGTAAAAAGCCCGTTGATTTATCAGAGATTTTTACAGCACGGAATTCCTATCATGATAAAGCGAAGTTGTATGTTCTTACGGGCGGCGCAATCAGCTGGGGAGATGGTGGCGAACTGCATGACGTCATCAATATGTACAAAAAATACGGCGCAGTTCCTCAGGAGGTTTATACTGGTCTAAAAGCGGGACAAACCCTTAATAATTTTAAGGAGATGCAGGATAAACTAAAACCGGTGCTGGACAGCCTGGTTGCCGCATCATCAAAATCTAAGCTTTCGGATAACTGGATGTCTGCAGTAGATGCTGTTTTGGATGAATATCTTGGTAAAGTACCGGCCAGTTTTTCATACGAAGGAAAAACTTATACACCACAGACTTTTGCGAAGCAGGTTGTAGCAATTAATCCTGATGATTATGTAGAACTGTCATCTTATAAAGATTATCCGTATTATCAAAAATTTGTAGTGCCGATTCCTGACAACTGGAGCCATGATGCCGACTGGAACGTGCCTATGGCAGATTTGACAGCTATCATCGATAATTCGGTGAAAAAAGGCTATTCGGTAGGGTGGGCAACAGATGTGTCTGAACCTTATTTTTCTTACAAAAATGGTGTAGCCTATGTGCCGGACGTAGATCTGGATCAGATTACCAAAGCCAACAAAGCAACATTATTTACAGAGCCGAAAAAGGATAAAGCTATTACTGAAGATTTGCGTCAAACAGCGCTTAACAATCTCTCCACAACCGATGACCACGGGATGCATATTGTGGGGCTGGCTAAGGACCAATCCGGAAAGGAATATTATATGGTAAAAATTTCTTGGGGTGTAACTAACGATTACAATGGCTATATTTATGTAACACGTCCTTATGTGGAATATAAGTCCACGGCTATTCTTGTCCATAAAAATGCAATACCCAAAACGATTAGAAGGCAACTAAAGCCAAGCAAAAGCATTGGTTTGTAAATTTTATTGTAAAACAATCAAAACCGTTCTGCAAAAGGGCGGTTTTTTTATAACTAATAATTTGTGTAAATAGCTATAACTGAGATGTCAATAATTTGTTGTATATTTGCAAAGTAATTAATGAGCGAACCTTTGGATTAGTTTTGTTCTACAACTTAGAAATATCCATTTTTCTTTTATTCTTTTTCTTTTCATTTGCCACCTACTTACTATAATATTAGGAAAGTAATAAGGTAAACAAAAACCTACAAGCGTAATCATTTGGCAATTTATTAAGTACCAAGGGTTTTAGGAACTGTTGATTTTTACGTGAATAACTATTTCCGTGATTGTCCCGAATCTTAGCCTTAGTTGGGTTAATTTTATGACTTCAGGTTTCATTAATTTATTTTAATTTAGATTATTAATAAAAAATCATACTAATTATTTATGGCAGATTCTTTCTCAAAAAAGGAAAACTTTAAGAAAAAACTACAAAAACAAAAAGAAAAAGCGCAGCGACGCGAAGAGCGTAAAAGCACTAATAACAAAGGAAAAGATCTAGAAGATCTTTATTCTTATGTTGATGAATTTGGCAGAATTGTCAGTACGCCGCCAGAGAAAAGAGAAGAGGTAAATGTTGAAGATATCAGGTTAGGTGCTGCACCTATAGAGCCGGAAGAGACTGTTAAAACAGGTTTTGTAACCTTTGTAAGTGAGAAAGGTTATGGCTTTATTACAGAAAATGACACCAAAGAGAATGTCTTTTACCATGCTAATAACTGTCCGGAGATTCTTAAGAAAGGTAATAAAGTATCCTATGAAAAAGAAAAGTCTGTAAAAGGTTTTTCCGCGATTAATATTCAGGTTATCAAGTAATATGTCGTATTATGGATCAGCAACAAAAGTTGGGGAGTAATGGCAAAAATTGATACTTTTGTAGAGGATGAAAACAGAAGACCTACTCAAGCTATTATTACCTGAATACTTAATTGAATACTTTGATGTTGTAAAATTTGAAGATATTGATGGCTTGCTTCACCTTTATTTTGAAGAGAAAAATACAATTCCCAAAGAATTTTCAGTTTTACAGCTTCAATCTAAAGGCTTTCATGAAGAGATTACGGTTGATGACTTTCCGCTTCGTGGAAAAGCCGTACAGCTGCATATCAAACGCAGAAGATGGACTGATTTGAAGTCAGGCAAAATTCTAC
>NZ_FTPU01000058.1 GCF_900108115.1 Epilithonimonas bovis DSM 19482
GCTGTTGATTTTCTCATGAGAACTTTGGCATATTTCTTAAGTCCTGTGAAGATTATTCTTGCTGATGGAGGTTACAGAGGAGAAATCATAGAACAGGTGAAAAATAAGTTTGGTTATCTAATCAATGTGGTGATGAGAAATGATGAAAAGAAAACAGATTTTAAGCCCATTTCTAAAAGATGGATTATTGAACGGACATTTTCCTGGTTTGATAACGACAGGAGATTATGCAGGAATTACGAATTACTAATGGAAAATTCTGAAAATATGGTAAAATTATCCGCTATAAAAAATTTATTGAATAAAATTTAAACAGGCTCTAAGTTTCTAAATGATCAAAAACTTATTTTATTATAATCCATTTCTTTTTGCATTACGTACTACAAAATTCCAAGGAATGATAAATCTTTTTTTTCTACCACTTGATTGGGTCTTTTTTAGGTGGATCTTGTGCTTCATCTGTAGCATTAGAGTTTTCTGAGCCAGAAGTTTTTATTTCCGAAGAATCCTTTTTTGCGCTTTTAGCGATGTTCTGATTGGTTTCCGGTATAGCCACTATTTCATCTGCTTCTCTACAATTTGATACAAAAACCAATAAGGCAATAGCTGCCCCAAATGAGATAAACTTTTTCATAATAGATTGTTGTTAAGTTTATCCCGGCGCCAGGATTTTTTGTTAAAATTCTTGTGATAAAAGTATGAGGCTTAGGCCTTTTGTGCAAAACAAGCCGGTTTCAATTTGGAATTTTTACGAATTATCACGTGCTAATCTGGAAATTTCCAAATTAGCACGTGTAGCTATTTTTTTTAACTTGTTAATAGCGTGTATTTTAAACAAGGTAAAAATTTTTGCTCTAAATTTTGTTGAATTATTAATTATAAGTGATTTTGTTTATTTTTGGTTTATAAAACTAATAGTCGAATAGAAATGGTATTAAAAAAATGGGCTTATATCTTAATTGGTTGCTTATTAATTTTTTCTACAGGAGAAGTTAAGGGACAAAGTTTCTATGTAGAATTGAGAAATATCTATGATAGTTATAATAGTAATGATGAGACGGCTCTGCCTTATGTAAAAAGGTATATTCAAAAAGCAAAGCAGGAAAAAAACTATACGGAACTGAAAAATGCTTATGAAGATTATTCAAATTACTCTTCTAACAAAGCGGTAAAAATTAAATATGCAGACAGTGCCATTTTTGCTGCAAAAAAGGCAGGTAATAATGATCTATTGTCTTCGGCTTATTTATATAAAGGAAGTTTGTATTATTTCTACGATAAAAATTACCAATCTGCATTAGCAGAATATCTCAAAGCATACCAATATTCCAAAAATAGCAATGATGATTATTTAAAATATAAGATCGTTTATCAAATTGGCTTGGTAAAAAGTTATTTGGGATATTATGACGAGGCATTGGTCCTTTTCAATGAATGTATTGCTTATTTTGAGCCTAAAACCAAAGAAAAAAATTATCCTACGCAAGTCTATAACGACAGCAAAGGCTACTTAAATAGTGTGCATCAGGCCATCGTTTGCTATCGACATCTTAAAGAATATAAAAAGGCGGATTCTCTAATAACTGTAGGGTTTCAATTGGCAGGCAGGTCTAAAGATTTTCTGTCAGAAAAAGATTATTTTGTGAAGTGTAAAGGAATCTCTGATTATTATCATAAAAATTATCAGTCTGCCATCCAAAATCTCAATCAGGCATTACCTGTTCTTAAAAAAAATGATGATGCTTACTGGATTTCAGTTTCCGAATTCTATATAGGGAAAAGTTATCTGGGATTAGGAAAGGAAAATATGGCTATAAGGCAATTTGAAAAAGTAGATTCTATTTTCAAAAAAAGAGCATTTATTTTTCCGGAATTGCAGGATAATTATGATTGTCTAATTCATTATTATCAACAAAAAAATAATAGTCAAAAGGAATTGGCTTACACAAAAGATTTATTAAAAGTGGATGCGATTCTTAAAAAAGATTTTCCTTACTTATCATCTAAACTGCACACGGGATATGATGGGCAAATACTTACAGAAGCTAAAAATAAATCGGAAAATCAAAATAAGTGGGGATTATTAGTCATCATAATATTAGCTGTTATCGTTTTACTTCTATTTTTTGGGATATGGAAATATTATCAAAATAAAAAGCTGGTAGAACTTAAATATAATGAATTAGAAAAAAAATTACAAAGGCAAAATAAAACAGAAGAATCAACATCTTATGAAAATATATCTGTACAGGGCAAAGGACTCATAAGTGCCGACATCTTTGCAGATCTTCAGCAAAAATTGAAAGATTTTGAAAACAGTTTAGGTTTTAAAGAAAGTGGGCTCACAATAGACCGGCTTGCTAATAGCTTCAATACCAATAAGCTGTATCTTTCCCAGTACATTAATGATACCAAAGGATCAAATTTCAGCAAATATCTTTCTGCATTGCGTATTAACTATATCACACAACTAATGCATAATGATTCGAAATACCTCCGGTTAAATATACAGGGATTGGCGGATGAGTGCGGAATCTCTTCCAGGACTAATTTTTCTAATCTTTTCCAGGAAATCAATGGTATCCGCCCAACAGATTTTATCAGGCAAAGAAAAAAGGAGTTGGGAGAAGGAAGCACATCTTAATCATTTTTTAATAAGAGCTTAAGATGGGACCATATTTTTCTTTGTATTTTTTAGGGATTATGCAATTACCGGTATATTTCTCCCGATAATCTGCGGAAAAGTCATTTTAATATTAACAAAATGGCTTTTCTTTTTACCATAATTTATATATTCGCAAAACCCTAATTTTTAAGAAAAATGATTTATTCTCTACGAGGTGTCGTTCAGGAACTGACACCTACCTTTGCCGTAATAGAGGTGAGCGGTATTGGTTACTATGTTGGTATCAGCCTGCAAACTTCTCATAACCTATCTCAGGGCAAAGAAGTCCTTCTCTATATCCAGCAGATTATCCGTGAAGATGCTCATCTGCTTTTCGGGTTTTTCTCCAAAGATGAAAAAGACATGTTCAATCTCTTAATAAGTGTTAACGGTGTTGGACCTGTGTCGGCACTCATACTTTTATCTTCGCTCAGTCTTCCAGAAGCAGCAAATGCCATACTTTCCGGCAATAGTGCTGTCATTCAAAAAGTAAAAGGGATCGGTGCAAAAACAGCCGAAAGGATTATTGTTGACTTAAAGGATAAAGTCGGTCAATTCGGTAATTCTGAGGCAAAACTTTCTGCTCTGGCAGACAATAAAATCAAAAATGAGGCGTTATCAGCATTAGAAGTTTTAGGAATTTCCAAGAAGGTAAGCGAAAAGATTGCTGACCGGATTATGAAGCACAATGAAGAAATCTCTGTAGAACAATTGGTCAAAGAGATTTTAAAAAACATTTAACATCTGATAGCAATATGTTATCAGAATCTTAAAAAAATATAAGTGAAGAAAAATTTTTACCTCTATAAACTTAGCTTTCTTTTTCTGTTACTCTTAAACTGTACCAATGCACTGGCGCAGGAGAGACCGCTGGACAGTCTCAGTATAAGAAAAGATTATAGCCTTGCAGATCCTGTAAGATATGATGCTTTTTTTGATATTAAGACTGGCATGTACTATCTCTACCCAAAGATTGGTAATACCGTGGTGGGTGCACCAATTGCAATGACGTCAGAAGAGTATAGAAATTACGTTATGCAAAACAATCTTCGCGCCTATTATGCGGAAAAATCTCTGCTAAATGATTTGGGACGCAGAAAAGACCAGACTGATGCTAAGAAAAAAGGCCTGATACCGGCTATTATAGTCAAGAATAAAATGTTTGAAAATATTTTTGGCAGTAACAAAATAGAACTGATTCCTCAGGGTTTTGCTTCTGTAGATTTGGCAGGTCTTTATCAGAAAATAGATAATCCATTAATTCTCCCACAAAACAGAACCAGTTTTGCTATTAATATTCAGCAGAGGATTCAGCTGGGGCTTACCGGTAAAGTTGGGGAAAATTTGCAGCTCAAAGCCAATTACGATACACAAAGCGGCTTTGCGTTTGAAAACCGGATGAATATGGTTTGGCAGGCCAAAGGCACGTGGAAAGATCTGCAGTCCAAAGGCCTTAATGAGAAAGGCCAGAATCCTGAAGATAAAATTATAAAAAGAGTAGAAGTAGGTAATATCAGCATGCCGCTTTCTACAAGCCTTATCAGAGGTTCGCAATCGCTTTTTGGTCTCAAAACCGAGTTCCAGTTGGGTAAAACAACGGGAACACTTGTTTTTTCACAACAGCAGGGCGAGGCTAAAACCATTGTTGCCCAGGGCGGCGGCATGATGAGCAGTTTCAAAATTAACGCTATTGATTACGAAGATAACCAGCACTATTTCTTAGGCCGCTACTTTCTGGACAAATATGATGGTGCACTTGCCAATTATCCTTTAATCAATTCCCGGGTTAATATTACCAGGATAGAGGTTTGGGTATTGGATCAGGGCGGATCTAACCTGGAGTCTCAGAAACCAATCGTGGCAGTGAGAGATTTGGGAGATCAGGACGGCGTTAATCCAAATAATGCTAATCAAGGCCTTTATAGTGCTATCTCCGGAGCATTAGGAACCAGCAGAGCGGGCATTTCGCCACCGGGTTTGCTTAATGGCAACACATTCCCGGGCAGTTCTACACCGTATAGCAATGATGGCGAGCAATATATCTATAACGGAAAAGCCAGAAAACTGACGTCTTCGGAATATAAATTCAATTCTCAGTTAGGCTATCTTTCTTTGAATCAAAGGCTTAATGACCAACAGTTTCTTGCGGTTTCTTATTCATATACCTTAAATGGTTCTAATACTGTTTATAAGGTTGGAGAATTTTCCGAGGAGAACAGTGTTCTTATTACTAAAATGATTAAGTCCAATGTGGCGGTAAAAACCACCTCGCCAATGTGGGATCTTATGATGAAGAATATCTATTCTCTTAATACAAGCCAGATTCAGCCGCAAAACTTTTTATTAAACGTTTATTTTAAAGATCCTTCTTCTGGTGGTAAAGTCAATTATCTGCCGGGCGCCAATACCACTGTCAATAATAATGATACAAACCTGCTCCGCCTTTTTAACTGGGACAGGCTCAACGCCAATAATGATGCGCAACAGAGCACCACAGGTTTGCCTGGCGACGGTATTTTTGACTTTGTAAACGGCATTACAGTTGACGCAGAAAACGGAAGGTTGATATTTACTAAAGCCAAACCTTTTGTAGATTATCTGGAGAGCGTTCTTACCAATACTGATAAATCACCTTATCTTATCAAAGATTTATATACCAAATTCAAAGCACAGCTGCCTCAGGAGCAACGTTACACCATAGAAGGGCGCTACAAGGGCAGCCAGGGACAGGGTATTTCGCTGGGAGCTATCAATGTACCTCAGGGATCTGTAAAAGTAACAGCCAACGGGACACAGTTGGTAGAAGGTGTAGATTATACGGTAGATTATATGCTGGGTACCGTCAATATTATCAATGAAGCGGTAAAACAATCCGGCCAGGCCATTAATGTGCAGCTGGAAAATCAGTTGACTTTTAATACGCAGCGTAAAAGTTTCTGGGGAATTAATTTGGAAAGGAAATTCAACGAGCATTTTACGTTAGGTGCCACTGCGGTTAATTATACAGAAAGGCCTTTGACCCAAAAAGTGAATTATGGGCAGGAAGCCGTTAGCAACACGATGGCCGGCTTCAATATGATGTATAATAACGAGTTGCCATTTTTGACAAGACTTACCGACAAGATTCCGTTTGTGAATACAGAGGCTCCGTCTAATCTTAACTTCAAAGCAGAAGGTGCTTACCTGATTCCCGGTCAGAGCAAAGGGATTAACAACCAATCCTATATCGATGATTTTGAGCAGACCACATCCAAAATTTCTTTGAAGGAACCTTCTTTATGGAGCCTGGCATCGCGTCCGGAGAAAAATATTGGAGATCCTGTCTTCCCGCAGAATGTAAGCGATAACAGCCTCAGCAATGGTAATGGCAGAGGGCTTTTGTCCTGGTATACGATAGACCCGAGGTTCTACGGTGTTGGTGGCAGCGCACCAGCTGGTATCAATGCGCAGGTATTGTCTAACCATGCTTCCAGAAGGGTGCAGATGCAGGAACTTTATAACAACAGAGATTATGTGGCTGGCGAGCAGACGCTCCTTAATACCTTTGATATTACTTATTACCCTGATTTGCGTGGGCCTTATAATGTGAATCCGAATAACGAGTCGGCTTCGCAAAGGTGGGCCGGGCTTATGCGTCCGATTTCTGTCACCAATTTTGTCACTTCCAATATTGATTATGTCGAGTTTTGGCTGATGGATCCGAGAGCCGACGGTAATACATTGGGTAATGATCCCAAATTGTTATTGCAACTGGGTAATGTATCAGAAGATGTGCTAAAAGATGGCAAACTGCAGTACGAGAATGGCTTGCCAACAGCCAGTACACCTAGCAATACTTCTACGACCAATTGGGGAACGCAGCCAAGCCAGCAGCCAATTCTCTACGCTTTCTCTTCAGAAGGTGATGAGCGGGCGCAGCAAGATCTCGGGTACGACGGACTGAATGGTACACAGGAGCAGCAAAAATTTGGGGTAGATTTTGTAAATCCTATTACCAATGAGTTAGATCCTGCTTCCGATAACTTTTTGTTCTATATGTCTAACCAGTTTCAGGGCGATATGGCATCATCTCTGGTTCAACGTTATAAATACTTCCGAGGGCCAGAGGGTAACTCAGCTTCAAACTCTTTGGAGGTTGCAACACAGACGCCTGATGCAGAAGATATCAACAGAGATTACAATTTGGATCAGACTGAGAATTATAACCAATATTCAATAGATTTGTCACCGGCCAGTATGGCTTTGGGTGCGGACAACAAGATTGTAGATATCAAAGAAGTAGATGTAAAGTTTGAAAATGGCCAATCCGGAAAAGTAAAATGGTATCTCTTCCGTATTCCGGTGGCTAACTATGAGAAAACTACCGTAGACGGCTCAGATGCATCAGTTCTTAATAATGTCAGATTCGCAAGACTTTTACTGAAAGGCTTTGATAAAACATCTACTTTAAGATTTGGATCGTTTGACTTGGTAAGATCAGATTGGAGAAAATATACCAATAAAATTTACAGTACCACAGTACCGAATGTAGAAGAGGGTAACAGCGGTGCAGAGAGTCTTAATTCTAATTTTGACGTTGGTAGTGTTAACCTGGAAGAAAATGCCTTAGGAACTCCGCCATATGTTTTGCCTCCGGGGATAGACAGGCAGGTTCTTAGCGGAAACTCTGGTGTGCAGAGACAAAACGAATCTTCTCTTTATATGAAGGTAGACAGATTAAAAGGTGAATCCAGAGGTGTTTTCAAAAATACCAGTTTGGATATGCGCCGTTACAAAAATCTGGAATTGTTTGTGCACGCAGAAAACCAGACCAACCAGACCACTGCCAACGTAAGCGCTCTGGATCCTAATGCCAAGTTCTTCATCCGCTTTGGTAGCGATGCAACAGATAATTATTATGAGTATGAGTCTTCTCTTACTTATACAGCAAAAAATGCCACATCGCCATTGGATATCTGGCCGGATGCCAACTCCGTCAATCTGGAGATTGAGAATTTCGTCAATGCCAAACTGAAAAGAGATGAACTTTTGAGAGCCGGTAATTATCAGATCTCAGAACGTTTTGCCTATGCGGATTACGGTGATGAGAATAAGAAAATCTATGTGAAAGGGCGCCCAAGTATTGGTAATGTGACGACCATTATGCTGGGTGTCAGAAATAATGATAATTCTAATGCAGAGGGAAAAACCCTGGTGCTTTGGGTGAATGAGATCCGTCTTTCTGAGATCGAGAACAAGGGTGGTTATGCCGGTAATGCAAGCCTTAATTTTAACCTGGGAGATTTTGCTTTGGTTAATGCCAGCGCATCTTACGCCTCTATCGGATTTGGTGCGATAGATCAAAAACCGTCGGAAAGGTCACAGGATGAGAATTCTGCTTTCAGTATCAATACGACCGTTAATGTAGATAAGTTTTTACCGGAGAAATCAGGTATTAAGATTCCTCTTAACTATTCATACACACAAACCATTTCCGATCCTAAGTATAACCCGCTGGACAATGATGTAGAATTGACCAAAGCGCCTAACGAAGGCGAGCTGAAAAAAGTGGTAAGAACCTACACGCAGCAACGCAGCATTGGTGTGGTGAATATGAGGAAAGAGAGAATGAACCCTGATAAAAAAGCTAAATTCTATGATATAGAAAACCTAAACGTAACAGCCATCTACAATGATGATTTTTACCGTGACATCTATACCAAAAGAAACTACCAGCAATACCTGAAGGGCTACCTGGAGTATAATTATACCTTTAAGCCTTATGTTTTGCGGCCGTTTAACAAGATGATCAGCGATACAGCCAAGTCTTACAAGTACCTGCGTTGGGCAAAAGAGTTCAACTTCAACCCGGTTCCTACAAGATTATCTTTCCGAACTATTCTGGACAGGAATTATAATGAGCTGGAGTACCGGAATGTGGATGCATTATTAAGCGGAAATGGAGGTTCTGATTTTGATGTTATCAGGAACAGAAATTTCTTCTTCGGATGGCAGTACAGCCTTGGGTTTAATTTTACAAAATCTCTGAAACTGGAAATTAACTCGGAGACCAAAACCCTTAACGATCAGATTGATGTTAATTCGATGAACAACCGTTCTATTTTCAGTAATCCGTTCCGTGCAGGTCGGCCGGTATTGTATAATCACCGTGCTCAGCTTAATTACAGACTGCCGTTTGAGTATTTCCCATATTTGGATTTCATCAATGCAGAAGTAAGTTATCAGTTCCAGTACAACTGGAATGCGAGATCTACTGCGGTAAGGAGTTTCCAGAATCCAGAGACCGGCAATTGGGAAAACCTGGGTAATATCTCACAAAACACCAATGCCATTATTGGGACTTCTACAATAGATATCCCTAAATTCTTTGGTAAGTTTAACTATTTCAAAAAGATCAATGACAAGCTGCAGAAACGCCGCCAGGAGATTGATTCTCTTAACAACGTTTATAACCAGGCGTTTACCAAGAAGAACAGTAAGTTCAAGTTTAAGTCTTATAAATTTAAGAATAAGCTGACACCAATTCAGGCTTTAGCGTATGCTTTGACATCATTCAAGCAGATCAATCTTAATTATAACGAGAATAACGGGATTGTGCTTCCTGGGCTTTTATCTGCACCTAACTTCTTTGGTTATGGTCAAACATTGGGCGGGCCAACAGTAGGATTCTTGTTGGGATCTCAGGCAGATATTAGGAGAACCGTGATAGAAAATGGTTGGGCATCCAACTCCACGTTGATGAATGATGCTTATTCAGAACTTAATAACAGAACGTTCACAGGTGACTTGCAGGTAATGCCGGCCAATGATCTCCGTATCGATTTTAATGTTCTGCAGAATTACAGCAGGAATTATGTTCAGGGCGGTTACAATGTGGTAGATCTTCAGAACAACTATTTCGGTTTCCGGGATGCGTTTGGGACTGAGTCAATCACTTATTCTAATACAGCATGGACTTTTAATACCGCTTTCAAAGACGGTAGCGCCCTTTATCAGTCAATAAAAGAAAATGCTTTGGCCATTTCTCAACAGTACGAGGGCATTGTGGACAGAGACGGTTATGTTGCCGGTTACTCAAGAAGTAATTCTTATGTATTGATTCCGGCTTTCAAAGCTGCGATAGAAGGTAAATCGCCTAAAAAGCTGGGTAATCCTACAAAAGCCGGTGTGCCATTGCCTAACTGGAAGATTGTGTACTCTGGCCTTAGGAATTTACCAATTGTCAACAGCCAGTTCTCTAAGTTTGATATCCTGCATTCTTATGTTTCTACATTCACCATGTCGGGTATCCAGTCCAGCATCGATTTCTATAACAGGAATGTAAATGATGTTAATACCGTATATGATTCTAATGGGAACAGATATAATCCTTACACCTTCACGCAGGTAGGTTATGTAGAAGCTTTTGCACCGCTGGTTGGTTTTGATGTCACAATGCGGAATAATATGCAGTTCCGTTTCAATTATAACAGAGACCGGACTTATTTGCTGGGCTTAACCAATACAACCCTTACAGAAGAATATGGTAATGAGTTTGTAGTGGGCTACGGTTATATCCTCAAAAATCTGAAATTAAGAATCAATTATAAAGGAAAACCGAGGGATATCAAAAGTGACCTTAATATGAGAGCCGATTTATCAATGCGGGATAGCAAAACCACGCTTACCAATATATTGATAGACGATTCCCAGGTCACGGGCGGTCAAAAGATCTTTAGCCTCAAACTTTCTGCAGACTATAATATGTCTCAGAATCTTAACCTGAAATTCTTCTATGACCAGATGATGACCAAGTATAAGATCTCAACAGCTTTCCCATTATCAACAATACGTGCCGGGATTACCGCCACAATGACATTTGGAGGTTCAGGTAATTAATATCGATAACCAATTATAAAAAAGAGTAAACCTACGTTTACTCTTTTTTTATAATTTATTTTTATTCTATTGTTAGATCTTAATTATATAATTAAATTTGCGAAAACCTAATCAAATAAAAATGAACACACCAGCAGAACTTAAGTACACCAAAGATCACGAGTGGATCAAGGTAGAAGGCGATACAGCAACCATTGGGATTACAGATTATGCCCAGGGAGAATTAGGAGATATCGTTTTTGTAGATGTAGATACAGTAGACGAGGATCTCAACGAAGGCGATGTATTTGGCAGCGTAGAAGCCGTTAAGACTGTTTCAGACCTTTACCTTCCCGTAGCAGGCACCGTTTTGGAAGTTAATGCTGAGTTAGAAGATCAGCCGGAACTTCTTAATACAGATCCTTATGGCAAAGGCTGGATCATCAAGCTCAAAGTGTCAGACACCGCAGACCTTTCCACATTATTATCGTCAGAAGAATACCAGGAAGTTGTCGGTTAATCATCTCATACAAAAATACAGTAAGATTATATTGCCCATTTATTGGGCATTTCTTACTTATATGCTTTTACGCCCAGGCATAGAAAACAAAGAGTACTTTTTTATGTTTCCTCATTTGGACAAACTTATCCATTGCTCCATATTTTTTCTTTTGGGATTTTTCTTCAGGCTAAGATTTCCTAAGACCCACTTTATATACTTCTTTCTTATCCTGGTTTCTTATGCACTGCTTACAGAGATCCTTCAGGACATCATGCAGCTTGGCCGTTCTCTGGAACTTTTAGATGCTGTTGCAGATACAGCAGGCCTTACATTATCATACTACGTATATAATATATATATAAAACGTCAGGGCGGGATTTAATATTAAGTTCAGGTTTTGGGCGGCTGCCAAAAACTCCAAAGCCTTTCCCCTTCCAATTTTGTCACCGGGCTATCCGCTCATATCTTTTGCTTTATTACTCTTACTATATTTTTACACCTTTTTCGGCATTTTCACGGTTATATTACTTTATATATTTTTAGGAAAAGCAAAAGGATATCCGCTACTATCCCTGCCGCAGCGCGATTCTGTATAATCATCTTCCCAATAATTAGTCATTCCTTAAAATAAATACAACGGTTTGATATTCAATATTTTATTATCAAATTTCGCTTAAAAATGTTGTATAAAATTGCAGAAAATCGTATTTTTAGGGTATAAAAAGTGGCAAAATGTTAGGAAAAATAAAACAGGATTTACAGCAAAATTTATTCAAGACCAGACTTACCGAGCTTATTAATATGGATCATCCACTTGTAAAATTAGCGCATGAGATTTCTTGGGATAAAATAGAAGCTGAGTTCGAGGGTTTATTTTCAAAAGAAGGAAGACCCTCTATTGCGGTTCGCAAAATAGCAGGAATGCTTTTGCTCAAGGAAATGTTTAAAGAAAGTGATGAAAGTGTAGTAGAAAGATGGATTGAGAATGCTTATTGGCAATAT
>NZ_FTPU01000002.1 GCF_900108115.1 Epilithonimonas bovis DSM 19482
TTTCCCGTGTTTGTATCCAATCTTCTCGGTTCCGTCCTTGGCATTTCGGGCAATGACGGTTTCGGCAGGAGTTGTAGCTGATGCTGATATTTCCGCATTCGTCGCAAGCATCGATATGTCCGCCCAAAGCCGAAGTTCTGCACTTTTTTAATGCAAATAAAGTTCTTAATTGCCAGGAATTTAATCCTAAATCTTCCAATTTTGAACCTAAAATATTTAAAACATCGGCGACTTCATATTGAGATCGAGATTGAGGTTGAGTTGGCTGTTTTTTTATGGTTTTAAAACCTCTCATTTCTTCCCAAATTCTGAAAAAAGGGTATCGAGCGGAGAGAAGAGTTTTTGGGTTGAAAGCTGGGCAATTTGAAGATAAACCAGCGTCGTATCAATACTTTCGTGGCCGAGGAGATTTTTGATGCTCAAAATATCCATCCCATCTTCCAGAAGATGCGTCGCAAAACTGTGACGAAGCGTATGGACACTCACTTCTTTCAAGATGTTTGCAGCTCTTGATGCCTGTTTTACCGCCCACTGAACGCCGCGCTGGGAGTAACGGGAATCGAACTCTCCGCCAGCTCTTCCTTCTCGTGGCATTCCAAAGAGATAATCTTCTGGTTTTTCCGCTTCGATATACTTTTTGAGCCCACGAATCAGATGTTCGGAAAGTGGTAAATAGCGGTCTTTTTTGCCTTTTCCCTGAACCACTTTGAGTTGTTTTCGATCAAAATCTAAGTCGCACAAACGGAGATTTCGAACTTCCATACATCGCAATCCGCAGCCGTAAAGAATGCTGATCAAAATTTTATGTTTCAGAAGTTTACAGCCGGACAACATCTGCCAAACCTCCTGTTTACTAAGAACTACAGGCAGTTTTTTCTCTTTTTTAATTTCCGGAAGACTCAAAAAACCATAACTTAAACCTTCCGATTTTAGCAGAAACCGAAGCCCGTAAACGGTATGTTTAAAATACGATTGCGATGGAGATTTAGATTTTTTCTGTAGATAAAAAAGGTAATCGTGAATTTGCTCGGGATCCAATTCTGTAGGAATTTTTCCGAAATGTAGTGACACCGCAGCGACGTGTCTGGAGTAATTTTGAAAGGTACTTTGGCTTCTTCCCAATACAGAAACCGTACGTTCAAACCTTTGCAAAAGCTCCGCAAATCCCGGAACTTCGCGCTTTGCCTGATTGATGATTTTGTTTTCTCTAAGCTCTTCTACACTCTTTTTTTTGTTGCCATTTTACTGATTTTTAATTAGTTTTACAAAGTAACTAAATATAGCGCTGAGAAAGCTACCGAAGGTTTAGTTCAACATCAGCTATATTCAATTGCGGGGTTTGTGCTAAATTTGACATTTGTTCTATTTATTAAAGTTATTACTAAATTGAAAGTTTGGTGCTTTTAAGTCCGCAACTAAATATAGTCGAGAACCGTTATATTCAATGCTGCGAGAACGGTTTTCATAATTTACTATAATTTCATACCAATTATTTTCGTAGATAATATTTTTACATTCCCAACGCAAAATTTATTCTTTTTCCAGCACCTTTTTTTCCAGCCCACATTAGCACATTTGCAAAATCTTTCCATTTCAAATCCGTCCCCTATTTTGCAAAAGAGCTAATTTTCCCCACCATAAAACAACACTAAGGTAACTCATCAAAATTTCAGTATTTTTTCACTATTCTATAAAAGTATTTTTTTATATTCGTAAGACACAAAAACACAAAATAATGTCAAATTCCAAACATAATGATAAACATTTTGTTATCCAAAAAGGAAAAGCGATGTGTGATAAAGGAACAAAGTTTCCTAATTTTAAAATAACAAGCCATAAAAAACATTATTGGAACGATGCTGATGGACAAGATGATTATCTTGCTGCAACAGAAGATGATGTAATTTTCAATCCTCCTGCTATGCCATTTGGAAATTGTTCTGTAAAAAATGGAAATCCTTGTGCTTTTGCTCCATCAGGAAAATGGGCTAAAACTTATGAAAAAGTTAAAGTAATGGACAAAAGCTGTCTTACAGAAATCTCAGAACTCATGTGTGCAACTGGAGGAAAAATTACTGTAATGAATCATGGACAGCAAAGTGAATTAACAAAAGCCAATGTGAGAAACGCTGACGTTGAATTTATGCAATTCATCAATCCTTTTTTTAATTTTAAGGAGTTTGTTAATGATATCGAAAAACAAGATTTAGGCGATTTTAAATAAAAAGGTTATGGCAAAGAAAGGTATCGCACAAATCACAGGTTCAAAAGCCCTAAAACTTGGAGAAGTTGGACACTATAACATTTCAAAAACATATAGGCAAGAAGATAAAGCCAAAATTTCTAATGCAAAATGGAAATTATATGTAAAAGAAAATAACAATTGGAGATTTTCTGCCGGATATTCTTTACTGCCCGGGTGAGACATTGTCCCATCACTTAATAACAAAATATAAACATCCTGGTCATATTTTCGAAGGAGAGATATCATGCCACCGCATCCCAAGCTCTCATCGTCAGCGTGTGGGGCAACAATTAACGTTGTACCAAATCCTTTTACACATTGTTCAGGCGCAACAGGAATCTTATCCAAATTTATTTGATTCATATTATTAATTATAAAGATTTAAGATTTTATTTTAGAATTAAGTGCATGGTTACCAACATCTGCTAACACAGCATCAGGTGATGGTTGTCTTAAGTAGGTTGTGAGATCACGAATGATTCGTTCAAAATGATATGGTTTATTAAGGCCTCTAGCCCCAATACATTTTACACACAACTGCATTACTTCAGTACAGATCTGTTCAATTGCAGTCCGCGTCATATTAGCGTAAAAGATGAGCTGCTCTGCATTGTTTTTATTTGGGCGCTGCATATACTGATCCATCCGTAACGCTGCACCGGTAATCCAATGATTTCCTGTCTCCACTGCGATTGCCATTTGTCCTACCCGCATCTTTTGGAAGGGGTCGTGGGTGCGCTTCAAACCTGCCAGGTATGTTACCGTCTCATCTAAAAGCAATTCAGCAGCTCCCAGCTGCACCGCAGCAAATCTTACTGCGCCACCACCGAAGTATGGCTGCTGATAATATTCGCCTGCTTTACCAAGCCAATTAATTTTTGAAATTACAGTTTTCGAGAAAGATATTTTAAAACTCCTGCTTGATTTCATTCCCATAGGATCCCACCAGCTTGAATTAATTTTTACAGAAGCTTTATCAAGGGGTACAATACACATTTGCCAAGCACCTTTTTTGGTGGATGCAGTTACAATAGGCCTGGTAACGTAGCCGGCTCCGGTTGCAAACGTTTTCGATCCGCTTAATTGATAAGTAGATTCTCCAGTATTTGAGAGAAAAGTACCGTCGTCAGCTTGTGTATTCCAGACGCCAAAAAGCCTGCCATCAAATGCATCTTTTGCAAACAGTCTCTTTTGCTTCTCAGAACCATACTGATTGATTAATAGTTGTGCATTGATATGCCCTTCCAGAATCCTACCCATCACAAGGTTCCCTTTTCCAATATTTTTTAGAATCGTCAACATTGCCTGATTCGTACCAGATATTAACCCTAAATTATGACCACCATATTCCTTAGGTATACTTGCCGTTAAAATATGATGTGACTTTAGATTAACTAAAGTTTTTTTAGGAAACGATTTGACAGAATCTGTTATCGCGGCTTCCTCCAGAGATATTGCACATATGCGTTTTGAAGATTTTACCAATTCTGACAATTTGGCTCTGCTATATGTTCCGTACTTTTTTTTCAAAATTTTATTTTCTAAGAATTACGATAACAATTTGTTACGTTAATTTTATACCTTTTATAATAAGCAAATGATTGTCCATTAACGATGAATAAACAAAAAAAGACCGGATTCCCGATCTTTTTGTCTTAAATTTAAAATTGCTGATAATATTTAGGCTGGATTATTTCTCTCTTTTTCAAGTTCCCAAACACGGTGATTGGCTACCGCTTTGATGAATGCGTTGCCTGAGTCTTTTTTGTCCGCAGTAATAATCGCAGGATCCTCATGCTTTTTATTTTTAACATTGCTTAAATTATAAATTTCATCCGTTTGTTTCCCGAAATAGATCGCCTTACAATGTTTATACGCCTCGTTTACAAAGAGCAGAGTGCCAGGTCTATTATCTTCATTTAATAAATTGTCTGCAGATTTTTTACCGCTCGCAATATATAATGCATCAAAACAAACGCTTGCCGTGCTTGTCAGAGAATGTTTAGGTTCAAAAACAGTTCCGTCATCAGCTGTTACCGGTGCCAGACTTCCAGCAATAATCTGTACTACGGCGCCTTCCCTTTCCAACTTTGATCTCAAATTGCTTGTATCCTTACCGTCTACACCGTTTTCCAGTATGAAGCCAATAACACGGCTTTTTATAGTATCCTTAACTGTATTTTTCATACTTAAAGCATCAGAGCTTGTAGTGGAAGGCTCCTTTTCCGGGCTTTGTAGAGTTTTCGGGTCGGCATCCGCAGGAATACTTCCGTTGGGTTGTTTCAGTTTAGTGACATCTACCCCAACCTTCTTAGCGACCAACGCTGCCAGTTCTTTATTGATAAAATTCAATTGTCCTACAACTCTCTCACGGATCGCCGGGATTGTCACTTTTGATAATTCAAAAATCAATGCATTTTGAAGATGTGTTTTTTCCGGTTCGGACTGGCTGTTATAAAAAAGTTTTGCCTGAGAATAATGATCCACGAAACTTTGACTTCTCGCCCGGATCTTTCTGCCGTCTACTCTTTCTTCCTGAGAGGCAAATCCTCCGTCTTTTAGCATCGCCTGAAACGGACAACCACCACCAATACTATTAGGTTCGTAGCTAACTTTTCCTTTGACAATCTGCTGGCGCATATGTCCGTCGCGCTGATTATTATGAACGGTATTGATGGAACGGTTTATTGGTATCTCATGGAAATTGGGTGATCCCAATCTTGATAGTTGCGTATCGGTGTACGAAAATAATCTGCCTTGTAGCAGTGGATCATTGGTAAAGTCAATTCCTGGTACCAAGTGACCGGGGTGGAAGGCAATTTGTTCTGTTTCTGCGAAAAAGTTATCAGGATTTCTGTTCAGTGTTAAAGTTCCTACTAATTCCACTGGTACTTCCTCCTCAGGAACCAGCTTAGTTGGATCTAACAGGTCAAAGTCGAATTTATGCTCATCTTCTTCGGGAATAATCTGCACGCCAAAATCCCATTCCGGAAATGCGCCATTTTCAATAGCTTCCCAAAGATCTCTCCTGTGAAAATCCGAATCTTTTCCCGAAATTTTAGTCGCTTCATCCCAGGCGACAGAATGTACTCCTAATTTTGGTTTGAAATGGAATTTTACAAAATGCATCTTCCCTTTTTCGTTAATAAATTTAAAGGTATGGACACCAAACCCTTCCATCATTCTGTAACTTCTCGGAATGGCCCTGTCGCTCATGGCCCACATAATCATGTGCATGCTCTCAGGCATTAAAGAAACAAAATCCCAAAATGTATCATGGGCTGAGGCTGCCTGCGGAATCTGATTATCCGGTTCTGGCTTAACGGCATGTATAAAATCCGGAAACTTTATAGCATCCTGAATAACAAACACAGGAATATTGTTTCCAACAAGATCATAGTTACCCTCTTCTGTATAAAATTTAATTGCAAAACCTCTTACATCTCTTGCGAGGTCTGTACTGCCCGCACTTCCTGCCACGGTAGAAAAACGAACAAACACTGGTGTTTCTTTTCCTACTTCATTTAAGAATTTAGCTTTGGTATATTTGGCTAAACTCTTATTAAGTTTAAAAGTGCCGTGAGCACCTGAACCGCGTGCATGGACAATTCTTTCAGGTATTCTTTCGTGATCGAAATGGGTGATTTTTTCGCGTAAGATAAAGTCTTCAAGTAAACTTGGTCCTCTTTCACCCGCTTTCAGAGAGTCCTGATTATTATTAATTTTTAACCCCTGATTTGTTGTAAGCGCCTGAGAAGCATTATCTGTCGTATGATCTGTCAGCTGTTCCAGCTTTTGATCCGGAAATTCATTTTTTTTCATAGTTCTTAATAGGATTTGATTTATGATATAATCTCACAAACAAAAAGCGTTCCCAGAACTTAGCCGTCATCACACAAATCTTACATGATACGACTTTGGAGACGTATACTTGTTACTATTATATATGATGAATCCGGATTTTGACGGGCTTGATAAAATTAATTTTTAAATCTATGCTTCAGGCGGATTTTATTTGAATTTGAAGTAGAAAATCAAAAGTATCGTATTAAGTGTAACCGCAAGCGCATTGGTCAAAATAATTGGCCATTCCGTCTTTAAAACTCCGTAAACAACCCATAATGCCAACCCGGTGATTAGAATGAGCAACATGCCCAAAGAAATATTAGACACGTCTTTTTCTCTAATAACTTTGATGAGTTGTGGCATCATTGATATGGAGGTGAAAACGCCTGCAATAATTCCCAAAATATTTTCGTTCATAAATAGTTTTATTGGTTAAAACCCATTTTCTAAAGATAAATAATATCCTGATGACATCATAATTACATTATTAATATAACTGGAAATATTTTATTTAAAAATAAAAATTAGATAATAAAGATTTCTAAATTACATGTTAAAAAAATCCTCTGAAACAACCGTTATCAGAGGATTTTTATTTTGATGGTATGATTATCTCAAATGCATTACGAACGAATGCTTAGGTCGCAGCTAGAAAATTATAAAAAAATCTAACCCATGTTAAAATTAAAATCCACCGGTTTATTTAGCAAAACTTAAAGGAGTTTTCACATTGCTGTAACTGTCTATGCTCGCTTTGAGAGAACCAACGGCAAGTTCAGCCTTAATAAGAATAGGAACCCTATTGCTGTCATTGGAAACCCACATGGTAACGCCTTCTTTTTCTTTGAAAACCCTGCCGCTTATTACAGACGGGATAATTTTCAGACATTGTATTTTACCGAATTTTGTAGCGATCTTTTCCACGCCAGCCACTTTTAACTGAAACGGGAAAAGCTCATCATCTACCCAGACATTCATTCTTATAACACTGCCAACCCGCAGATGATCTGCCGGCAAGCTCCTTAGGTAATAAAAACATGACAGCATATCCTGCACATCACCCGGTACTCTAACGGTCTTCGCAGGACGATCTGTATGTTTTTTATCTACTAAAACCAGCGTATTTCTGTTATTATTGAAAGTGCTTTGCAGATGCTGAGTATAACTGCCTTCGGAGACATTCCTGACGTAAAATAACGGTTCCTTGTTTTCGTTCACATAACTTTCATAGAGGTCATCCACTTTAAAAAAAGCCTTAGCTGCACCACTTGTTCTGCCAGTGCCTCTAATGTAAAAAGCCGGTTGGCCTTTATATGAGGTCTTGGTGGTGGCCAAGGTTGCACTACCTGCGGTTATAAAACCATAATGTATTCTGTAATTCAAAACTTCGCCTGCGTTGATATTGTCGTATTGCCCAAATGCTGTTGCGGAAAAAAAAATAGCGACAATGAAAAGAAAATGCTTCATCAATAACTGTTTATAAAAATACTAAGACAATTTTTTTGCCAAAAGTATAAAATTAAAAGTTGGGATTTTTATTATAGCCGATTTTAAGAAATTAATCTTACAAAGATTTAATCTGGTGTATCAATTCATTCACTCTGTCAGAATTGGTAGACCACGAGGTAATCAGGCGAATGGCAGAGTGAGTTTCATCGATTTTTTGCCATATATAAAAATCAAAATCACGTTGGAGTTTCTCTATCTGGGAATTTGTAAGTATTGGAAAAATCTGATTGGTATACGTCTCAGATAAAAATGTAATTCCATTTTCCCTGAATGCTGCTTTTATACGCATCGCCTGAGTATTGGCATGACGAGCCAGGTCAAAATAGAGGTCATCCTTCATTAATTCCAGAAACTGGATTCCCAGTATCCTGCCCTTTGCCAGCAGAGCACCTTTTTGTTTGATGTTATAATCAAAATCATACTGAAGTTTTGGATTATTAATAGCAATAGCTTCGCCTAAAAGCGCGCCGTTTTTTGTACCGCCCAAATAAAAAATATCGGTGAGTGCAGACACATCTTCCAGGCTCATGTCATTGGCTTCACTCGTCAATGCATGGCCCAATCTGGCACCATCCATAAAGAGGTATAGCTGATGATCTTTACAGTAATCTGATAATTCCTGCAGTTCCTTCCTGCTGTAGATAGTCCCTATTTCCGTAGAATTGGAGATGTATACCAGCTTTTGCTTTAGCTGATGAGGTTTGTTGGCATGGTTATCTAAAACTGACTGAATATGAGCTGGTGTCAGTTTGCCATCTGCAGTGGGTACACTGTGGATCTTATGCCCAGTTGCTTCTATAGCGCCTGTTTCGTTGGTAAAAATATGGCCTGTTTCGGCAGCGATTACACTCTCGTACGGCCGCAAGACCGAAGAAATCACCAACAGATTAGCCTGTGTCCCGCCACTTACAAAATAAACACTGGCATCAACATTATTGATCTTTTTCTGAATCAAGCGCTTAGCCTCAGCAGAATATTCATCCTCGCCGTACCCGTTTTGTTGCACCAGGTTGGTTTGAGATAATGCTGCTAAAATATTAGGATGGCAACCCTCGGCATAATCATTTTTGAAGGAATACTTCTTCATCAGTCTCTATTTTTTTTCAAGCCTCAAAGTTACGCATTTTGCGTGAGGGCGAAGGGCATTGTTGGAGATCGTTTTTGTTTTATTTGAAAGCAAAAAATGAAAAACAACCGCCATAAAAACAAAAACAGCGACTGCCCGTAGACCGACCCGCTTAGCCCGCTAGGAGCTTGGTTTTACAATAAAAGCGTGATTCGGGATAAAGGGGCACGCCCAAAAAATTGTTAGATCAAAATATTATAAAATCTAACTTTTACTTATCTTTGGGCTATGAATTCTTTAACCGAAGAAAATTACCTTAAAGCACTTTATCACCTGGCTGGCGAGCATGACGAGGTTACCGTTAACGATCTCAGCCGCCACCTGAATATCAAAATGCCTTCTGTAAACAGTATGATCAAAAAGTTTGCAGAAAAAAAATGGGTCATCTATGAATCTTATAAGCCGGTAAGACTTACCGAAACCGGTAAAAAAGAGGCCTCATTAATCGTGAGAAAGCATCGGCTGACTGAGATGTTCCTGGTACAGAAAATGGGTTTTGGATGGGAAAACGTGCATGAGATCGCCGAGCAGCTTGAGCATATCCATTCTGAGATATTTTTTGATAAAATGGATGAGATTCTTAATTACCCCAAGGTGGATCCGCATGGTGAGCCGATACCGGATAAAGACGGCCATGTGGTGCAACCAGACCTTAAGAAACTAAGCCAGTGCAAAGCCAATGATCTGGTAAAACTAAGTTCTGTAACCACTTCTTCTGAAGATTTTCTCAACTTTTTGAACAAAAGGCAACTGATTCTTGGTACCAGCATTACTGTTTTGGGAAAAGAGGATTTTGACCAGTCTATGCAGGTACGGTATAATAACCAGGTAGAGACACTCAGCAAAACCGTCTGCGACAGATTGCTTGTCAAACTGGATTAAGCTGCAGCCGCTCATCATATTTTGCGTTGTAATTCCTATATTTGCACACAAATTTTAAGACAATGAATGCATTTATAGAAGAGCTAAAATGGCGCGGACTTTTTTCTGACATGACGCCGGGTACGGAAGATCAACTGGATAAAGAGATGACCAAAGCTTACATTGGGTTTGATCCCACTGCAGATTCTTTGCATATCGGGAGTCTCATCCAGATTAAGATCCTGGCTCACTTCCAGCAGCACGGCCATCAGCCGATTGCACTGGTGGGCGGCGCAACAGGCATGATAGGAGATCCTTCCGGCAAATCTGCCGAGCGTAATCTTTTGGACGAGAAAACGCTGCTCTATTATGTGGATTGTCTTAAAAACCAATTGTCTCGATTCCTTCAATTTGATGGTGATGGTGATAACAAAGCGGTTCTTGTCAACAATTATGACTGGATGAAGGATTTTACCTTCCTTGATTTTGCAAAAAATATCGGCAAGCACATTACTGTCAATTATATGATGGCCAAAGATTCTGTAAAAAAACGTTTCTCCGGGGATTCCGGCGTAGACGGGATGAGTTTTACAGAATTTACTTACCAGTTGCTTCAGGGCTATGATTACCTTCATCTTTACCAGAATGAAGGGGTCAAACTACAGATGGGTGGTTCTGACCAATGGGGCAATATTACAACCGGGACCGAATTAATTAGAAGAAAAGCACAGGGCGAAGCTTATGCTTTGACGGTTCCTCTTATCACAAAAGCGGATGGTTCTAAATTTGGGAAGTCTGAAAGCGGTGAAAACTATTGGCTGGATGCCAAGAAAACATCACCTTACAAATTTTATCAGTTTTGGCTCAACGCCACCGACGATGATGCAGAAAGGTTCATTAAGTTTTATACTTTTTTATCACAAGATGAAATTAATGCATTAATAGAAGAGCATAAACTGGCCGCACACGAGAGAAAGCTTCAGAAAAAACTGGCTGAGGAAGTGACCGTTTGGGTACATGGGCATGCAGAATATGAGAAAGCGTTAAAAGCATCGCAAATCCTTTTTGGACAGTCTACGGCAGAAGATCTTGTAAGCCTTGATGAGGAATTATTCCTTCAGATTTTTGATGGTGTGCCTCAAAAAGAATTACCAAAAGCAGAGGTTTTGGGAAGCCCTATTATTGATCTTATTTCCGAAAAAACAGGTTTTCTAAAATCTAAGGGCGAAGCTAAAAGAGAACTGACAGGTAATGCGATCTCGGTGAATAAAACAAAAGTTAGCGAAGATTTTACAGTTTCCGAAAATGATTTGATCGACGGGAAATTTTTGCTTCTGCAAAAGGGTAAGAAAAACTACTTTATTGTTTCAATAATCTAAATGACGGATTATCAATCACGAATTACGCAGTAATTTGTAATTATTCAATCGTAATTATATAAAAAAATGGATTTACAATATCTTGTAAGAGAACCGGAACACATCACAGCGGAAACGCCTGTCCTTTTTATGCTGCACGGCTATGGCAGTAATGAGGAAGATCTTTTTAGCTTTGTGCAGACGCTGCCGGAAGAATGGCTGGTCATAAGTTTCCGGGCTCCTAAAAATTCCAACTATGGCGGGTATGCCTGGTTTGACATCGATTTTAATAATCCAAATAATTTTATTGATGAGGCCGAAGCCAATGAAGCTGTAAAAACCGTTATCGAAAATATAATGGCAGTCAGCAACCGCTATGGTCTTACCAACAACCCTACTCACCTGGTTGGGTTCAGCCAGGGTGGGATGATTAGCTATGCTTTGGCACTGCAATATCCCGAGCTTTTCTCAAAAGTTGCCATCCTCAGTTCTTATCCGGAAGAGAAGATGTTGAGAAACATTGTAAAAGATAAGAAGAAACTGGAACATCTGCGGTTCTTTATTTCGCACGGTACAGACGATGCCGTGGTACCGCTGGACTGGGGCCGCAAAGCTGCTGAGATCCTTTATGACCTGAGTGCTTATTTCTCATTTCGGGAATATATGAACGGGCATGGCGTTAATCAAAAAAACTATATGGATCTGATGGAGTTCTTCAGAAAATAAAACTGAAAATTTTCATTTGACATAAAAAATCCCAATCAGTAAAATGATTGGGATTTTTTATAAACTATCTAAGGTCAGAACCTTTGTTTTACATACTATACTTTCAGATTTATTTGGATTGCAGATCCTTAATTAGGAAACTGATTAACCTATAAAAGCAATGAGGCAAACTGATTTTATAAATATGTAATTAAGTAATGTCCTCTGAAAGCTAAAATTAAGAATTCATTAGATCCTCAATTTCATCAGCTTCTATTGGGATATTCCCCATGAGGTTAAACGGTTTACCCGCTTTCTGAATAACATAATCATCTTCAATCCTCACACCAAAACCTTCTTCCGGGATATAAAAACCCGGTTCATCTGTAAAGATCATATTCTCTACAAAATCATCTGTTAAGATTCCGTAATCATGCGTGTCCAGTCCCATGTGGTGGGAAGTCCCGTGCATCATATACTTTTTGTAAGCCGGCCATTTTGGATCCTGGTTCTGTACATCCGCTTTATCAATTAGACCCAACTGCAATAATTCTGCGGTGTAAACATCACCCATATCTTTATGGAATTGATACCAGTTATTTCCTGCAACCAAGCGGTCTTCCGCCTCTCTTTTGCATCTGAGTACCGAATTGTAAACTTCCTTCTGTCTTTCAGTATATGTTCCGCTTACGGGAATGGTCCTGGAAAGATCACTGGAATAATTTGCATATTCTGCTCCTACATCCAGCAATATGACTTCACCTTCTTTACATTGCTGATTATTAGCAATATAATGCAGCACATTGGCATTTTTTCCGCTGGCAATAATTGGCGTGTAAGCAAAGCCCTGGCTTCGGTTCATCAGAAACTCATGAATCAGTTCTGCCTCTATCTCATATTCCCAGACATTGGGTTTTACGAACTTTAACAGTCTTCTGATCCCTTTTTCCGTAATATTGCAGGCGGTCTGAATGAGTGCTAATTCTTCGGGCTCCTTGATGCTTCTCAAACGTTGCAAAATAGGATTGCTTCTTTTATAAGTATGCATCGGGAAATCGGCCTGAACTTTTTTGATAAAACGGTCTTCGCGGGTTTCGGTTTCCACAGAGTTTCTGTAATGCTCATTTTTGTTGAGGTAAACGTTCTCCGCCTCATACATCAACGCATTAAAAACTTTGTCAAAATCGCTTAGCCAATAAACTGTTTTGATTCCGGAAACCTGGCAAGCCTGATCTTTGGAAAGCTTCTCCCCTTCCCAAACTGCGATATGCTCGTTGGTTTCTCTCAGGAACAAAATCTCCCGGTTCTCCTCCAGATAAGCATCAGGGAAGATAACAAGCACACTTTCCTCCTGATCTACACCACTTAGATAAAAAATATCACGGTGCTGTTGAAATGGGATCGTGGAATCTGCACTGATAGGATAAATATCGTTGGAGTTAAAAACCGCTAAGGATTTTGGTAAAAGCTGTTCTGCAAATTTTTTCCTGTTTTTCACGAAAAGTGAATTGGGGATTTGCTCGTATTTTGTTGTCATTACAAATATAATTTTTAAATTAGATTTCTTCTGAAGGAAATCAATTAATGCGTCCCAAATTTACGAAACATATCTATTTCAATCGGTCTTTGTAAAGGTAAAATTTTCTTAAAAACAGGATTAATTAGTCAAATAGTCTTTAACAATACCGCAAAGGCCTTATAAATGTAAAGCCTACGATAAAAATCAAAACAAAAACACTAAATTTGCAAAACTTATGGAAAGTAACAGACAAAGAAAAGTAGCACAGATTATTCAGGAAGATATGGCGGAGATCTTCCGCAAGCAGGCATCAGAGAGCCAAAAAAACAGTTTTCTGGTATCAGTCTCAGATGTTAAAGTAACACCCGATTTGGGAATCGCCAAGATATACCTGAGTATTTTTCCTGCAGAATTGCGCCAACCGATAATGAAGGAGATTAATGAAAATAATTCGTTTTACCGCAATTATCTGGGACAAAAAATGTCTAAACAGGTGCGCATTATCCCACAACTTGTTTTCTATTTAGACACAAGTCTGGATGATGTAGAACGCATAGAGCGCGAGCTGAAAGGCGAAGGTGATAATCCAATCCTGTAATTAATCCAGCCCTTGAAAAATGCTTTTTACATAGCATCCCGTTACCTGATTGCCAAAAAAGGCAGTACGGCCGTCACTTTTATTACCTGGCTGGCCGCTTTTGCTATGATAGCTGCGGTAGCCGCCATGTTCATCATTATTTCAGTTTTCTCGGGGCTGGAGGAACTTAATAAGGAAATGATTGCCAATCTGCACGCAGATCTTACCATCCGCAGCAGTTCTGGAAAAGTGCTGGCAGACATTGGTAAAATTGATAAAACGCTAAAGAACAATCCTGATATCCTTCATTTTTCTAAACTGATAGAAGAGAAAGTCTATCTGGGTTACAAAGACAATGGCGAGATTGCCTATCTGCGCGCTGTAGATTCCGCCTACACGAGCGTGAATCCGATCAACGAGAATATCTTTTACGGTAAATACCCTGATTTCAAATACAGTAATGAGGTGATTATGGAGAACGGCCTGGACAACAGGCTCGCATTGCCAGTGAACTCAAGCCAGGATTTTGCAACCATTCTCATGCCCAAACCAGGCAAAGGCATTATCCAGCAGGAAACTGATATTTTTAATAAAAAAAACATCTATGTAAGTGGTATTTTTCCCGGCAACGAGCAGCTTGACAACTACATCATTGCGCCACTGGAACTTGCACAGCAGCTTCTGGGATTGCCAAAAACCGCTTGTTATGAGATTGTTATCAAATTAAAAAATCCTGCAAAAGCAGATCTGGTAAAAAACAACCTCTATCAGAGCCTGGGCAAAACTATCATTATTAATACAAAATCTGAAGAAAATGCCGCTTTCTGGAAAATGATCAATACAGAGAAACTCATGATTTATCTGATCTTCGGTTTGGTTATTTTTATCACCACTTTTAATCTGGCCGGCGCTATCACCATATTGCAACTGGACAAAAAAGATCAGGCTAAATCTCTTATTGCCTTAGGTTTTAACCTGACCAATCTGCGTTTTATCTACTTTTTCACGGGTATACTGATTGTTTTACTGGGTATATTCTGCGGTCTTATTATTGGATCTGCAGTATGCTTCCTCCAGATACGTACTGGACTTTTCAAAGCCAGCGAAAGTTTGCCTTTCCCGGTGAGGATAGAATTACTTAATTATTTTATTGTATCGGCTATCGCCCTGTTTTTCGGTGTTACAATCGCATGGCTCTTTTCTAAGGTTAATAAAAAATACTTAACAGAAAGCAATTAGACTATTCTGTGAGAAAGAAGTACTTATTATTAACACATCTTAAATTTTACTTAAAATTTATTAATATCTCATAATCAACGCTTTTATGAAGTAATTTTGCACTCTAATTTTATTCAGTAATGAAAAACAAAATTATTTTATTATTTGTAACACTTGCAAGTATTGTAAATGCGCAAATACCAAACGGTTACTACGACGGAACCTCTAATCTTACTGGTTATGATTTGAAGTCAAAACTGTCCCAAATTATTACAAACGGGCATAAAGACATGGGTTATGGAAGTGGTACAGGTGGTTTATGGCTTGCATATAAAACCACGGATATTGACAAATATTATGAAAACGACGGAACCATCCTGGATATGTATTCTGAAAATCCGGCTGCCAATGCATCGGGTGTAAGCAATGATGCCTATGAATACAAATGGGGTCAAACTTCGGTTGGCGGTAATCAATGTGGAAGTGCTAACCAAAACAATGAAGGATTCTGTTATAACAGAGAGCACTCTTTGCCTAAAGTTTACTTTGGCGGAATCAATGCGGTCCCAATGTCTCATGACGTACATTTTGTAATCCCTACAGACTATTATGTCAACAAAAGTCGGGAAAATATGCCGTATGGAGAAGTTTCTACGTCTACAATGTTATTTAGTAATGGTACTAAGATTGGCCCAAGCAAAGTTCCCGGTTATAATGGTACCGTCTTTGAACCTATTAATGAATTCAAAGGGGATCTGGCGAGGATGACTCTTTATTTTATCACAAGATATGAATCACAATTACCTTCATTTTCCACTATTACAAATGGCAGTTTTTCACCATTTAATGGGACAACCGGACAAGGTTTGCAGACCTGGTATCTTAATATTCTTTTGAAATGGAGCGAACAGGATCCTGTTTCTCAAAAAGAAATAGACAGAAATAATGCAGCCTATACGTTTCAAGGAAACAGAAACCCATACATCGACCATCCGGAATGGATAGAATCAATTTGGGGCAAATCACCTTTAGCCGTGGATGATGCTTCATTTTCAAAAAACCTTAGCATTGCACCTAATCCAGTGAAAGGAAATACAATTACCGTCAGCGGGAATAATCTTAAACAATTCAATAAGGCTATGATCTACAACATGACCGGCCAAAACGTACAAACGGTAGAAAACCCTTTTCAAAACGGGAATACTATTATTCTTAAAAACTTGCCAAAAGGCGTGTATATCCTAAAAACAGGAGAACTGAATACCAAGTTTATTGTTGAGTAATTACAATATGATATTACAAAAAGAGGCTGTTTCCAAAGTGAGACAGCCTTTTTTCGTAATTTTAACCTCAATAAAAAAGGCAAATCATAAATATTGATTTGCCTTAAAAAAGTGACCCCGGAGGTTCATTTTTCGAACACATTTATAGAAGATTTGAATAAACTTGCTCAAGTATCATCACTTAATAAATATTAAAAAACAAATACTAGCAGATACTTTTTTTTAAAACCTTTTGTAAAATCAAATTATCGAACAATAATTACTAATAATGCTAATGTATCAATTTTGAAGTTTAGTTACCTTTAAATACAAATAATCAAAAATTTTATTGATTGTGGCGGAGTAATCCGTAAGGAAAAAGTAGTCAACTTTCAATTGTGGAATGCCAATGATTATGAGCACAGGTTGAAACCAGGAAAACTATTAAGTATAATTAAACTTTCAGAAAATAAATTAGGAATTGAAGATGCGGAGATAGAAGTGGAATATCAAAGCGATACTATTGGTAAATACGATTTGGATTTCAATGGAAATACATTTGTACTGAAAAATAAAGCGACTGCTTGCTTGGCTCAGGATACTTGCGGAATTCCTTCTGAAAAACAAAACAAAAACCTTTACAAATTAACAGCAAATCAATCCAATTCATGCACTCCAAATTCAGGATGCTGCTAACGACTTCGAACGCATGCGAATATTTGTTAGTATAACTCATTTTGTTATTTAAGAAATCCCCTCTTAATACCATTACTGTACCAATTCCCAAATAAGTTTGAGACATCTATAGGCTAACCATCTGTTGGCTCGGAGCTTCATTCGCAATAATGTGTGGAATAGTTTTTACAGCTATTTTTTTGTTGAAGATATACTGCAAATAATAATGGATTTGTTCTATTTTCTTCACCATTTTTCATCAAATTACTTGTCCGCCCAGTACTGTATACTCACCGTCTAGTTTGGGGTAAAAAAAGTTTAACCGATTGAACTGTGAACAGATGTATTATCTAGTTAATTATATTTGTATAGTTTAACCATTTTATAAAATGGTTAAACTAATTAAGAAATCCCGAATTTGTTACTAAATACTTTATGACCACACTGTTTGTTAAAACTAATTATAGCCAATTTTGTATTGTAAATTAAAGCAGGCAGAATATGGCAACTGATAATAAAATTGGGATCATCTATCTACCCTTGGAAGATGTGGAAAGCGAACACTGTGCACTTATCGTTGATAAGGGGTTGGCACAGGTAAAAGAATTGCTGCCGTTAAAAACGGTCAAAAGAATAGCTGAAAAAACGCAAATAATTTAAAACGAACAGATATGATCACAACAGAGAAAACTTTATCGGAAGTTATGGAGATCCTCAGACAGCGGGGCTATACCGAAGACTTCAACCTATTGGAGGTTTCCGCATCCTATACGCCGGACAAACATTGCATCAACATCAATGATCTGGTCATTGATAAGATCTACCGTTTTACCGGGCAGAACGATCCGGATGATGAAGCCATCCTTTACGCTATGCACAATAAGAGTGATGGGGCTAAAGGTGTATTTGTGAATGGTTACGGGACCTACACGGACACCGAAGCAGACGAGATCATCAGTAAAATTGCAGTACATGAAAATGATGCGGATGATTGGACAATAGATTGCTCAGGTAACTGCTAAAAATGTATAATTAACTGTAATTTTTATTAAATTATGCATAATAATTCACTTATTATGGCTATTCTCATTTTTTGATGACCAAAAACAATAGGGATATCGTTGAATATTCCTATTGCCTGTTTAAGTTATTGAAATCTATAAGGTTGTACCACCGTCAACAGCAAGTGCCTGTCCTGTTAAATGTTTGGCACCTGCAAGATATAGTACACCATCGGCAATGTCTTCAGGTGTTTGCTCTACGCCTTGAGGTATGTAAAACTTTTTGTTTCTTTCCCAAGATTGCTCTTCAGTTTCGCCTTCCAGTTTGGTTCTGTTTGCCCTTCCGTCTTCACCTCTCCACATACCTGTCCCTACGATTCCAGGACAGATCGCATTAACCGTAACACCAGAGCTGGCAACTTCACGGGCTACCGTATTGGTATAGCCATAGTTATGGGATAGCTGAAAATCTCCTCCAAAGAGATTTTTCAGCGGATTCCCTCTCGCAAAAATGGGTTGGAGACATCACTTACATCCATACTGGCAAAGGTTGGCTCTATCTAACAACAGTCATCGATCTTGAGGACAGAAAAGTCATCGGATGGTCTTTGAGTACCGATATGACTGCTAAAAACACTTCTGTAGAAGCCATCAAAATGGGTATTGTAAACCGGGGTGTCAAAGGTGGGCTTATTTTCCATTCGGATAGAGGGATCCAATATGCCTGCGATGAATTCAGCGAGGTAATTGTAGAAAACAAGATACTTCAAAGCATTAGCAGGAAGGCGAATTGTTGGGACAATGCAGTGGCTGAGAGCTTTTTCAAGACGTTAAAGGCGGAAATGGTTTATCAGAGGAAATTCATGGATCAGCAGGCGGCTAAATTAGAGGTTTTTGGATATATTGAGGGATTTTATAATACCAAAAGAACACATTCTGCACTGGGGTGTAAAACCCCCAAGCAGATCGAAGAGATGCTGCTGGATAAAGAAAGATTGGCAGCATAAAAAAGTCTCCTATTTTAAGTTGCAATTCCAATTTGAAAGATCCTACAAAAGTTATAGGAAGATTTAAAGAACCACTTTATTACCCGACGAAAATGAACGTTCCGGTTATGTCCCAAATGTAGTTTACACATGCGGGGCAATCGTCCACAACAATGAACTCATCATCCCCTATGCCATGAGTGACTATGCATCGTCTTTTGCATCGGTAAACCTTGATTTATTATTGGAAGAATTACTGCGGGAAAACACTTAAATTATTGCCAATAATAATACGTAAATTGCATCTATCAATTTTAATGCTTTCTTGAAATTTCGCCTCTGTAATAGTCTGTTCAATGAAAGTGTTGTAAACAAGGAAACAAAAATGAGTGAAAAAAGAAACATATCGAACAAACTTTTTGCAGAGCTTCGCAACCGTTTCAGCAATGAAATAAATAGCTCCTTTGAGATAAGGACTTTTAAAAAAGGAGAATTTATATACAGAAAAGGTAATAAGCCTAAAGGTATGTATTTTATGAAATATGGGTGGGTTAAAATATTTAGGGGTGGCAATGAAGGTGATGAGGTTATATTGCGGATGCTTGGGCATAACGAATTTATTGGTTATGTATCTTTAGTAAAAGATACACCATACCCTGACAATGCCCAGGCATTAGAATATTGCGAGCTATACTTTTTTCCCCGAAATGTATTCCTCACACTTATACATGAGAACTATGATTTTACCAGGTCAATTATTCAAATGTTGTGTAATGAGATAAGGAGCAGTGAAAAAAAAATTGTGAACCTGCATTCAAAGAAAATTGATTCACGGTTGGCTACTTTATTATTAGATCTCGAACAGGCATCTGAAAATAGCCCTGTGCATGATGACAGCCTGATTCGTTTACCTAAAAAAGATTTGGCTAAAATAATAAACATTAGCCCTGAAACGCTTAGCAGGTATTTAACCAGGTTTCAGGAATTCGGACTTATTAAATCTATAAACGGAATGATTGAACTTTTAAGAAAAGACAAATTATTTAAAATATCAAATATGAACGATTGAACAAATTTTTTCAGTGTCTTGATTTGAATCAAGGAAAAGCATTTCTAAAATACATAACTTTGACTAGAATCATTTTAAATTATTCTTTTTTAACCTTTAAACTTAAAAATTATGGCACTAGTAAAAACAAATTTTCCATTATTCGGAAATCTTTTTGATGATTTCTTTGGCACCGAATTGGCCGATTGGAGAAACCAAAACTATTCGGCTACCAACACCACACTTCCTAAAGTAAACATTAAGGAAGACGAAAATGGGTTTGTAGTTGAAATGGCTGCGCCGGGTATGAAAAAAGGCGATTTTAAAATTAACGTTGATAACAACCTGCTTACAATTTCTTCGCAAAAGCAGGAAGAACAAAAAGAGGGCGAAGGTGAAAAATACACCAGGAGAGAATTTGCCTACCAGGCTTTCACCCGTTCCTTTACCCTGCCCAATAGCGCCGATGCTGATAAAGTCAGCGCTTCTTACAACGATGGTATTTTAACCGTTACTATTCCAAAAAAGGAAGAAGCTAAGCCTAAACCGCCAAAAAGCATTGAAATTTCGTAATTTATTATAACAGGTCATCGCAAAAATTGCGATGCCCTGTTATTGAATTTAATTGTAAAACTTAAAAAAAAAATAGGCTGATATGGACTTAATTAAATGGACAAAAAACATTAAACCAAAATTTCCAAATGTTGTTGAGAAATTTTTTGGTAAAAAAATTGACGACCAGGCCTCGGGTTCGGAAGAAATCGCCAGCGTACCCGCAGTGAACATCAACGATAAAGGCAACACCTTTGAAGTTTCTTTGGCCGTGCCGGGAATGGATAAAAAAGACATTAAACTTGAAGTTAAGGACAATTGCTTAGTTGTTTCTTCTGAAAAACAATACGAAAAAGAAGAAAACGAAGGCAACTGGATGCGCCGTGAATATGGTTATGCCTCGTTCCAACGAATGTTTCAATTACCCGAGAATGCCGACCCTGAATATATAGATGCTTCTATGAAAAACGGGGTATTGAAAATAAAAGTTGGTAAAATAAAGGGTAAAGAAGAAAACAAAAAGGCAATAGAAATTAAATAGTAACCACAGAATTAAATGATTATGAAAATATTAAATAAAATTCTTTATAGTTTTCTGGCAATAGTTTTACTAACAAGTTGCGGAGATAAAAGCCAAAACAAAAGCGAAGAAAATAGTGTCGCGCAAACGGAAGAAATCCGAATGAAAAAACCGGATGAGTTGGGTATGAATGCCGATTCACTTGCAGGTAAGGTTCAGGAGCAGGCAATTGATGCTGTTGAATCATTGAATGACCAAATAGTGGCAGAAGCCTCAGAAGCTCTCGGACAAGTTTACGTGGCGCTTGACGCCCTCGAAGCAAAGGATACCAAAGGAGCTCTGGTAGCGCTTGAAAAATCAACCGGCAAGTTAAATATTTTACTGGCCCGTAAACCCGATTTGGCACTGGTACCTATTGAGGTATCGGTTAAAACCGTTGATCTGGTGACCGACCTTGAAACAATCAGGAATATAAAAAGAGCAGCAAGACAGGCCTTAAAAGAGGACTATTTCCAGGTGTTGCGCGATGAATTAGCAAAACTGGCCAGTGAATTGCAGGTTACTAAAGTTGAATTACCTTTAGCAACTTTTCCCGAAGCCATGAAATCAGCAGCGGTTTTAATTGACAAAGGGAAAACTGATGAAGCCAAAGTAGTGCTATACACAGCTATTAACACATTAGTTATAAGCGAAGAACGCATTCCTTTGCCTATACTAAGGGCACAGGCGCTTATCGCACAGGCCATAACCGATGATGCTTCCAATGAAGACAAAAAGAAAGAGGTGCTCGCACTTCTTGACAATGCAGAATACCAGTTAATTATGGCCGAAGAGCTTGGTTATGGCGACCGCGACCGTGAATATAAAGAACTAAACAAAACCATTAAAGAATTGAAAAAATCAGTGAAAGATGATGGTGATTCTCAGGCATTGTTTGAGAAATTTAAAACAAAACTTGCTGATTTTAAGAAAAGAATAGCTTCATAACAATATTTATTCTTAACTTTTAGATTAAATTAACCGGGGCTGTAAAATATTAAATAACATGCAGCCCCTTTAGGCAATAAAAGCCGGAATAATATTTCGAAAGTTTAAAAATGTTGATTAATAATTCCAAAACAGTGCAAACATGAAAGCGAATTACATAGCCTTGTTCAATGCTTTTTCAATAACCTTTTCGTCATGCAATGTACAGGAAATAAAAAAAGGAAAAGAATAATAATGAGTCTGATACTACTTTAATATTGGGTAACCAACCTAAAGAAGATATTAAGGTAAATAAAGAGTACGATGAGAATGGAAATTTAATCCGTTATGATTCTACTTATACCTATTACTATTCAAATATTGAAGGAGATGAAATTGCTGCCGACAGTATTTTTAATAATTTCCGGAATATGTTTGAAGACAATTATTCTTTCTCAACAACGCCATATTTCAATGATTTGTTTTCCGAAGACAGCTTGTTGAAGTATGATTTTTACAAAAACGACTTTTTTCACAAACGTTTTAAGAATAATATGCAACAAATGGAAAGACTATTTTGGGAAATGGACTCTATCAAAAACAAGTTTTCCATGGAACAATTTTCTGAGAAAGGAAAGAATGAATAACATTATTTCACTATAAATCGGTATTCCTGAGTAAATAGGGTTACAGATTATAAACATCAAATAACTGTAATTCTTGAGAAAATGGATGATATTGACAAATATAGTATTTTGGGTTTAATATTCGGCTGCCCCTTAAAAGACGAAATTGCCTAGAAATGTCCGTTTCATGACATCAGGTAAAAAGAACCATCTGAAAGGTACAAAATTGTATTAAAATATAGTGAAAAGAAGCGTATAGAAATGTTACATTTTCATAATTGCAGATTGTGTAGAAAAAAGTAGTTGTTTAATCTTAAAATCTTTAACATTATGATGCTTTGGTTGATATTCGGGATATTTTTTATTTTAATTTTGATTGCGGGAAGCAGACTAAAATCCAAATTCAGGGAATATACAGCAATTCCTACTGCCAACGGCATGATCGGAGCCGAAGTTGCCCGAAAAATGCTCTACGACCATGGTTGTTATGATGTTAATATTACGCCGGTTCAAGGAACTTTAACCGACCAGTACAATCCGCAAACCAAAACTGTAAATCTTAGCCAAGATGTTTATTATGGTACAAATGTAGCGGCAGCTGCCGTTGGCGCTCACGAAGCAGGCCATGCCGCGCAACATGCTAATGCCTATGCTTGGTTAGGCCTGCGTTCAGCGCTTGTGCCTTTACAAAATATCAGCGCAACTATTTTAAATATGATTTTTATTGGAATGTTTTTCTGCTTGTTTTTACTCGGAAGTTTATTCTCCATGCAAACGGCACCTTTAATAATTGTTGCATGTTATGGATTTTTTACCCTTTTTGCATTTATTAAACTACCAGTTGAATTTGATGCAAGCAGCAGGGCATTAGCATGGATTCAATGTACCGGAATAACCGATTATTATTCACACTCAAAGGCTGAAAAAGCATTGCGTTCGGCAGCTTAAACTAATATAATTGCTGCTTTGTCTTTGCTTGCTACTTTACTCTATTATTTCTTTGCTTTGCTTGGACATAGTGATGAATAATAGCTATTTAAGAATATGGAATACAAAGATTACTATAAAATACTGGGTGTTGATAAGAAAGCCTCTCAGGATGAAATAAAGAAGGCATATCGCAAACTGGCGGTAAAATACCATCCGGACAAAAATCCCGGGAACAAGGAAGCAGAAGAAAAATTTAAGGAAATTGGTGAGGCGAATGAAGTATTGAGTGACCCGGAAAAAAGAAAACTATACGACCAACTGGGCTCCAATTGGAAGCAATACCGGGATGCTGGCTATGACCCATCAACCGCTGGTGGAAGAGCAAGATATTCACAGGGTGCACCCGGGGGGCAATATTATCATGAGTTTGAAGGCGACCCTTCTGAGTTTTTTGGAGATGGTAGCAGTGGTTTTTCCGACTTTTTTGAGTCTCTCTTTGGAAGAGGAACCAGACAGGGGAAAGGATTCTCTGGAACCGGCGGGTTTTCCGGGTTCGGTGCAGATATACCCGGTAACGACTTGGCAGGAGAAATAACTATTTCTTTACAAGAAGCCTACACAGGTACCGAACGCATTATTGACCTGGGGGGTGAAAAGATTAAGCTGAAAATAAAACCTGGAGCTTACTCTGGATTAAAACTCCTCGCAAAAGGAAAAGGAGAGAAAGCCCAGGGAGGAAAGGCAGGCAACCTCTACATCACCATCAACGTGTCCCCTCACCCGGATTATGAGCGCAAAGGAAACGACTTGTATATGAACATGCCTGTGGATTTGTTTACAGCACTACTTGGTGGCAAAATGGAAATCCAAACCCTGTCAGGCAGAATAAACATGAAAATTCCTGAAGGTACTCAAAACGGCAAACAGTTCAGGCTTAAAGGAAAGGGTATGCCTGTATATGGTACATCTTCGCATGGTGACTTATATGTTAAAATTCAGGTGAAGCTACCGGATAAATTGACCCCGGAACAAAAAGAACTGGTTATGAAATTGAGAGACAGTGTTCAGAAAACAAATCGTTGATTGAAAATGACCAAATTAAATATGAAAAAAGTTTAATCAAATAAGAATCAAAAATTAATAGCCAATTAAAATGAAAACAATAATTGTACCTACCGATTTTTCTGATTGCACAGATAAAGCACTACGTTATGCCGCTTATATTTCAAAAAAAACCGGTGCCTTAAAATGAAATAAGATGAAAACAACAATTCATAACAAACATTTATTGAAAGATAGCAACTTGGCAAGTCAGTTTAGAGAGGTCATAAAAAATCATAATAAATGGTTTGACCGCATGAATGTTCTTCTTAATTCCAATAAACTTGATGTTTATTTAACAGAAACCAATAAGGGGATAAAAGCAACTTTTTATTTAAAACAAGGAGCTAACCAGGTTTTTGCAGAAGCTGAAGGCACTGAACCGGCGATCTTAGCTGAACAGATAATGACCCGGCTTAAATCCAGGTTTTTAAGGCAATTTATAGCTTCACAAAAAAAAACAAGACTTAACATAGCAAGCAAGCATTTATCCCAACTTAATAAGCTAAGAAACGAAGAGGATAAAGAACACTTTAACTTCCTTATAAAACAACTTTTGCCTGCTATCCGCGGGTTTGTAGCCAGGTATCTTTCGTATAGCAAAACAAAAGTTCCCAGCGGGTTTACAATTGATGATTTGGTGGATGAGATATACCTTGCTCTTTATGAAAGATTTGAAGAACGACCTAAAAATGACAAAGAGTTCTCCCCATGGAGTTTTCAAATTGCCCGCGAAACTTTGGAAAGTTTTATGACAAAGCATTACACAAAAAACGCACATATTTCGTTCGATAAGCTGGCTGAAGAAGAACTTTTAAGCATGGAAGAAAAATTTACCGCTGATGCAGACGGAGAACTTATCATGCAGGAAGATTTGGATGATATTTCTTACGAGAACACAAAATTAGGCAATGAGATTCTCAACAACGATGCGCTAAATGAACTCCCTGCCGATATTGAAATAGAACCCGTTGTAAACGAGGTTTTGGCTAATGTTGATGAAAATGCTAAACGGGCTTTTGAACTGTTCTGGCTACATGAAATGACTGCTAATGAGATTGCAAAATCGATGCGTATGCAAATTGAAGCTGTCGAAAATATCATTGATGATATCACATTCAGTATTGTATCAAAACTAAAAAATAAAAATGTATGAAAAAGATAGAAACAATAGTTCCGTACAACCAAAATGTGCCGTTGCATATTGGGGCTTTTATTGAAGCCATAGAACAATTGGAAATGCACTTCAATGCTGCATCCATGGAGCATTTTTTCGAATCAGATAAGGAGTTGGGGATGGCTATTAAACGGGCAATGGCTATTTGCAGGAATTTAGGGTTTCCGCTTGAGCAGCACTTCAGCAAAAGGTACGTTTCTAACAGCGATTCGCATAACTTAAAGATTGACTGGCAAATGTCTAAAACGGCGTATTTCCTAACCATGATTAATGGCGACCCAGACAATCCTTTAGTTGGCCGTTTTCAATGGGAGTTGTTAAAAAAAATGGTCTGATTTATTTCTTAATGAAACCCTTATGCACTGCCGTCCACAACAAGGACATGAACCGAGCTTGCGAGCTCGCCAAAGGCAATAAACAAGAGGGTTCCACGGAAATAGAAGTGCTAAAGTCAATTTTGACGATTATTAGTGTTTAAAAAGCAGATGTCTAATTAAAAATATATTCGAGGGAATAAATAGTTTCAAACTTTTAAACTAAAAAACAATAAAAATGACAACAATTAGTAATGAATTTCAAGACGAACAAAAGGGAATAAAAAGTATTTCCTCAAACTGGTGGGCTTTCATCATTAAAGGCTTCCTTGCGCTAATATTCTCTGTGTTGGCTTTTATTATGCCCGCTACAGCCATACTTGCCCTGGCAATTGTTTTTGGTGCATTTGCCTTAGCTGATGGTATTTTTGGCATTATTGCATCGGTTCGGAAAATCAGGAAGGGAAAGCGGTGGGGATGGCTTATTTTTAGCGCTATTATAAGTATACTGGCAGGTATTGCTGTTATTGTTTCTCCACTTATTGCCACTGTTGCAATTGCCAGCTTTTTATGGGCCAGCATTAGTTTTTGGTCAATATTCGTTGGCATATCAGAAATAATAACAGCCTTTCGGCTTCGCAAAGAAATCAAAGGAGAATTGTGGATGATATTAAGCGGATTATTCTCAGTTATATTGGGAGCTATCATCCTCTGGATGTTTATAACCCAACCTGAAAATGTATTGTTGGCTTCGGGTTGGTTGCTTGGAATTAATGCGTTTCTATCGGCAATGACTTATTTCTTTTTGGGTTTTAAATTAAAAAAAACATCAGAAAATGGTGCAAAAATAAAACTTTGGTAACTTTAACTTTTATTTGAAATGAATCATGGATTGTTAAACGGACTGTTTATAGTATCGCTTACGATATTATTTTTAGCACTTTTATTAAAAAAGGCGAAACAACCTTATTTTATTGCCTATATCATAGCGGGAATCATTCTGGGGCCTGAGGTGTTCGGGGTTATTTCAAATTCACCAACGATTAACGAAATTGGAGAACTTGGTGTAATATTACTCATGTTTTTTATCGGAGCAGAAATTAACCTGCCCGACTTTTCTAAAAGTTTTAAAAAACCGTTACTGGGTACATTATCGCAATTGCTGCTCAGTTTTGCTTTCATGGTTATAACAGGTCAAATTTTAAATTGGTCCTGGCAGGTAATTATACTTTTGAGTTTTGTCATCAGTTTAAGTAGTTCTGCCATTATTTTTCAATATTTATCAAACACTGGGCAAATTAAAAGTAAAATAGGGCTGTTAACATCCGGAGTATTAATCATGCAAGATATACTCATCGTACCAATGATGCTTACCTTAAACTTTATGGCCAAAGGTAAATTGGAGACCATTGAGTTAGCAAGAACAGTAGTTGGCGGTCTGGCCATATTGATTTTTATGCATTTCGCCATTCGCAAAAAACTAATAAAAATTCCATTCAGGCAAGATTTGATACGAGACCACGACTTGCAAGTATTTTTGGGTTTTGTTTTGTGTTTTGGCATGGCACAGGTAAGTCATTGGTTTGGGTTATCGGCTGCTTTGGGGGCGCTTTTGGCAGGTATATTGGTCGGACAGGATAAGTCCACCCAATGGTTAGATCATGCCCTGGTCCCTTTTCGAGTTTTCTTTTTAGCCTTTTTCTTTTTAGCAGTTGGTTTGCAACTTAACCTGCACTTCGCATACCAAAACATTGGTGTTATATCGTTAATCACCCTTGCAGTTATGGTTATTAATAGTTTAATAAATGCCATGATATTTAAAGGCATGGGCAGTACATGGCATGATAGTATATATGCCGGAGCTTTGTTATCTCAGATTGGCGAATTTAGTTTTGTTCTTGTTAGTGCGGCTGCTTCCCTGGGGGTAATAGGCGATTATAGTTATCAAATGACCTTAGCTGTAATAACTGCTACCATGATGATAACTTCTGTTTGGATAGGGATAATACAAAATTTCATTTATAAGCTCCCTAAATTATCTCATAACTAAATTATCTGATGTTAATGGATTCCATTTAAACCCAGACTTATTCAATTCCATGAACTCAAATTTCATAAAGATGGGATTAACCATTATTTTGGTGATAGTTGTATTCCTTCTGAAAGCGTTAAGTAAAAAACGACTTATTAAGCTTTCTGCAATTTATTCATATGAACCACATCGTCTATCTCTGGTAAGAAAAACGATTGCTATAGCTTTTTGGATTGCTTTGATTTTTTTAACGCTTATCATTTGGGGGTTAAACCCAAATAATGTTTGGGTATATCTTGGTGGTTTTCTCTCTGTTGTAGCAATTGGGTTGTTTGCTGTATGGAGTATTTTAAGCAATATTATTTCAGGAATATTTATTTTTATAATCAATCCTTTCAAAATAGGTTCGAAAATAAAGCCGTATGACCCTGAAGTACAAGCGACAGTAGTAAATATAAATCTGATGTTTACTGAATTAGAAGATGATGATGGAATCTTTAACGTACCAAATAATACTTTCTTTCAAAAAACCGTCAAGGGTATTAATGCGGAAAAAAAACAACCAAATTAAATGAACACATTTAAAAAACTGATAATAATAGCTCTTATACTCTTTTTTGGGTATTTGATTTTGCGTATGGTTTTAAATAGTGAAAAGACAGAACCTTTTACATACGAGATATTTGCAGCCATTATAGGTTTCACAATAACTGCCCTAACAACCTGGTCGTTGCTGGGGAAACAAACCGAAAATGAGCTTAACAAAGAGGTACGTATTCGTTTTTTAACTTTAAAAACGACCATTTACCAGGAACTTATAAGGCAATTGGAAGATATTGTGCGTAAAGAAAAGATTACCCACGAGGATATAATAGAATTAAGGCTTTTAAGCCAACGAATGATTTTTATTGCTGGTGAAAATGTTTTGGTTGCGTTCAATAAGTTTGTTATCCGGTTTGTTAGGCTGGCGAAAAATGAAAAGATTTCTGAAAAAGACCTGGATGATTTGTTAGATGAAATGTCAATGGTTTCGGTTGAAATAAGAAACGATATTTTAGATAATAAGGTAAATCAAGATATGGATGTTCAATCCTTTGAAAAACTTATTCTTAAAACAAATGAACTTATGGATTTTTCGGATAATTGATATTGTCAGCCCCTAAACCGGCAATATGGCATTTTTCTACCAAATAAAAATGTCATAATGATATCATTGTTGCTGTAGCACTTAAGTTCATTATAAATTAAGTGATAAAACTGGGTATTAACAAATAAAATATTACAAGATATGGGAAAAATTATAGGTATTGACTTAGTTAAAGAACCTCAAAAAGACACTATCCCGTAAAGTGTGTAAGTAGAAAAGTTAGGCTTGGATTTTATAATCTGAGCCTTTTTTCAAAAATAAGCATAAATTGGTTTAAAACCAATCCCCAATTATGGATAGGCATTGTCCATTTTTTGGTAGCTTCTTTTAGAGCAAGATACACCGACTTTAAAACAGCATCATCCGTAGGGAAAGACATTTTATTTTTAGTGTATTTTCGGATTTTTCCATTGAGGTTTTCAATTAAATTGGTGGTGTAAATGATTTTTCGGATTTCGATTGGGAAATCAAAAAATACGGTGAGTTCGTCCCAATTGTTTCTCCAGGATTGAATGGCGTACAAATATTTACTTTCCCATTTGGTTGCAAAATCTTCCAGGGCTGCTTTGGCGGCTTCTTTTGTAGGCGCAGTATAAATGTGTTTCATATCGGCAGAAAACGCTTTTCTGTCCTTCCAAACCACGTATTTACAAGCATTTCTTATCTGGTGGACTACGCAGATTTGGGTTTGGGATTCAGGGAAAACGGAGCGGATGGTCTGGGTAAATCCATTTAAATTATCGGTAGCGGTAATCAAAATATCTTCAACACCACGAGCTTTTAAATCGGTTAAAACACTCATCCAAAAGCTGGAACTTTCGTTCTTTCCAAGCCACATTCCAAGAACTTCTTTTTTGCCTTCACGGTTCAAGCCTACGGCTAAATAAATGGTTTTGTTAATGACTTTGGAGTTCTCACGAACCTTAAAAACAATTCCGTCCATCCAAACAATCAGATACAATTCGTCTAAAGGTCGGTTTTGCCACGCAACGACTTCACTGGCAACAGCATTAGTTATTCGAGAAATTGTTGACGTAGAAACCTCAAAATCATACATATCCCTAATCTGTTCCTCAATATCTGAAACGCTCATTCCTTTAGCATAAAACGAGATAATGATATTCTCCAAACCATCGATGATATTGTGTCTTTTGGGAACTAAAGCAGGTTCAAAACTCCCTTCTCTATCACGAGGAACTTTAATTTGGCTTCGCCGAACCACTTCGTTAGGTTTCGGATTCGCCAAATGATGATTTTATCTTCTTAGTTCCGTGTCCGTTTCGGTAGTTTCCATTGGTGGTTTTTTCGTGTTTTTCATTGTCAAGATGGCTGTCTAATTCAGCATCCAGCATATGTTCTACTGCTTTTTTGTGCAGTTCTTTGAAGAACGAGGTTAAATCTTCTCCGTTTTTGAAGGATTTGTAGAAATCCTTGTTGTTTAATAAATCTTCTTTACTGGTCATAACTGTATAATGTTTAAAAATAGTAAAAAGTTATTTGGCTTCGCCGAACCACTTCGTTAGGTTTCCGAAAAATTTTTTGAGCTTTGAGGGCTCAAAATTTTTCAGAATAACTTTTCTACTTACACAGTTAGTAGGACACTACCTAGTATTTAAATGTTTTTCTATTTAAATGATAGTTGATGTTTTATTTATTCCATTTTAGATTTTGGGCATACTTGGTGTGAGGAGCAATTTCATACTTGAATCCTTTTGCACCTGCATCATGTCCCAAACCTTGAATAATTTCATCTGTAACCCAAATATAATTCTCGGAAGAATTTTCTTTCAGTTTTTTTAAAATAGGTAATTGTTCATTATTAATTACCAGATCAAACATCATAAACAAACATTCCTTTCCCCTTCATATTCAAATCTATTATTGGGGTTTTAATTGTTTTTTTAAATTTATAATCTATATATCTGAATTCCCATCCTGGTAAAATTTTCGTTGTAAGAAGCTCTTCACAAAATTCTCTCCAAGGAGAAGTTTCTCGATCTTCTTTTGAATCATACCATTTAAAAAATTCTATTACATTCTTACCTTTTACATACACTCTCAAATCATTTTTAGCAATTCCTTTTTCTGTTTCAAATTTTCTATCCAGTCTAACCTCTAATTTTTCGTAAATCTTTTCTGAACCGGGTAATGTTTTATAACATTCTCCAACAGGTGAAAATAATTTCTGGTTCTACTTTTTTACAAAAAGATATTCGTTCTCAACTTGAATTCTGAACAAAACAGAGAAACGCTTTTTCCTCGCTTTTGACATATCTTTTTTCCAAAGGTAAATAATTCGTAAAAGAATAATCCATTCGGTCATACTGATCGAATAGGCCACATAGCGTATCCATTCTGCATTCGGAACCGGATAAACGTGATGAGCCCAATTGAACATGACATTCACAAGTCCAAGAAAGAAGAAAAAGAAAGCTGTTTTAGAACGGCTGTAATGAGGAGTTCCACTGCTTTTTTCCATCACATACATCGAAGTACCATAAACAAGCATGTTCCACGCTCCGACATATGCACCCCCGGCTTTCCATTGCATCGTAAGGTTTTGAGTATAATATTCCTTGAAATACGGCAGTATCCATAAATGAGCTTCTGTAAAATGGAATACCATCAAGAGAATACCTGTACCCCACATCCAATAATAAACTGGCCAATTGAAAAAACTTTTCCACATAACCTGAAAATAATAGATGCCGAAAAAGATCCATCCTAAAACAATAGGTATGTAAAAAATGTGCGGAAACTCAAGATATTCTTTTCCTTCAAATTTTTTTAACAAATAACAAATGGTAATCAATACACCAGTAACAGTGAAGATCCAAAATTGCCATTTCATAACATTTTTAGAACCTTTTTCATTATTGATGTACCAGAAAATGCCGCCGATTGATGCCATAAAGATCCATGAAAGCGCAAACAATGTATGGAGAGGTCGAAGAACAGTAAACGGAACTATCGTTTTTATAAAGTCAGGAACAATATACTGTACACCGGATAAAAAGCCAACCAATAGACACATTGCCAAGCTAATAAGTCCGATTAAAATGTAATAGAAAGGATAATGATTATTTTTCATTTATTACTTTTTTCTGGTATTGTACCCATCCGCTGTAATTAACCACGGCTTTTTTGTTGGGATAATACCCTGTTTTATCTACCTCTTTTAGAAATTGAAGAATCTGATCTTGTTGCAGAGGTGAAAATTCAAACTTCGGCATTGACCTGACACCGCTGATCATCATCACTTTTAGATATTCACTGCTTTTACCGGCATTCGAAGTTACATTGGTAAGGTCAGGGCCTAAGTATCCTCCTAATCCGTAAAGCTGATGACAGGCATTACAATTATTCTCAAGCCACAGCCTCTCTCCTTTCAAGGCTTTTTCTGAAAGTCTGAAATTATCATAATCAGACTTTTCGGTATAGATCTCTTTATTATAAAAAACATAGATCAACATCATAATCAAAAAAATACCCGTATAATATTTATTCATGCCTGCTGGTCTCATTTGTTGTTTGTGCAAATGCGATAATAAGTCCGTCAGGATCTGCAAAATAGCAGACATCATCTCCCCAGTTCTGACTTTTAACAACACTGATGAGCTTTGCTCCAATCTGTAAAGCGTTATCATACTCGGCAGTTACACCAGTTGTTCGCAGGTATAGCTCACAGCGTGGAATACCATTTCCCCTATCAGGATGAGGCATAAAATCCTTCAGGATTTTTACAATACCATCATTGGGCATCAATCCTAATTTGCAGTGATCAGATAGGATAAATTCTGTCATCCCCGGAACATTAATATGAGGCTTCCTTCGAAATAAGGCAGTATAGAATTCTGTGCTTCTTTTTTGATCATTGTACATATAGTATGATTTCGATTCCGACGATTTGCTTCATATTTAAAGTTTTAATGGAGACATTACACAATAAACAAAATCCTGTATCAGCTTCCTGTAGGATAACGAGCAGTATGATTTATGACACAAAAATAGAAAGAAAAATCAAAATAAGACAAAAATGTCTTATTTATAATATCTTTGCTGAAGAAATAATAAACATCTAAAAAAAGACAATCAATGGATGCAAATTTATCTTCCGCTCACAAAATTCTAGTATTAAATACACTGGCTTTTACCATTTGTTTTGCTTGCTGGACATTGAACGGAGTTCTCGTAACTTATCTCGTAGATAATAATATTTTCAACTGGTCAGTCGTCGAAACTGGCTGGCTGCTCGGAATTCCCATTCTTACGGGTTCCATTATGAGATTACCCTTGGGAATTTTAACTGATAAATACGGTGGAAAACCTGTGTTTTCAACCCTACTACTTCTTTGCAGTGTTCCATTGTTCCTACTCTATTTTGCAGATTCCTATTGGATCTACTTTCTGCTAAGTGCCTTATTCGGAATGATTGGGACAGGTTTTGCCGTAGGAATTGCCTTTACATCAGCTTGGTATCCAAAAGAATGGCAGGGACGTGCCTTGGGAATATTTGGGATGGGAAATGCAGGCGCTGCCTTAACCACATTTTTTGCCCCCACTCTACTCAATTATCTATCTGCCGAAGACCCCGAGAATGGATGGAGAATGCTTCCCATACTCTATGGAATTACATTGGTCATCATAGGATGCATCTTTCTACTCTTTGTGAAAAATAAGAAAGTTACCGCACAAAACAAGTCCACAAAACAACTTCTCGAACCTCTCTCGAACATGAGAGTCTGGCGATTTGGTCTTTATTATTTTTTAGTATTCGGCTTATTTGTCGCTTTCTCTCAGTGGCTGATGCCTTACTATGTGAGTGTTTACAAAACCTCATTGGTTTTAGGAGGACTTTTGGCATCAGCCTTCAGCTTACCCAGCGGCGTTATCCGCGCTTTTGGCGGTTATCTTTCAGATAAATTCGGTGCTAGAAAAGTGATGTACTGGGTCTTATACTCTTCACTGATTTTAAGCGGACTTCTGATGCTTCCGAAAATGGAGATTCTAACTCCCGGAAAAGGCATCACAGCAAAAAAAACAGGAATCGTAAAAAGTTTTGGAAATGAAAAGATCATTCTTGATAATGCCGAATTTGCTATCAGTGCAAAACCTGAGATTCCCCAACAAACTTCAGTATTACCCGAATCCTTTTCATGGCAGGAAATTTTAGTAAAACAAAACGAGCACGTACAGAAAAAGCAGCTTTTGGCACAAGGTGTCACATTGATCAAATTTGAAGCACACATCTGGGTTTTCTCAATCCTGGTGATTCTCATCGGCATTATGTGGGGAATCGGTAAAGCAGCAGTTTATAAACATATCCCTGAATATTTTCCGAATGAAGTCGGTGTTGTCGGCGGAATGGTTGGATTAATTGGTGGTCTAGGCGGATTTATTGGTCCTATCCTTTTTGGATATTTATTAGATTTTTCAGGGTTATGGACCAGTTCATGGATTTTCGTATTTCTCATTTCCGCTATCTCATTGTTCTGGATGAATCAGGTTATTAAAAAAATGACAAACAATGCTGCACCGCATCTTAAAGACAGAATTGAGCACGTCAACAACAACAAAGATTAAAATAAACTAAAAGAATAAATTACTACAATATGAACAAGTCAAATTGGTTAACGGACTACGATCCGTCAAATGAAGAATTTTGGAAACGCAGTGGGAAAAAGATAGCTTGGAAAACTTTGGCCATCACCACAGCTGCACTTATTTTCTCTTTCGCAACCTGGTTTCTTTACAGTGTTATCGTTATCAAACTTCCGCAAATCGGTTTTCAATTCACAGATGACCAGCTCTTCTGGATGGCCGCTATGCCCGGACTGGCGGGTGGTATTCTAAGAATCGTCAATACATTTCTAATTCCCATATACGGAACAAGAAAAGTTATTTCCATCAGTTCACTGATCAAAATAATTCCTCTTTTAATGTTAGGATTTGCTGTGATGAATCCCCAAACATCATTCACTTATTTTATGCTGATAGGATTCTTATTAGGGATTGGAGGTGGAGATTTTTCATCCTTCATGCCGTCTACTTCATTATTTTTCCCTAAAAAGGAGGTAGGAACAGCACTCGGAATCCAGGCAGGTGTCGGTAATTTTGGGGTAAGTCTGGTACAGCTACTCTCTCCTTTGATTATGAGTCTTACACTGTTCTCATTTTTAGGCGGCGGTGAAATCATCGTGGAAACCGGAAAAACGATCTACCTGGAAAATACTGCATTTATCTATGTGATTCCTTTATTGATCGTTGGAATTTGGGCTTGGTTTTCATTAAAAAGTATTCCCGTAAAAGCTTCTTTCAAAGAGCAGCTGGATATTTTCAAAGACCGTCACACCTTGTATTGTACGATGACCTACATAATGACCTTCGGAATTTTTGCAGGATTTTCTGCGGCCTTCCCCCTGATGATAAAAAATCTCTATACACCCTTAGATAAGAACATTGACCCTTTACATTTTGCATTTTACGGTCCCCTAATCGGTTCTGCATCCAGAGTGATTTTCGGGAAAGTGGCAGACAAGATAGGTGGTGCATATTTGACTCACTTCACGGGAATATCATTGATAATTTTAATTTCCACATTGATTCTTGGCGGTTATCTGACCCCAACTTCACCGGATCAATTTCAGGGATTTCTTCTCATAGTATTAGCCATATTTTTCTTCACAGGAATAGGTAATGCAGCGACTTTCAAACAGTTTCCAGTTATTTTTTCAGAATCACCGAGAAAAGCAGCAGGTGTTATCGGCTGGACAGCAGCAGTGGCTGCATTTGGTCCTTTCGTATTTAATATTTTGATCACACAATCCAGAGCATTGACTGGAGATTCAAGATTATTCTTTTGGTTTTTGGTGGTAGGATGTGTTTGTGCAACCGCCGTCAACTGGCATTTCTATACAAAAAAAGGATGTGAAAGACCTTGCTAGTATTTCCTTTAAGCTCGGTTATTAATTTAAAAAATTGTAATGCAAAAGAAAATAACTTCAGTTTTACTGTTGATATCTATCGCTCTGAATGTGGGATTGATTTATCAATTTTTTTACAAGGGTGAAAAGGTAGTTCCTGCAAAAGATGGAAGATCTGAAATCAAAATGACCAAAGAAAACCGGGAGTTTGTTATGGCAGAAATGAGAGGTTTTCTGGAAAGCGTCCAAAAGATCAACGAAGGAATTGCTAAAAATGATCCTGAAATCATTGCAAAAGTCGGACAACAATCCGGAACCTGCAAAGTGGATGCCGTGCCACAAGGTCTTGTAAAATCTTTACCGTTTGAATTTAAACAAATGGGCTTTCAAACTCACGAACTTTTTGATGTGATGGCAAAAATGGCAAAAAAGAAATACGACCGCCAACTAACTCAGGAAAAGCTCAATCAATTGCTCAACAACTGTGTTGCGTGTCATAAAACCTATAAAATAACCACCAAATAATAAGAAGATGTATAAAACTAAAATCGCCATCAGCTTTCTGGTCTTTGCTTTTGGAATCACAAATGCACAAGTCGACAGCCTGAAAATGAATATTGACCTCAGAACAAGAGCCGAACTGGATAACGGAGCAAGAACGCTAATCCCAAAAGGAAAATCAGCAGAAACGACGGTTGTATCAAGAGCTCGTTTCGGAATTGATTATTACTATAAAAATCTGGAAGTTTACATTTCTGCACAAGACGTAAGAACTTGGGGTGAAACCTCTTCTACTGCAAGTAAAAATCAGAATTTCATTCTGAATGAGGCTTGGGCCAATTATCAATTTTCAGAACGATTTGCCTTAAAATTGGGACGGCAAATTCTTTCTTACGACAACGAACGATTAATTGGGGCATTGGATTGGGCAATGCAGGGACGAAGTTTTGATGCTTTAAAAGGTATTTTCAAATTAACTCCGAGTTCAAAATTAGAAACCGTTATTACTTACAATAATGACGACAATGACGCGAATGACCTTCCCGACAAAGAAGTTTATAATATTACAGAAGCCGGAGAAATCACAAAATCTCTACAAATCATCCATTACCAATACACAGGAAAAAACAAGTTACAGTTCTCCGCAATCGCTTTGAACCAGGTTTTACAAAACCCGTCTGGTACACATTACGATATGTTGACCGTAGGAATTAACTCAAAAAAATATTTTGAAAATTTCGGTTTTTTTGGTTCTGCTTATTATCAAACCGGAAAAAATACAGCCGCTCAAAGTAAATCTGCTTATCAATTTTCTGTAAATTCAGACTTCATCATCATACCGAAATTTAATGTGGTTTTGGGAACAGAATGGCTTTCCGGAAGAAGTTTTGATACGGAAGCCGGCAAGAATAAATCTTTCAGTCCTCTGTACGGAACTAATCATCTTTATAATGGTTTTATGGATTATTTTTATTTCGGGACAAATTATTTCAACAGTTTTGGCTTGAACGATTATTATCTGAAATCTACTTATAAATTTAACTCAAATTCTAATCTTCAAGCCAATTTTCACGCATTTACATCCAATGGAAAATTGGGCTTAAATAATTTGGGAGAAAAATATTCCAATTATGTAGGAACCGAATTAGATTTGGTTTTCACGCAAAAAGTTGGGAAAGTCATCACAGCTAATCTAGGACATTCGTTTATGTTTTCAGGAGAAAGTATGAAGTTTCTTAAAAATGTTCCGGAACCAAAAAACTTACAAACCTGGACTTGGATCGGTTTGAAGATTGCACCGAATTTCAGGCTGAAATAACCTTTATTACATTCCTTTTTTTCAACAAAAAAATCGACCAAAAGTTTTGGTTGATTTTTTTGTTATCTAGTATATCGATTTAAGATCCATATATAAATTTATCATCACATTCTTAACATCGAAATTATATGCGGAATTAAAATAATGTTAAACATGCTGAAGATTCGTTCAATTGGTTTAAAACTTTACTCATATCTAACAAAAAGGAAAATCATAGATAACGATTTTGTATTTTTACATTCTATTCTGTTCAGAGTAATAAATCTGAGGGTCTAGATTAAATTATTAATTAAAATCAATGTTGATATTTTCCAATACTTGTCAATACGCAATTAAAGCCTGTATAGTCCTTGCAACCGAGAGGAAAAAGATAGGAATTATTGATATTTCAGAACAAATAGGAACGCCCACTTATTTTACTTCAAAAATTTTGCAGCAGCTGACCAAAAAACAATTGATTTCTTCAGGAAAAGGAAAAGGGGGCGGTTTTTTTCTGACTGATGAACAATTTGAAAACCTGACAATCAAAGATATTTATGAAAATTTCGAGGGAAAAGAAGTTTTTACTTCCTGCCTCTTAGGACTTAAACAGTGTAATGGAGTTAACCCTTGCCCTATCCACCATCTTGCGGTTGCAGTAAAAGAAAAGGTACTGATTATGTTCGAGTACAAAATCAAAGATTTAAAAGATCTTGGAAGCGTGATGCAGATGATGGGTGTGCCAAGTGATTTATGAATTCAGTTATTATAATTGAGGAATTTTGATTTGATTCAATTTCAGTTTGAAAGATTTTAAGTCAGAAAAAATAGAATCTAATTTTGGTTTGAAATAATTGGTTTCGGCAAAAAGTTCTTCGTAATAAGCAATTCCTTTCAGCAAATTTCCTTTGAAAATCTCCCACTTTTTCACCTGAGATTTGGTGATTTCTTCAGAGAATTCCAGAATTTCATTCTTAAAATAATCGACATACAGTTTCAATTCATTGATGAATAAATGAGGACGGCGATCATCTGATAAAACATTCTCATAACCATAAATATGACGAACCATTTTCGAAAGTGAAACCTCTTTATCAAAAAAACTAAGATTCGGTCCCGGACAAATAACAACACCTTGCTTCTCCCCTTTTACCGGGATATCTAACTCCAAATATGCAGAATTTGCAAGTCCAACACAAAGACAAGATTTTTCTGTAATGTTTTGCTTCTGTTTCTCGTATTGTTTATCAGTCAATTTTAACCTGTTAGTTTTCAATTCACTCAGTTTTATATCCTGATATTTTTTGGAAGCCGTACAAGTTCCTTTAGGTGTAAATTCTTTGCTGAGCGCCAAAAATTTCTTTGGACAAGAACTCCCAAATTTTTGATTTGAAATATTCATATCCTTGATTTCATCATTGCTCGTGCCTCTGATTGTGTTAAACGGAACTCCCAATGGCGACATATTGCTCAGGTAATAATCTTCTTCTTTTGCATTTATCAAAAGGTTCCTGGTCTCCTGATCCACAGAAGTTGCCTCTGGAACCAGCAAAAATGGCGAACCCCAACCCACACTGTCCGCATTATATGTGGTCAAAAGAAACTCGTGTTCTTCAGAAGTTCCAACACCACCTTGCACAGAAATTCTGGTTTCCAAAGGTTCGGAAGTTGTCATTTTCCCTTTCTGCTCCAAGGCTGATTTCCAGAGAGCAAAAGCCGAAGCTTGAAGCTCGTTTTTCTTTTGTTTGAATTCTTCCATAATTGGCCCCATAAGAAGTCCGTCGGTTGCGAAGGCGTGTCCACCGCAGTTTAGTCCAGATTCAATTCTGTATTCTGAAACCCAAAGTCCTTTTTTCGCAAGAAAATTCCCCTGAATCATCGCAGAGCGAAAATCGCTGACTTTAAGAATGATTTTCTTTTTCAATTCGCCATTTTCATTAGGAAAAAAATCTTCAAACTCTTCCAGATAACTATACAATCTTGGATTCATTCCGGCAGAAAAAATGACGGATGACGACAATTTGCTATTGGCAAAACCTCGCAAAGAAGCGTGTGCATCATTATAAATAGTCGGAAGCTGAACATTTTTCACAAAATTATCCTTGTCTACTTTCGTCATAATATTCACATCTATTTCACCTGGATTAAAATGATTATCAACGAAATTTTTGATGCTTTCCGCCAGATTATCTTTTTTATTGAGGATATTTTGCAAACCATCTCTCAAGCCGGAAGTGCTTGGCAACATTCCTATAAACTGTTTGAGAGTTTCTGTATTTTTCGAAATTTCTTCTTTGAAATCCTTAAACTTTTTGGTCACAATATCGTCCATCATATCCAGATAAGCCGTGATTCTCTCCGCTCTGTGGTCTTCGGATTTAATTGAAATTTCTTTAAAATCGAAATTGAATTTTTTACTGTAAAAATCTCGCATTCTCTCAACAATTTCGTCATCTATAATTGAAACAACAGATGAAATCCCAAATTGAGCAACACGGATTGGACTATCGATTGTGTAAGCGAGTCCCATCACAGGAATATGAAAGTTGTGTACAGGTTTTTTGTTCATTATTTATAAATTGAATTGATTGTTACAGTTCCGAGATTTCATAGTAGTTACAAGAGAAAATAACCGTGCTGAAAGTCCTAACAAATTTAAGATTTTCAGAGGTTGTTATGTCAAGAATAACAACATTTTTTAAGCACGAAAAAAAGATTTATATCATACTAATTTCACCATCAAAACCATCGACAATTCAATAAAAATAATATGAGAAAATTGACGATAACATCAATGAGAATCAAAAGATTATGAAATTACCAAAAAGTTAGTCTACTTTTAAAGATTTGATAAAAGAACCGATTGAAATCATAATGATAACTGAGGCAAATAGCAACCAATATTTTGCACTCAAAAACGGAATATAAAAGATGGAAAAAATAGCTGCCAATGACAAGATGATTTCATTTAAAACAATACCGAAAACCATTGATAAAATACTGAATTTCAATATTTTATTTAATTCAAAATAATTCAAATCAACTATTTTCCAAATCAAAAAAAGGCTAATTCCCAATAGTAAAACCAAATGCAAATACGCAATGACAATATTGATGCTGTTGAATGCATAAATGCCTAAAGACGGGATAGCAGAAGCAATTTGCAAGATAAACTTCATTAAAAAAGAACATCCGACAACTGCCAATAATAATTTTTGAATGAAATGATTTTCTGAGAATTTCGATCGATTTTTCCAAACAAAACTCCAAAGTTTCCACGCTCCTAAAAGTTGAATGAGTGAAACTATGGTAAAAAATCCATACAACAAATCAGGAATTTCTGTCCATAAAATTGAAAGTCCGTAACCGAAAAAACAACCGATGAATAAAAGGAAAAATATAGTTTTATTCAATTTTTCTGAGATTTGAATGCCGTACTTTTTTAATGAAATCAAAAGCAAACCGACACACGAAAACAGAAAAAATCCGTTGTACTGATAATGCAGATAAAAATAAGTTGAGGCTCTAAAAAGCACTTCAAATTCATCTTTTCGGGAAGAAAAATAAGCCAACCCAAAAATTCCAATCGCAGAAATTGTGGTAAAAAAAGCACCTGATTTTAACCAGATTATTTCAGGATTTCTATTTGATTTTGTATCAATTAATAAAAAAATAAAATACGCAAACCCTGTGAACAAAGCAATTGACGAAAATACAATCGACAACCAAAAGTAACCGCCGTACAAAAATGTAAACAACATTCCGTACGAACCGATTTGGTTAGCAATCATTAAATATTGGTATTTTTTGAAGTTTATTTTTTCGGAAATTTCACTCAAATATTTCGTAACAAAAAGATAAATACTTGCTGAAACCCAGCCATAAAAAGCAAAATGCGAGTGCGCTTCCTGCGTAAATTTGTGCGTTAATCCTGGTAAAGAAAAAGCCATATTGTACCTCATCATCACGCCGACAACCGACACAACAAAGAAATTGAAAACGCAAAGTTTTAACCAAATACTAAAATTCTTCATTAATTACTCAGGGATATAAATAATTTCTCCATTTTCCAATTCGTAAGCGATAATGTCCCAATTTTTGTCAGCTTGAACATCGGTAACGGTTACAATTTCATTTTTTGAAAATGAAAAATAAACCCAATTGGTATAAGATCTGGCATCTAAAACCTGATGCGTTTTGATTTCTCCTGCTGTTACAATGTCTTCTTCACTATCATCACTACTGTTACAAGAACTAAAAATGAATAAGCCCAATACAAGAGCTACAAGTGATTTTACTTTCATAAGTAAAAATTTTTTTTACAAAGAAATAGTTTTTATTTATACTGAATAAAAATAATGACGTGATAGAAATCACAAATAAGACATTTTTGTATTATTTTAATTTTTAACAATTAATTTTGTTAAAATCCTTGGATTTTTAATGGAATCTAAAGCTGAAAATTATGATTTTAATTAAATGATATTCAAATTGTATGTTGAAAAACTTTCAAATTCCTCTTCACTATGACTGATGACAAAAAATGTGGAATTATTGTTTTTATTAAACTCCAATAATTCATTTAACATCACTTTTCGCATTGCAATATCTACTGCAGAAAATGGTTCATCGAGCAAAACAATTTCAGCATTTTGGGCTAAAGTTCTTGCCAATGCAACCCTTTGCTGTTGTCCGCCAGAAAGTTTAGAAGGCGATGTATTCTCGAAGGTTTTGAGGGCAAACTTTTCTAGTAATTCATCAACGATATTTTCGTCTTTTTCCGTTTGTGCGAAAGCGATATTTTGTTTCACAGTCATATTTGGGAACAAGGCGTAATTCTGAAACATCAATGAAATATTTCGTTTTTGAGGTGGTAGAAATATTTTATTGGCAGTATCCAGCAAGATTTTATCATTTAATTTAATGAAACCAAAATCCGGAACAACCAATCCCGAAAGTACTTTGAAAAAAGTGGTTTTTCCAATCCCGGAATCGCCGGAAACGTGCACAAAACTTCCTTCTGAAATCCGCTCATCAACCTCAAGAAATTTATTTCCTGACGAAGTAAAAATTTGATGTCTTATCTGAATTTCAATCATCGGAATGTGGTAAAATTAGTTTTTCGGTTAATGCTGTAAATCAACAATAAAATAAGAAACGAAAGGATGAAAAGCACGAATGCATAACGGTTAGCAGCCTCAAAATTGAGCGCCTGAACCTGGTCGTAAATCGCAACTGAAGCGATCCTGGTTTCTTTGGGAATATTTCCGCCAACCATAATCACGATGCCAAATTCGCCGATACAGTGGGCAAAAGTGAGCGCAATTCCAGTGATAACAGATTTTTTAATATTTGGAATAAGGACTTTGAATAAAGTAACTATTTTCGATTTTCCCATTGTGTAGGAAGCTTGTCGCAAATCATCATTCAAAGCCGAAAACCCGTTCTGCAATGGCTGAATCATAAACGGAAGATTGGCAATGATACTTGCAATCACAATTCCCTGGAACGAAAAAGCGAGCCGAACATCACAATATTTTTGAAGAAAATCCCCGAAAGCATTTTCCGGACTGAAGGCTACCAAAAGATAATATCCCATCACTGTTGGTGGCAAAACCATCGGCATTGAAATTAAAGTTTCTGCAATGAATTTCAGTTTAAACCGAGAATAGGAAAGCCAATACGCAACCGGAATTCCAATGAGAATGAGAATTACCGTGGTAATTAGCGCTAATTTTCCAGTGAGGAGCAAGGTGTAAATGAAGTCTTGGTCGAGCATTTATTTTGAAATTTTGGTTTGATAACCGTAACGTTTCCAAATTTCATTTGCTTTTTCCGAATTGATGAAATCAAAAAAATCTTGAGCTTCAGTTTGGCTTTTGCCTTTCAAAACGATTCCGCTTTGGGCAATCGGCGCGCATTCTTTTTCAGATAATTCATAGAAATTTCCTCGCCTCATCATTTCTTTATTTTTAGCATTGGAAAGTGCGATGAAACCTACATCTGCGTTTCCTGTCGACGCAAATTGTGCGACTTGACTGATGTTTTCTGCCCAAACGATTTTGTTCTCAATTTTGGAATATAATCCTGATTTTTTTAAAGCTTCGACTGTATTTTTTCCATATGGTGCGAGCTCAGGATTTGCGATGGCAATTTTATTTATTTCTAGATTTTGCAACAAATCCAAACCTTTAGAAACGTTCTTTTTCAAGCTCCACAAAACGACCTTTCCATAAGCGTAAATTTTCGGATTTCCATAATTTTTTCCAGCACTTTTTAATTTTTCCGGAAATTGAGTATCGGCAGATAAAAACAAATCGAAAGGTGCACCATTTAAGATCTGCTGAACCAGCAAACCAGAAGAACCAAAAGTAATTTCTACTTTTTTATCAGGATTTTCTTTGATGTAAATTTGTTTTAAATCTTCTAAAACGTCCCTAAGATTAGCTGCCGCCGCAACGGAAATGAAAGAATTTTGAGTGGATTTTTCAGATGAATTTGGTTCTTTTTTTTTACAATTCAACATCATAACTGACATTAAAATTGTACAGACTAACAGTTTTAAATGAATCCAATTGCTCATAAATTACGAGAAAAGAAAGATTCAAAATAAGACTTTCTTATCCTTTTCAAAGGTATGATTATCGATTGAAAATCCAAAAACAAATGATCGAAAAATGAAGATTTAAACTTGTCTTTCTAAAGTCTTGCATTTTTCTTTATCACCAGTTTTCACCACTGAAACGTCCAAATATTTTACAGTTCCGGAGCTGGCTTTTTCAAACTGTTTTGCTTTTTTGTCGGCATAATCGTAGGTGTAGCCGACTGCCATAACTACTTTGTGACCGTTGCAATTACCCATCGCCAAATAAAGATATTCTCCTAAAGTATGATTCATTTCAGTTAAAGTTTTTAATTTAATATCAAAGTTATTTTTTTGATTTGTTGTTGAGCAATTGTTCCAGATAGTCTTTCAAAACCAAAGGATGACAATGTTTTTCGTCCCTTGCTGCATAAACCAGCGTGATTTTTTCCTGTTGTCCATTTTTTTCCAGGAAAGGTTTTCCGGGATTTTGCTCCAAAAGCTCTTCTTTATATTTCCGGGAAAACTCGTCCCAAAGCAAAGGATCGTGATGAAACCACTCCCGGAGCGCTGTTGATGGTGCAAGATCTTTGTCCCATTCATCCAAAGCAGCTTTTTCTTTTGAGATTCCTCTTGGCCAAATCCGATCTACCAAAACACGGTAACCATCTTCGGGAGAAGCATCTTCGTACACTCTTTTTAATACGATTTCCATTGATTTATTTTTTAAAATTGATGATCATTTCCAAAACTCATCCGCATAGTCATCTTCTTCTTTGTGATGATGTTGGCTTAATTCTAAACCTATTGTATCCATCTGTTCATCGGAAAGATGTTCTTCAAGATAAGGAAAAACACTTCTTTCCTCAAAACGGATATGTTTGTATAAAGCATCAGCAAAATCTGATAGCAGCTGTTGGTTATTTGATTGATTGATACTTCCAATTAAACGGCTAATTTCGCGATGTTCTTTCTCCATTTGGTTCTGTAAACCCTCGTTCGACAATTCCGGAAGCACATCATCTTCAGTCTTGAAATGGTTATGAAGATTCTTTTCCCAATAATAATTAATGTAATTCTTGATGCGTTCGTAAGAAACCTCTTTTTTGATGCCCTGACGGATTTTCCAGCAACAAAGCAAACCAAAATGATGGTCTCTGGAAAGCAGGATTAAATTTTCGTTTCTTTTCATAACTTAAAATTTAAAAAGAACTGCCATTACAAAAGCAATGACAGTTCTCATGATTAAATAATTGATTATCTTTTCTCTTTAAGCGACCAGCCGGTTTTCAGTCCGATAATGAAAATTACCAACAGCATCTCTCCTAGCGCCAGTAAAATGTCACCGGGAACACGCAGCCAACGTAAAGTATGCATCATATCGGTCTGCATAAATTCTGCGGAACGAGCGTACCAATATCCTTCTTTAATAGAGGCTACGGATTGCATAATTCCTATCGGCAACAAACTGATGGTTACCATTACTAACAATCCGATATTTGTTAGCCAAAATGCCCAGCCGATGAGTTTATCATTCCATTCTCTGTCAGGATATAATCCTCTCAACATAAACATCATTAAACCAATTCCCAAGATTCCATACACTCCGAACAGTGCGGCGTGGCCGTGAACTGCGGTTGTATTGAGTCCTTGAATATAGTACAATGCAATCGGTGGATTGATGGCAAACCCGAAAATACCTGCACCAAGGAAATTCCAAAAACACATGGCGATGAAACAGTAGATCGGCCATTTGTATGCTTTGATCCATTTGGTAGATTTACTGATCTGATAATTTTGATAAGCTTCAAACCCAATTAAAACCAAAGGAACAATTTCAAGTGCGCTGAATGTAGCTCCCAAAGCCAAAACTGCTGTTGGCGTCGCACTGAAATACAAGTGGTGGAACGTTCCCAAAATACCTCCCGCTAGGAAAATAATGGTTGAAAATAATACAGCATGAGTTGCTGCCTTTAATCTTAATAATCCCAATCTTGTAAATAAAAAGGCTGCTACAACGGTTGCAAAAACTTCGAAGAATCCTTCTACCCAAAGGTGAACCACCCACCATCTCCAGTATTCTGCAATGGCCATATGGGTTTGTCTTCCGTACATCAATCCGGCTCCATAGAATAGGGCAATTGCTACTGCGGAAAGTGTGAACAATAATAGTAAATGTCTGTCACCATCTTTCTTTTTCAATGCGGGTAAAAGTGCTCTTACCATAAGAATTAACCAAAGAATTAATCCTACTAACAATAAGATCTGCCAAATTCTACCCAGTTCTACATATTCGTAACCCGAATGTCCCCAAAGAAAATTATCTACATATCCTAATTTCTGCATTACTCCTAACCATTGTCCCGCTAAAGAACCGAAAACAACAATCAGTAATGCTCCAAATAAAATATTGACACCTAAAACCTGATACTTCGGCTCATAGCCTGAAACTGCGGGAGCAATGTACAATCCAGTGGCTAACCAAGATGTTGCAATCCAGAAAATGGCTAATTGTACGTGCCAACTTCGGGATATTGATTGTGGTAAAAATTCATCCAAAGGAAAACCATAGAATCCACTTCCCTCGACTCCGTAGTGCGCTGTGATGACACCCGCAAACATTTGTACTAAAATTAACAATGCGACAACCCAAATGTATTTCAGCGTTGCTCTCATAGAAGGTGTTGGTTTCATATTTCTGAGCGGATCTTCCAAAGGCAGCATCTCGCTTATCTCTTCTTCTTTATTTTTAGCATGATAGAAAACCAATAATCCAACACAGCCCAATAACATTAATACACTGAAACCCGACCAAAGGTGCAATGATGGCGGCGGAATATTTCCAATCAGTTCATCGTGTGGCCAGTTGTTGGTGTACGTTACATCGTCACCAGGACGATCCGTGATGCAAACCCAGGCTGCCCAAGAGAAAAAGGCATTCATTTTTGCCATTCTTTCCGGAGTTTTTACCGTATTTTTCGGGATGGCGTACTGATCTCTCAGTTTTGCCATTTCCGGAGCATTCATAAATATTTTAGCGTAGTAATCTGCCAGTTCTGCCTGTACTTTTGCTCTTTCAGGAGAAATCACAATTGTATTGGTGGCTTCGTCTAAGGTATTTTTACGAAGTTCTTTTTTCAGTAATACCTGATATTTTGCCTGCTCGTCATCCGGTAAATCTTTATAGACTTTCCCCTCTTTTTTAGCCAGTTCTTCCAGAAGAAGCAAAGATTCACGATGGAGATAATCGGCACTCCAATCGGGTGCAATATAGGCTCCGTGTCCCCAAATACTACCGACAGTCTGTCCGCCGATAGATTGCCAAACATTCTGACCGTCTTTGATGTCCTGCCCGGTAGCTATTACTGCTCCGTCAGTAGTAACAACCTTATCCGGGACAGGCGGGATTTTCCTATAAATATCTACGCCATAGTAGATCAGTACGGCAAAAGAACCTATGATGACGGCTGCAAGCCAGGTCCATAATTTTTTGGTGGTCATACTTTTCTCAATTTAGTGTTCTACTGAAAATTCTTTTTCTAATTGAATCGCTTTTGGAAAGAGAATATTATTTTCTAAATGAATATGTTTATGCAGATCATTTTCAAAATCCTGAAGCATTGCGAATGTCACTTTATACGTATTACAGGCATCTGCAGGAGGCGTATATTCGTTTGTAATATCTGCGATTTTTCTCAATCGTTCTCCTTCAATGGTATGCTCGTGCTTCATCATATTGACGGGATTTTCTACAGATCCAAAAGGTGGTTGCGGAATAGCTTCGTTTGAAATTTTAGCTTTGACCATATTTTTAATAAATGGGAAAAGCATCAATTCTTCTTTTTTCATGTGTGAAGCCAAATCTTGGGCACATCCATCAAAAAGCTGTTTGATCTCAAACAATTCAGGATGACTTCCCCCGTGAACTTTGCATAACTTATCTAAAAATTGTTGAAGAACTGGCGTTTTTTCATACACGTAGCGGTGATGGGTTTTCTCTACATAATCTGCCAGCAAATCCAACGGCCAGCTTTTAAAATCGATGGAGCCGCCATTATCCTGAGGAAGATTTTCAATTTCTGCATAAATTGAGTTGGCGTCCAGCATTTTGTTTTCGCAGGCATCTTCTATGGTTCTTCCGCCTTTGCAGCAAAAATCGATACCATTTTTTTTGAAAATAGCTGCCGTTCTGAAATCTTCAGCTACAATCTCTCCTATAAAATCTGTCTTGATATTCATAATTAAATACTTTTTTATCTTTTATTATTTTAATTTTTTTTTGAGTATCTATTTGTTAAGAATACTCAGGTTTCTTATTTTTTAAGTGACAGAATATATTTAACCATTTTCTGTGCATTCTCTTTACTGAGTCCGGCGTGCGGCGTCATCGGTACATCGCCCCAAACACCTTTTCCGCCATCAATCACTTTTTGTGCAAGATGGTCGATATCGGCATCGGTATATTTTGCTGCTACGTCCTGATAAGACGGTCCCACCAATTTAGAATCTACCTTGTGACAAGACAGGCAGTCTGCGCCTTCTACAAGAGCTTTGCCTTCGTCTTCGGGCTTTGCTGCGGCTGTTGTTGAAGCAGTATCAGCAGATGCTGCAGGTTTTGGTTCCTCCATCATTGTATTGGATTCTGTTGTGGGCTGCTGTTCTGCTACTTGGTCTTTTTTTTCTGAGCAAGAAGTGATGGTAAGAGAGAGCAAAATTGCTGTAAAAAATAAGTTTTTCATTACTAAAGATTTTTATGGATTATAATTCTATTTGTTTTTTAATTTCTTTTACAAGGTCATCATCGCCGGAGTCCAGACCTTCTTTTTGATAAGCTAAAGTTCCTTTTTTGGAATAGACACTGATGATATTGGAGTGCGAAAACTCTATCGGCGAAATTTCTTTGTATTTAACAGCCATTACGTTGGCGAGTTCCCGCGTATCATCCTCGTTGCTGCGGATAAATGTCCATTGTTTTTCATCGAATTTATTGGTATCCAGATAAGCTTTCATTACCTGCGGTGTATCGTTTTTCGGATCAATGGAAATCAAAACATACTGGATGTCTTCCGGATTGGTTTTTCCTACTTTTTGGGAGATGGTTCTCATCTCGGCAGTGAGTCTCGGGCAAGCGGTTTTACACGATGTAAAAATCATTGCAGTAACCAGAACTTTCCCTTTCATATCAGAAAACGTAATGGTTTTACCGTCCTGTTTCTCCCATTTGGAACTGACATTATAAATGGAATCCGGACTTATTTCTTCGTTTTTTTTGCTGCAGGACAAACTTGCCATTGCCAACAAAATATAAAGTAAGTTTTTCATTTTTTTTAATTTTTAAAATCTCTTGCACATCGGAAACCGAGATTGTTGAGACAGTTGTTAGCTTTGATACTTCCGCGAAGTGCATAACGCACAAAGGCAGCATAATTTCTAAGATCCGAAGCGGTAATGGCACCACCGGCACAAAACAAAGACTCGTTGGTGGTATTGTCTTTTCTGGATTCTCCGCTCATCATCACCGAATTGAAATCGTACGTCCATTCCCAAACCATTCCGTACATATCGTAAACGCCGTAAAAATTGGGTTCACCTTGTCTTACAACTTTATTCATATTGCTTTTCCGCTGTTGGTATTCTCTAAGTATAAAATCTGTAAAATGAGGTTTATCAGAAGCATTTTTAGAACTGCGGTCTGCAAGTCCTACATATTCCCATTCTTCTATTGTTGGAAGCCTTTTGCCCACACTTTTGGCATACGCTTCTGCTGCAAACCAGGAAACATTGGTTACGGGAGCGTCGGGATTTATTTTTTCCGGAAGCTGATAATCGCCTTTCCAATGTTTGAGGTAAGTGCTGTCTGCGTATAACCGAAGCACTTTGCTTCTGGTCCATTGAGGATTAGCTTTCAGAAATGTGAGATATTCTGCATTGGTCACCGGGCTGTTATCAATATAAAAAGATTTTACTTTAATAATATTGTTAGAATCTTTTCCGATAAAAGCTCTGTACGATCCGCTGTCTATTTTCATCATTTTTTTTGAACTGGAAATGAATTCTAACTGATGATCTGCTACAGACGTACTCTGATGACTTTTGGGAGATTCTGAACAGGAAGCTAAACCCAAATTCAGGATGACTGCACAAATGATGACAAAAACTCTCATTGCTTTGTATTTGCTAAACCTCAATGAAACAAGAAAAAAAATTATGGATTCTTTTTATAAACTGCAGGATTATCCGGTCCTGTAACTTTAATTTTGCCTAAAGCTCCTTTGTTGAAAGCTCTGAACATTGCGTGGTCAACAATCACATATTCACCGGGAACGGTTGCTTTGAACTCTACAATAGACGCTCCACCAGGAGGAATAACCGTGGTCTGTACATTTTCATTGATTTTGCTGCCGCCTTCCATATACACTCTGTCGAAGATTTCCCCGATCACGTGGAAAGAAGACGTAAGGTTCGGGCCACCGTTTCCTACGAAAAAACGTACAGTTTCACCTACTTTTGCCTGCAATTCGCCATCGCCCAAAAGAGCTCCGGTTTTTCCGTTAAATACTACATACTCCGGATGTTCTGAAATGGCTTTATCCATATCGAATTCCTGAAGACCTTTGTCACCAAATTTCCCTTTGGTGTAGAAATCGCCCTGCATAATGTAGTATTCTTTGTCCACTTTTGGCAGTCCGCCTTCCGGTTCTATGAGGATAAGACCGTACATTCCGTTGGCAATGTGCATTCCTACAGGAGCTGTGGCACAGTGGTAAACGTAAAGTCCGGGATTCAGTGCTTTAAAATTGAAAACTTTTTCCGTTCCCGGCGCTACGAAAGTGGCTTCTGCACCGCCACCGGGACCATTAACAGCGTGGAGGTCGATGTTGTGAGGGAATGTATTGTTTTCATTATTTTTTAAGTGAAGTTCGATTTCATCGCCTACCCTTGCACGGATAAAACTTCCCGGAACCGTTCCGTTGAAAGTCCAGAAATTATATTGCGTACCGTCTGCCAATTCGCCAGTCTTCTCGATAGTTTCGAGACGAACGACAACTTTCTTTGCTGCTCGATCTCCAACAGGAGCCGGCACATTGGGCGGTGCTACAGATTTTTGCTCTTCTACGGAGCCATCCGTTTTAATTTTCTCTGTATCTGAATTATTTTCAGAGCTTGTAGAATTGTTTTGTTTGCAGGAATTCAACCCGATGAACGCAGACAAAACAGCTGCAAGGAAGAGTGATTTTTTCATTTTTTCAGAATTTTTACGATTTTTAGTTGGTTTTAATTTCAAAAATATTTTAATAAAGATATTTTATTATAATGAAATTTTATTGTTTTCAAATATTTTAATTCAATAATATTGATTTTATTTTTTTAGAAATGTGAGTTTTAAATCTAAATTCTTGACAAACATTTCGATTTTAGAATTGTCGAGCATATCTTTTATTTCCTGTCGAATATGCTTAAAATCGTTATGAATAGGACAAGGATGGTCTTCTGAACATTCTTTGAGACCAAGACCACAACCTGTAAAAAGCTTGTCTCCATCTATTTCTCTCACGATATCTGCAACAGATTGCTGAAGATTTTTCCCTTCCATATAAAAACCGCCGTTCGGACCTTTTGCTGACTGTACAAATCCCTTTCTACTTAGATCTTGTAATATTTTGGCGATAAAGTATTCCGGAGAATCTATCCCCGATGAAATATCTTTGATTCCTATTCTACTTCCGTCCTTGGTCTTCTGTGCGATGAAAATCAAAGCTCGGATGGCGTACTCGCAGGTTTTAGAAAACATTTGTTATTTTTATATAGCAAAGATATAAATCTAATTTGAAATAAAAGACAAATTAGTATTTTATTTTAAATGACAATTATCATTCCCACTCCAAAAGTCTTCTTTCGCCTTCAATTTTTTTGGTTTCGGAAATATCTTGAGACATCTCAATCACCCCTCGGTAATTTTTTTCGGAATCCCGAACTGCAAAATATCTCACATAAATCAGTTTATCCCGATAATTGAACCAAAACGAAGCTTCATTCTGTGTGCCTTTTCGAAATTCTTCCAAAATTTTCAAAACGGTATCTACACTTTTCGGTGGATGGCAAAAACGCACTTCTCTACCGATGATTCCTGCACTTCTCGGGAAAACGCGCTCTTCGCCTCGGTTATAGAAAATAACCCGGTCATTTTCATCAACATAGGTCAAATCGAGTGGCAAAGTTCTAAACAAAAGATTGACTTGCTCAATCGTCATATAACCTTCGTCAAAATGTGATGCATTTTCATCATAAACCACGTCAGTTCTCACAGTGGTGTCTTCCGAAGGATGTACATATTGGCTTTCTTCGGGATATTTTGCAGGCGATTCGCTCAGCATCCAGCCGATTTCATCTTCGCCCTCACGCATTTTTATCCATTCTTCGTCTGTAAGAATATCCATTGCATTTGGGAACAAAACCCGTTTTTCAACATCCATCAGGTTTTTCAAATTCTGACCAGCGTATTCTACATTTTGTTTGGCGGAATCTAAATCTTTTTCATCAATATTCTTTCTAATAATTCTAAAAATATCCCGAATCGTATCGTGGAAAGACCACATATTTCGGGAAGGTCCTGTCCAGCCTTTTTGTTCTAAAAACGGAAACAGCTGATTTTCTTTTCTTTCAAATCGTCTTTCTACCGTCGCTAAATGATTAAACAGATTATAAAATTTCTGAAATTCTTCGTTAGGATTTGTATTGGTAAGTTCTTCTAACAAAGAAATAATCAGCTCCTCTTCCACCAAATACGTATGAACTGGATGCCCCGCCTTCAATTGATTTTTATCCATTCTAATTTTAATAAAATATTAATATCTTTTTGTCTTTTATTTTAATAAAGAAAACCAAAGTGTTTTGGTTTTCTCTTTTCCTTTTTAGATTGACAAATTTAAGGTTTGAAATTCAAATAAAAGATGTTTTAGTATTTTATTAATCTGATATTAATCAGTTCAAATTAATGCTTCCCACCATTCAAAATTTTATAAATATGTAAAATCCCGGGAAACACTGCATCCATCGATTCTTCCGCGCCTTTTGTAGAACCGGGAAGTGCGATGACCAAAGTGTCGCCAATCATTCCTGCAACGCTTCTGGAAAGCATAGAATATGGTGTACGCAATTGCCCGTAACTTCTGATGGCTTCGGCAACGCCAGGAATTTCTCTGTCCAACAGCGGTCGTACAGCTTCCGGAGTGACATCACGTTTTGAAAGTCCGGTTCCGCCGGTAATCATAATTAATGAAATTCCGTTTTCGATGTCAAATTTTATTTTGTTTTGAATTTCAGAAATTTCATCAGGAATGATGACATAATCGTTTATTGTTACACTATTCTTTTCTAAAGATGAAATAATGGCTTTCCCTGCCTTATCTTCTTTTTTTCCGGCAAAAATACTGTCTGAGCAAACAATCACAGAAGCATTAATTCTTTCTCCAGAATCTTTGAGGTCAGATTTCCCACCTTTTTTCTCGATGAGTCTGATGTTTCTTATTTCGATATTTTTATCAATCGGTTTCAGCATATCGTACATCGTCAAAGCCACTACAGAAGCCGAATGCATCGCTTCTACTTCTACTCCGGTTTTGTAAATGGTATGAATTTCAGATGTGATATAAACTTCCAGATTCCTGATTTCAAACTGAATTGAAGCATATTCGACAGGAAGCGGATGACAATCGGGAATCATATCGCTGGTTTTTTTAGCGGCAAATAATCCTGCCGTTTTTGACATCTCGAAAACATTGCCCTTCGGAACAGAATTGTTGACAATCGCATCAATCGTTTCTTGTGAACTAACGCTCAGTACAGCCTCAGCCATAGCTTTTCTGAGGGTATTATTTTTATGAGTAATATTAACCATATACTTATTGTTTATTTTCTTTCCAAGTGTGAGAGTTATCTTCCAGTATTTCTTTGCCCCATAAAGGAACTTCTTTCTTAATTCTATCAACCATTTCATTACAGGCGTTGATGGCTTCCTTACGATGCGCAGCTGAAGTGAAAACGAAGAGGCAGATTTCACCCACCTTGATTTCCCCCAACGAATGGTAAATATGTGCACAGGTTAACCCATATTTTGCAATAATCTCTTCACGGATCTCATGTGCCTTTTCAAGAGCCATTTCTTTGTAAGCTGTAAAATGTATTGCTTGAACTTTTTTCTTGTCAATCATATCTTCGCGGATCTGACCAAGAAAAATACTGTGTCCGCCAATCGTGGTTTTGACCGTATGCTTGGTAATGCTTTCAGCAACGAATATTGGATTGATAGGACCTTCGATAAAAATATCTTTGATTTTTTTCATTGTAAAATTGATTTTATGCCTGATTTAAAATGTTTTATTTCTTTATCCGGAAAATGACTTTTTAAAAGTTTTACCGCTTTCTGACTCCTGCTTCCTGAAACACATACAAAACAGATCGATGTATAGCCATTCAATCTTTCTAAATTTTCTTCAAGTGTGCCAAATGGAAGTTCTAAAATCTTCATTGCAGAAATTTTAGGCTGTTCGTCCTCTTCTCTTACATCGATCAAAATGCTTTTGTCATGATTTAAAAACGATTGAAGTTCTGAAAATGAATTTATTTCATCATTTTTATTAAGACTACAGAATTCTTCATAATCAAAATTTTGAAATTCTTCGATGGTTTTTGGTCCCGCTTTTTCTTGATTTTCATTAAATTTAATTTTCATTGATTGATAATTTTTGGTATTAAAAATCAGTAACTGATGAATCAAAGTCTCGGCTGAACCGCTTAATAACTTGATGACTTCATTCGCCTGAAAAGTTCCGATAACAGCCGAATGCGTAGGCAAAACTCCCGCTTCATTACAATTTGGAACTTCACTCTGATTGGGCGGAACCGGAAATAAATCTCTATAATTGGTCATTTGATCTTCCTTCTCCACATTGAAGACCGAAACCTGACCTTCATCTCGAAAAAGAGATGCATAGACCAATGGTTTTTTCATCAAAGAGCAAGCGTCATTCAGCAAATATCGGGTTGCAAAATTATCGGTACAATCTGCGATAACGTCATAATTTTCAATTAAATGAATGACATTTTTGGTCGTTATTTTTTCATTAAAAATTTCAATTTCGGTTTCGGAATTTCTGTTTTTCAGATGTTTTTCGGCAACGATAACTTTGGGGAAACCAATATCTTTTTCATCAAACAAAAACTGGCGATGTAGATTTTGAATTTCAACCACATCAAAATCTACAATCCCGATTTTCCCGATTCCCGAAGAAACCAAAATCTGAAGCGCAGGACAACCTAAACCTCCCGAACCAACCACCAACACAGAAGAATTCAACAATTTTTCTTGCGAAGAAATTCCAAAATCCGGAAGGATGATTTGTCTGTTGTATCTTTCTAAATTCATCATAATTTTAAATTTTATCCTCCCGAATATGGCGGTAACAAGGCAATTTCTGATGATATGGAAATGATTTTGCTATCGTTTGCTTTCACGCCGTTTACGATAATTAAAAAAGTTGATTCTTTCAATTCCGGGAATTTTTCGAAGAGTTTTACTTTTAATTCTGAAACAGACTTTACGTTTTCAGAATCCAAATCGTATTCGTTTCCGTGGAAAATATCGGCCAGTTTTCCAAATATTTTTAGTTTCATTTTAATTTAGATTTAATAATTTTTTCCGCAGTTTTAAAATTTTCCGGCGTATTTATATTTAAAAGTTGATGCTCAAAACTGTCTTCAAAATCTATGTAATGAGCGTTTTGTTGTTCCAGAAAGCTCGTCATTCTGAGGTTTCCGTTTTCGATGGTTTTCTTTAAATCATTCAGAATAGAAAAAGGATAAATGCCCACAACCGGATATATTTTTTCGCCAAAACGCACGACATTAATTCTGTATTCTACTTTTTTTTGAAGAATATTTTCAATCAAATCCGAAGAAACGAAGGGCATATCGCAACTGCAAACAAAAATATCTTCCTGGCAAAATTCTAAGGCGGAGCGAATTCCACCCATCGGACCTTTTTGTGTTGTAACATCTTTAATAATGCCCTTCGAAATTGGATAATTTGAATGATTTCCTGAAATAAAAATCTCATCAAAAACAAAAGACAAATTATCGATAATGTGCTGTATCAAGGTTTTTCCGCCCAAAATCATCGAGGCTTTATCTTGTCCCATTCTGGAGCTTTTGCCTCCTGCTAAAATGATGGCTTTCATTTTTTTGATTTTATTTAAAATTTTTAAACATCAAAAAATCTCATCTTCAGAAAATTTCATAAAACATTCCTCGGCTGTTTTGAATTTTTCCACAATTTTTTTTCCGTAATCTGTGAGTGAACTTTTTCCACCGGATTTCCCACCTGCTTCTTTGATGACGATTTCTTTGGACGAATTGGCGTTGATGTCCCGCACAATTCCCCACGCCTTTCGATACGGAATTTCCAAAATTTTTGAGGCTTCTGTGATGGAACCCAACTCGTCAATTTGTTCTAAAAGTCGGGCTCTTCCGATGCCGATTTTCAGTCCGGATTCGGTTTCAATCCAGATTCTGCCTTTGATTTTCAGACTTTCCATATTTTGACTTTTTCTCCGATGTTGATTTCAGTTGCGCCTTCGGGAAACTCCACCAAACAGTTGGCTTGTGCTACAGAATCCATTTTATAAGATTCCTGTGCGTTGAGAATGAGCACTTTTCCTTTTGTGTAAAATGCTTTCAGAAACTGGGTTTGATCCTTGTTTTTCTTCTTTGCAAAAGATTCCGAAATGGCAAAATCTTGTTCTTCATCAAACTCTTTTCGTCCAAAACAACCGAGCAAAAACGGCTTCACATATTGATGATAGCAGGAAAAAACAGAAGCGGGATTTCCGGGCAACGCAAAAACAAATTTCTCTTCAAGTTTTCCGAAGTACAAAGGTTTTCCGGGTTTCTGTCTTATTTTATAAAATAATTCTGAAACACCTATTTTTTCCAAAGCCGGTTTCACATAATCATAATCTCCGACAGAAATCCCACCAGTAATTAATAAAATATCCACCGTTTCTAAGCCATTTTTTATAGCAGAAAAAGTTGCTTCTTCAGTATCTTCTACGTGATAGACGAACGAAAACTGATGATTGATTTCAGATAAAGCTGATTGAAGCGTGTACGTATTAGAATTGTAAATTTCGCCATCCAGAAGTGGTTTTCCTATTTCTACTAACTCATTTCCGGTATACAAAAGTCCTATATTTAATTTTTTGTAAACTCCTATTTTCTCAATTCCAAATCCTGCCAAAAACCCGATGACTGCGTGATTGACCAACGTATTTTCTTCAATTATTTTTGTTCCGACTTTGGTTTGAGAACCTTTCAAACGAATATTTTCACCTTTTGAAATTTCATCATCATTAAATTGAATTCGGTCGACAATTCTGGTCGTTTTTTCCTGCATAATCACGGTATCGACACCATCAGGAATTTTTGCTCCCGTAAAAATGCGCACGGCTTCTCCTCTATTCAAAACAAAATCGATTTTTGAAATCCCAGCTGGAATAATTTCAGTGACATTTAATTCTGAAAAATCTGCCAAATCATCAAATCGAAATCCATAACCATCCATCGCAGAATTGTCAAAAGACGGAACATCTAATGTTGCAAAAATCGGTTCTGAGGTGTAAGAACCTTGTGCTTCTAAAATTGAGAGCGTCACTTTTTCTGTACGAAAAATTTGTGTTTCGATTATTTTTTTAGCTTCGGAAACGGAGATAAAATGGTTCATTTTTGATGAATGTTGAATGTTTGATGATGGAAGATGGAAGTCTTTAAGGTAGTTTCTTACACAATTTCGACTTATTTCACGCGGGTTACTTCGATGCTTTTCAGCCATTTTACGTGGCGCGGACCGGTTTTCGTATCGTTCAGACTTACAACAATCATTTCTCCTTTTTCTTTCAGCGGTTTTCCGTTTTGCTCAAATAATACATACGCTTTTTCACTAGTCGGATTGTTGAATAATTCTGCCCAGGAAAAGGTGGCTTTGTAATCATCTGAAGCTCTTGCAACGATGTAGAAATTGCGGTCTTTATGCTCTTGTTATGCGATTTTTGCTTTTTCCAAAATGTCGGTTAGCAAAACTCCTTTTGTAGATTCTACGCTATCTTTGGTCAATCCTGTCTGGCAAACAATTTTGAAATCGTTGAGTTCTACGACTTTCATTTTTTTTAAAGAATCCACCGTTAAAGTCAATGGTGTTACGACATCCCCTGTTACTTTTATTTCTTTACTCACATATTTTAAGTCATCTTTCTCGTCGTGTTTGTGGTTTTCTTTTTCTTCAGAATGTTTTTGAGAAGTTTTTGCAGAATTATCCGTCGCTGGATTGGTTGCTTCAGATTTTTTGCATTGTAACATTGTGACTGCAATCATCACAATCGTAATCAAATTGGATAATTTTTTCATTGGTAATTATTTATGAATTGTTTGAAATCTTATCGTTATGTTTTTTTTATCCTATCGGTTGGTAAAATTTTTATCCGCCAATTTTTATCATACTTCTGTTGATGATTTTTTGGTTGTTTACATTTTCCATTTCGGAGAATTGTCCGCCTTTTTCTTTATGTTTTTTGATGATTCCCAATTTGATCAGTTCAGTTAAACTTTCATTATTTCTGAAAGATTTTAACAAATCAAATTCATCTGCGCCGAAAAGACAATTTTTCATTTTTCCGTCGGATGTGATGCGGATTCGGTTACAACCAGCACAAAATGAGTTGCTCATTGTGGAAATCAAACCAAAAACGCCCTTACTTTCTGCATCAATTCTGTATTTTCTTGACGTATCATTTTTATGGTCTTCCACCTTTTCGAAAGTGAAATGTTCTGAAACCAAAGTGAGCATTTCGGAAATCGGAATGACTTTATTTTTCTCCCAAGAATTCCCTGTGAAAGGCATAAATTCTATAAACCTCAACTCAATCGGATAATGATGAGAAAGTGCGATGAATTCTGGGATCTCGTCTTCATTAAAACCTCGCATTACAACGACATTTAGTTTTACATTGAACCCACGTTTTATGCTTTCTTTGATATTGTCCCAAACCGTTTGAAAAAGATCTCTTTTTGTAATATATTTAAACTTTTCACGGTCGAGAGAATCGATGCTGATGTTGAGATTTCTGACGCCACATTTCTTAAATAAATCAAAATATTTATGAAGCAAAACGCCGTTGGTTGTAATCCCAATACTCGCTCCCAACGTAGAAATTTGTTGAATAATGGTTTCAAAATCATTTCTTACCAAAGGTTCGCCACCCGTAATTCTGATTTTATTGATATTAAATTGTTGCACAAAAATTTTAGAAATTTCGAAAATTTCCTGACTGTTCATCAACTCGATGGATGGTGTGCTTTTGAACGGTTCATCGGGCATACAATACAGACATCGGAAATTGCAACTATCGGTAATCGAGAGTCGGAGATAATCATGTTTTCGCCCGAAGGAATCGAGTAAATCAGTAGGCTTTGTCATCTTTTTCGGCTTCTGAATTTTTGATTTGTCCAGTCGGAATATCGGGTACATATCTCAAAAAGAAAATAGTACACAGAAATATAACAACAGAACCGATTGCGGAATACCACGCAAAATCGATATGTTCTTTGTCTAAAGCTTTGTTAATTGTTCCGAACAAAAGCCACATCTGCATACTGACCAACAATATGTAAATGCTGATGATGGCAACCAACATTTCGTTGACGCGGAATGTTACTTTTTTGATGGGTTTCTTTCGTATTGACATTTTGTTATTTTTTAATTTATTTTGAACCGTCGAATTGTTGCAACCCGGCTTAACGGTAATCCTTTTTTCGTTGAGAAAAGCCTGTGCAAAAAAGATTGACTTCCTCGAACCACTTTCGTAGGTCTGGGAGTGAAATTGGAAATTGTTGCCTAAATAATCATCGTTCTATCCGTGGCCGTACGTTTCCTTGGCTTCTTTGATGAAATCTGTCACGAAAATTTTATCATCTTTAATGACAACCGTTAATTGTGGAAGAGGTCTTGGTGGCGGACCTTGAATGACAGAACCATCGTCGGGGTTGAAAAAACCGTGATGACAAGGACATTCTATTACTTTTTCATCGTGATTGTATAGAACGGAACACGAAAGATGCGTGCATTTTTGCTCGAAAACCTTCCATTTGTCTTCGGCTAATCTGATAAGCATGTAAGGATTTCTGTGATCTTCGTTGATGTAGAAAGTCCGCATTCCTCCAATATTAAGGTCGGTGGTCAATCCCACGAAATATTCGCCGAGTTTTTCTTCTTTTTTGAAATAATTAAACACCGGAATCGCCACATTTGCTAATGCTAAAGTCCCAGAAAAAAAGGCAATGAGTTTGATGAATTCTTTGCGGGAAACGTAAGCTGCCTCTCGTTTTTTGATGGGGAAATCGGCTTTCCAGGCGGGGATTTTTTTATTATCTTCTGACATAGTACTATGATTAAAAAACTTTTAATTCTTCGCTGCCTTTCGGCATCATTATATTCACTTTGGTATTCACGACTTCTTTCCCGAAGATAAAGCGGTTGACTGGCGAACTGTTTGGTCTTTTCTTCGCCACATTTTCTCTGGTATCAAAGGTTAATGCGCCACTCGGACAAACTGTTGCACACATTGGCTTGAGTCCAGTACTTGTTCTGTCGTAGCACATGTTGCATTTCATCATCAGCATTGCGCTTTGGTCCGGAATCTGTGGAACTCCGAACGGACAACCGATGACACAATTGGCACAACCGATGCATTTGGAAGTATCTGCCGTGTGTACGATTCCATATTCGTCTTTTGTGATTGCGTCTGCCGGACAAACGTTTGCGCAAATCGGGTCTTCGCAGTGCATACAAACCTGAACTGTGGTCTGAATCGTCTCTGCTCTGTCAACATAATGAATATGAATCATCGAGGTTTCTCCGTTGGTTTCACACTCCGCACAAGCCATCTCGCACGAGTGACAGCCGATGCATCGCTGCATATCCACGAAAAACTCCATATCATTAAATTTTTCAAATTGCTCCGCCATAATTTTTTAAAATTTAATATTGAATATCTCTACTTTGGTTGGCAAATTCTTTTGAATTTTCACCTTTTTTTCGTCCTGTTTTTTCCACTTTGCAGGCACAAACTTTAAACTCGGGAATCTTTGAAACCGGGTCCAAAGCATCGATCGTTAATTGGTTTGCAGAATTGACTCCGCCCCAATGATAAGGAATGAAAACAGTGTCTTGTCTGATGGTCTCCACCACATTTGCAGGAAATAATGCGCTTCCTCGTCTTGTAGAAACTTTAATTAAATCATTTTCTTCGATGCCGTATTTTGCTGCCAGTTTTGGATGAATTTCCAATAACGGTTCTGGATACAAATCAACTAATTTCCCAATTCTTCTTGTCTGAGAACCGCTTAAATATTGGCTTACAACTCTACCCGTTGTCAACACAATCGGATAATCTTCGTCTGGTTCTTCGGTTGGTTTTTTATAAGGCGTTGGGTTGAAATGCGCCTTTTTATCATTGGTATTGAAAACTTTGTCTTCCCAAAGTCTCGGTGTTCCGGGATGATCTTCGGTAGGACAAGGCCAGAAAATTCCGAGATTTTTTTCTACTCTTTCGTAAGTAATTCCGTAATAATCTGCAGCGCTTCCCCTGGATGCAACTCTTAATTCATTAAAAGTTTCTTCGCTGTTTTTATAATTAAATTTATCTCCTTCGCCTAATCTTCTGGCGAGTTCCATTAAAATTTCGCTGTCCCGTTTTGCTTTTCCGGGTGGGTCAACTACTGCACGGATTCTGATAACGCGACCTTCTGCAGAAGTTGTTGTTCCTTCTTCCTCTTCCTGCAATGAACCAGCGAGAATAATGTTGGCGTGGCGCAAAGTTTCTGATAAAAAGAAATCAATTCCGGCGTAAAACTCTAATTTTTCTAATGCTGCACGAACGTTACTGTTATTTGGCAAAGACACCAAAGGATTAAAACAAATTGAAAGTAAACCTTTAATCTCGCCTCTGTTGATAGCTTCAATAATTTCATAAGCACTTAAACCTTTTCCGGGCATATCTTCTTCTTTGATTCCCCAGACATTGGCAACAAATTTTCGATGTTCGGGATTTTCGATGTCTCTGTTTCCTGGAAGTTGGTCGCATTTGTGACCGTGTTCACGACCGCCTTGTCCGTTCCCTTGCCCGGTAATGGTTCCGTAACCGCAATAAGGTTTCCCGATTCTACCGGTTGCTAAAACTAAATTGATACAGCTTGAAACATTTTGAACGCCTTTAGAATGATGTTCGATTCCACGAGCGTGCATCAGAAAACTGGTTTTGGCTTTACCCCACATTTCTGCGGCTTTATAAATTAATTCTTTCGGAATTCCGGTTACTTCTTCTCCCCATTCCAAAGTGCAATCTTTTACAGCTTCGGCAGTTTCTTCAAATCCTGAAGTGTAATTATGAATAAAATCGTTATCCAGCCAATTGTTATCAATTAAAACTTTCAACATTGTATTCGTCAATGCAGAATCGGTTCCGGGTCTCAATGGCAGATGAATATCGGCAGTTCTGGCAATCGGAATCTGACGTGGGTCGATGACAATCAATTTGGCTCCGTTATCACGAGCTTCCCAGATTTTATGGGTTAAAACTGGGAAACATTCGCTCACATTTGCGCCGGTAATGATGATGACTTCTGCGTGCGCCAAATCTGCCCAACTGTTGGAAGACCTGTCCATTCCAAAGGCTTTTTTGTTTCCTGCACCGGCACTCACCATACAAAGACGACCGTTGTAATCGAGGTTTGCGGTTTTCAAAGCAACTCGGGCAAATTTCCCGATCATATAACTTTTCTCATTGGTAAGAGAAACGCCTGACAACATTGCGAAAGAATTTTTTCCGTATTTTTCCTGTATTCTTTTAATTTCATTAATCACAACATCGTACGCTTCATCCCATTCTATCGGCACAAAACCTTTACCTTCTACTCTTTTGTATGGCGAAAGCAAACGGTCCGGATGATTATCCTGCATATAGCGCTGAACACCTTTTGGACAAAGTCTACCCTCATTAAAAGGGAAATCGTTCCAAGGTTCAAAACCTACGACTTTTTTGTCTTTTACTTTTAATTGAATGCCACATTGCAAACCACAAAAACAGCAATGCGTTTTTACCAAAGCATCAGGATTTTGAGGATTAGACCTCACTGTACCTTTGTTTGGATAATGTTTGTGCGGTCCGAAAACATTGATGATTTCGTCGGCTGTTACAGGTAATTTTGCCATTTTATTTTAAATTTTAACCAAAATAAGTTCCAGATTCTTGTCGTGCTTTTAGATGTGCTTTTGCAAGCATTGCCCGTTTTCCTTCCGGGCTGAAATCTAAATAACTTTTCCCCTCTTCATTTTCTAAATCGAATCCCATTTCCTGGGTTATTTCTTTTAAATCTTCGATGTGCATTGAAGTTGTGTATTCGTCGCCTGTGTGTGGACAAGTTTGCATTCCACGGCGCTTTCCTTCTATTTTATAGATATTTGCACCAACTTGTGCCGGTCTTTGAAAAATGTGAAAAAACTTCCCGAACGGAATCCACATCAGAAACATTGCAACCGTAATTGCGTGTGTGATTGCCATAAACTGACTCATCTTTCCTTCGAGATAAGAATAATCAAACCAAATTCCCAAACCAGTGACGGAAACTGCAACGAGTAAAATCAATGGAAGCCAATCTCTTTCGAACCATTGTGTTGCGATTAATCCCTCGTCTACAAATCTTCTGTGCATCATAATTAAGCAACCTATTATCACCATAATAGCAGTCCAAACCAAAATATGGAAAAGGATAAGTGCCATCACAGTATTAAGTGGAAAAGTCATTACTGTAATCCCCATCATATGGGTTTCATACATATCCGTTGTTCCAGCTTTTAACGTAAAGTGCATCCAGCCAAAGGTGAGCCCGAAAGTAACTCCGAAAGAAATTAAACATCCCGTTGCTAAAAGAAAGTGACCTAGCCATCGCATTCTTCCTCTTGGCATAATAAACCTTTGAAAGAGAATGTTGCGTACAGAAAGACGAATCACCTCCCTCATATAGATTGGATAATCTTTACTGAAGATAAATTCCCAGGTGCGTTTCCAATACTTTTGTGTAGCAGGACGCTGCTTCCAAACAGAATGATGGTAAACTACGCCAAAGGTCATACTTATTGTTCCGAAAAAGTATATGATCAAGGCTGCGTCAAAATTCTGTAAATTCAGAGAGCCTATCACTGTGATAGCAATTACAACGAACGTTGCAATAATAGCATTGAAAAATGCTTTCTTATTTATATTTGTAAAAATACTGAACATGTGCAAAGTTTTAAATGATAACTCACTTACAATCAAGAACCACTTTTTTTTCTTAAACAAAGATACAATAACCAATTTTTGAATAAGACATAAATATCTTATTTAAAATCATTCAAAATAAATGATGTAAATAATATAAAATACCTAATTGATTAACAATAACTTGTATTTAATATGATTTACATCATATTTTAAAAATGAGTTGAAATTTCCCTTTTAATCTAGTACCTATAAAAAAAACACCTCAAAAAAGGTGTTAAATGATGATAATATAAAAGTTAAACAAAATCTAACTTCAATTTCTCTAAATCTGCAATCTTTATTCGTTTTCCTGAAAATATGAGGATATTTTCGTTTTCCATTTCTGAAATTACCCGATGCATAGTTTCATAGGTTGTTCCTATATATGCCGCCAAATCTGTCTTGGTTAGTTCAGCTTTTAAAACATTCTCCTTATCAAGTCCTAAATGATCGATAAGATATAAAAGGTTAACGATAAAACGTTCCTTTACAGACAACTGAACTAAACTTCCCATCTTTTGTTCAGACCAGTGCAGTTCCTCTGCGTAAAACATCATCAATTCATAAGCAAAAGTATTATTGGTTTTCAACAAGGTTTTAAAAAAATCCAGTTCTACAAAGCAGAGAACAGAATCTTTCATTGCCGTGGCAGAAATTGGAGAAAGTGAATTAGCCGTCGAAATTCCGCGGTGTCCGACTATATCGCCTTTTTTACCAAATCTCACAATCATTTCACGCTCTCCCCAATGCTTATGAACTTTTACAAAACCATCCTGTATAAAGTAAACTCCTGACATCTCATTCCCTTCCTCTATGAATTTTTGCCCCTTTTTAACCTTGACCAAAAACCTTTTTAGGTCAATCATCTGCCACCAATCCTGCGTTATGTTTTGACACATAAAACACGTATGACTACATTCACTTAATTTTTTATTCATAGTTGAAAACTGAAGGATGTACTGCAAATGTAGGCTGAAAAATTGGAATTTCAAGAAACAGCATTTCGAACACCTAAATTGAATTCAGCATTAGCTCAAATACTATTGATTAACAATCAATTACGAAGTAAAAAAAAAGGAAAAATCACTCCTAAAAGTGATTTTTCCCGTCAAGTGACCCCGGAGGGATTCGAACCCCCAACCGTTGGAGCCGAAATCCAATATTCTATCCAGTTGAACTACGGAGCCAGTTTTCTATTAATGATCATTGATGATATAAATGATACAGAAATCATTCATCAACAATGCTTAGAAAGTAATTTTCACACCTCCAACAACCTGTGCACCCAAAACTTTGTAACCCAGGTAATTTTGGTACTTGGTGTTCAGAAGATTATTTCCGAGTGCGAAAATACTGAAATTTTTGTGAATTTTATACTCTGCGGAAAGATTTAAATCGACATAACCTCCAACTTTTTGATTTCTTGATTCTTCTGTATAATAATCTGTTGGTATAATCGGATTTACAGCAGATACAGCAAAAGAATTGGTTGTTCTGTCGGTTACAAAATAGGTTTTGAAGCCCAGATTAAGTTTCTTTTCCAACATCGTATATTTGGCACCGATATTAAATCTGAAAAGAGGCTTATAGTACACCTGATCCAGATTATCCAGCTTGTATTTCATAAAATGAAGGCCGGCGTCTACAACCAGATTCTCCACAGGAAATGCCTGCAAATCACCTTTAACTTCCATCAGCGTCCCATTATCATAAACAGAATTAAATGTATTGGCATAATCATAACCATTGCGGTTGCTGTTAAGATTAAAGTCAAAAAGATTATTGGCCATAAAAAACTGTGCTTGATTCACCTTGCTGAAACCTGCATTGAAATCGTATTTAAATGCCTGGTCTACATCACCTTTCATCCCAAAATAAAAATGGTACTTGGTCTCAGTAGGCGCAAGATAAAGATCAGAAATCAAGTAAGGATTTTCGTCCAAAAGATTGCCATAGGTATTGAGTTTCAAGCCACCGTCAATCCCGCCATAAAATTTGAATTCGTCAGCTGCAGCAACCAAAACCTCGGCTCTGGGAAACCAGTAGAATTTATTATTCTTAGAATCGCCACCAATACTGGTATTTTTTGAATTAAGGAAGCTGAAATCAGAACCAATCAGGAAATAAGAATCGCCTTTGTAGAAAGTCACTTTTGGCGAAAGCGTGAAGTTAAACTGGTTGTTGGTACTCTTATTAAGTATATTAAATTTAGAATTAACTGTTTCCAGATTGATTCCCAGATCGCCGTTGGCTGTAATGTCATCATAAACAGAAAAATCATGCTTAGATAAGTTCACTTCTGCATTAGCATAATTTTCGCTTGCACCGAAATGATCGCTCAGGAAATAGGATTTTACACGCACATTATTCAGAATATCATTAGAGTAATGGTCATAATAACCGTTCACACTGAATTTGTTGACTTTCTGCGTCAAATCCAAATCGTTAGTCTGTGGTGTCAAGGCATAGATACCATAATAATTATAATTATTGAAGGCATAATTGGCATCAATGTTAAACTTTCCCGTTTCTGTATAAATATTGGAAAAGACACCAATTTTGGCTTCGTTTTGTTTAGAGTCCCAATCGTAGTCTTTTTTCAAACCACTTGTAGAAAGATAATGCGCATCGGCACCAATCTCAACATTATCCTGAATCTTACCCGAGATATTAGCATCCGCCAAAAATTTCCCATAATTCCCATAGCCCAATCTGAAATAATTGGACTGATAATCACTGGAGAATTTTGGAGAAATATCTTCACTCTGGATTTCGGTTGTTTTGAAATCGGAAACCGGCGGAACATTCACTATATCATATTTCAGGTTAAGCGAATCTTCCTTTTTCTTATTATCTGGCGGATAGTTTTTTTCCTGAACAACAGATGTTTTCTTCTTCTCAATTTTCTTGACTTCAGGTTCCCGTTTTTTAGCGAGAATCAATTGCTCTTCTTTGATCTGAGCTCCCACTTCCGAAATGCCTACTGTACTCAAAAATGCCAGAACGGCGATATATTTTAGTTTGTTCATTCTTTAAAATAATGTTTTTTTAACGCAAAAAGCGCAAGGATTTTTTTTTACAAAATGTTTTTAAGTTCGCAAAGGCGTAAAACTTAGCAAAGAAAAAACAATAATCTCAATTTACTTTTTTGAACGAAGTGCCTTTGTGAACATTTTTTACATTATTATAAATTTCTCTGTGTCCTTTGTGTTCAATTTATCTGATAATCTTTTACTTTTTGATCTGTGCTTTCACCTCCTTCGCTTCTGCAACCACTTCCGGGAAATCGCCATAATTATTGATGATTTCATCTACGGTGTAACTGGCCTGGTAATTATCTTTCAGGGCCAGATAATTTTTCGCCATAATAACCAATGCTTTTGCGCCCCAATATTCTTCCGAAGCATAATTGTTCGCTAATTTGAAAATGGTTTCATTAGATGATTTGAAAGCTTTTCCTTTGTTCTGATAAAAAGCTTTGGCATAAAGAGCTTCCGCCGCAACTTCTGTATTAGAAGACTTTTCAAGAGCTGTATAAGCAGTTTGCGCATCCTTATCTTTACCTTGCTGCATCAGGCTTCTGGCTTTGATGACTTTCGCCTGTTCCAATGTTGCTGCCGAATTTTTGGTATTGGCAATTACAGCATTTGCATATTTTTCTGCTTCGGCAAAGTTCTTTTCGTCTGCGTAGATTTTCATCAGTTCAACTGAAGAGAAATTTTTAATGGTCACGTTCGTAGAACTAGCAGTTTGTTCCAAATACTTTTTCGCATCAGCAACTTTATCCTGAGCTAAATAAATCTGAGCTAATCTTACCTGCGCTTCCTGCTGATAATCATTCTGGAAATCAGCCACATTCTGTAACGGAAGCAATGCTTTATCGGTTTGTTTTAACTGATAATAACTTTCGCCTAACTCGTACTGCGCTTTGAAAAGATTGTCACCACTTGGACTTTGGTCAAGGTATTTTTCATAATAAGTTACTGCCTTTGTATAATCTTTTTTCGAGAAACTGTCTTGTGCAAGATTCAGGTTGATCTCGCTGATCTCTGTTCCGGAAACATTCACATTCAGCCCTTTTGCAAACTGTTCATAACCGGCCACATCACCGTTTTTCACAAAAGCAGGTTTTGCTGCCGCCACAATTTTGTCAGCATAAGCCGTATTTTTGTATTGGTTTGCCAATTGGCGGAATTCTGCAATGGCTTTGTCATTTAGGTTTTGATCAATATAATTCTGAGCTCTGTAGATCTGGGAATTGGCGACCAGATCTTTATCAGGACTGGATCTTATGACCTTATCAAAATAAGAATTCGATTGGTCAAATTCATCATTTTGTGCATAAGCCGTTGCAATCTCATAGCTCGCATCATCCACATATTCAGAATTCGGGTATTTTGAGATCAAAGCTTTCAGTTCAGTAATTTTCGCAAGGGTATCACCTTTGAAACCTAAAGCCAAAGCTTTTTGATACAAGGTATAATCGCTGGCATTATCGGCTTTATTATAGATATCGAGAGCTTCGTTCAACTGATTGTTTGCATAATACGTATCAGCCAGGCGCAGTTCCGCATCTGCTTTATATTCCTGTTTGGGGAATCTCAGATATTCTTTGAAATATTCCTGCGCCGATGTAAAATCCTTTGATTTGAAATAAGCATAGCCTAAGTCATAATCTAATTGTTCACGTTCCGGGAAACCATCTGCAGTTTCGTTTTCAAGCTTGGTATAGGCTGCAATCGCAGATTTGTAATCGCCTTTCTGGTAATAAGTTTGTCCCAGCCAATACTGTGCTTTCTTATAAAAATCCTTGTTCAGATTATACTGAAGACTTCGTTTAAAATAAGATTCAGCAGTATCAAAATTCCCTTTATTGAATTCCTCAGAACCCAAAAGATAGGAAACCTCCTGCTCTATTTTTTTGGTTTCGTTGGTTTTCTGATCCAGTTTTGCCAGCGCGTCCAAAGTGGCTTTGTAATCTCCGGAATAAAGATAAGATTTCACCAAAAGAGACCTCATTTCCTGAGTTTTTGCACTTTTAGGATATTTGTCCAAATATCTTTGTATCACTTTGGAAGAATTCTCAAATGGATTTCCCAACTCGTAACCCAATTTGGCGTACTGTTCTAAAGCGAGTTGCTGGACTTTGGCATCGTAGTTCATCTGGGATGCATTACGATAAGCTGACAAAGCCTCTTGTTTTTGATTATTTTGCAAATAAGCGTTACCAAGTTGATAATAAGCGTTTTGCGCCAACGGAGAATTACTGTTAATCAATTGATTGTAATAACCAACGGCTTCGGCATTTTTCCCCACTTGAGAAGAAACAAATCCCATTTCGTAAAGATCACTTTCTGATGGCGACTGCTCTTTATCCAAAAATAACTTAAGGTGCGGATAAGCCGACTGATAATCACCTTTCATAAAGTAACTCTCTCCTACTATCTTATGGATTTCGGTATCATAAGCGGTTGTTTTGCCTGTATTAAGGATGTCATTCCCTTCAGAAATAGCCAGATCATATTTTTTCTGATTGTAATACATTTGCACATAATAAGGCTTTACCAGATGGGCATATTCCTCATTATTTTTGATCTGATCAAAGTAGACAAAGGCATTTTCATTTTGCTTATCGGCATAGTAAAGATGCCCCAACATATAGGCAATAGCGGGTTTACTGGTTTCATCTGCGGTTTTGAAAGATTCTTCCAACGCTTCGATTGCCCCGGCAGAGTCGCCCGTCATAAACTTGGCGTAACCCAGCTTCATAATATACTGCGTATTTTCCTCTTTGCTCAGCTGATATTGATTGACATTTTGCAATGCCTGCAGTGCTTTTTCAAAATCCTTTTTCCCCAGGTAATAATCGGCCAATGGTCCGTTGGCTTGAGCAAAATAAGCCGATTTTGGGTATTCTTTCATAAAAGCATTGAGGCCTTCTTCCGCATATTGCTGCTGAAGAATCACGCCAATGACGTTGCTGAAAAACAATGCAGCTTCTTTTCTGGAATTGCTTAGGCTTTTGTTATAAAAATACTGGCTGGAATATTCGTATTGAGAAGCGTTATAAACTTTGGTGTTGTAGAGATTCTCTGCCAATCCAAAATGATAGTCTTCTTTTTGAGTAAAATATTGAGATTGTTGTGCATCGGAAATTCCATAAAAAGAAATTAACGAGGCTAATAATACTTTTTTTGAATTCATATAGATTTTCAAAATTATTGTCGTTCTGAGCTTGTCGAGGACAGCTTCAACAAAGTTTGTTCCTTTTCAACGAAAATATGGAAAAGATATTACTTGACGGTGGTTAAAGCTTCAAAAATTATGATACTTTATGATAAGTAATTTTTTGGGAAAGCGGAGGACTAACTTTTAGCTGAATTCAAAAGTTCAAAATATTTCACTCTTACATTTTCCGGAGAAATGATTTTCATTCTTCCTGTATGCGTGAGAAGTTCCTGATAGAAATCGTAAGTTGGAGCTAATGTCAATTCAATTCTGTATTCCGAATTATTATCGATGAGGACTTTCTGCGAATGGTGAATTGGTAATGACTTCACAAATTTGCCTTGTTCACAATCGAAAGACAAAACAATGGTTTCCGGCGCTTGTCCTAACGTTGAAATAATCCCGAATGAATTGACAAACATTTGGTTGACATCGAACTCTTGTTTTGAATAGGTTTTTGTTGAAATCTCTAGGTCAGAGACCCTGTCAAGCCCAAAAGTTTTGAGAAAGAAATCTTTTCCATCATTTTCATTGGCCAAAAGATACCATCGGTTTTTGAATTCTTTGAGTGCATAAGGTTCCAAAACTTTTTTATGCGGAATGCCCTCCCAATGTTTGGTATAATTAAAAGTGATGATTTTGGAATTTTTAATCGCATAGATAAGCCCCTCCAAATTATGCAATCCGGAGGCCTGGCGTTTCTCAAACAACATTATTTTGGAATCGTTTTCCGTCTGTTTATAAGCATTCATCAACATCAGGTTATCAAAAATTGTTTGAGAGGAATCGGTAAAGGCTTCATCTGTCAACCGATACGTCATGGTAGAACGCTTAAAACTAATCTCGATACCGAAAAGTTCTTCTAATAAATTTCGGTCACGTTTAAAGGTTTTTTCGCTGAATGCCAATTCATTACCAAAACTGTCTTTGTAATATTTTTCTTCCAGAAAATTTCTCAACTCATTATAAGTTGCTCCATTTGGTCTGGATTTCAAATGGTTATAAATATACATCAAACGGTATAATTGCTCTCGCTTTGCCATGATTTTAAATTTTGTAAAGCAAATATAAACAAGTAAACGGACATTTTAAGTCCGTTTACTTAATTTATTGGAATAGGATGCATTAACAAAGTTTACATTCTTGGTTTTACACCTACCAAAACCATCGTGATTGTGTCCAAACACAACATATTTAGGTTTGATTGCGAAAATAAGATCTCTTAATTTCTCGTCTCCTATCCCATTATCCAAAATTCCAAACGATGGATAATGAAAAACGAGGATATCAATATCAGATCCTAAAATTCTATTATGAAAAATACAATAAGGATTGATCCCTGTTATTTTGATCCCTTTGAGTTTAATTGATTTTTCCCTCAGCCAAATTATATTATCAGGAATTAAGTCGATGGCGGAATCTGGTTCTAATTCGAAAGGCCAATCATGATTACCGTTGACAAAAATTTTATGCGGAATTTCCAAACTGGAATACCAATTAAAAAAATCCTGTATTTCGTCTAAATCGCCATCATTACATATATCACCGCAATGTATAATGATTTCTATATTTTGAGGAATTGTTAGTTTTCTGTGTTTGCCATGAGTATCAGAAATTATAAGAATATTTTGATTTTGAATGTGGATGAGTGGCATTGGATTGTTTTTAAAAATCCTCATTTTTTTGGAGTGAGGGGTTTGAAAGTTTACTTATTTTTAAAGTAATTCAATATTGCTTCCATTTCTTTTTGGTGTTGTAATATTTCATTAGAATTCCATGTATTCCCCTTTTCTCCCGAAAATGTTTGGAGCATAACTAATCTTTTTAAACTTACATTGTTTTCTCCATACGTGTTCTTCTTGTATTCAGGATGATCTTTTCCTGCAGATGAATTTTCTGAATTTGAAATCAAACACAAATTACCAAAACAATTTAGTATTTTCTCTTTACTTTTATTTTCAATCTCCTCAACTTTATCTATATGATTCTGAGCGAACAAATGCTCAATAGAATTGAGTTGTCTAAACCTAAAATTTTCAAATAAGCCTTTATTAATTCTCTCTCCTATAAATAGTAAGTCCTTACTTAATTTAAGAAAGTTGTTCTCACCTTTCAAATAATCATTATAAACTTCCCACAACATATACTCGAAATAATAGAAATTTTTAGCTGCAAAATTTAGATAAAACAGATTCTCAACACTCAAGTTCTGAATATTTTTTTTGAAATCTGAAAATAAAATCTCGTACAATAGTTTATCTGTTTTAGGTTGATATTTTAATATTTTCAACAACCACTCCTTTTTATTTTCAGAAACAGAAGAATAGTAAAACATAGATTGCAACATTTCAATCTTATCTTCCTCGTTACTATTTTCAAAAACAGATTCTGTAGTTGTAAATTCATTATTTTCTATCTTGTATTTTCTTATTCCCCATTTTGTATTTTTATCTTGTGTTGTTAAATCATTTTTAATAACATAGGTATCAAAATAAATTCTATTCTCTAATAATTTATTTATAAATAATTCTGCATTTTCATAATTTTTGAAAAACTCCAAAAGTTTTTTATCATCAAACGAATGATCCTTTTCTGGATGTAGAAGATTAAATGTATACAATAGTAATTGAGGAAAATCAAGTACAGAACGAAATTTGTCTGTTTTCTCCTGATCTTCTTGTGAAAAATTTTCAGGGATTTTGTGGATTTCCAAAATCTGTGCTATAGTTTTTTCTTTTTTTTCGGGATTTAAAGGATTATAATTAGCTTCCCTATATAATATTTCTTCATTTAGTTTAGAAATACTGACTTCTACTTTAATATTATCTTTAAAAATATGATCTCGTAGTTTTCGGTTAAAATTATTCCATACATAATCTCCCATTTCAGAACAAGCACTCCAAATCTCATCAAATAATAATTTCTTAGAATCATCAACTTTGTCCATGAGCTCAGCCTTAAGAATTTCGTGTTTCTCCAATTGTTCACCACGATTGTTCATTATCTCGAAATAATGATTTAGGTCTGTATCTGCTGGTAATTTCGTCCGGAAAATGTATGTACTTTCAAAGAGTTTTTCCCGAAATAAATCTTTATCGATATCCTGATCCTTAAAAACATCTTGGATTATAGTATAACCCTGTAAAAGGTTTTTGGACTTTTCATTTTCATAAAAAGGATCCTGTTCTGTCTTTCTATTACTCAAATGTCTGAAAAATTTTTCACATTCACTCCTTGCCTGAAAATGTATATTAAAATCCACTTCTTCTTTTTCTGACTTCAAAAAAGATTTTAACAGATTTAATGTTGTATGTCTTTGCTGGCCATCTATCAATTCAAATTCGTCATTATTATTCTTAAAAGTCACCAATGTTCCCAGATAATATTTTTCTTTTTTGGAAACACTATTTATATCATCAATAAGCTTAGAAATCTGTGGCTTATCCCATTCATAATTTCTTTGGTAAATAGGAATAATATATTGATCATTCTGTAATAGATTTTCTATTGAAATCGCCTCACTTTGTTGCTCCATTTTCATCAATTTTATTGGTTAAATATTTATAAATTTTTTCAGAACCTTTCACAAAATTGCCTACAGACCATTCTTTATCGTAAACATAGTTGCAAAACAAACTTTGGTGCAATTCCTCAGGTTGATATACATCAGGAATTTGATAGAAAAATTTTTGCCCTTTTTCATAATTTAAGACTGAATTATCGTTGATCGCTTTCTTATCTAATCTTAATTGATAGCAATTCTTGTAAAATTCGGTATAGTACACTTTATCAAATTTATCTATACCAAAACGGTCTGTAAAAAGCATGCATATATTTTCAAACAAATTTTTCACTTTCAAATCTCCGATACGGTCAGATTTTTCATAGTTTGTAAATATTGTATAAAAATTTTGAAAATCCCTAAAAATTATATTTTCAAATAAATCTCTTTTTAATTCAATATAATGAAATACATAATCAAAAAAGACTTTTCCGTTAATAATAGGCATGGTGATCTGAAAAGGATATTGTTAAGAAATATTAAAATTTCTCAGCATTTTATCTTTTTGAGCATTCTGAATTGCTCCGTCTAATAATCTATAGATAATTTCATACGTATATTTATTTCCTTTATACAAACTTATGCCTTTGAATTCAGATATATCATTCTTTGAAAAAAGGTATTTTTTTTCTCTTTTGGCCCATTTCCTAATTCGGAACAGATGATTTTCAAAAATAGATTTTAGCGGTTTATCGTTTTTTAAAAGATAATCTTCCCATTGCACAGCATACTTTTCAATTTCTGCTTCGGTATGGGCGTCATTTTCCATTTCTCTAAGATGAAAAGCTTTAAGTAAATCGTAGGGTTCTAAAGGCTTTCCTCGAGAATTTTGTGAATCAAATAACTGGAATGCCTCATCCTGCTGATAAACAGTAATAATCACAAACTGACAACCTTTCTTTATTTTATCCAAGTAATCCTGCTTTTCAGAGGCCGAAAAAGATTTAGACAAAAACCAGTTTTCTATGAGTTGATAATTGTACTTTATATTGTTTTTTGAAATTTCATGCTTATAATTTTCATTTTGTAATAGGACATTCTGTTCTTTTAAATAGTGAAAAATTAGAGATAAAGTGGTTAACCTTTGTTGACCATCAACAATATTATTATGGGTTTTGTCATCATGAATAATGATACTTCCAACACGATATATAGCATTCTTTTTCAGGTAGATATTTTCGTACAAATCATCCAACAATTGTATCACATGTTCTTTTCTCCATTTATATGGTCTCTGATAATGCGGAATTTTAAATGTTGTTTGAAATAAATTGCCTAAAACTTCTTCTTTTAGAAATGGTGATTTATTTGCTTGTTCCATAGTTCATCAATTTTCCCCAAATATATAAAAAACCCCCACTCTGTTTTTACGGTTTTCCATAATTCCGGGCTATTTACAGTTTTACCATATCAAAATTCCCCATATAGGTACCGTTTGAAGCGGTTTTGGCGCCATATTTTTGGTTAATGGCATCTATAACTTTTTTCTGATTGGGCTTTCTACTGGCATTCCTGACTACGATTTCCACCGTCATTACTTTAGCAATAGTGAAGCTGTCCCTTTTGGCGGTAACTTTCCATACATGATTTGCCATGATCCTAGTTTTAAAAAATTAATAATTTATCTTCAACGATTTTTGAAATCGAAAAATTCTTATTCATGATATCGATCGGGTATTTGCGTTGGTTCAAAAAGTGTGGCCTTTCTGGGGAGAAGTCTTCCCATTCATTTATTTCTATCAATTTTTTATCCCGAAGCGTAAACAAAACTTGTATTTGAGCCAATACTTCAAACTTTGAAACCTCCAATCTCACCGCAATATCTTCCAACTGGCAGTTTTTATACTCTGTATTATTGATAATAATGGCGGTCAGAAAAATTGACTCCAACACATTGATCTGAAACAATTCTGATATAACATTTAATTCTTTTTCAAAATCCTTTCGGTATTGCTCCAAAGTTTTGTAACTGTAAGCTGTCGTTTGATGGTAAATTTTGTCGATACTATCAATGAGTGTTTTTGTCATTAATCTGTATTTGAGGTTAATAATTTATTTTACGTTATTATTTTTGCGCAAACATAAAACACAAAACCGACAAAACACGTCCGTTATAAATGCGGCAAAAAATATTTCAACAAGTCTTCATTCATAAAACACTAAAAACCCTAATTTTGATAAAATTTCCGGATGAAAACTTTTTTTCTCTTTGCTCTGCTCGGCGCTCAGCTGTATTCCTCACAATCTGTTTCAGACAAAATCGACAAATCTGTGAAGGACATGATGTCTTTACCCAATGCATTAGCCGCCAATTTGTCCTTCTATATCACCGATGAAAATAGAAACCTGATCTATGACTACAACGGCAGCAAAGGCCTCTCCACAGCCAGTACACAAAAGATCTTCACCGCTGCTGCTGCGCTGGAGACGTTGGGGAAAAATTACCAATTCACAACTACGGCATCTTATTCCGGAAAATTATCCAATGGTAATCTGGACGGTGATTTTTACATTACCTCCAACGGCGATCCCACTTTGGGCAGCTGGCGCTATGAGAATTACAAACCGGAAAATTTTAAACAAAAACTTTTGGAGGCGATTAAGAAAGCCGGAATCAAAAAAATCAACGGAAGCCTGATTATCGATGATTCTTATTTTGATTTTCAAAGTACGCCGGGTGGTTGGCCCTGGAATGATTTGGGGAACTATTATGGTGCCGGAACGTTTGGTGTTAATTGGAAAGAAAATCAGTTTGACATTAGTATCACGGGTAGCCAATTCAAAAGTTTCTCTTATGATCTGGATAAGGTTAATTGGATTAATGAACTGAAAACTGGCGGCATCTCTGACCAAAGCTTAATTTACACCGCACCACATTCTCATACCGCTTTAATTAACGGCACATTACCTTCAAGTAAAACTTTAACTGTATCGGGTGCAACTCCCAATCCACCAATACAGTTAGGTTTAGAAATCGAAAATTTACTTCAAGACAACAACATCCCTATTTCAGGAAAAGTAACAACATTCTATAATGAAAAACTAGCCGGAAAATCTGCTGGAAAAGCACCTGATAACAGTTTCATTTTTGAATACAAATCACCAACACTGGACAAGATCATCTATTGGTTTTTAAGAAAAAGTATCAATCTCTATGGTGAAACCCTGGTAAAGACAATGGCTAAAGAAAAGCTAAATAACGCAACCTTTGAGACTGGTGTTGCCTTTCTGAAAGGTTTTTGGAAATCAAAAGGGATTAATCCAATAATGATTAATTTTGCTGACGGAAGCGGCCTTTCTCCACAGAATTATGTTTCTGCAAAAGCACAGGTACAGGCTTTGCTGTATGCTAAAAAACAAAGTTGGTTTGACCCGTTTTATGACGGTTTCCCTACGCAGAACGGCATTAAAATGAAAAGTGGAACCATCAAGGACAGCAAATCTTTTGCAGGCTATCATACAGCTAGTGATGGCAAAAAGTATGTCTTTTCAATTATTCTTAATAATTATCAGGGTGGCAATATCAGCAATGAGCTATTCAAGATCCTGGAGAATTTAAAATAACATGAGCAGAATCTCATCCTTACCTCCAATTGTTGACAACTCCTCAAAAATCCTGATTCTGGGCTCGGTTCCCGGGGTCAAATCCCTGCAGATGCAACAGTATTATGCGCATCCACAAAACAACTTCTGGAAATTGATGTTTCATCTTTTGGACACAGAATTTTCTTCTGATTACCATACCAGACTGCAACTGCTGAAAAAGCACCGCATCGCGCTGTGGGATGTTATCGAAAGTTGTGAAAGAAAAGGCAGCAAAGACACGGATATAAAATCTGAAATTGATAATGATATCCAAGAATTGATTAACAGCCATCCGAACATTAAGATTATCTTTTGCAATGGCCAAAAATCATATAAAAACCTGCTAAAAGTGGTCGGGAAAAACTTCATAATTCCTATTGTTGTACTTCCTTCTACCAGCCCGCTGCATACCATTAAGTTTGAGGAAAAACTGGAGCAGTGGAAGATTATCAAAGATTATTTGTAGATCAGCTATTCCAAATCTCCCAGGCTTTTTCAGCCTGCTGCTCAAGCATAAAAAAACCATTGATTGTTGTGGCTCCATTTGCTGCACAGCGCTTCAGGAAAGCGGTTTCTGATGGATTATAAATCAAATCAATTACATAATGCTGATCCGAAACGGCATCAAAAGGAAAAGAAACAGAATCTTCAACATTAGGAAAAGTGCCAACGGGCGTGGTCTGGATAATCAATAATGAATCTTTCACTAAGTCAGAAGGCAGGTTATCAAAATTGATTTCTGATTTTCTGGAAACAGTATGATAAGCGATGCCATGCTTTTGTAAAATATATTTAACGGCTTTTGCTGCACCGCCATCACCCAAAATAAGTGCTTTTCTGTGATCGTCTTTTTTATGGATCAAAAGTGTTTTCTCGAATCCAAAAGCATCGGTATTATAGCCTGTTTTTTTTCCGTCGCGGAAACTAACACAGTTGACCGCTCCAATGCTCCGCGCCTCTTCACTTAGATCATCAAGATATGGGATAATGGCCTGTTTATAAGGGATTGTAACATTCATCCCAACAAGATTAGGATTTGTGAAAATAGCCGTTACGTCATTAATATCAGCAATATCAAAGAAATTGTAACTGTAATTTTTCAGGAACAGCTTCTTAAATTTTTCTTCGAAATATTTTTTAGAAAACGAATACGAAATATTTTTTCCCAGCAATCCAAAATCGTGTCTCTCCATGGGTCCAAATTTATAAAATATCCTAAAATCAACACCTATTTTTTCCCTTTAATCATAACAATTATTTATTTTAAAAAGCCATTGGCTGGCTTGATTTTGGCATCCGAAGTAAAAAATTTAACAAAATGAGTAATTTGATTCTTAACAACGGAACCGAAATTCCGGATATCGGTTTTGGAACCTGGCAAACAACAGAAAACGTACAGAAAACAGTAAAATTGGCTTTGGAAGCTGGTTACAGACATATTGACACAGCAGCCATCTATGGCAACGAAGCCGAAATTGGCGAAGCTCTTGCTGACTCCAAAATCCCGAGGAAAGACTTGTATCTTACCACTAAAATATGGAACAGCAACAGAAGTACACTTGGCATAAAAACATCTGTAGAACAATCGCTTAAGAAACTGCAGACCAATTATCTTGATCTGCTTCTGATTCATTGGCCAGCGAATGAAAAACAGTTTGCCAACTGGAAAGAAATCAATGCGGAAACCTGGAAAGCGATGGAAGAATTGTATAAAACAGGTGTTGTGAAAAGTATTGGTGTGAGTAATTTTATGCTACCACATATCAAAGCTTTGCTGGAAAGCGCGGAAATCATCCCTGCTGTTAACCAGATTGAGTTCCATCCCGGATATACGCAACCGAAAGTTGTAGATTACTGCAAAGAAAAAGGCATTGCTATAGAAGCATGGAGCCCGATAGGATCCGGAAGGCTTCTTAAAGATCGCGACCTGAAAGCGATTGCAGACCAATATAACGTTTCGCCGGCTATCCTGTGCATCCAGTTTTGCCTGCAATGTGGCGTAGTTGTTTTACCGAAATCGGAAAACAAAGAAAATATCAATAATAATCTCCATTTTAACCGATTCGAGATATCTGAAAGTGACATGGAGAAACTTAAAACACTTAAAGAGACAGGCTTTTCAGGCTTAAATCCTGAGACGGTCGACTTCTAAAATCCAACTCCGGAAGAGTTGGTAAAATTCAGATTAATTGTTTGGCTTTTTTCAGATCTTCCGGAGTATCTATTCCTACACCTACAAAATCAGTTTCGATCATTTTGATGCGTTTCCCATATTCCAGATAACGCAGCTGCTCCAGCTTTTCTGAGGTTTCTAGCGGTAACATTGGCAGTTTTGAAAATGCCAGCAAAGCTTCTTTCCGGAAAGCGTAGACACCAATATGCTTATAATATTTTACATCAAAAGCCAATTCTCTGTGGAACGGAATCACTGAGCGGCTAAAATATAAAGCAAATCCATCTCGGTCAGTAATGACTTTTACGTTATTAGGACTTTTGATTTCTTCCGCTTCTTTTAACTGAATTTTCAATGATGCTAAAGAAATTTCTTTCTTTTCGTCATTAGAAAAAACGTCAATCAACTGTTTCAGAGGATCTTTTTTCAGAAAAGGCTCATCACCCTGAACATTAATCACAATATCACAATCAATATCCTGTACAGCTTCTGCTATCCGGTCGCTCCCTGTCTCGTGTTCGCCGGTCATCACGGCTTTCCCTCCGTTTTTGGAGATTTCGTCAAAAATCAATTCGGAATCTGTTGCCACAAAAACTTCATCAAATAATCCTGTTTCTACGACATTCTGATAAGTAGTTGTTATAATGGTTTTATCTCGCAGTACTTCCATCAATTTCCCAGGGAACCTTGTAGAATTATACCGGGCAGGTATAACGGCAATTACTTTGTTCATAACGTTTTTTGGGTATTATAATCTTCAGCTTTATGATTGATATTGTTTGATAATCTCTTCCAGCCTATTATCCGGCTCGAAATTAAGAACTTCTATTAACTTAACTTTTTTAAAATCTCTATGAAAGGTGTTGATAACCAAATTTTTATTCTCCGGCACGACAGCACTTGGGACTTTCAGACAAAGTTGCTCGCAAGCATCAAACCAGGAATTACCCAATTTTTGACAGATTTCGTAATTTCTGAAATCCCGCCAATTTTTAGGCAATTGTGACGATTCAACCTCCTGAATATCTGCATCCGAAGGAATCTCAATAATCATGATTTTAAAATCTTTGTTATATCCCAAACCTTTTCTGTGGGCAAAAGTTTCCAGATAAGCCAGCGAAACATTTTCCGCCGTGTAAATTACTTTTTTACCTTCGGAATTCCATCGTCCTTCCAACCCGCTGGCAAACAGCGATTCGGCGTATCTCTTATGAACAATTCTGTAAACCAGCATTATACAGGATAACCTTGAGCCAGTTTTTCTACTTCCTGATAGATCAAATCTACGCCGCCAGAAGTTGAAACAAAATCTATTGGCTTCTCCTGAGAACTCCAAAAAGGGCGCTCCATCCAAAGATTGAACTCTTCTAATGAACCAAAAATCTCCTTACCAAAATTGTAAAGATTGATCAGTTTCAAAAGATGCTCGCTATAGATAGGATCCAGCTCTTTCTCCTGATCTCTGTAATTACTAATTGTTCTTGGAGAGAGGTTGATCATAGAAGCCAAAGTCTTCTCCGGCATTTTTATAGCATCAGCAAGAGAATAAAAAACCTCAGTTTTTACACCTTCTCTCGCTTTTTTCAAAAGCTTATAATCGTCTTGTATTGAAAACCTATTAAAGACAGAAGGTCTTGTACTGTAAGCCGCCATTGGTTCTTCTATTTTAGATTTTTTTGGATTATCTTTTTGTTTGTAATTTCCCATCTCTGTATTTCTTTACACAAAGATAGAATTTTTTCCAAAGCAAAGATGAATTTTTTCCATTTATTTTAAATCTCTCAAAGCTTTTTCCAACCTTGGTAGGCAATCTTTGATATCATCTAATGAACATCCACCCACAGAAGCTCTAAACCATGGGACTGATTTATCATTACCAAATGCGGAAAAAGGCACCAAAGCCATGCCTGCATTATTAATCAGGTAGAAAACCAAGTCTGTAGAATTATCAATAACTTTTCCTTCTGGAGTAGTTTTCCCGAGGTAATCTAATTTGATGGTTAAATAGAGTGCACCCATTGGTGAAATACTTTCAACTGCAAAACCTTTTGCTTTCAAATCTTGAATTCCCTTGTGAAGTTCTTTCAAACTTGTATTCAGCTTTTGTTTGTAGTCATCTAAAAATGTATCAACAGCAGAATCATCAGCCAAAAACTCAGCAACAGCTTCCTGCTCTGGTTTCGGTGCCCAGGCTCCAACGTGTGTCAACAATGCTTTCATCTTATCAATGACCAAACTCGGCCCAAATCCCCAACCTACTCTTACACCGGTGGCAGCAAAACATTTGGATGTTCCATCTATATAAATGGTGTAATCTTTCATTTCAGGGAAAAGGCTCACCGGATTGTAATGCTCTGACCCGAAAGTCAACATGGCGTAGATCTGGTCGTACATCAGATAAAGCGGCTTGTCATCCGCACTTCTTTTCTTGTTTTCTTCCAAAACCAACTCACAAATCTCAGATAATTGCTCTTTTGTGAACATGGTGCCCGTTGGGTTAAGTGGAGAACAAAGGCATAGCAAAACTGCTCCATCCAAATGTGGTCTCAAATCTTCAGCTGTTGGCAAGAAATTATTAGATTCTTTAGTTTGGACTTCCACTGCATTAGCCGTCGTTAAATAAGAATAATGATTGTTATTCCAGGACGGGATCGGATAGATCACTTTATCGCCTTCGTCTACAATAGTTTTAAACACCGCATAAATCAAAGGCCTGGAACCCGCAGTAATCAGAATATCATTAGGTGAATAATCTAAACCCCAACGTTTTTTGAGATCATTACTTACCGAAGTTCTCAGGGACAACATCCCGTTGGCAGGTGGATAATTGGTCAAATTATTATTGTAAGCTTTCTCAATCCCTTTTTTTAATTCAGACGGAATTGGATAGATGTTAGAATTAAGGTCTCCAATGGTAAGATTGGTAATTTTTGCACCTTTGGCTTTGAGATCATTGACTTCATTACCTATTTTCACAATTTCTGACCCAACAAGATTAGAGGCTAGTTTTGATACTTTCACTGGACTATTTTTTGAGGATTTACCGAACTGATCCGGATTTTACTTTTTATAATTTACAAATGTCTTAAATGTAACCAATTAATTCAAACGATTACAAAAAAAAGTTCTCAAAAATTAAACTGCTTTAATAATTGAGAACTTTTCATTAAAAATATGCTTTGTTATATTCTTTTTGAATAAAAATTTTCAATTAAAGATTAAGATCCTGTTTGACCAAATTGATTTTTTCCTGAAGCTTAGGCAGCTTGGCAACAAACTCTTCCTGAGAGTGGATGCTGTCTTTCACAGAAACATAAAATTTGATTTTCGGCTCCGTTCCGGACGGGCGCACACAAACTTTTGTGCCATCCTGAGTATAGAAAATCAACACATTGGATTTTGGGATATCATCCATCACAGATTTTTCTCCCGTGGCCACGTCCAGCATCGTCTGTTCTTTAAAATCCTTCAGCTCAGCAACGGGTGATCCGGCGATTTCTTTGGGCGGATTGTTTCTAAAATCGCTCATCATCTGATTAATTTCTTCTGCGCCTGTTCTACCCTTTCTTACCACATTGATGAGGCCCTCATAATAAAATCCGACTTCTTTATAGATGTCGATTAAATATTGATAAACTGTTGTCCCATTGGCTTTGCACCATGCGGCAATCTCGCAGGCTGTTAGGATAGATCCGCACGAATCTTTGTCTCTGACGAAATCTCCTGTCATAAAACCGAAACTCTCTTCGCCGCCGCAAATGAATTTTTCCTGGCCTTCAAAATCACGAATCATTTTCCCAATCCATTTGAAGCCCGTCAATCCCACTTTGCAGTCCACACCAAATTTCTCAGCAATATCAAAGAAAATATCCGAAGTTACGATGGTAGATCCTATGAACTCTTTACCGGTAATTTTCCCCGCTTTTTTCCATCGGTCAAGGATATAATAAGTCAGGATTGTATTGGTCTGATTCCCGTTGAGAAGCTGCATTTTGCCCTCGAGATTCCTCACTGCAATGCCCAATCTATCACCGTCCGGATCTGTTCCTATCACAATATCCGCATTGGTAATCTCGGCCAAATCCGTCGCCATAGAAAGTGCTGCAGGCTCTTCCGGGTTTGGAGAATCTACGGTTGGGAAATTGCCGCTTGGGATCATCTGCTCGTGAACCAAATCCACTTTTTTAAAGCCTGCTTTTGCCAAAGCTTTCGGAACGGTTGTATAAGTTGTTCCGTGGATAGATGTGAAAACGATGTTTAGATTATCCCTTCCAACATTTTGGTAAAGAGAATTCTCCATACAGGCATCGATGTAAACATCATCTTGGTCTTCCCCAACCCATTCGATTAGGTCGTCATTTCCATTGAATTTGATATCCTCAAACTTAGTTGCGTAAACTTCTCTGATAATATTTTCATCATTAGGCGGTACAATCTGTGCACCGTCATTCCAATAGACTTTGTAGCCATTATATTCCGGTGGATTGTGCGAAGCCGTTAAAACAATTCCGGCATTACATTGTTTATTTCTTACCGTAAAAGACAATTCCGGCGTTGGACGGTGCTCTTTGAACAGCAGAACTTTGATTCCGTTAGCAGTTAAAACATCGGCAACGATTTTACCAAATTCTTTTGAATTGTGACGAACATCGTAAGCAATGGCTACTTTGATCTCTTCGTGTGGAAAAGATTGATGAAGGTAATTGGCTAATCCCTGAGTGGCTTGTCCCAATGTGTATTTATTAAGACGATTGGTTCCAACGCCCATTACACCACGCATTCCGCCGGTTCCGAATTCTAATTCCCTGTAAAAAGAGTCTTCGAGGTCGGGCGAATTAGAATCGATTAAGGTTTGAACGGCAGTTCTGGTTTCCTCGTCAAAGGCTTCTCCAAGCCAAAGTTTTGCTTTATCTAATGTTGATTGTACTGACATTTTTATTGATAGTTTTTAATTTTTAATTCAATTTTTTGTTTTGGATCATTGCTTTTTCTGTCACTTTGAGTTTTTTGGACGGATTTCCGTAAAAAATAAGTTTTGCAGTATTACCAATTTTTCCTTTGATCTCTTCATCTACGTTCAGTTCTGCATAATTTCCGTTCTGAGAATCGATATCCAGATCCTGAATATACCAATAAGGCGAAATAATGCTCGCGGTATCTCTGATACTGATCTTGGCTAAGGCTGTTTTCCCCAGCAGATTAGCCCTGCTTTTGTTCGCCATATCAATCATTGATTTCTCTGAGATGACCGATCCTATAAATTTAGCATTATCTTTTAAATGAAGTGAAAATTGGTCAACTTTCATCTGGCTTGATATATTAAGCTCCACAGAATCAGCTATTTTTATTTCATTAAAAGGGTTTTTACCATAAACCGTAATATTATAAAAATCGACTTTCTCAGTCGGTCTGTTTTCTGTTATATCCAACTGATTGTTTTTGACTTCTATAGTAAGATTATCCGAAATGTTGGGATAAGTTTCCACGTTCACAAAGTTATGTGGACTTTGAACATAAAACACCCGGAATTTTCCTTTCAAATCCAATTTGGAAAACTCAGCCAATTCTACATCTTTGGATTGGATATCGCCTTTTGGAGAGACTTTTCCGCAGGAAATTACAATTATGGAAAAGATAAAAAGATATGTAAAGGAATTTAGAATTTGTTTCAATTGAGTAATTTTTATTTGAAGCAATTTACAATTATTTTAAGAAAATCAGAAGATGACTTTAATCAAAAAGAAAGTCCGCCATATCTCACGAAACTTCCCAATAACAGCATCAAAACACCGATTGTTGTAACCGACAAAATGTGAAAAGCCATTAATGGTAGAGTTTTAGCAGTCAGTTTTGGAATCACAAAAAAATTAGCGCTGATTGCAAACAAGACCGTTATCAGAAGTAAAATCAATTTCAAAGAAATAACAGTTTCTATTGGATTCGAAAAATGAAACCAATTTGAAAATCCAATTCCGAATTTGTGAGACATCCAAACGCCAGAAATGACCATCAAAAGCAAAGCAGGAATTCCTATTTTCTCATATTTCCTTTCAAAATCGAGGAGAATTTCCACGTCTTTCTTTTTGAGAACTTCAGGCAAAATTGATATTGACAAAATCAAATGTCCGCCAACCCAAATCGAAGCGCCAAGAAGATGGATAATCAATAACAAATGATGACTCATAATTAAATCATTTCTTCGATATGATAATTCTTATGCTCGCGGTTGCTTCTGATAATCAATTCTCCTAAAAATCCTGCTACAAATAATAAACTTCCCAAAATCATCATGGTCAAAGCAATAAAAAACCAAGGATTGTTTGCAATTAGGTTTCCATAGATTTTGAAAATATAAACGTCAATAAGCTTTGAAACACCTAACCAAATGGCAGATAAAAATCCGATAATGAACATCAAAGTTCCTGCTGCACCAAAGAAATGCATTGGCCTCCCACCAAATCTGCTCACAAACCAAAGCGTTACCAAATCCAAAAATCCACGAACAAAACGTTCTGTCCCGAATTTCGAAGTTCCATAAGGTCTTGCCTGATGCTGAACGGGTTTTTCCGTGATATTTCTGAAACCTGCATTGGCAGCCAAAACCGGAATATAACGGTGCATATCACCATAAACATCAATAGATTTCACAACTTGTTTCCTATAAGCTTTCAGTCCGCAATTGAAATCGTGTAGCGAAACTCCTGAAACCTTTCTAGCCGCCGCATTGAAAAGTTTTGAAGGAAGATTCTTGGTCATCACATTATCGAATCGTTTCTTTTTCCAACCGCTTACGATATCGTAATTGCCCGCGACAACCATCTCATACAACTCCGGAATCTCTTCCGGGAAGTCCTGTAGATCAGCATCCATCGTAATCACAACGTCACCATTCACTTTTTCAAAAGCTGCGTGCAATGCCTGGGATTTTCCGTAATTTTTGGAGAACTTGATCCCGTGAATCTGCGGATACTGGATTTTCAAATTTTCTATGATAGACCAGGACAAGTCTGTACTGCCGTCATCTATAAACCAAACCTCGTAAGACAATCGGTTTTGCTGACAAACTTTGTCAATCCTTGTAAATAACTCTTCCAGAGATTCTTGCTCGTTGAGTAATGGGATAATTATAGAGAGATTCATTTTTTTTATAAAGATATTAGATGTTAGGCATTAGCTATCAGATTTTAATATTAGGATAAATAATCACTTACATATCCATTAACTGTTTATTATTTAATACCTTACTCGTAGCGTTTTTTGTTCTTCAAAAATCCTGCGATAATAATAGACAAAAGTAGATAAAACAGCATAAATCCACCAAACACGGCTGACAAAAACTGAAAAGAAAAATAGTTCCTGTTCTCCTTTTGTGCTACCACTCTGGCCTCTTTTGCATTTTTATAATCAGTATCCAGCTCCTTTATTTTCGTTTGGTCTTTTAGATTGGATGCCTCCACTTTTTTCTGCGCATAAGCTTCATCCAGATTATTAAGTTCGGTTTGGATATACTGATGATTCAGCAAATCCCGTGCATCGGTATCACCATAATTAAGAAAAGCAAAAATGGACAGTACAGAAAGTAAACCGCCTACAAACAAGGTTACAAAAGATTGCTTAAAAGCCTGAGGATAAGTAATTTTGCCATCACCGCGCAACCACAAAACTGAAAGGAAACCTCCCAAAACATAGAGAAAAGTCATCCCAAAGGCATTCACCTGCATGGTAGTATTCCAGTAATTGGCATTGGCAAAAAAATAATAAACCGTAAAAAATACGAGCATTGTCGCTAAATATAAACCTAAGCCAACTGCTAAAGGATTTTTTGTCATAATTTTTATTTTAAAAGTGAGAGTTGGGATAATTAAAAGTGAATTTGAAATTTATTATTTTAACAATCAGCTATTTAAAGCTGTTTCCAAAGTCTTTGCACTTTTTTCTTTTATCTTTTCTCTTTATTTTTCTATCTTTGCAACGGCAAGTCCTAAACAACCAGCTCCTGAGAATCCTCCAGGGTGGGAACGCAGCAAAGGTAATCGGTTGTAGCGGTGTGATTTAGGTAGCTTGCCATTTTTTGTTTCTATATGTTAAGAGATTAAGTTATATTCAAAATTTTGAATTGACTTAATCTCTTAATTTTTTTGTTTGTTTAAAATTCAAATTCTTCGCCTAATTCTGGCAATATAAAATCTATCTGTTTTGCAGAAAAGTGTTTTTTAGCCTCTTCATGATTGATTTCAATCGGTGGAAAAGTATCGAAATGGCAACCAATCACTTTTGGTGTTTTCAATAATTCCGAAGCGGCAAAAGCGGCCTTTCTCGGGCACATGGTATAATGCTTACCAACCGGAATAATCGACAAATCCAGCTTCCCAAAAACTTGCGGCAAAATACTCATCTCCGCAGATACACCGGTATCTCCTGCCAAATAAAGATTTCTGCCGTCTGCAAACCTAAAAACATAACCTGATGCCAATCCGCCATAAGTCCCGTCTGGAAAAGAACTGGTGTGCAATGCAGGAACCATAGAAATCTTAAGACCATCCAATTTGGCAGAACCTCCAAAGTTGATATCAATATTTTTCTTATGCTTAAAATATCCGCAAATCTCTGGTTGTCCTATTATTGTTGCATCCGGATGATTATCAAGCACTTCTACAACATCTGCAATATGGTCGCCGTGGGCATGCGTAATCAAAACATAGTCTATTTTTTGAGCTTTTATATCAAAATTAGTCTGATCTTTCTGATAATTATAAAAGGGATCAGAAAGAATGGTTTGCCCGTTATAGGTGAACAAAAAACAATTTTGTCCAAGGAATTTTATTTTCATTTTTATCTCTTATCAATTAAAATAGTTAAGGCCAAAAGCGGTTAAGATTGCCATAACAAAAGTTAGAATACCGACCTGTTTCAAAAAAGGGTCCAATTGTTTTGGTTCTTTTACGGCCATGATATTTCTTCTTAATTTCATAAACGGGAACATAAGCACAACTACTATGAAAGGGTAAAAATTCTGATGCTGCTGCCCAAAATTAATCATAAGAAAAAGAAATATCAGCAATATTGGTAACTGCAGCAGAATGATCTCATAAACCATTGCCTTCCGAAAGCCCAGCCTGAGTGCCAGTGTTTTTTTGCCAGACAATTCATCATTCACAATATCCCTCATGTTATTGAGATTAAGGACGGCCATACTCAATATCCCTATTGCAGAAGCCGGAATCAAAACGTCATAGTCAAAGGTTTTGGTAAAAAGGAAATAACTTCCACACACAGACACCAATCCAAAGAAAATAAAGACAAATATATCACCCAATCCCATGTAGCCATAAGGTTTTTTACCTACCGTATAACCAATCGCTGCCAAGATACAGGCGATCCCGAGCCCTATGAAAATCCAGAATTCCTTGGTATAATCCGGGTAAAACGCAACATAAAGTAAAGCGACCGTTGCCACAAATGACAACACAGACAATAAGATAACAGCATTTCTCATCTGATTAGCTGTAATTTTCCCTGAGGCTACTGCCCTGCTTTCTGCTTCGCCAATCCTGTTGTGGTCTGTCCCTTTTATCCCGTCACCATAATCATTTGCAAAATTGGAAAGGATCTGATACAAAAGTGTGACTAAAAGTGCCAACGCAAATATCCGCCAGTCCCAATTGCCGCCTTCCTGAGAAATCCGCCATCGTGCTATAAAAGACCCCATGATTATCCCACTCAGTGACAGTGGTAATGTTCTAAGCCGTGCGGCTTGTATCCAATATTTCATAAATTAGTTGTCGGTTGTTAGTTGTCGGTTGATGGAAAAAATGTCAAAAAATAATGTTGAATAAAATACTATTAACTAGAAACTGACAACCATCAACCAAATTAAGATATCCACTGATCGTCTCCGAAATTTGGTTTCCTTTTTTCGAGGAAGGCATTTCTGCCTTCTTTGGCTTCTTCGGTCATATAAGCCAAACGGGTTGCTTCGCCAGCAAAAACCTGCTGCCCAACCATTCCGTCGTCTGTGAGATTCATTGCAAACTTCAGCATTCTGATAGACATTGGTGATTTGGCCAGGATTTCCTGAGCCCATTCGTAAGCCGTATCTTCTAATTCTGCATGCGGAATTACGGCATTTACCATTCCCATATCAGCAGCTTCCTGAGCCGAATAATTTCTTCCTAAGAAAAAGATCTCCCTGGCTTTTTTCTGACCTACCATTTTTGCCAAATAAGCAGAACCATAACCACCATCAAAACTGGTCACATCAGCATCGGTTTGTTTAAATATAGCATGCTCCTTACTTGCCAAAGTCAAATCGCAAACCACATGCAGCGAGTGTCCTCCTCCAACAGCCCAACCATTAACAACAGCAATCACTACTTTCGGCATAAAACGGATCAAACGCTGAACTTCCAAAATATTGAGGCGGTGCCTGCCGTCTTCGCCAACGTAACCTTTTTGGCCGCGTGCTTTCTGATCGCCACCACTGCAAAATGCATGACCGCCGTCTTTGGGACTTGGCCCTTCGCCTGTCAATAAAACGACACCGATGGATGGATCCTCGGAAGCGTCATAAAAAGCATCATAAAGTTCTGAAGTGGTTTTTGGCCGGAAAGCGTTCCTGACCTCTGGTCTGTTAATCGCAATTCTTGCGACGCCATTTGATTTTTTATAGGTAATATCTTCGTATTCTTTAGCGGTTTTCCAGTCTGCCATTTTTTGAAAATTTTCCCCAAATATACGCAGATTAATTGGAATTAGGAACGGTAATAATAACGTGAAAAGTTTGAATTTTGCGCAGCTGCGTAAGGGATAGCAGCGGTTATCCTTTTGTTTTTTTTATGACCTAGGCACTACGGCCAGAGAAATGTTGATGAAAAAACAAAAGATAGTAGCGGATAGCCCGACCCGCTTGTTTTTCTATGGATAAGTTTTGATCTTTTCATAAATGCACTGGAAAAACAAAGGGTTACGCCCAAACAAAAAAGCTCCAGTCTTACTGAAGCTTTACAATTATTATAGCATTAGAATTATTCTACAACCTTGATCGCATTGGCCAAAAAGCGGGTTTCGGTTTTGGGTTCTGTAATAGCATCAATCTCAGCCTGTGACTTTTTTGCATCCTCGGCGTAATGCTGCAATTCTTTAACTGAGGTTGTTTTGCTCTCTGCAGTACCTTCTAAAACGACGGTTTTCCCTTCTAAAGCCGTTGGGACAAAAAATGCGTAATCCTTCATCTTTACAAAAAAGGTTTCGCCACTATCAGTCGCGAGGCTTACCCAACATCCTTTTTTGGGACAAACGCCAGTCACTTTACCTTTTACCGCAACATTAGTAATTTTATTTTTGCTTTTCAGTTCCTTATTAAGTTCGTCTGTAGAAACGGCTTTTTTTACCAATTTGGAAGGGACATCCTTGCCATAGAAATCACCCACTTTTGCATCACCTGCCGGCGGGCCGGATTGTGCATAAAATGATAAGGATACTCCCAACAAAAGGACAGAAAACAGATTTTTCATATTGTCGATTTTTATTTTTTTTCAGATGTTAAATGCAGTCGCGCTCATCACAATTGGTGTATGATTACAAGATAGAAAGGCGATTTTATAGTTTTAATTTTAATAATGTAAATTTATAAAATTATTCAGAATGAGAAAAAATAATCATCAGATGTAATATTCTTCCTCACTAAAATGTCTTACCTATTATAAAATATAACATTATGAAAATAAAACTTTTATCTCTCATCCTTCTGGCCTCGGTAGGGAATTTTTCTTGTATACAAAGCAAAAACGGCTCTAATGACGTGATGTTTTCGCATATCCTGTCAGACTCCGGCAAGGGCGAAGTCATTGAGAAAACTTACGCACTGGATTTTGATGAACTGCAGATCTCCACAGGCCTGAATGCAGAAGTTTATAAATCTCAAAAAGAGCAGATTGTTGTCTATGCGCCATCTGACCTGATGCAGTATGTCATAGTGAAACAGGAAGGCCGGAAAGTGACTGTAAAAATAGAATCGAAAGGGTTTAAAAATATCTCAACAGACCGAATCAAAATCAAGGTCTATGCAAGGGAATTTGATAAACTGGCAGCCAGCTCCAGCGGTAGTGTGGTGCTAAAGGATGATTTCAGTTTTTCTGATCTTGATGTAAAAGTATCAAGCTCCGGAAATGTAAAAGGGAATATCAGCGGTAATAATATTAATATCCAGGCTTCCAGCAGCGGTGATTTTTACGGTGATGTTGTTGCTAAGAATCTTAACCTGCAAACCTCCTCATCCGGCGGGATTAATATCAAAGGGAAAGCAAATAATGTAACTGCACAGGCATCGTCATCCGGTGATATAAAAGCAGAAAACCTGACTGCCGAAAACGCCATTCTCACAACATCTTCTTCCGCAGATATTACTTTAGGCGTCAGCCAGAGCCTTACTGCAAGCGCATCTTCCAGTGGCGACATCAATGTTGTAAAAAGAGGTAGCCTGAATAAAGTGATGAAAAACGAAAGCAGTTCCGGATCAGTTAATATCAGATAATAATACACTTATGGCATAAAAAAAGAATCCGTCTCACAACAAAATTTGAGGCGGATTTTTTATTTCAGTAAAATGTATATTATTTTGGAAAATAGAAAAAGTTGTCCTCTTTAGGCAACTTTCTTTCTTAGATTGTGTGCTAAAGCGTGTAAACCGAACTCCAATTCTACTTTTTTCAGACCTTTGAGGGTAAACCGCTTAAAATTATTGCAATGTTTGAGATGTGCAAACACAGGTTCTACTTCAACCGAGCGTTGTTTTCTTTTTTTAATGCCTTTTTCACTGTTTAAAAGTTTTCGTATTTTCTCTTTGTAATCTTCCAAATGATGGTTCCGTTCGATGCTTCGGTTTTCTTTGGAACTGTGGCAAACGCCTCTAATTGGGCATCCATCGCAGTTTTTAGCCTGATAATGGGAGAGCTTTTGAGGATAACCGGTCTTGGTTTTGCGCGTGCTTTCGTGCGTTTTTTCCATCTTTTGTCCCATCGGACAAACGTAAAAATCGTCTTCCCCGTTGTAATGCAGATTTTCTTTGCTGAAAATCTTGTGTTTCGCCTGATAACGGGCATTCTGCTCTTTGTCGAAAGTATTGTATTTTACAAATGGTGTAATATTGTTCTGTTCCAATAATTCGTAGTTCTGCTCGCTTCCGTACCCCGCATCAGCAGTGAGTTCTTCCAACTCTTCCATTCTTTTTTTACCAAACAATTTCTCAAAATTTTCCAAATGACGCTCCAAAGTATTGATATCATTGGTTTGCTGATGGATGGTATAATTGACGATGATTTGATTCTCTGTGGAAATCTGTGCATTATAAGCCGGTTTGAGCTGTCCATTCATCATGTGATCGTCCTTCATTCTCATGAAAGTAGCATCTTCATCGGTCTTGCTGTAGGAATTCCGCTCTGCTAAAATAGCTTCCTGAGCTTCGTATTTATCGAGGTTTTTCTCAAAATTTTTTTTAATGTAATTCAGTTTGGCTTTGGCTTTTTTGTCGGAATCGGTTTTACCCCCGCTGCCTTTTAATTTGGCATTGATATTTTCTGCCGTTTGCCGGATTTTTTCTTTGCTGATCTCTTTGAACTCCGGCGGTTCAGGGTCTTTATCTTCTTCCTTTGCCACACTTTGAGCGTATTTCCAGAGCTCTTCCAGCTGACGAAGCATTTTTTCTTTGTTGGTTTTGATGGCATTTGCCCAGACAAAAGTGTAGCGACCCGCCTGTGCTTCAATTTTGGTTCCGTCTACAAACACCTGTTTCAGGCTCACCAAACCTTCTTCTGCCAAAAGCAAAACCACCTGTGAGAAAATATTTTTGAAGGCGGCTTCAAGTTTATGGGTACGAAAACGGTTCACGGTATTGTGATCCACGATGCTCATGTTGGAGAGCCACATGAAGTTGATGTTTTCACGAAGCGCTTTTTCGATTTTCCGCGATGAATAAATATTGTTCATATACGCAAAAACCATCACCTTGAGCATCATCACGGGATGATAACTGGGATTTCCTTCTTTGCTGTAAGCTTTCAGGAGCGGGTCAATGTTTACCTTCTCCAAAATATCATTAACGATCCGAACAGGATGATTTTCGGGAATCAAATCCTCAAAACTACAAGGAAACAAAACCAACTGATTTTGATTGTAATGCTTAAAATTCATAAACAACTGTCTGATTATCAGATATAAATATACAAAAACCCTCAATAATAACCAAAAAAAATCCGCCTCAGTTGTGAGACGGATTCTTTATTTTATATCGTGTATGATATTAGCTAAACTTAATGATATCCTGCATTTTTGCAGTTTCTTCGTTAACCAGCTCATCATCAACCAGGATTTTACCAGAATGCTCATCAATAATGATTTTTTTTCTTTGGGCGATTTCCATTTGTTTTTGTGGCGGAACGGTAAAGAATGACCCTTTTGGCGCGCCTCTTTCCAAACCTACAACCGCAAGACCTGTTTTAGACCCATTACGGATTCTCTGATAAGAAACCAACAGCCTGTCATCAATTTTTTCTGAGAACTCTTTTGATTTTTCCAGAAGATATTCTTCTTCTTTCTGAGTCTCGGCAATCAGCGTGTCCAACTCATTTTTCTTGTGAGTAAGGTGATTTTTCAGCTCTTCTATTTTTACATTAAGGTCAGACAAAGTTTCTTTCTTATGATCAATCTTTGCACCATATTCCTTAATTCTTTTGTCAGCTAACTGAACTTCCAATTCCTGATATTCAACTTCCTTGGCAAGCGCTTCAAATTCTTTGTTATTCCTAACATTGTCTTGTTGCGTTTTATATTTTTCCATCAGGTTCTGAGCCTGCTTTATCAATTCTTTTTTATCATTGATTTCTGCGTTTTGCTCAGCAATTTCTGCTTCAAACTTTTGGGCTCTTTTCTCAAGACCTTCTATCTCTATTTCGAGATCCTCTACTTCAATCGGCAATTCACCCCTTGTGTTGCGGATCTCATCAAGACGAGAGTCTATAATCTGCAAATCGTAAAGAGCTCTTAGTTTTTCTTCTACAGAAATTTCGTTTACTTTAGCCATATCTATATAAAATAATTAACCGGATTTGTTTTTTTTGTCGTTTTAGCGATGGCAAAGGTAGTGAATTTTTCGGACAAAATTTCAAATAATTGTTGAGTAACAAATTGTTCTGACTCAAAATGGCCAATATCACAAATTAGCATTTTACCTTCTCCTGCAAAAAAATCATGGTACTTGATATCACCCGTTAGGTAAGCATCACATTTAACCGATAACGCAGCCCTGATTCCGCGGGCACCACTGCCGCCTAAAACACCTACTCTTCTGATCTTTTTTCGCCCAAAAGAACTGTGCCTGATGACATTAAGATTAAATTTATCTTTTACGTATTGTAAAAAATAACCTTCATCCATTTCTGTTTCCAGATCTCCGAATCTCCCCAAACCCGTGTATTGATTCTCATTATCCAAAGAAATCAGCTGATAGGCCACTTCTTCGTAAGGATGGTTTTGGCGCATCGCAAAAAGGATCTGGTGTTTTTTATAATCTTCAAAAATTACAGATAGCAGAACCTCATCAGTCTTTTCCCTCACATCATGACTGCCAACTTTTGGCTGCGAACCCTTTAACGGGCGAAACGTCCCTGTCCCGTTGATTGCAAAACTACACTCGTCATAAAAACCAATATCTCCGGCACCGGCTGCAAAAAGCGAATCTTTCAGGCGCTCTGCAGAATCTGCCGGAACATACACTTCCAGTTTCTTCAATTGGTTTTGCTTAGGCAACAATACCTGTTGGTTTGTAAGCCCTAGAACCTCACAAATTTTATAATTGACACCAAAATAGTCATTATCAAATGCTGTATGGATGGCATAGATAGCAATCTTATTTTCCAGAGCCTTGAGAACAGCATTTTCAACATAGTTTTTTCCGGTAATAGATTTGAGCCCCGAAAAAATAATTGGATGGAAACATACTACAAGATTAAACCCCTTATCAATTGCTTCATCAATGACAGGTTCCAGGGCATCGTGCGCAATCAACAGGCCGGATATTTCGCGATCCGGATTACCGCATAGCAAACCTACATTATCAAAATCTTCCGCCTGTTGCGCCGGAATTATTTTTTCGAATGCGGAAATAAATTCTTTAATTTTCATGATTGATAAATTATCTGATGAACAGCCTGTCATCAAAAGTAAATTTTTCTGTTTTTTTAATAATAAGCCCCGGGAAGTTAAGGTGCCTTGGATTTATAATATAATTAAATTCTCCCTGCACCGTAGCAGAAGGTACTCTCATCACCAGGAACTTATTGTCTTTTAGAAATTTGTCCACCATTTTTTGAGTACCGTCAGAGTGTGGGAAAGTATTCCATTCCTTTGGCAACCGCTTTGGCTGATAAACCTCCACATCAGGTATTTCTATATGCACAAGCCGGTAATCCTTTGGTAAAATACCCAAAGGGATATGCACCGCAATCTCAGTTACACACAAAGCTATAGACTGCGCTGTGTACAGCGCTGCGTTGCCTTTGCTGTTCCATCTTCCGCCTGCTATTTCCGCTCCTTTTCCTGAGAGATCATCGGCATACATCTCTTTAGCAAGTCTGTAAACAATCATCCCTTATGCCAAAACACCATGTTCTATACGCGTAAGCTCATCCATAAGAAGCGCTATACCAAAACTACTGCCTAACAGATCCTGAGGTTTTGTTTTTCCCAGAGCTAAATTTTCTGCCTGCAGCCAAATCATAAAATTATCCGCAGAATCAAAAACCTCTTCTCCCCTGGTATACAACATCTCTATCTGCAAAATCTTTTCTGACTGAAGTGTATCAAAGGTTTTATCTTCTTTTTGGTAACGGGATAATGTCTTTCCCGAAATATGAAGGAAACCAGCCCACTCCTGAAAACTAAAAGGAAACTTCTTAACAAGACTATCAAAAAACTTAAAGCTAATACCTTTTTCCGCAACATCTATGATACGGAAAATACCGGCATCATCATAGTTATGATAGCCATATACAGCTAATGACTCCTGAATGGTATTGATATTGTCTGATGTCTTAATATTTTTCATCATTCTTCTTTTACAACACAAATATAAGACTTTTGTCTTAATATAAAAGACTTTTGTCTATTATTTTATTATAAATTTTATAGTTTATTTTTATTAACTTCAAGTTTTATTTATAACTAATGAAAGTTAAAATTAAATCCGAATTTGACCTGATTCCGGAAGAAGGCTGGCGAAGAAAAATCTACGAGGTTGTCTATCTGTCGGAGACCAGAGCCGGTAAAATTTTCGATATCATATTGCTGATCCTTATCCTGACAAGTACAGTTTTATTGATGGTGGAGACCATACCAATCATCAGGCTGCAGTACCATAAAGAGTTCTATTATATCGAGTTTTTTATCACGTTGATTTTTACAGCAGAATATTTCCTCAGAATAATATGTGTCAAAGACCGCGACGAATATATTTTCAGCCCACTAGGCATTATTGACTTCTTATCCATAGTCCCTTTTTACATCAGTCTGTTTTTTCCTGTTTGGCATTTTGTCGGCATTATAAGAATGTTGAGAATCCTTAGAATTTTCAGGATATTCAACCTCGCTGATTATATGCACGACGGGAAATTTATTGTATCAGCTTTGCGCCACAGTTCCAGGAAAATCTATATTTTTTTACTCTTCATGGTTATTTTCATTGTCATCATTGGAGCATTGATGTACGTGATAGAAGGAGGGAAAAACGGTTTCAGCAGCATCCCGCAAAGCGTCTATTGGGCCGTCGTAACGATTACCACCGTCGGCTATGGCGATATCTCACCGGGCACGCCATTAGGTAAGATACTCTCGATAGTGGTTATGTTGTGTGGTTACAGCATTATTGCGGTTCCAACAGGCATTGTAACTTCAGAATTCAGGAGACAAAGAAAAAATCATATTGTATGCAACCGCTGTGGCAACGATGATAATGATGATAATGCAAGATACTGTAAAATCTGTGGCGAAAAAATAATCTAAAATCATGAAAGGAACATTAACATCAATAGCGCTGTTAAGCTTTTTATCGGCATTTTCTCAAACAAAAAATGACTCTTTAACGTTCAGAAACATAGCAGATGTAACAATGGATAGCGGAAAAGCTTATTCTAACCTCTATGAACTTACCAAAACGATAGGACACCGGCTTAGCGGATCAACTGCTTATGAAAAAGCAACAGACTGGGCAGCACAAAAACTTAAAGAGGCGGGCGCTGATAAAGTCTGGAAACAGGAAGTAAAAGTCCCTGTCTGGACAAGAGGGAAAGAATCTTTACAAATCCAGGGGAAAGACGGCCAGTGGAGATCTGTTAAAATGCTTTCTCTGGGTAATTCCGAAGGGACAAAAGGCAATGACCTGACAGGCGAAATCATCGTTGTAAAATCAATTGATGAATTTGAGAAAATGCCTGATTCTAAAATCAAGGACAAAATCATTCTGTTTAATTATCCATTTCCTCAAAATTATATTTACACGATGGAAGGTTACAGAGAAGCAAGTCCTTACCGGAGAAATACGGCAACTCTTGTAGCTAAGAAAGGCGGGAAAGCAGTTCTGGTAAGATCCCTGAGCACTGCCTTTGATGACGTTCCGCATACCGGAGGAATGAGATATGAAGATGGCGTCAAAAAAATCCCGGCTATTGCAGTTGGCCCCAAAACCGCAGATGAGCTGGAGAGTCTTGCCCAGCAACAGAAAATTACAGCCAAAATCAACTCTCACTGTGGTATGAATGGCGAAAAATTAACCTATAACGTCATTGGCGAAATATCCGGCAAAAAGGATAACAAAGTAATTGTTGCAGGTGGACATCTTGACTCTTGGGACGTGGGAGAAGGTGCTCATGATGATGGCGCCGGCATTGTGCAGGCTATCGAAATTATCAATATTTTCAAAAAACTGAATATCCAGAACAACCATACCATCCGTGTTGTATGTTTTGCAAACGAAGAAAACGGAACCCGCGGCGGAGATGCTTATGCAGATTCTATAAAGGTTAAAAATGAAAATCATCTTTTTGCTATAGAAAGCGACTCCGGAGGTTACGCACCCAGAGGGATATCTTTGGAAATGGATGAGAGCAAGAGAATGCAAATACAATCCTGGCAATCACTTTTCTTACCATATGGTGTATATGATTTTTCCTTAACCCACAGCGGGTCTGACATAGAACCTATGAAAATGCAAAATGTACCACTATCAGGACTAATCCCCGATTCTCAAAGATATTTTGATTTGCATCACAGCGAATCTGATACTTTTGAGAAAGTCAACCGCAGAGAATTGCTTCTGGGAGCCGTCACAATGGCTCAGATTGTATATCTGATCGATAAAAACTGGTAAAATTATTTTGAAAATAGAGATTTGAAATCTTCCTCATTTTCAGAGAAAGTCCGTTTAGCCTCCTCATATCCAATTTGGAAAATCTCTTCCAACCGTTGAGGCTTTCTCTCAAACGTGCCGTATTTTGACAGCCTTTTTGAAGTGATGAACCAGTCACAAAATGCAAATTTGTAGATCTCTGTTCGGTGAGAGAGCAATTCATACGCCCGCGTGGTGACAGAACGTATGCTCCTGAGATCGCTTTGCTCTACATCCTGCGGTGGTGTTACATAAACACCAATCATCTTATCACATTCGCTATGGATGACATCTGCCGGGAAGTTATTAAGGACACCGCCGTCACTATACATCTCTTTCCCTATAAAATAGGGCGTAGAAATCCCCGGGATACAGGATGATGCAATGATTGCATCTACTACTTTATAGTTTTTTTCAAAAACCTTTTGCTGACCTGTTATCAGCTCTGTTGCAACAATCCGGACATCTTTATCCAGGTCGCCAATGGTAACATCCTCAAAAATAGGAATCAGGTAATTAAGGAAAATAGAAGACGATACCAGACCAGGCTGGTTAAAGGTAAAATGCTTCCAGTTGAAGAAGTAAATAGACTGAAAAAAATCCAAAATCTCCTCCGGTGATTTGCCTATTGCATACAGAGATCCCACAATAGAGCCAGCACTGCAACAGGACAGGATATCCGGTTTTATATGTTTTTCCTGAAGAAACTTCAGTACCCCTGCATGTGCTAAACCTCTTGTCCCGCCACCAGAGAGAACCAGGCCTATTTTAGAATTTTCCATTAAGTAAATTTAAAAAAACCACAGAACAATCTGTGGTTTTAGTTAATGAATATTATGTAATTCTTATTAAATATGAATCACTTCTCCATAAGCTGCAGCAACAGCTTCCATCACGGTTTCGGAAAGCGTTGGGTGCGGGTGGATTGATTTCAGAATCTCGTGGCCTGTTGTTTCCAGCTTTCTGGCGACAACTGCTTCTGCAATCATATCTGTTACGCCGTCTCCTACCATATGAGCACCAAGCCATTCGCCGTATTTGGCATCAAAAATAACTTTGATAAATCCATCTACATCACCATTAGCAGTTGCTTTTCCGGAAGCAGAGAATGGGAATTTCCCGACCTTGATCTCGTAACCTTTTTCTTTGGCTTGCTTTTCTGTTAAACCAACAGATGCAATCTCCGGATGGCAATAGGTACAGCCCGGGATGTTGCCGTAATCTATTTTTTCTGTATGGATGCCTTTAATCTTTTCTACACACGTGATACCTTCTGCAGAAGCTACGTGAGCCAATGCCTGAGTTGGGATAATATCACCGATGGCATAATAACCAGGAACCGACGTCTGGTACCATTCGTTAACCAGTACGCGTCCTTTATCAGTTTTAATACCTACTTCTTCCAGGCCAATCCCTTCTATATTAGCAGAGATACCTACTGCAGATAACAGAATATCAGCCTCCAGCGTTATCTCGCCTGTGGCCGTTTTTACTTTAGCTTTTACGCCTTCTCCGGAAGTGTCAACAGACTCTACAGAAGCATTAGTCATAATGTCTATTCCAGATTTTTTCAAAGATTTCTCTACATGTTTGGAAACTTCTTCGTCCTCCAAAGGAACAATGTTTGGCAGGAACTCTACCATGGTCACTTTGGTTCCCATTGTGTTGTAGAAATCAGCAAACTCGATCCCGATAGCTCCAGAACCGACAACAATCATAGATTTTGGCTGTTCGGGCAATGATAATGCCTGTCTGTAACCAATTACTTTTTTACCGTCCTGAGGCAGGTTTGGCAACTCACGGGAGCGTGCTCCTGTCGCGATAATGATGTTCTGAGCAGCATACTCTGTTGTTTTGCCTTCGGCATCTACCACAGAAACTTTTTTGCCTGGTTTTACCTTGGCAGTTCCAAGGATGACATCGATTTTATTTTTTTTCATCAGGAATTGGATTCCGCCACTCATTTTAGAGGCCACACCTCTACTTCTCTGAATGACTTTTGTGAAATCAAAGCCCGGATTATCTACTTTATTAAGGCCATATTCTTCTGCATGTTTGAGATAATTAAAAACATGGGCAGACTTAAGAAGCGCTTTGGTTGGGATACATCCCCAGTTAAGACAAATACCTCCAAGATTTTCTTTTTCTATAATTGCGGTTTTGAAACCTAACTGAGCAGCTCTGATTGCAGTTACATAACCACCAGGCCCACTACCAATAACAATGATATCGTAGTTCATCTGATTAAAATTTTATGCGAATTTACGGAAAATTATTTGATGGCAACGACCATGTAGGAACTGTATGGCAAAGAGCAATTCAGCTGATGAGTCGTATCGCCGGATTTTTTATTTTATTTGTATCAATGGAGCCAAGAGACAATATGATTTACATATGTTGTTTTACCCTCTTTTTGTCAGTTTTGCCAGGTAAGAATCCTCATCCTGCAAAACTTTTTCTATATTAAAGTTATTATGTTCTGCGGCATTTTTAAGTGTGTTATAATCTAAATAAAGCCACTTTATGGGGTCTTCTGACTCACCTTTGTAATGGACAATGTAATCAAGTTCGCCATAGTAGCCGTCTGCCGGGATATAGACACCGCCGTCTTCATCGGCATCAAACATATAGAGAATATCGGTACTGTCTATCAGGATTTGCCCGTTTTTATTGAGTAAACCGTATAGTTTCTGAAGATAAATATCAATCACATTCAGGCTTTGAAAAATCCCGGTACCATTCATCAACAGGAGAATCGTGTCATAGGTCCCACCGGAAAAATGCAACAAATCCTGAGAAATGGCTTTTCTGATGCCTCTCTCTTTACAGATTTCTATCGATTTTGGAGAAATATCCAGTGCGGTAACATCCAGTTTTTTCTCATCCTGAAGATAGAGTGCGTGAGAACCGGCGCCGGCGCCAACATCCAAAACTTTACCGGAAGCCAATTGCAGCGCTTTTTGCTCGACCATGTTCATTGACGTAAAATCGCGGAAGAGGTAATTGACAGGTAATTCATCCAGCTCGGATATGGATGTTTCGGTCTGCAGGTCTTCGGGATTATGTTGGTGGTAAAAATCCCAAATCGCCTGCCCCATTAGATCTTTCATAATTAATCTGTGATTGTCGGTTTCTAATATTTTACAAAGATAAATACAATTTGCTGTAAAGTTTTAACGAAGGACAAAGCCCATAGCCCCGATGGAAGCGGCATCCTTTTGTTTTGAGCGAGGTGGCGGAGCGAAGCGGAGCCAACCGAGCGAAAAAACAAAAGATACAGCGGACAGCGGGAATCAGCTCCGGAAAAACTTAACTAGATGTCAGGAAATCATTACTGAAATCAACTGCTTCCCTGCCTAAAACTGGCCGCCGCCCAAGGCTCTGTAAAACTCGGTAACAGCCTTCAACTGCTGTAATTTATCATTTACAGCGGCTAATTTTGCGGCTAACAGGGATTGCTCAGAGGTTAAAACATTCACATAATTGGTACTGGAAGAATAGGTTAGCAATTCTTTGTTAAACTCCACTGCCTTTTCCAAAGACTGAATCTGCAATTGCCTTGTAGTCTCTTTTTCCCTGGCTTTCTGATAAGAAAGTAATGCATTGGAAACCTCGGAACCGGCTGTAAGCAGGGTTTTCTCAAATGTATAGTAAGCCTGCATCTTCCTGGCCTCCATAATTTTGACCTGAGCTTTTCTGTTGCCCATCTGGAAGATATTCTGTGTAAGTGTGCCGCCTGCAGTGTAAAAAAGCGAATTGGTAAAAAAGTTTTCCAAAGTTCTGGATGACAAGCCTAATGTCCCGGTAATACTGAATGTGGGATAAACCTGAGCCATCGCCATATTTTTGTTTTCGAATGCCTGGCGGAAAGATAATTCTGCTGCCTGAACGTCCGGACGGTTTTTGAGCAATGATGCGGGAATGCCTGTTTTAAGATCGGTATATATTACCTGTGAATCGAAAGAGTTTCTGTCTACAGGTTGTGGATTGTCATTCATCAGGATGCTCAAAGCATTTTCGGTTTGCTGGATCTGCAACTCAAGGTCCGGAACAGATAGCTGCGCCGAGTAGAGGTTAGCTTTGCTCTGTTCTACGTCAGCTCCTGTGAGATAGGCTGCGGTCATCAGAGCCTGCACTGTTTCTACATCTTGTTTTCTCAGTTCTATCGTTTGATTTGTAATTTCCAGCTGTTTATCTAGGGAGACCAACTGATAGTAAAGACCGGCCGCCTGCGCTACAAGCTGCGTCTGCACCGCCCTTTTAGCAGCATCGGTTTGTAGAAAACCCGCATAAGCGGATCTCTTTAGCGATGCAATCCTGCCCCAGATATCAACTTCCCAACCTGTACTGATCCCCAACTGATAATTCATAAGATCGGGCATTACGAACGTACTGGCTTGGGCAGCGCTACTATTTTTAGTTTCCTTAATACCGGCTACAGCGTCCAGGCTTGGGAGATTCTGCAGTTTTGACTGTCTGAAAACAGCATCCGCTTCCTGGATTTTTGCAATGGCCACTTTGAGATCTGCATTGTTAGCGATGGTCTTCCTGATGATATTTTGCAGTTTGTCATCGGTAAAGATCTGGCTCCATGAGACATTGGCGACAGAAAGGCTGTCTGTATTGGTTTTTTCCCGGAAGAGATTATCCCGGTTCTGCTCTATTTTGGGACTTTGGTAAGTGTCGGTTACTTTGCATGAATGGAAAAAACCAGCAACACCTGCCATTAGGATTAAATTTGATATTCTAATTTTCATCTGATTACAACTTGTTTTTGGTTATTCGCTTAATTCGCCTTCATATTTCTGTAGATCTTTTTTCCCACTGACTCTTTCCTGTAAGTACATAAATATTGCAAATAGAATTGGTATAAAAAACACCCCGAAAACTGTCCCGAACAACATGCCGCCAATCGCACCAATCCCAATAGACTGGTTACCCACAGCTCCGGCTCCTGTAGAAATCGCTAACGGAATCAAACCGAATATAAATGCAAATGAGGTCATCAGAATTGGCCGAATCCTTTGCCTGGCACCACTAATGGCCGCATGGGCAATGGTGTAACCTTTTTTCCTGGCATCCAGGGCAAACTCTACAATAAGAATCGCATTTTTGGCTAATAACCCAATCAACATAATCAGGGAAATCTGAGTATAGATATTATTAGAACCGCCAATCCAGCTGCTAAACATCATAACACCGGCTAAACCAACCGGTAACGAAAGCATTACCGCAAATGGCAAAAGATAACTCTCATACTGTGCTGCCAAAAGAAAATACACAAATACACAACATAAGATGAATATATAAACTGTCTGACTACCTGCCGTAACTTCTTCCCTCGTTAAGCCCGAAAATTCATAGCCATAACCCTGAGGCAATGTCTCCTGAGCTACACGCTCTACCGTATTGATGGCATCTCCGGAAGAAAAACCCGGGTTGGGTGTGCCATTAAGAGAAATGGCAGTAAACAAATTAAAACGGCCAACGGCCTGAGGGCCATAAACTTTTTTAGCGGTGATAAAACGGCTTAGCGGTGCCATATCTCCTTGTGAATTACGAACCTGAATCATATTTAAACTTTCCAGGTTTTCTCTGTCCTGATAAGGTGCCTGATAGATGACACGGTACTGTTTACCAAACAAATTAATATTAGATGAATAAACACCACCATAATAGCCCTGCATAGTACTGAGTATATCAGAAACCGAGAATCCAGCAGATTTTGCTGTCGCCACATCTATGTCAATCATATACTGCGGGTAATTTGGGTTGAAGGACGTAAATGCTCTTTGGATCTCTGGCTGCTGATTCATTTTATCAATAAAATCATTGGTCACCTTGGTAAGATCAGCAATATTGCCACCTTTCTGATCCTGGATCTGCATTTCAAAACCGGCTGCATTACCAAAACCCTGCAAGGTCGGGCGACCAAAAAATGTCATCTTAGCATCCTTGATACCGGCTGTTTCTTTATACATTCTTGCAACAAAGGATTGCAGGTCAGAACCTTTTGCTGTTCTGTCTTTCCAGTCTTTCAGTTTTACAATCAACATCCCGTTATTGGAACCAGTCCCACTGATCATCCCTCTTCCCGAAACCTTGAAGATATGGAGAACTTCGGGTTGTTTTTTGACAATATTTTCAACTTTAGCCATCACTTCTTTGGTTCGGTTTTCATTAGAACCAATCGGCAACGAAATATCCATAAAAACACCTCCCATATCTTCACTTGGTACAAATGACTTAGGCGTGGTATTCATCAGCCAGACAAAAATACCGGCAAAAACAGCCAGACCTGCAAATGCGATCCACTTTCTCTTGAGTAAAAATAATATCCCGCGTGAGTATCTTGCTACAAAAACATCAAAAACAGTATTGAAATTATCAAAAAAACGCTGTATAAAATTCTTCTTCTTATCCTCATGAGAATGCGGTTTAAGGAAAATGGCACACAATGCCGGGCTTAATGTCAATGCATTGACCGCAGATAATATAATGGAAATAGCCAGCGTCAAACCAAACTGTTTGTAAAAAACACCTGCAGAACCAGAGATAAAACTTACTGGTATAAACACAGCAGCCATCACAAGCGTGATACTGATAATGGCACCACTAATCTCATCCATTGCACTTACAGATGCTCTTAACGGTGATTTCTCACCTTGTTCCAGCTTACTGTGGACCGCCTCTACCACAACAATGGCGTCATCTACCACAATACCCACTGCCAAAATCAATGCAAAAAGTGTAAGCAAGTTAATCGTAAAGCCAAAAATATCCAGGAAAAAGAAAGTCCCTACAATTGCTACCGGAACCGAGATTGCCGGTATCAGCGTAGAGCGCCAGTCCTGAAGGAATATAAACACTACGATAAATACAAGTATAAAAGCTTCAAATAATGTATGGACCACTTTATCAATTGATGCATCCAGAAAGTCGTTGGCGTTTACCAGCGCCTCATACTTGATTCCTTTGGGGAAAGAAGCCTGTGCTTTATCCAGAACAGCGATAGACTGATTGATCACATCCTGAGCATTGGAGCCTGCTGTCTGTGCAACAGCCATCCCAATAGACGGATAGCCGTCTGTGGCACTACTTCCTGTGTAATCCTGTGCACCCAATTCTATTTTGGCGACATCTTTTAGCTTAAGGATCTGCCCATTTTCTGTGGCTTTAATAACAATATTATCAAATTCCGGAATCTGAGTGAGCCTTCCTTTATATTTCAAAGTATAACGGAAACTCTGGTCGCTCTCATCGCCTAAACTTCCGGGCGCAGCTTCTATATTCTGCTCCGCCAAAACGCTGTTGATATCCGAAGGTACGAGCCCGTAAGATGCCATCTTATTAGGATCAAGCCAAATCCGCATAGAATAATCCTTGGTACCAAAAACCGTTACATCACCTACACCTGTTACCCTTTTGATCTGAGGTACGATATTAATATTGGTATAGTTTTGCAGAAAGGTCATGTCATAAGCAGGATTCTCACTATACAGTGAGAAAATCAGCACGTTGGAACTCTGTCTTTTGGTCGTTGTAACCCCGGCTTTAGTAACTTCTGCCGGTAACAGAGGCGTTGCTCTGGAAACCCTGTTCTGTACATTTACCGCAGCGATATCGGGATTGACACCTTGCTTGAAATAAACGGTTACCGAACCTGTCCCGTCATTGGTTGCAGTGGATCTCATGTAGGTCATCCCTTCCACACCATTGATCTGCTCTTCCAAAGGAACTATAACACTTTTTAGGATTACATCAGCATTGGCACCCTGATAACTTGCACTTACAACAACTGTTGGCGGTGCAATTTCCGGATATTGTGAGATTGGCAGGGTCAAAATTCCTAAAACACCAAGAATAACAATGATGATAGAAATAACCGTGGACAATACGGGACGTTCTATAAATTTTTTAAACATATTTTTTAGACTAAAAGAAAAAAGATGAAGGATAAAGGCTTTTAAAATTAAAAGCTGTCAACACTCACTTTTGACAATAATAAAATATTTTAGAAGACTATTTTTTGTTGAGTACGCTCTGCAAACTGGTCTCTTTTGGCACGACCTGCGTATCATCCTTGAGAAGGCCAATACCTTCCACAACAATTTTATCCCCTTTTTTAAGGCCAGAAGTCACAGCATAGGTAACACCGTCCGGCAAATCTTCAACCTTGATTTCGGTGGATTTTACCTTGTTATTGCTACCAATCAGGTAAACAAATACTTTACCCTGAAGTTCATACGTAGCAGCCTGAGGAATAATAATCACATCCTCCATATTGTTGGGCAACTGGACTGTTGCACTATATCCGCTTCTTAGTAAACCATTAGGGTTTGCAAAAGTGGCCCTCATAGAAAAAGATCCGGTGTTGGGATCTACGAGTCCGCTGATAGATTCTATTTTGCCTTTTTCGTCATACTTACTACCATCAGATAAAATCAAATCCACAAGCGGCGAATTTTTTATCTTATCCTGAATAGTTGCGCCTGGAGAATGTTTGAAAAACTCCAGCTGCTGCTTCTCATTAATTGAAAAATAAGCATAAATCCTCGAAATATTAGAAACAGTAGTAAGAGCCTGCGCAGTCGCACTGCTGATGTAACTGCCGGCTTTATAAGGCAAGGTTCCCACCACGCCATTCACAGGGCTGTATAACCTGGTGTAACCCTGATTAACCTGCGCATTGCTCAACTGAGCCTGAGTCTCTGCCAAAGCTGCTTTGGCTGACTTGAGCGCCAATTCTGCAGCCTGAAGTTCATAGGCAGATATGATTTTTTTATCTACAAGCGGTTTGGTTTTTGTAACCTGCATCTGTGCGGTGGCCACTTGTGCCCTTGCACTGTTTACCGTAGCTTGCGCTGCTAATACCGATTGCTCGTACTGGGGGTTTCTTATAAGAAATAACAATTGCCCTTTCTTCACCTGGCTGCCTTCGTCCACGTAGATTTTTTCTACAAAACCATCAATCTTAGGACGGATTTCCACATTTTCCACACCCTCCAGCCTTGCGGGATATTGTGTGAGATTTTCAGCCGGACCGCTGTTGGCCACAATATACTGATAAGGTTGTGGAGGCAATTCTTTATTGTCATCTTTTTTTTCTGACTTGGAGCATGATGTCAAAAGACCTAAAACAACAAAAAAACTAAGCGCGATATTCCTCATAGATAATAATTTAAGATGCGTTTTCAAACAAACGTTCAAATTTATTGATTAATTATAAAACGTATGTTATGTAATTAATAATAAAATCTATCAAAGATAATCAACAAAAACTATTATTGCTGACCATCAAACTGTTGAGGAATAATTTTATTGAATATTTAACACAATTCAATCAAACAATTGTTTGACCGATGTGTCAAACTGGCTTAGAAACAACCGGAAGAATCTCGTTTCTGTTAAGGCCAAATTTTTTGGTATCAGATTCTGAGAATTTTTGAGAATAAAAATTAATTTCGGCCTGGAAACCGACACTTCGTAGCCGGTCAAAATAATCCATGCCATACCAGCGGACATGGTCGTACTGCCCAAAATGTTTTTGACGCTCTTTGGGATCGGTAATTGTAAAATCTTCGTAAGTTTTCTCCAGTGAATTTTTCATTGGAACCTGAAGGATTCCCCAGCCGCCGGGTTTCATCACGCGGTAAAGTTCAGACATTGCTTTTTTGTCATCTACAATATGCTCCAGAACATGATTACATATGATAACATCAAAACTGTTATCAGCAAAAGGCAGATCAAGAATATCGGCTTTTACATCAACAATGGGAGAAAAAAGATCCGCAGAAGTGTAATCCAGATTATCCATTTTTTTGAAACGGCGCAAAAACTCCTGCTCCGGCGCAATGTGAAGGACTTTTAGTTTTTCGGTGAAAAATTGGGTTTCGTTTTGCAGGTAAAGCCACATCTGGCGGTGTCTCTCCAGAGATAAAGTCCCCGGAGACAGCGCATTAGCCCTCTGCTTACCGTAACCATAGGGCAAAAACCTGCGGTACGATCTGCCATCAATGGGATCATAAAAATTATTCCCTTTAAAAATCTGATAAATAACAGGCCTTGCAAGGATGCTAAGCTGGATCAGCGCAGGCCTTGGGATACTGTTTAAGAGAAATTTGGCGAGTTTTTTCAAGGTTTTACCGATGGATTAATCCGATTAAAAATCGATCTGAAAAGCTTTTTCTTCATCAGACTGGATTCCTAACGCATCATAAATGTATTGATAGGTTGACAGCAAAACGGGTTTTCCGCCAATAATACAGACATCATGCTCAAAATGTGCCGATGGTTTGTTATCTGCAGTAGTCACCGTCCAGCCGTCTTTGTGGAACTTCACTTTTTCGGTTCCCAAATTAATCATTGGTTCTATGGCGAGCGCGATACCGTCTTTCAAAACCTTGCCGCTACCGCTTCTGCCATAATTAGGAACTTGCGGATCCTCATGCATAACGCGGCCAACACCATGGCCAACTAATTCGCGGACAACACCGTAACCTACCTTCTCGCAGTAGCTTTGGATAGCATAAGAAATATCACCTACACGCTTGCCACGCACACACTGTTCGATGCCTTTGTATAAAGATTCCTTGGTAACTTTCAATAGCTTTTTGACTTCCGGAGACACCTCACCTACCTCAAACGTGTAAGCATGATCACCCACAAAACCGTTCCAGTCTACACCGCAATCCACGGATAAAATGGTACCATCCTCCACAGGAGCAGAATTTGGGATGCCATGAACAACCTGCTCATTGGGTGAGATGCAAAGCGATGCCGGAAAACCGCCATAGCCTAGAAATGCAGGCTCTGCCCCATGATCTTTTATAAAATCGTGGGCTAATTTGTCCAAATGAAGCGTTGTAACGCCAGGTTTTATCTCTTTGGCCAGCATTCCTAAAGTTTGGGAAACCAGTCTTGCACTTTGCTTCATCAACCGAAGCTCTTCTATTGTTTTAAGTTGAATCATATCTGTAGTGAGAAATCAAGATAAAAGTAAAAAGAAACAATTTTTCACCTTTAATCCAATTTCGTTTTATTTAATATTGCTCCTAAAATATTTTTAATTTCAAAACTTTCTTTCAGAAGTTTCGTTAAATGTTCCTCATCCGAAACTTCCAATTCCTTGATAATTCTAAGCCAATAGTTTGTTTCTCTGGCTTCTCGTAAGGAAATTCTGATTTTATTCCGAAAATCAGCTTTAGAAGAACCTGCCTGAGATTCTTCATAATTAGCTCCAATTGAAGTAGAAGATTTTGATAATTGAACTTTTATGACATTCAATTCATAAGAACTGGGCAAAGTTTTCAAAAATTTCAGACAATTGACACCGAATATGAATGTTCTATAAAGCAAATCATTTTCCTTCATACTTGAATCTTTTGCCTTTATTCTTGTTTATTTTTAAATTACCAAAAAAGACCTTTTTTCTTTTCTTTTTTCATTTTGGAGTAGGCATGAACTTCGCCACCTGCAACCTGAAACTCAATCCTTTCGTTAATAATCTGGTAGATCTCTCCCCATCCCGGGAAACCACCCAAATTCCTGTCATCAATAAAAAGATCTGCATCTATTTTTCGGGATTGGGTTTCTGAGTCAAAAACTTCGCCCTCAAAACTTGAATTAACAGCGTAGAACTCCAGCCCGTTTTTTCTGCAGAATTCTATAGCATCTTCCAGAGATTTGCCATGGCGATACGTCCATAAGATAAGTCTGTAACCTTCGCCCTGAAGTTTTTTGAGTGTTTCGAATGCAAATGTTTTTGCTTTGCCAATGCCCGGGTAGGCATCCTCTACTACAGTGCCATCAAAATCGATTGCCAGCTTTTTGTTGCTTTTTATCATTGCTGTGTTATCTCATAAATAAAGATGCAAATATACAAATTATATCATTTCTTAATCCAAGAAATCATTGAGTATGTATGATATAAAAAATACGCCTGAGGCGCAATTTATTAATTTTAGCTTTTAACCCATTTGAAACTGTATGGCAAATGCGGTGTGGCAATCCGGTCTGATATTTTCTGAAGCCTGTCGGGCAACTTCATAACATAATCCCTTGCTCTCTCTGCTTTATCATTCAGGTTTTTGAGGCTGTCAATTTTCCATTCATCAATCAAGTCTTTAAAAATATCGATGTAATCCTGTGCGGTGTACACCATCGCCCTTTGAGCTGCATCAGAAAAATGCTCCCAAAGTTCGCCAGCTTTTTGTCCTGACTCTCTTAATAAATGCGCCGGCATCACAATTTTCCTGCGCATCATATCTTCAAACGCGAGCATCATTCCGCTGGCATCCATGTCAAAAATCCGTGAAGCAAAATCTTTATATGCCTTAGCATGTCGGGCCTCGTCGGCAGCAATGACACCACACATCTGCGCCAGCTTTTTGTTGCCGGACTGCTTGGCCAAAGTGCCCACTCTCCTGTGCGAAATATTGGTTGCGGTTTCCTGAAAACTGGTGTAGACAAAATTCTTGTACGGGTCTGAGCTCGTTCCGATATCGAATCCGTCATTGATGAGATGATGCGTAGTGATCTCCATCTCACGCATATTGACACGGCCACAGAGATAGAGATATTTGCCAAGAAGATCACCATGCCTGTTTTCTTCGGCAGTCCATGCTCTTATCCATTGGGTCCAGCCAACGTTTTCCTGCTGGTTGACACCATCCAGATCCATCAGCCAGGATTCGTAAGTTGGGAGTGCCTCTTCTGTGATGCAGTCGCCAATCAAAGTTACAAAAAGATCATAAGGCATCTCTCTTGCAAAGGTTTGCAGTTCCTCTATCTCATATCTAAAATTGTCACTGGAACTATCTGGCAAAAAATCTGAAGGTTGCCAAATTTTCTCTATCGGGGTAAGGTAGGAACTGATGAACTCAGGCATATTCCCCTCCAGAGTTTTCATTACTTCCAATTGCAATTGTTTATCGTGCATCTATAATTATTTGAATTAGCAAAGCTAAACATAAAATATTAATCATTGCATAATTTTATGATCTTTAACTTTTCTGCATTATAAAAAGAGCCGGTTAAAAAACCGGCTCAATGATTTTAATTTATATTTCTAACTGACAAGGATATTGCCTGTCATTTCTTTGGGTATGTCAACGCCCATTACTTTGAGAATCGTTGGCGCCACATCTCCTAATTTACCAGGTTTTAGGTTCCAGGTATGATCTTTATCCATTACTATAAAAGGAACCAGATTGGTAGAGTGTTGCGTATTAGGTGTACCGTCAGGGTTAATCATTACGTCAGAATTACCATGATCTGCCAGGATAAATACAGCATAACCATGCTCGTAAGCTGTGGTAGCTACTTTCTGTATACAGGCGTCAACTGTTTCAGCTGCTTTTACGGCGGCAGAAAAAACACCCGTGTGCCCTACCATATCTGTATTGGCAAAATTAAGGCAAACAAAATCTGCAGATTCATTTTCCAGCACCGGTACAATGGCATTGGTGATATCATAAGCCGACATTTCCGGTTTCAGGTCATAAGTGGCCACATCTTTGGGACTTGGGCAAAGCAAACGCTTCTCCTGAACAAATTCTGCCTCTCTGCCTCCGGAGAAAAAGAAGGTAACATGGGGATATTTTTCGGTTTCAGCAATTCTGATTTGTGATTTACCTGCAGCTTCCAAAACTTCGCCCATTGTATTTTGAAGTACATTTTCATCAAAAACAACACGTACATTCTGGAAGGTTTTATCGTAATTGGTTAAGGTTACATAGTACAGATCCAGTTTTTTCATCCCATACTCAGGGAAATCCTGCTGAGACAAGACCTCTGTAATCTCACGGCCTCTGTCTGTACGGAAGTTGAAGCAAATCACAACATCATGATCCTCGATCATGGCCACAGGAAAGTGGTTGTTGGCACAAACAATTGGTTGGATAAACTCATCGGTAATACCCTCGTCATAAGAATCCTGAATCGCCTGCAAAGGATCTTTGGTCTCTTTACCTACGCCATTTACCAAAAGGTCGTACGCTAATTTCACACGCTCCCAGCGCTTATCTCTGTCCATGGCGTAATATCTACCAATGACGGATGCCAGTTTTCCTGTAGTCGCATCCATATGGTTAATAAGATCTTGTATAAAGCCTTTCCCTGAATGCGGGTCACAGTCGCGCCCATCGGTAAAAGCATGCACAAAAACATTCTCTGTAAACCCATATTCATACGCAGCTGTCAACAAGCCTTTTAGGTGGTTGATATGCGAATGCACACCACCATTGGAAACCAATCCAATAAAATGAACTTTTTTATTATTAGCTTTGGCATATTCAAAAGCTTGCTGGATCACAGGTTCTTTACCCAGGCTGCCATTTTCTACGGCCATATTCAGTTTGACCAGGTTTTGGTAGACAACACGCCCGGCACCAAGATTCATATGCCCCACTTCGGAGTTTCCCATTTGGCCTGCAGGCAATCCTACAGCCAGTCCGCTGGCCTCCAGCGTGGTATTGGGAAACGTTTTGAGCGCATAATCTATAAATGGTGTATTGGCCTGAGCAAGGGCTGACACATTAGGATTTGGTCCTAGTCCCCAGCCGTCTAATATGGCAAGAATTGCTTTTTTTGACATTTTGATTTTAATTTTGTTATTACAAATTTACTGTAATTTTCCTAAAGAACAGAAAATCGTAAGCCAGTAATAACATTAATATTATTTGATTCTAAGGCATGATTGATTATCATCAAACTATTGTCTATTTAATAAATATGATTAACTTTAGATTCTTTTTTAAAACATAAAAATGGACTTGAGAGACCAACTGAAAAACCTTTTCCCGGAGCATGAAGAACAGGATTTTGAACTGCCAAAAGAAGTTTTTAAGCAAAAAGAACCTTTGGTTTGTAAATTTGAGAAAAAAGGCCGGAACGGAAAACCTGTCACCCTGATAGAAGGCTGGGAAGGCGATGATGAAGGCCTGAAAGAAATCTCAAAAAAAATAAAAACCAAACTGGGTATTGGCGGTTCTGAGAAAGACGGCATCATCATCATACAGGGCGATAACCGAGACAAAATTATGGCCATCCTAAAAGATATGGGCTACAAAACAAAACGTGTAGGAGGTTGAGAATAATTATGAATGGTTAATTCTAAATGATCCATGATTTTATCTTTGTCCTTTAGACACAAAAAACTAGTCAATAACAATAAAATTTAAGGCACTGGAAAAATCGTTGATTTTTGCTGACGCCAAACTTGGTGCACAAAAAAAGCAATCCTTTTTATTGATAATCTTTTGCGCCGTTGTGTAGTTTCTCAAATCCCTAAATTCCTCAGAAAACAAACTCCCCATTTTTGAAACAAATCCCAGATAATCAAATCATCATTATTGGCGCTGGCCCCGCAGGTCTGATGGCAGCGCAAACGCTTGCCGAAAAAGGCTGTAAAGTCCAGATTTTTGAACAGAATAAAGCTGCGGCCAGAAAGTTTTTGGTTGCAGGACATGGCGGCTTCAACCTGACACACAGTGAAGAGTTAGAAACATTCATCCAAAAATATGACGCGCCCGAAATCCAAAATATCGTTAAAAGTTTTGATAACAAAAGCGTTGTAAACTGGCTTTCTGATCTGAGTATAACAACTTACACCGGAAGCTCTGGCAAGATATTCCCCACAAAAAATTTTAAACCGATTCAGGTTTTGAAAGCTTGGCTGGATAGGCTGGAACAACTTGGCGTTACGATTCATTATGAACATACTTTTATAGACTTTACAGACGATGAGGTAACTTTGAGAAACAGAGAAAAAGAAATCACAGTCCAATACAGCAAACTGATTCTGGCAATGGGTGGCGGCTCATGGAAAAAAACAGGTTCTGATGCAAAATGGGTTAATATTTTAAGGTCAAAAAACATAACAATTACACCTTTAGCATCTGCCAATTCCGGTTACAATACAGACTCCAGATTTCATCAGCTACAGGGGCAATACCTCAAGAATATCAAAATCTCTTTTGATGGCAATGATAAAATTGGCGAAGTTGTTTTCACAAAATATGGCATAGAAGGAAGCCCAGTTTATTACCTAAACCGCTTCACAAGACCACATCATTTTCCGTTGACTTTAGAAATCGATCTAAAACCCCGTCTTACAGAAGCTGAGATTTCAGAACAATTGAGCAAAACTGATAAAATAAGCCCCATCCTGAAGAGGCAACTGAAACTGTCCACAACAGCAATTAATCTTCTGAAAACGCTAGACAAAGAAAATTACACCAACAAAGAAAAACTCTCCGTAATGATCAAAAGATTCCCTATAGAGGTTTTAAGTCTCCGCCCTATTGATGAAGTCATTTCCACTGCCGGTGGCGTCGCTTTCTCCGCTTTGAACAGCAAGCTGGAACTCAAAGATTATCCCAATGTTTTTTGTGCCGGAGAAATGATAGATTGGGAAGCTCCAACCGGTGGTTACCTTTTGCAGGCCTGTTTCAGTACAGGATTTTGGGTGGCTAACGAAATTGTAAATTCTTGAATTGAACCATAAAAGTCAAAAAGATAATACACCAATAAAGATGCTCAAAACAGAACAAAATAAACAGCTATCAAACTAATTCCTATTTTGCTCTTCGCTGGAAAAAATTAAATAATAAAAGCCTTTGTGACTCTTGTAGTTTTAATTACAATAAAAAAAGCTTTTATGACTTTTGTGCTTGCAAATAAAGAATTTTGTTAACTTTAAAACCTTTTTCAACATCTAGATAATTCAATCTTTTAATAAAATAAATTATAAATATGATCAACAAATTAGCAGCTTCCGAACTGGTTCTTAACGATGACGGAAGTGTTTACCACCTCAATCTTCTGCCCGAAGATCTTGCGGGAAAAGTGATTTTGGTAGGCGATCCGGACAGGGTTCCCAAAGTGTCAAAATTATTTGATAAAATTGAAGTAAAAAAGAATAAAAGAGAATTTTACACCCATACGGGCACGCTGCGTGGCGAGAGGATTACCGTGATGTCTACAGGTATCGGGACAGAAAATATCGATATAGTAATGAATGAGCTGGATGCTCTGGTGAATATTGACCTAAAAGAAAAAGAATTCAAAAAAGAGCATCAGTCGCTGGAGCTTTTCCGCCTGGGAACCTGTGGCAGCGTGAACCCTGATATTGAAGTCGACAATATGCTGGTCACCGAAAATGTGGTAGGTCTCGACGGGCTTTTGCACTTCTATCAGGATTATCAATTTGAGAATGAATTCAGCAAGAATTTTCTGGAAAAATTCCCTTATGAGAACATCAAACCTATGCTCTATTTCTCGGATTGGGCCAAAGATATCTCAGGCTATTATGCGGATGCAAAATACAAAGGAAACACAGCAACATTTCCAGGATTCTATGCTCCACAAGGTCGCCAGCTAAGATTAAAAGCGCTGGATGACCAGTTCCTGGAAACCCTTAATGACCTGGGCGTATCCAATTTTGAAATGGAGACCTCCGCGATCTATGGCTTATCAAAACTATTGGGGCACAAAGCCTTAACGGTGAATTGTGTGATTGCCAACAGACGACGTGGCGAGTTTGCCAGCGATCATCACGCTTCAGAAAAAATGATGATAGAATGGGTATTGGACCGTATCATTAAATAATTCTATCAATCATACAACAATATTAAAGGCAGTATTTTCTAAGGAATTGCTGCTTTTTGTTTTATTTATAATTTAATTAACATTCCTTAAGATTTAACGGCATCTTAATTGGATAAACTGTAGCATCAATTCAAATCAAATTTTTTAATAATCAAAAAAACAAAGTATTATGAGCACACAAGAAGAACAATACAATGATGCAGAAAGAGCTGTAAACAGAACTGAGAATTCATTAGAAAACGCTGCTGACCATGCAAAAAATAAAGTAAGCGAATATGCCGACAAAGCCCGTTCTTATATAGAAGAACAGAAAAGCAAAAATGAGACACCAACCAAGGAAGGCTTCTTTGAGAATCTAAAATCTAATGTCGCTGATGCATGGGAAGATACCAAGGATTTTGCTGACAAAGCGTGGGAAGCTACAAAAGATACCGCTTCCGATGCCTGGGAAAAAACCAAAGATGCAGCTGAAGACGTAAAAGCAGAAGTAAGAAAAGCAACCAATTAGTTTTTAAGTTAGTAATAGTTTTTCAGAAAGGAGAAGACGGTTTCCCGCTCTTCTCCTTTTATGTTGTTAACTAGCACTTAATACCAATTTTCACCCACATTATTTTTTATACAAACATTAATTGTTTAGTTTTACAAAGTTAAATTCATATCTTTGCATCTATGCAGAAAATCTTAATAGTAGAAGACGAAAAAGCGATATCTGGCGTTTTGCACAGTATCCTGTCTGATGAATTACCAGAATACGAATTCGAGATTGCAGAAGACGGTCTTGAAGGCTTCAAATTTATTGAAAAGGAAGATTTTGCACTGGTGATTTCTGACATCAAAATGCCAAAAATATCCGGTACAGAGTTGCTTAAGCAGAGCCTGCAACTGAAACCGGAAAGCACATTCGTCATGATATCCGGCCATGCCGATATTGAGACTGCCGTAAGCTGCCTAAAAGAAGGCGCGTACGATTTTATCTCAAAACCGATTGATATCAACAGGCTGATGACCAGTGTAAAAAATGCTTTGCACAAAGGTGATCTTCAAAAAGATAACAAATACCTGAAGCAAGAGAATACGCAGCTTAAGAAAAAAGTCAATAAAAAATACCAAATGATTGGCGAATCTGCGGCGCTCAAAAAAATCCAGGATATTATAGATAAAGTAGCTCCGTCTGATGCAAGAGTCCTGATAACCGGGCCTAACGGATCGGGGAAAGAATTGGTTGCACACGCCATCCACTCGCAAAGCGAAAGAAGCCGTGGGCCTATGGTGGAGGTTAACTGTGCCGCAATACCGTCTGAGCTGATAGAAAGTGAACTCTTTGGGCATGTAAAAGGCTCTTTTACCGGTGCTATCAAGGATAAGTCAGGTAAATTTGAACAGGCCACCGGCGGGACTATATTTCTAGATGAGATTGGCGATATGAGCCTTGTTGCCCAGGCCAAGGTTTTGCGTGCCCTGCAGGAAAGCAAAGTATCTCCGGTAGGTAGTGATAAAGAGATTAAAGTTGATGTACGTGTAATAGCTGCAACCAACAAAGATCTTGCAAAGGAAATTGCTGCAGGAAAATTTAGAGAAGATTTATTTCACAGGCTGTCTGTAATCGAAATTAACGTCCCTTCTCTTAATGACAGGAAAGAAGATATCCCATTGCTGGTCCAATATTTTACCCAGCTGATTGCCAATGATAATGGCACATCTCCTAAAAAATTTGATGATCAGTCTCTCAAAGCATTACAACAATATGACTGGACGGGTAATATCAGAGAACTGAGAAACGTTGTAGAACGTCTTATTATTTTAGGCGCTGATCCTGTGACCGCTGATGATGTTACCAACTTTGTAAAAAAGTAATTCCACCAAATTAATTTATAAAATAGAAAAACCAAAGCTATGGCTTTGGTTTTTTTTTGCTGAATTCCCAGGAAAATCTTAACAGATGAGAAGCAAACGTAATTGCCCGTCTTTTTCCTCAGGCGCTCTGTGGACACAAGGTAAAACTTCCTGACCAGGATGATCTACAGCCAATCTCCAAAGATTGCCATTCCCAAGGTTTGTGGGTTGGGCTCCTGGCAAAGCCTGATAATGAAGATCAAAATAATTATCGGCCAAAAATTCCTCAAAGTCTTTACTCGAATCATCATATAATTGCATCAGTTTTTCCCGAATCTCCGGGATATCCATTTTTCTTATGCATTCCTGATTGGGCACTATATCACTCGCAGCGCCATAATAGGTGCACAAAAAGGTATCTGTGGCTACAGGCGATCGGTCTACATGATAAGAATAGACGTCTGTAGAAATATAATCTAAACTATCATCTCGGTCATAGCATCTGATAAGATTAAGCGATGGTGAGCCACCATAATCTGTTAATAACAACAAATCATTCATAATAATTCCCCTGGCTTCTTCACCTGCCGGTAGCAACTGAAGCGAATTAAGATCATCAATAGAAATTTCAGTAATGTTACTGCTTAATGTTAACTTATCTACAATCTCCTGAAAATCAGCCACCAAGTTTCTTTGCCAGCAAACGGCATTATTATCATTGTGAAACCTGTGCCCAATCAAGTCCTGAAAGTTGGAAACTATAGCAACCTGATTGCTCTCCTTAATTTTGTTCATGATCTTAAAAACTCTCTAAAATTAATAAAAATATCAGCAAAAATTTCATTAAAACTCCTTTTATCTCACACCCGACAGATTAGCCAATGTTTCAAGAAGCAATGTCGGTCTGAAAGGTTTTGCGTACTTTTGCATATTCTGGCAAACAGCTACGGTTATTGAGGTGTTTGCTTAAAAATTAAAGATTACAATAATGAAATTTCTTGATAAAACATACACCCAACAGACGCTTAAGTTAGCTCTGCCGGTAATGCTGACACAGGTTGGACAGGTCTCTGTAAACCTGTTTGACAACATTATTGTGGGGAAACTTTTGGGGGCTCAGGCGCTGGCATCGGTATCGTTGGGTAATGCGTTGTTTTTTTCAATTTTCGTATTGGCGTTGGGATTCTCGTTTGCGATTCCGCCATTGGTATCAGAGGCTAATTCTCAACAGAAACACGATGTTATTAATTCGGTTTTCAGGCACGGTTTTATCATCAACTTAGGAATCGGAACCTTACTCATGGTCATCCTGCTATGTGCCCTTCCGCTCATTTATCATATGGATCAGCCAAAAGAGATCATCCCGAATACAATCAGTTTCCTGAGTATCATGGCCTTTACAATGATCCCATTTATGATTTTCCAGACGATGAGGGAAGTATCAGAGGGACTATCGTTTACAATTGGGGTAACCAAAGCTACGATTATCGCCAACGTCATCAACATCATCCTGAATTATGTTTTTATCAAAGGGCTTTTTGGACTGCCGGCGATGGGCGTTCAGGGTTCTGCACTGGCTACCCTGTTGGCAAGAATCTTCATGGTCGTTTTCCTGTATTATGTATTGGTAAAAGAGCCTAAAACCAGAAAGTATGTTAAGGCATTTTCCCTTAAAATAGCATCTTTCAGCAGAGAGATGTTTAAGAAAATGATAAAACTGGGTTTGCCAACAGCGTTGCAGATGTTTTTTGAAGTAACAGCCTTTGCCGCAGCGGCCTTCATTTGCGGGTTGATCAGTTCCACTGATATTGCATCGCATCAGATTGCACTTTCTATGGCATCATTCACTTTTAACCTTTGTATCGGTTTCAGTGTAGCATCAACCGTGATGATTGGCAACCGAATGGGCGTCGGCGATTATAAAGGGCTTAGAAAAATCGGGATCAATAATTTTAAATTAACGTTGATCTATATGGGATTCTGCGGACTGATGTTTATCCTTTTCCGAAATATACTGCCGCATTTTTTTACCAAAGAAAGTGATGTTTTAGTAATCAACCTGGCTTCAAAATTAATGATTGTGGCCGCATTTTTTCAGCTTTCTGATGGGATTCAGGTGACAGCGCTGGGATGCCTGAGAGGGATCCAAGATGTAAAAATACCGAGTATCATTACCTTTGTAGCCTATTGGGTTTTCACAATTCCGGTTGGTTTTTTCCTGTGTGTCACGTTGAAAATGGGAGCGTTCGGGATGTGGATTGCGCTGGGAATCGGCTTGACCATTTCCGCCATTTTTTTGGTAATCAGGTTCCTGAGACTGAGCAAAAGGAGAGCTTTGGCTTTAACTAATTAATTTATTACAAAAGCGCTTTTTATTCATTAATGAAATATTAAGTCGCCTAGTTGAAGCTAAAAATGCCTTCAGTGGCATTGTGCAAAACATTGAGTAAAGCTGTCACACTGACCGGAGCCGAAGCGCTCCTATCAACATCTGTTTTGAACAGTGAATTGCACGCAGCCCGACTTGAGCGGTTATCCTTTTTGCGAGAGGCCATGCCGAGCAAAAAGATAATAGCGGAAGGCGGAATAGCTGCCCTAATAATTATTATTAATTGGCGCGAAAAACCTATTTTAAATTTTTAAATTTGCAACACAAAAATTTGACATGAATATCAAACAGCATATACAATCCAAACTAACAGAGATTATTGCCAAACTGTATGGCATAGATAATGTGAACCTGGATGTCCAAAAAAATAAAACCGAGTTTGATGGTGATTTTACCATTGTTATATTCCCGTTGGTAAAACTGGCTAAAAAAAGCCCGGATATCATTGGAAATGAACTTGGAAATGAGGTTAAAGCGCAAATTGATTTTATAGAAAACGTAAGTGTTGTAAAGGGTTTCCTTAATCTTAAAATCAAAGACCAAGTTTTTGCGGATCAATTATCAGAAATTCAACAGGATTTTGACTCGGTTACGCCAAAAAATCAGACTGTAATGGTGGAATATTCTTCTCCCAATACCAACAAACCGCTCCACCTTGGCCACATCCGTAACAATCTGCTCGGCTATTCTGTTGCAGAAATCCTAAAGGCGGACGGCTATAATGTTATCAAAACCCAAATCATCAATGACCGCGGTATCCATATCTGCAAATCTATGCTGGCATGGGAAAAATTTGGGAATGGTGAAACGCCGGACTCCACAGGCCTGAAAGGCGATAAACTGGTTGGGAATTATTATGTAGAATTTGATAAACTCTATAAATCCGAAATCAAAGCGCAGGTTGCTGACGGCGTAGAGGAAGAAACAGCAAAAAAACAGGCACCATCGATTTTAGAAGCGCAAGAAATGCTCCTGAAGTGGGAACAGAACGATCCACAGGTTCGCCAACTTTGGGAAATGATGAATGCCTGGGTCTATGCAGGGTTTAACCAGACTTATGCAAGATTAGGCGTTAATTTTGATCAGGTTCAGTACGAGAGCAATACTTATATTCTTGGGAAAGATCTGATCCACAAAGGTTTGTCAGACGGCGTTCTTTATAAAAAAGAAGATGGTTCTGTATGGTGTGACCTGACAGACGAAGGCCTTGATCAAAAACTTCTGCTGCGATCCGACGGAACTTCGGTTTACATGACCCAGGATTTGGGAACGGCCGTAGAGCGTTTTAAAAACAACGATATCCAAAAGTTGATTTATACTGTTGGTAATGAGCAGGATTACCACTTTCAGGTTCTGTTTAAAATCCTGAAAAAATTAGGATACCAATGGGCAGACCAGCTGTACCACCTGTCTTACGGAATGGTAGAGTTACCGGAAGGTAAAATGAAATCCCGCGAAGGGACTGTGGTAGATGCCGATGATCTAATCCAGGAAATGTACCAGACCGCAAAAGAAAAATCTCAGGAGTTGGGGAAATTGGAAACACTTTCTGAAGAAGACAAAGAAAAATCCTATGAAACGGTTGGCCTTGGTGCGTTGAAATATTTTATCCTGAAGGTAGATCCCAAAAAGAAAATGATGTTTAATCCGGCAGAAAGTATTGATTTCAATGGTAATACAGGGCCGTTTATACAATACACTTATGCAAGGATCCAGTCTCTTTTGGCTAAGGCTGATTATTCCGCAAAAGGAGATACTGCTAATTACCTCCCCAATGAAAGTGAGAAAGACCTGATTATGCTTTTAGCTGAATTACGGGATGTGATAAGCAAAGCAGCCGAATCCCTCAGCCCGGCGCTGGTAGCAAATTATGTGTATGAACTGGTAAAAACTTACAACTCTTTTTATCAAAACAACCCTATCCTTAATCAGGAAAATGAAGCGGCAAAACAGTTCCGGCTTCAGTTATCGGATATTACCGGCAGAACTATCAAAAAATGCCTGTCCCTTTTAGGAATCAACGTGGTGAACAGAATGTAATCTCAAAATACAATACAAAAAAAATGTCGGAAACAAGTTTCCGACTTTTTTTTTAGTTAGCTACATCGCTAATAAACTTTATCCTGAGAATCCGTACCTCATCATCGGTAAGATCGTCTCCATACTCAGCAAGCAAAGTTTTCATACTGTCACTTTCTGAGTTTTTCATAAAATCCATAAAATCGTCTACCACATCTTCATCAAAGTTTTCATCAATATAATAATCAATATTGAGCTTGGTACCCTGGTAAACGATACTTTCCAATTCAGAAAGCAAATCACTCATAGATAGATGTTTGGCCTTGGCAATATCCTCGAGATCAATTTTCTTATCGGTATTTTGTATAATAAATACTTTGTGGCTGGATTTGTTGGCCACCTGCTTCATCACGAGATCCTGAGTTCTCTCGATACCATTGTCTTCTACATACTTTTTAATAAAATCGGCGAAATCTTTTCCGTATTTTCGGGCTTTACCCTCACCTACACCATAGATTTTAGCAACCTCTTCTACAGTTACAGGATATTGCACCGTCATATCCTCAAGGCTCGGATCCATAAAGACAGTGTATGGCGGTATACCGTGTTTCTTGGCAATTGTTTTCCGTAGTTCTTTGAGCTGCCCAAATAAAACCTGATCCAGACCGCCACCAGCCTGAATCTGAATCTGATCGCTGTCCGATTTCTGCTTGATTTGTGAAAGATCATACTCACGGTCTTCTGCGATGAGAAAAGCATCTTTGTATTGCCCTGCTATCAGTTGGTTTCCTTTTTCAGAAATCTTTAAAACCCCATACGTTTCTATATCTTTTTTCAAAAAATCCTGTACGGTAGCCTGTCTTATAATAGATTTCCAATAGTTATCGGTTTTTGATTTACCAAAACCAAAAAAAGGTGTCTGCTCCAGTTTATATGATTTGGTAACTGCCGACTCTTTCCCTACAATAATGGATATCAGGTCTTTGGTACGAAATTTCTCACCCAGTGATTTAATCATCTCGAGGACTTTTTTCAGGTCATCACCAGCATCTACCAGTTTAGGCGGATTTTGAGAATTATCACACATTTTGGCACCGTCACCATTAACAGGATCAAATTTCTCCCCAAAATAATAGAGCAAATACTGCCGGCGGCTCATAGAGGTCTCCGCATAGCCAACCACTTCGTTCAGCAACTGAAGGCCTATTTCACGTTCCGAGACTGGTTTCTGAGCCAAAAATTTCTCCAGTTTTTCTATATCCTTGGGATCATAAAAAGCCAGGCAATACCCTTCTCCTCCATCTCTTCCGGCGCGGCCGGTTTCCTGATAATAACTTTCCAGGGACTTTGGGATATCATAATGGATCACAAATCTTACGTCAGGCTTGTCAATCCCCATCCCAAAAGCTATGGTTGCAACAATGACATCCACTTCTTCCATCAGGAACTTATCCTGATTAGCGACTCTGGTTTTCTGGTCAAGGCCAGCATGATAAGGCAATGCATTGATACCATTAACCTGCAACAGCTGAGCAAATTCTTCTACTTTTCTGCGGCTGAGGCAATACACGATACCGGATTTACCTTTATGCTGGTTGATAAATTTAACAATCTCTTTATCCACATTCACTTTTGGACGGATCTCATAAAAAAGATTGGCACGGTTAAAACTTTCCTTATAAACCACAGCATTATTCATCCCCAAAGTTTTTTGGATGTCATCCTGCACTTTAGGCGTGGCTGTCGCTGTAAGCGCAATGACAGGAACATCGGCAATCCTGTCGATAATCCCTTTCAGGTTCCTGTATTCCGGGCGAAAATCATGTCCCCATTCCGAAATACAGTGCGCCTCATCTATAGCCACAAAAGAAATTTTCACAGCGCGGAGAAACTCCAGGTATTCTTCTTTTATAAGCGATTCCGGAGCGACATACAGCAACTTTGTTTTGCCGTTGGTAATATCATCCATTACCTGTTTTGTCTGGGATTTGTTGAGAGAAGAATTAAGCACGTGAGCCACACCCTCGTCTGATGACAAACCATTGACGGCGTCTACCTGATTTTTCATCAGCGCAATTAGCGGTGAAACAACAATCGCGGTACCTTCGGAGATCAGGGCAGGCAGCTGGTAACATAATGATTTGCCACCTCCTGTCGGCATCAGTACAAATACATCCTTACCGCTAAGCAGGTCTGTAATAATCTGTTCCTGTTGGCCTTTGAATTTTGAAAATCCAAAATATTTTTTGAGTTCTGCAGATAAGTTGATGTCTTTTATGTCCATCCTTAAATATAGTTTGCTAAATTTGCATTGTATTAATGGTGATAAATAACGCCAATAATCCCGGACTGACGGGATAAAAAAATGAAGCTGAAAAACTTCATTTGTTATGGGTTAATTATTACCGTGAAGGTACAAAATAAATATTATTAAAAAAAATAATTAAAACGCTTCACATATTTTGGATCCAAAAGAAATAATGGCCAATGCCAGGCTTGCGATTGATACAGAAATTAATGAACTTACCAATTTGCGAAACCGTCTTAGCGACGCATTTATAAAAAGCGTTTTAACCATCAATGAATCCAAGGGTAAACTGATCGTTGTGGGCATTGGAAAATCGGCACACGTGGCTAACAAAATAGTCGCCACGCTCAACTCAACTGGTACGCCATCGCAGTTTTTGCACGCTGCAGAAGCGATCCACGGCGATCTGGGTGTTGTTCAAAAGCAGGATGTTGTGCTATGTATCTCCTATTCCGGGAACTCGCCGGAGATTGTTAACCTCCTCCCATTCCTCAAAGAGTATTCTGCTGCTCTGATTGGGATGACGGGCAATCCGGAAAGTAAATTGGGCAAAGCCGCAGACATCGTCCTCAATACCCATGTAGACAAAGAAGCCTGCCCCAACAAACTGGCACCAACCAGTTCTACTACCGTACAAATGGCTTTGGGAGACGCTCTGGCTGTATGTCTGATGGAACTGAAGGATTTTAAAGATACCGATTTTGCAAAGTTCCATCCGGGAGGAATTCTTGGGAAAAACCTGACTGCAAAAGTGGAGCAATTTGTATCTCAAAACAAACCTGAGGTTTCTCCGGAATCCGGGATAAAAGACGTGATCATCTCTGTCAGCGCCTCCAAGCATGGTATTACTGTTGTTATAGAAAAAGAAGAGATTGTGGGAGTCATTACCGATGGAGACATCCGCCGGATGCTAATGAATCAGGATGATATCAAAAATGTAAAAGCTGCGGACATCATCAGTAGAAACCCCAAAACGATTGATAAAAACAAATTGGCTAAAGAAGCCATGCAGATGCTAAAACAGTATAATATTGGCCAGCTAATCGTCACAGACGAAGGCCAATATTATGGCATTATCGATATCCACACCCTGTTGGATGAAGGGATTAATTAACATTCCTAATCCTGAAAAGCTTTGTAATATCTCCAGTGGTTTTTGCAACAATACCTGCTCCTGAACCATAAACGGGCGTAGCGGTACCGGGCTTTGATATACTGATTTTTAACTGGTCATCTTTTGCAAAACTCAGTATCGTTCTTGGTATAATTAATGTTTGCGACTGAGCTGTAGAACCATTATCAAAAGGCATTGCAGTTCCCGAAACAGGTATCCAAGTGACACCGCTATCTTTGGACTGCAGCAAACTTATAGTGACATACGAATAATTGGAATTATTCTCCGTTACGCTTCTTTTTGGGGTAAAACTAAAATTGGCTAAAACTCTGTAATAACCCGTGGTTTTTACTTTAAAAGTTTGATTGTTTGCCATCAATTCTATATCATTAGGATCATCAATAAGTACTTCATCAGAAGACCAGATAACAGGCACTTCGTAAGTTTCGCTACTGTTAATGCTGGAAACCTGCACATCCGTCAGTACCTGATTAGCAACAGACCTTAAGACATATTGATTAGATGATTCCAGAATACTGACTTCAGCATCAGATGTAAATTTTTGCCAAACCGAATTCTGCCGAAAATACAATGAGTTGGCGGCAACAGCATTGGATCCTGTGCCAGCAGCAGCAAGATTAAAAACCAGGAGGCCGTTGGCAGGATTTAGAATGCTCGTATTATCATTAATACCTGTAAGGTTTAGCCTTGGCAATAAAAAGCCCTTATTAGTAGAGGTCATATCCAATAAAGCGGAAGAATTGGGAGATGACGTGCCTATGCCAACCTGAGAATATGCGGATGCAAAAAACAAACACGTGAAAATATGTAGCAGTCTCATATTAAATACAAATAAAATATTAAATCAATTAAGTTTTTGAAATCTCAAAAGCCTGGAGTATGACAGCCCTGTCCCTGCCTCTATATAAAGCAGGCTTTTAGCACCATGATTGGTCGCAGAACCTTTTCCCACAACAGCCCTTATCAGATCATTTTCATTAAGACTGATAACAAACGGCGCAACAATAACAGATCTGTTTCTATCGCCTGTTCCCACGCCCCAAACCGTACTTGATTTTGCAACCTGACTCCATGTACCGCCATTATCCGTAGATCTTTGCAGGATAAAATCCAGAGCTGCAGTACAGGTGGACTCCGTCTGATAAGTTGTGCAATTGGTCTCTACCCATGGATTATAACCTACATAGCCGGTAATTTCGTAAGTCCCTGTCGAGAGTATTTTAAAATTATTATTAACCCGTAGTGCATTATAAAAAAGGTTGCTCAAGTGACTAAAAATTAGTATATTGTATTGACTACCAATCAAATACGATTATGAGCAACCTTGAAGCGAGTTACAATTTAATTCTAGATAATTTAAGAGAAATATCAGAAATTGAAAATTTTTATTTTAAACCAATAAAACCAAAACTGTCTGATATAGAGTTAATTAGTTTGATCATTCTGGCTGAATTTAAGTCCATTGATTCCGAACATCAACTTTTTAGAGATATAAAGGGTTTTGAAATTGAACCAAAAATTGATAGAAGTGTTTATAACAGAAGAAAGCGAAAACTATTTCCTTTTATCGAAGAAATAAGAATGAAAATGGTGGATAAATTGAATGAATCTGAAAATTACTTTGTAGTAGACAGCATGCCTTTGGAAATATGTAAACTATCTCGTTCCTCCAGAAGCAGGATTTGCAAAGATGTAGATTATGCTTATCCCAACAAAAGATTTTGTGCTTCGCAGAATCTCCATTTTTATGGATATAAACTACATGCTGTCTGTTCAATTTCTGGGGTTTTTCAGAGTTTTGATATTTCTCCTGCATCCGTTCACGACATCCACTACTTGCAAGATATAAAACTCCAAATATCTGACTGTGTGTTGCTTGGGGACAAAGGCTATTTATCCCAAACCATCCAGTTAGACTTATTCAATGAGGTAAATATAGAGTTGGAAACCCCTAAAAGGAAAAATCAAAAAGACTACAAACCACAGTTCTATCAGTTCAAAAAATATCGCAAGAGAATAGAAACATTATTTTCTCAACTTTGTGACCAATTTATGATTAGAAGAAACTACGCCAAAACTTTTGAAGGTTTTAAAACAAGAATTTTGGCTAAAATTACAACCCTTACAACTATTCAGTTTTTGAATAGATTTATTTTTGATAGAAATATAAACAACCTAAAAATAAATCTCGTTTGATAATGCACTACGAGTTAGATATATTTGTTTGTACACCATTTTATAATCGCCCTCAAACAAATAGAAAGAAGCTTCTATTGTTCCCCTTTTTTAATATCTCGATTGCTACTGCAATGGAAAACAATTACCACGATAGCTATTGCACTGAAGAAAGGGGAAAACAAAATCAGGATTGTTTTTGAAGGTGATGGTGTTAATTTGAAGTCATTTTCATTGAAATAAGGATAAATTTGAAATAAAAAGCGACTATTAACGCTACAGCAATTGATTTTTAGCGACAAAAAATCCCAAAATATTTTGAATCAGTCAGGGCTGGACTGCACTTAGATTTCAATTTTCAAATTTGTAAATTTGCAGGGTGAAAATTAATCAGACCGATCTTAACGAACTCGAATTTCCGGAACTGCTTGCGGAGATTGTACCTTTTGCTTACGCCCCAAAAACTGCCGACCGAATTATGAACCTGCTTCCCATGCCCATTGATGAGGCAGAGGCAGCACTGAAAAAAACCTCCGAATTCCTGACCAGTTTTGAAAGCGATAATGCGATCCCCTTTGACGAATATGAGGATATAGAAGAAGAACTCCGGCTGATGCATATCGAGAATTACCGCCTGGAGAATAAATCATTTATTAAAATCAAACAGATTACCGAGCAGATCGGTAAACTTCAGCGATTTTTCCCTCAGTTTGCAGAAGCATTCCCTAGTCTTTTGGAGGAAGTGCAGGATCTGGAATTCAGGAAAGAGATCATCGATAAGGTAGACAAGGTCTTTAACCGCTTTGGGGAAGTTAAAAGCGAAGCTTCTGCAACGCTGAAAACACTTAGGACCGAGATCCAGTACGCCCGAAAAGCCATTGATGAAAACTTTAACAGATCGCTGTCTTCCAATTCTGATTTTCTGGAGGATATCAGGGAAAGTATTATTGATGACCAGCGCGTACTGGCCGTTAAATCAGGATTTAAGAAGCGGGTTGCAGGCAGGGTTCTGGGAATTTCAAAAACCGGATCCATCACCTATATACAGCCTGAGAGCGTGGTAAAACATTACTTTAAGCTCAGGGAAAATCAGGAAGAAGAGAAAAAAGAAATCGACAAGATACTGCGGGCATTGACCTCGGAATTAGCCGAATACAAACCACAGCTCAGCGATTACCAGGCCTATATATTTGATCTGGATATGATCCGCGCCAAGGCAAAATTTGCAGAGAGAGTCAATGGTATTTTACCAAAAATCAACCGTCACCAGACGCTCCGCCTAAAAGAAGCCTACCATCCGTTGCTGTGGATCCGCAACAAAAACGAAAACAAGGCCATTTATTCGCAGTCTTTAACTTTAACCGAGCATAACCGCATCATCTGCATCTCCGGCCCCAACGCCGGCGGTAAGTCGATCACGCTCAAAACCGTAGGCCTATTACAACTGATGATCCAGAGCGGAATCCTGGTGCCTGTGCATCCCAAATCAGAAATGTTTTTCTTTGATAAAATCATGACCGATATTGGCGATAACCAATCGATAGAAAACCATCTCTCCACCTACTCTTCCCGACTAAAGAAAATGTCCGGAATGATCCGCGAGGCTGATAACAAAACACTTTTGCTGATTGACGAATTCGGGACCGGGTCTGATCCGGAACTGGGTGGCGCACTGGCAGAAAGTTTTATGGAGTATTTCTACGACAAAAAGAGCTTTGGCATTATTACCACCCATTATACCAATATCAAACTGGTTGTGGAACAGCTGCCGGCCGCTACCAATGCGGCCATGCTTTTTGATGAGCATTCGCTGGAGCCGCTCTACAAACTGGAGATTGGCCAGGCCGGCAGTTCTTTCACCTTTGAAGTGGCAGAGAAAAACAAGATTCCTGCATTTATCATAAAAAATGCCCGAAAAAAGGTGGAACATGACATCGTAAATCTCGATAAAACCATTGTAAAACTACAGCAGGAGAAATTTGAAGTCGAGAAACTGAAAACCAACCTTGCAGAGACGCGCGACTCTGTAGAAGATAAGCGTGACAACCTGCAGAAACTGAATGAGCAGTTACAGCAAAAGCTTTTTAGTTTCCAGAAGCTTTACGAAGATGAACACCGTAAACTGCAGTTTGGAAACAAGATCGAAAACTTTATCGACAGCTATGTGAAAGGCAAATCCCGCAAGGATGTGGTGAAAGATTTTGTGAAAATACTGGAGCAGGAAAAATTCCGTAAGCTGGGGGCCGACAAAGATGAAAGCAAACGGCTGCAGATCGTAAAACGCAAAATTACGCAACAGCTTAAAAAAGAAGATATCCAGGAAAAGATCGCAGAAACACACGAAAAACTGGAAGAAAAACGACAGGCCGAACGGGCTGTCTGGATGAAAGAAGGACAACGCGTACGTATTGCCGGCAGTACCAGCGTGGGAACTATTGAGAAAATCTCCAGGAATAAAGTGATTGTCAACTACGGAACTTTCAAAACAACCATCAGCCCTGATCAACTTGAAAGAATATAACGTTAACCTTTGATCCTTAGGCGTTATACAGGCAGTTGTTCTCAAAGGATGACTGATACTTCTAAAAAACAAAAGACCAGTTGATTAACTGGTCTTGCACAAACATTGAGCCCTTTACCTGACCTCTTTGACCCTGATCATCCCTTTGTTCTCGTGGAACATCATACACATAATTTTGCCGTCTCTTTCTGCGCAGGTTTTGGTGTAATCAAAAATGAGCGATACTTTTTCGCCTTCTTTCTTAGACTCAACCACGTCAGCATTGCAGATCAGATAATCTTCGTTGCTGCCTGTACGGAGATAAGTCCCGGTGCAATCTCTTACAATAGTCCCCGTATTAAGACGGTCGTGGACGGTTGCACAGGACAATAATCCTATAGAGAACAGCCCTAGTGATAAAATGGATGATACTTTTTTTCTCATATTATTAATTTTATTTTGAAGGTGGATAATCTTTGATTTTATTATTCAGTGAAATTTTATTTCCCCAATTTACAACCCTTTATCGAATAAAAAAGAATAAAAAGATAGCAGGCAACCATAATCCCCGAAAATACGAACTGAAAGTTTTCTGCAGTCTTCAGAGCTGCAAATAATTTCGGAACAACTGCCCCACCGGCAATCCCCATAATCAACAGCGCAGATCCTTTTTCTGTAAATTTCCCCAATCCCGATATTGCTAATGGCCATATCGCAGGCCACATCAAAGCATTGGCTAATCCCAATAAGGCTACGAAGAAAACAGACGTCATCCCGTGTGTTGCAAAAGCGCCGCCGGCAAATATAATCCCCAGAATTGCAGAAACTTTAAGCGCAAACTGCTGCGAGAAATATTTTGGAATCCCAACAATCCCTATTAAGTAACCGATCAGCATAAACGCTAATGTTAATGAAGTATATAATGCAGATTTTGCCGGTGGAATCCCAAAACTTTGTGCATAAATCCCGATGACATCCCCAGCCATTACTTCCGCACCCACATATAGAAATAAGCAGAGTACACCTAAAACCAAATGCGGAAATTGCAGTACCGAAGTTTTGGCGATTGCTGATGCCTGATCTCCCAAAGGTTCTGCATTGGCAGAAGCGGAATCAATCTCAGGCAGAGCCGATCTCGAAATCCAAAATGAAAGGCCAATCAGTATTATTGCCATAATCCGGTAAGGCCACAAAATCCTGGAAGCAAACTGATTCAAGATATTCTCTTTTTCTGCCGGAAGTGATTTTGCTAAAGCCGCCGGAAGATCATCCAAACCGTGAAAAACCAAAGCTGAGAAAATAAATGGCGCCAGAATCCCCGCCAATTTATTACAGATCCCCATAAAGCTGATGCGTTTTGCGGCCGATTCTATCGGCCCCAGAATGCTGATATAGGGATTGGATGCCGTTTGCAATAAAGATAATCCGGAGCCAATTACAAAAAGCCCGGCTAAAGCCGGCACATAAAATCTTTTTGTAGAAAATTCGCCAAAAGCCAAAGTGCCTGCAGCCATCACCAATAACCCTATAGCCATTCCTTTTTTCATTCCCGTTTTCTCCAGAATATACGAGGATGGAATTGCTAAAAAGAAATAAGAAATATAGAAAGCGAAAGTTACCCAAAAGGCTTTGGAGTCTGTATCCAGATCAAAAGCAAACTTCACAAACGTAATTAATGGACCATTAAGCCAGGTGACAAATCCAAAAATAAAAAATAGAATCCCAATAATCACCATCGACTGGTTCACCGAACTTTTCCCTGCCATATTTTAAATTTTACAAAATATTTTTAACAATAATAGGAAAATCATGGGATAAAATAACTTTTTTAAACAAAAAACCTCATAGGTCCCGGAAACCTATGAGGCTTAAGTAAAATATTTATAGTATTTACATCGCTTCCATTTTGAAGGTCATGCTTTCTATGACTTTCAGGATCGCTTCTACGGTATCCATAGATGTTAAACAGGGCACACCGTTTTCCACCGACATTCTTCGGATTTGGAAACCGTCTCTTTCGGCTTGTTTTCCTTTTGTAGTCGTATTTACAACATATTGAACTTTGCCTTTTTGAATCAAATCAATTAAGTTGACATCTTCCTCTCCTATTTTATAACCGATTTTTGTATGGATTCCTTTTTCCTCGAAGTATTTCGCCGTTCCTTCTGTCGCCCAGATCCTGAATCCGATATCGTAAAACCTTTTAGCTATTGCAGCAGCTTCTCCCTTGTCAGCATCTGCAACGGTAAACAGGATTGACCCATGCGTTGGCACTTTTCTTCCAGCCCCGATTAAACCTTTATACAAAGCTTTTTCCAGCGTCAAATCTTTCCCCATCACTTCTCCCGTAGACTTCATTTCAGGGCCCAGCTGTATATCAACTTTGGTTAATTTGCTGAAAGAGAATACCGGGACTTTTACATAGACGCCTTCTTTATTCGGAACCAGTCCGGATGTATAGCCGAGATCTTTGAGTTTAGCGCCCAGGATGGCTTTGGTAGCCAGCTTAGCCATTGGCACATCGGTTATTTTTGATAAGAAAGGCACTGTCCTGGATGAACGAGGATTGACTTCGATCACATAAACCTCGCCTCCGGAAATCACGTACTGGATGTTCATTAATCCAATAACCTTAAGCCCTTTTGCTAAACGGATGGTATAATCTTCCAGTGTTTTGATCTGAGATTCGGTTAAATTCTGAGGCGGATAGACCGCAATGGAGTCTCCACTGTGTACACCGGCCCGTTCTATATGCTCCATAATACCGGGGATAACGGTCGTTTCACCATCACAGATAGCATCCACTTCAACTTCCTGACCAGTTAAATAGCGGTCAATCAAAACGGGCTGGTCCGGGCTGGCTTCCACCGCATTTTCCATGTAATGAGCGAGCTCTGATTCGTTATAAACAATTTCCATCGCACGGCCACCCAATACGTAACTTGGGCGCACCAAAACAGGATAGCCTATCTCATTGGCAATCACGATGGCCTCTTCTTTAGAAGTCGAAGTTTTCCCAAGCGGTTGTGGAATTCCTAAATCTTGTAAAGCTTTTTCGAATTTATCTCTGTTCTCTGCTCTGTCCAGATCTTCCAGCGAAGTCCCCAGGATCTGGACACCGTGCGCTGCGAGTTTATCTGCCAGATTAATGGCCGTCTGTCCTCCAAACTGCACTACAACGCCTTTTGGTTTTTCGAGTTCGATGATGTTCATCACATCTTCTTCGGCCAATGGTTCAAAGTACAATTTATCAGAAATAGAGAAATCTGTGGACACTGTTTCCGGATTATTATTAATGATAATCGCCTCATAACCCATCTCCTGAATTGCCCAAACCGAATGCACCGTTGCATAATCAAACTCCACGCCCTGCCCAATTCTGATAGGCCCGGATCCAAGGACAATAATTTTCTCTTTATCAGAAACGACACTTTCATTCTCATCTTCGTAAGTTCCGTAGAAATAAGGCGTTTCGGACTCAAATTCTGCCGCACAGGTATCCACCATTTTGTAAACCGGCATTATTCCGTTGTCTTTTCTGAACTTAAAAACCTCTTTTTGAGTCGTTTCCCAAAGATGGGCTATATTGAGATCTGCAAAACCTAATTTTTTAGCTTCCAGAAGAATGTCTTTATCAAATCTATTATCTGCAATCGTTTTTTCGAAGTCAATCAGTTTTTTGATCTTCCAGATAAAGAATTTATCTATTTTGCTCCATTCCACAATCTGCTCCCAATCGTAACCTCTTCGTAAAGCATCGCCAATAATGAATAATCTTTCATCGTCACAAACCCGGATTCTTCTTTCTATCTGCTCCGGTGTTAAGGCTTCAGCCTGTTTTTTCTTTAAGCCTAAGTGTCTTAATCCCGTTTCCAGAGAACGGATGGCTTTCTGCAAAGATTCTTCAAAATTTCTTCCGATGGCCATTACTTCACCCGTTGCTTTCATCTGAGTTGACAATCTTCTGTCGGCCGTTTCAAATTTATCGAAAGGGAATCTTGGGAACTTAGTTACCACATAATCCAGAGCTGGCTCAAAACAAGCGTAAGACGTTCCTGTTACCGGATTTTTGATTTCGTCCAAGGTCAAACCAACGGCAATTTTCGCAGCGATTTTTGCAATCGGATAACCGGTTGCTTTACTTGCCAAAGCCGATGAACGCGACACTCTAGGATTAACCTCGATAATATAATAATTGAATGAATGCGGGTCTAATGCCAGCTGAACGTTACATCCACCTTCGATTCCTAAAGCTCTGATAATCTTCAAAGAAGCATTTCTAAGCAATTGATATTCTCTGTCAGAAAGTGTTTGCGAAGGCGCCACTACAATCGAATCTCCGGTGTGGACACCTACGGGATCGATGTTTTCCATATTACAAACCACAATGGCATTGTCGTTGGAATCCCGCATTACTTCGTATTCGATTTCTTTGAAACCGGCAATGGATTTCTCAATTAGGCATTGCGTTACGGGAGAATATTTCAGTCCTAATTCTGCAATCTCTTTCAGTTCGGTTTCGTTGGAAGCAATTCCGCCGCCGGTTCCGCCCATCGTAAAAGCAGGGCGCACAATCACCGGATAGCCAATCCTTTCGGCAAAAGCCAATGATTCTTGTACGGTATGCACAATGTCAGAATCCGGGACCGGCTCGTTTAGCTCGCGCATCAATTCCCTGAAAAGGTCCCTGTCTTCGGCCTGATTGATCGCGGAAAGCTTCGTGCCTAGCACTTCTACTTTGCATTCTTCCAGAATCCCGGAATTTTCCAGCTGCACCGCCATATTCAGTCCGGTTTGCCCTCCCAAAGTTGGAAGAAGCGCATCCGGACGTTCTTTGCGGATAATCCTTGAAACGAATTCCAGAGAAATCGGTTCGATATAAACTTTATCGGCAATCTCTACATCCGTCATTATCGTTGCCGGATTGGAATTAATCAAAATCACTTTGTAGCCTTCTTCTTTAAGCGAAAGGCAAGCCTGTGTCCCCGAATAATCAAATTCCGCAGCCTGACCAATAATGATTGGACCTGAGCCGATTACTAAAATTGTTTGTATATCTGTTCTTTTCATTTTTATATTAGATGTCGGAAAACCGATTTTATTTAATTTTCATTTCATAGGATTTCACCTACGAATTAATATTTCCTCCTTATTTTAAAAGCGAATTGCTCGCAGCCCGACTTGAGCGGAAATCCTTTTTTGCTTTGACTCAAGTTCTATTTAGACTGAAATCGTCTGCAAAAAAGATTGGGAGCGGAAGGCGGATTAAGCTGCCCAAATTATTAATATTCTACTTTTTGAAATTTTCCATCAAAGTGATAAAATCATCAAACAAATAATTCGCGTCTTCCGGGCCTGGACTTGCTTCCGGGTGATATTGTACTGAGAAGCAAGGATGAATTTTGTGCTTTACGCCTTCGTTTGTTCGGTCATTCAGAGCGATGTGAGTTTCTACCAAATCTGTATTTTTCAAAGAATCCTGGTCAATCGCATAGCCATGATTTTGCGAAGTGATGGCTACTCTATTTTTCTCCAAATCCAAAACCGGATGATTGCCACCTCTGTGCCCGAATTTCAATTTGTAAGTTTTTGCGCCACAAGCCAAACCAATCAGCTGATGACCTAAGCAAATCCCGAAAATTGGAACTTTACCCAACAATTTCTGAATCATTACCAAAGCTTCTGCATTATCTTCCGGATCGCCAGGGCCGTTGGAAAGCATAATTCCGTCTGGATCCATTAGTAGAATTTCTTCTGCCGTTGTATCGTGAGAAACCACAATGATATCACAGTTTCTTTGAGATAATTCTCGAATGATCCCTAATTTGGAACCGAAATCAACCAAAACCACTTTGAAACCTCTTCCCGGACTTGCATAAGGCGTTTTTGTAGAAACTTGTTCTACCTGATTGGTTGGAAAGGTTTTTGATTTCAACTCTTCGATAACTGCTTTTTCGTCTGCATCTGCATTCACGATTTTCCCCTTCTCAACGCCTTTGCTTCTCAGGATTCTTGTCAGTCTTCTGGTATCAATCCCGGAAATCCCTGACAGGTTTTTCTTTTGGAATAATTCGTCCAAAGTCATCTGTGTCCTGAAATTGGAAGGCAAATCACACAATTCTTTTACAATCAAACCTTTAATGGCCGGCTCGATACTCTCGTAATCATCACGGTTGATCCCATAATTCCCGATCAAAGGATAAGTCATGCAAACGATTTGTCCGCAGTAACTCGGGTCAGAAATCAATTCCTGATAACCGGTCATCCCTGTATTGAAAACCACTTCGCCGTCGGTATCTTTATCTGTACCAAACCCTGTTCCGTGAAAAACTTCGCCGGATTCTAATATTAACTTCTTTTTCATTTTTATTTTTTATGCTGGAAGTTTGAAGATGGGTGTTGGAAGTCTTCCATCTTCCTGCTTCTCTCATCCTTTCTTTTTACCTCAAAAAAAACACGCCCGAAAGCGTGAATAATATTTAATTGTTGGAATCGCTGAATTCGAAACCTTTATTTTCTAAATCAAATTTTAAAATGGCCATTCGCGCAAACACGCCGTTCTGCATTTGTTTGAAAATTCTCGACCTTTCACATTCAACTAAATCTGAATCAATTTCCACACCTCGGTTGATTGGTGCCGGATGCATAACGATCGCATTAGGTTTCATCTTCGCTTCACGTTCTTTTGTCAAACCGAATTTCTTCAGATAATCTTCCGGTTTGAAATTGAAATGACGCTCATGACGCTCGTGCTGGATCCTCAATAAAATCAAAACATCAACTTCTTTCACCAGGTCATCAAACTGCATATAAGTACCGTTGACCAGCATCCCTTCGTCAAACCAAAATTCGGGGCCGGAAAAGTAAACCTTCGCTCCCATCCTTCTGAACAAACCGGCACCGGAGTTGGCAACCCGGCTATGCTTGACATCGCCCACGATACCAATTTTAAGACCTTCAATCTTTCCAAATTCCTGAATGATTGTCATTGCATCCAAAATGGCTTGCGAAGGATGATGTCCCGTTCCGTCACCTGCATTTACGATACTTAATTTAGTATCTTTCAATGCGTCATAATAACGTGTTTCCGAATGTCTGATTGCCGCGACTTCTACGCCAATAGCTTCCAGAGTTTTAATCGTATCCAAAAGTGTTTCGCCTTTTGCAATGGAACTTTTATCAGCTTCGAAATCGATAACTTGAAGTCCCAATTTCTTTTCTGCAACTTCAAAACTTGTTTTGGTTCTCGTGCTATTCTCAAAAAACAGGTTCGCGGCGAAAACATCGCCTTCAATCTTGCTAATCTTTCCTTCTGAAAACGCCTGAGCTTCTTTTAAAATTTTCTCTATACTATCCGTAGAAACGCGTGAAAGCTTAATCATAATTCAAATTTTTAAATAAAAAAAACGAAGCCTAAAAAGACTTCGTTAAATATAAAAAATATTGTTGTTGTCGGCAAACTTGCCAATTGTTGTTATCGCTAAATTCTGTACCAGATTCATTGGGTGCAAAGATACCAATATTTTCTATATTATGAAATCTTATTCATAATTTTTTATGTTATATGAATGAACTTCTGCTCTAAAATTTTTACAATCAAAAATTTTCTTTACTTTTGAAAGAATGATTTGCCATTATGGGATTGGATAAAAAAGACAAATTAATTCTTTCGCTTCTACAAGAGGATTCTACGCTATCTGTAAAAGAAATTTCTGAAAAAATCGGACTGACTTTTACTCCAACTTACGAACGCATCAAAAACCTTGAAAAACAAGGTGTCGTAGAAAAATATGTTGCGATTTTGAACCGAGAAAAACTCGGCATCAACATCGTGGTTTATTGCAATATTCGTCTAAAAGAACAATCTCAAAAAACACTTAAAGAATTCGAAGATTATATTTCCAAATATGATGAAGTACAGGAAATCATCAGTCTTTCCGGCGAATATGATTATATGTTGAAAATTCTTGCGAGTGATATCAATTCGTACAATAATTTTACGGTCAATATAATCTCCAACGGTCCTAACATCGGGCAATATCACAGTTCTATTGTTCTTGCCGAAGTTAAAAAGACGACTAAGTTTAAGTTGGATTAAAACTAAATTTAAACGCAAAGTCGCAAAAAATTTATTTATAATACTTCTCAGAGTCGCAAAGGATAAATTTTCAATTTATCTCACTTTAACGAAGTTAAGACTTTGTGCCTTAAAGCATTTAGTTTAATTTCATTTTGCGCCTTTGCGATAAATTTTTCAATAATTAACCCAACAATTTATCTCTAACTTTATTGAATTGATATTCGATTTCATCGAGGCAAAGATTTCCTAAACTGCCTTGATGAGAATGATGGAGTTCTTTGTAATCGTATTCAAAAACACCATTTTCAATCTCTTGACCGATTTGGATATAAGCATCGCGGAAAGATTTCCCATTCTTCACTTCTTCATTGATTTTTTCTACGCTGAAGATGTATTTATATTTTTCATCGTCCAGAATATTGTCTTTCACTTCGATATTTGGAAGCGTGTAAATCAATATTTCCAAACATTCTTTCAAAGAATCGATTGCAGGGAAAAGGATTTCTTTTGTCAATTGCAAATCTCTATGATAACCAGAAGGCAGATTATTGGTCAACAAAATCAATTCATTTGGCAAACCTTGAATTCTGTTGCATCTCGCTCTTACCAATTCGAAAATGTCAGGATTTTTTTTGTGAGGCATTATACTGCTTCCCGTTGTAAATTCTTTCGGAAAGCTTATGAAATCAAAATTCTGGCTCAAATAAAGACAAACATCATAAGAAAACTTGCTTAAAGTTCCAGCCAAAACCGAAAGCGAATTCGCCAATAATTTCTCCGATTTTCCGCGCGTCATTTGCGCATAAACCACATTATAATTCAGTGTTCTGAAATCTAATTTGTAAGTCGTGCTTTCTCTGTCAATCGGGAAAGATGAGCCATAACCTGCGGCCGAGCCCAATGGATTTTTGTTAATGATATTCTTTGTTGCAAACAGCAGTTCCAAATCATCAACCAAAGCTTCTGCATAGGCGCCAAACCACAATCCGAAAGAGGACGGCATCGCCACCTGGAAATGTGTATAACCGGGCAACAATACATTTTTATGCTGATTGGCTTTATCTTTCAGAATCTGGAAAAACGAGTCGGCACGTTCTGTAATTTCTCGGATTTCGTCTAGAAGATATAACTTGATATCTGTTAAAACCTGATCGTTTCTGGATCTTGCGGTGTGGATTTTTTTCCCGGTTTCACCCAGTTTCTCTATCAGAATCGTTTCGATTTGTGAATGGATGTCTTCGGCCGTTTTATCAATTTCAAAACTTCCTTTTTCGATTTCGGAGAGAACTTCTTCCAAAACCGCAACAATGGCCTGCTCTTCATCCAAGCGCATCAATCCGACTTCTGCGAGCATTTTGGCGTGTGCAATAGAACCCAACACATCGTATTTTGCTAATCTATCGTCAAAATCGAGGTCTTTACCGACCGTGAATTTGTTAACCAAATCATTGGTTTTCGTATTATCTTTTTGCCAGATTTTTTTCATTTTGTAATATTTTGAACGCAAAGTGCGCAAAGTTTTTTATTGATTTTTATTGAAAATATTTAAGGTTCGCAAAGGCGCTGACGCTCAACTAAGACTAAATAATCTTCAAGTGTTTTTGTCATTCTTTAGGAAATCTCAATTGTCTAGATTGACTTCGTCGAACCACTTCGTTAGGTTTCCTACGGAATGACAAACTTTGTGGTTACAACATTCTCTTGTTTTTTACTGAATCTGCTGCCCGACTTGAGCGGAAATCCTTTTTTGCTTGTACTTAATTTCTATTTAAACTGAAATCGTGAGCAAAAAAGATTGACTTCGTCGAACCACTCCGTTAGGTTTGGGAGCCCTTCGACAAGCTCAGGATAAACTCAGGCGGATAAAGCTGCCCAAATCCTTAAAATTTATTTACAATATTTTCTCTAATATTTTGATATAAATATCAATGCCTTCGCGGATTTCATCAATATAAACAAACTCGTCCGCAGTGTGGGAACGTAAGCTGTCGCCAACACCTAATTTGACCGATGTGCACGGAATAATGGCCTGGTCCGAAGAGGTCGGCGAACCGTAAGTCGTCCTGCCCAAAGCCAATCCTGCCTGAACAAACGGATGGTTAACATCAATTTTTGAGGAATTGAGACGGAAAGACCTTGGCGTCAGTTTGGATGTCATCTGCGACTGGATGATCCCGAAAACTTCCCTATTGGTATATTCATCCGTCACACGTACATCCAAAGTGAATTGGCATTTATCAGGAACCACGTTATGTTGCGTACCAGCATTGATCACCGACAAGGTCACCTTCACTTCGCCCAGATATTCAGAAACTTTTGGGAATTTGAATTTCAAGATATTCTGCAAATCCTCCATACACTTCACAATCGCATTATTATCGTTAGGATGCGCGGCGTGGGAAGGCGTTCCCGTCATCTCGCCATCAATTACCAGTAAACCTTTCTCCGCAATGGCGAGATTCATTTTGGTTGGTTCGCCAACAATGGCTAATTCTACATTCGGAAGCTGGGGAAACAAAGCTTCGATACCGTCTAATCCTGAAATTTCTTCCTCAGCGGTCAAAGCAATTACCAGGTTATGCGACAAATTTTCGGCTTCATAAAAATAAAGGAAAGTCTGCGCCATCGCTGCCAAAGACGCACCCGCATCATTGCTTCCCAAACCGAATAATTTACCGTCTTTTTCCACCGGGATAAACGGATCCAGCGTATAAGCTTTGTTTGGTTTTACCGTGTCGTGGTGTGTATTGAGAAGAATCGATGGTTTGGCCGGATCAAAATATTTATTAGTTGCCCAGATATTATTTTTGAAGCGGTTGACGGCAATATGATGCTCATTGAAAAAGCCTTCTATAATCAGCGAAACATTATATTCGTCGCGGCTCATAGATGGTGTTGCGATGAGTTTTTTCAGCAGTTTGACTGCGTTTTCCGCTAATTCTTCCCGGCTAAAGACAGATTTCAGTTCCTTCATTTCCTTGTTTTATTTGAGCTGATAGTTTTTTTTCGTTAATCAAAAACACTTTCTCTACGCCATTTTCTTTGGCCACGAAAGCATTGTGTAGCTTTGGTAAAATCCCTTTATGAAGTTTTCCTTCGGATTTTAATTCAGAAAATTCTTGTCTGTTAATTGTTTTCAAATTTGAATTGTCGTCTTCGATATCTTCCAAGACGCCGTTTTTATCGAAACAGAATAGCAATTCTGTTTCATAATATTTTGATAAAGCCTGAGCGATAGTTCCGGCAATCGTGTCTGCATTGGTGTTGAACAGATTTCCCATTTTATCGTGAGTGATTGCAGAAAACACCGGAACCAAACCCAGATTTATTATATTGATCATCAATTCGTGATTGATACTTTTCTCGTTAATATCGCCAACAAATCCAAAATCAATACTTGGATGCTGCCTTTTCTCGGCCTGGATGAGGTTACCATCCGCTCCCGAAAATCCAATCGCGTTGCAACCGTAACTTTGGAGTTTTGCCACCAAATTTTTATTGATTCTACCTGCATAAACCATTGTTACGATTTTCAACGTTTTCTTATTCGTGATTCGTCGTCCATCAATCATTGTTTGCCTTATTTTTAACTTTTCAGCTAAAGTTTCTGCTAATTTTCCACCACCGTGAATCAGTATTTTAGCGCCTTCGATTTCTGAAAATTGAGCAAGAAAAGCTTTCAATGCTTTTTTGTCATCGATAAGAGTTCCGCCGATTTTTATGATGTGTAGTTTTTGCATTATTTTTAACGCAAAGAGCGCAAAGGTTTTTATTAATTATTGAAAATATTTTAAGGTTCGCAAAGGCGCTTACGCTCAGCTAAGGTTTTTTATTATAAATCTATTTATATCTTTTGTGACTTTTGTGTTTTATCCAATTCATCCAAAATTTCACTGAAAACTACCTGAGCAGAAAAGATTCTGTTTTTTGCTTGCTGATAAATGATTGAGTTTTCTCCGTCCATCACTTCATCGCTCAGTTCCAGATTTCTACGAACCGGCAGACAGTGCATTACTTTGGCACTATTGGTCTGTTCCAGTTTTTTGTTGGTGAGCATCCAGTTTTCTTCCACTTCCGGCATTGCTGCGTAATCATCAAAAGATGACCAGTTTTTCACATAAATAAAATCTGCATCTTTCAGGGCTTCTTCCTGATTATTAATGACAGGTGTGTCCTTTGTAAACTTTTTGTCCAAATCATAACCTTCCGGATTGGTAATGACAAAATCTACGTCCATCTGCTGCATCCATTCGGTGAAAGAATTCCCAACGGCGTGCGCAATCGGTTTGATATGAGGTGCCCAAGTCAAAACGACTTTAGGTTTTCTTTTTTCGGTCCAGTTTTCTGTAATGGTGATACAGTCTGCGAGGCTTTGCAAAGGATGTCGCGTCGCAGATTCCAGGGAAACCACGGGAACTTTCGCATATTTCAGAAACTGGCTTAGGATACTTTCGTTAACGTCGTCTTCTTTATTTTTCATCCCGGCAAAACATCTCACCGCAATGATGTCGCAATATTGATTCAGTACCTCTATCGCATCCTTGATATGCTCCACTGTATTGCCATCCATCACAGTCCCGTCCGCAAATTCCAGGTTCCAGGCTTCCTGAGCAGCGTTGAGAACCAAGACATTAAGACCTAAATTCTGGGCTGCAATTTGTGAACTCAATCTCGTCCTGAGGCTTGAATTAAGAAATACCAGTCCAATGGTTTTCCCTTTTCCTTTGGTTGGATTATCTAATGGGTTTTCTTTTATTTTTAAAGCTTTTGCAATGGTATTTTGCAAGTTATCTATATTGTCAACCGACGTGAAATTTTTCATTTCTTAATTGTTTTGAACGCAAAGTGCGCAAAGATTTTTTTAATTTTATTGAAAACATTTTTAGGTTCGCAAAGGCGTAAACTTATCAAAGGTTATAACCACATAAGGCACAAAAGTTTTGTATAGTCTAAACAGTTAATTCTGAATAAGACTTTTGTTACTTTTGTGGTTAAGCTTTTTCAAAGTTTTTTCTAAGGCATTGATGAACAAATCGGATTCTTTTTCCGTAATATTAAGAGCCGGTAAAATCCGCAAAACATTTTTGTCATTGGCGTTGCCTGTAAAGATAAAATGTTCAAACAACAATTCTTTCCTTATATCGGCACAAGGCTGATCCAGCTCGATGCCCATCATCAGTCCGCGCCTTTTGATTTTTTTGATGTGAGGGAAATTTTTGATTTTTTCTTCAATATAAGCACCGATTTTTTCGGAATTTTCGATTAGATTTTCATTTTCGATGACTTCCAAAACTGCTAATCCGGCAACACAGGCGAGGTGATTTCCGCCAAACGTTGTTCCTAATAATCCGTAACTTGCCTGGAATTTCGGAGAAATCAAAACGCCGCCCATTGGAAAACCATTTCCCATTCCTTTGGCAACCGTGATTAAATCTGGCTTGATGTCGAATTCCTGATGTGCAAAGAATTTACCCGACCGTCCGTAACCTGATTGAACTTCATCTAAAATCAAAACCGCATTATTTTCTTTGCATAATTTATCAATCGTTTGAATGAAATTTTCTTCCAATAAATTGATCCCGCCAACACCCTGAATCCCTTCTACAATAACCGCAGAAATCTCATTTTGGTTTTCAGCAAAAATCTTATTCAGTTCTTCCGAATTATTAAATTCACATTTGATAAAATTCTCAGATTCGTTAACTGGGGCAACGATTTTGGGATTATCCGTCACTGCTACTGCAGCCGAAGTTCTCCCGTGAAAAGACTCGGAGAAATAAACCAGTTTCTTTTTCCCGTTATGAAATGAAGCCAGTTTCAAGGCATTTTCATTCGCTTCCGCTCCGGAATTACACAAGAACAATGAATAATCTTCGTAACCAGATAATTCCCCTAACTTTTCCGCCAGCTCCTCCTGAATTTTGTTCTCTACAGAATTGGAATAAAAACTGATTTTCTCCAATTGATTCTTCAATTTCTCAACATAATGTGGATGATTGTGGCCAATGGAAATCACGGCGTGACCGCCATAAAAATCAAGATATTGCTGTCCGTTTTCGTCCCAAAGAAAAGAACCTTGGGCTTTTACGGGATTGATATTGAAGAGTGGATATACGTTGAATAAATTCATTTTTAGTTAATTGTTGTCGGTTGATAGTTGATAGTTTTCTAACTCACAAACGCTTCGACTCCGCTCAGCGTGACAATTCAAATACTAAATATTGTCAGCCTGAGGTTCTCGAAGACTATTATTTTTTTTAAAAAGCCAAAGGTTTTAAGTTTAGCCCGAGCGTCTGTTCCCAGCCGTTGGCAATATTCATATTCTGGACAGCTTGTCCGGATGCGCCTTTCAGAAGATTGTCAATCGCGGAATGAACTGCTATTTTGTTTCCTTGTTTTTCGATTGATATGACACAGAAATTGGTATTAACAACTTGTTTCATATCAATCGATTTTTCTGAAACCTTCACAAAAGGCGAATCTTTGTAGAAGTCTTTATATAATGAGTAAATTGTTTCCAATTCCAAATCACATCCGATAATAGAGCTTGTGAAAATCCCCCTTGCAAAATCGCCTCTCCAAGGAACAAAATTGAGTTCTACTTCTTCTTTATTCAGCAAATTAACCTGTTTCAAAATCTCATCAACGTGCTGATGATTGAGTGTTTTATAAGCCGAAATATTATCATTTCTCCAGGTGAAATGGGTTGTAGGCTGCAAAGATTGCCCCGCTCCGGTTGAACCTGTAATTCCTGTTGTGTAAACATCTTTCAGTAGATTTTCTTTTGCTAAAGGTAATAATGCCAGCTGAATTGCTGTTGCAAAACATCCGGGATTGGCAATGCTGTTAGCCTGGTTTATTTTCGAAAAATTAATCTCCGGCAAACCGTAAATAAATTCCCTGTCACCGAAATAACCCGACAAACGGAAATCGTTCCCTAAATCAATAATTAAAACATCGGTATCCGCAAGCCGCTTTGCCAACCACTTTGCACTTTCGGTATGCGGCAGACAAAGAAAAAGGATATCAACAGGCCGCAAAGTGTTTTCTAAAACCAAATCACAAACCGATTCCAGATCGGGATAAAGATCAGAGATTTTAATCCCGGCATTGGAACGGCTGTACAATAACCTGAGCTCTACATTGGGATGAAAAGCCAGCAATCGAACAAGTTCGCTTCCTGTGTAACCGTTGGCTCCGATGATTCCGACTGATTTTTTCATTTTTACTTTTTAATATTTTTAACGCAAAGAGCGCAAAGATTTTTTTTATTTTTATTGAAAATATTTTAAGTTCGCAAAGTCGCTTACGCTCAGCAAAAGTTTATTAAACATTGAATCACTCGCAGCCCGGCTTGAGCGGAAATCCTTTTTTGCTTGTACTTAAAGTCTACTTAAACTGAAATCGTCTGCAAAAAAGATTGACTTCGTCGAACCACTTCGTTAGGTTTGGGAGCGGAAGACGGATTAAGCTGCCCCAATTATTCTAATTCAGTTTATTTACCTGATGATAGATGTTGAGCGAGTTGCTGAGGATTTTGGTAAAACCTTTAACATCATCGCCACTCCAGGCCAGATTTTCTTCGCCGTAACTACCGAATTTTGAAGACATCAGATCATTATTTGACTCGATTCCGTTCAAAACAAAGCGATATGGATGAAGTGTGATAAAAACTTTCCCGTTAACCGTTTTCTGAGAATCTTGCAAAAATGCTTCAATATTCCGCATTACCGGATCAAGAAAAAGTGCCTCGTGAAGCCAGTTCCCGTACCAATCCGACAATTGCGATTTAATCGTCTGCTGGTATTTTGACAATGTATGTTTCTCCAGCAAATGGTGCGCTTTGATAATGATTGACGCTGCTGCCGCTTCGAAACCGACACGGCCTTTGATGCCAACAATCGTGTCACCAACGTGGATATCACGGCCAATCCCATAAGGTGAAGCCAATGCTTCAATCTTCTGAATTGCTAAAACCGGATGTGAAAACGTCTCGCCATTCACAGAAAACAATTCTCCGTTTTTAAATTCTATTTCCAACTGAGAGGGTTCCGTTTTCTCAACCTGAGAAGGAAATGCTTCTTCGGGAAGATTACTAGCTGATGTCAGCGTTTCTTTACCACCAACCGAAGTTCCCCAAAGCCCTTTGTTGATTGAATATTTGGCTTTCTCAAAATCCATCTCATAATGGTGATCTTTAAGAAAATCAATTTCCTGCTGTCTGGAAAGGCTTAGATCACGAATAGGTGTAATAATTTCGATTTTTGGGCACATCACCTGAAAAATCAAATCAAATCGAACCTGATCGTTGCCTGCTCCTGTACTACCATGCGCAATCGCATCCGCTCCAATCTCAATCGCAGCTTCGGCAATGGTCTGCGCCTGAATGGTTCTTTCTGCACTGACCGACAATGGATAAGTATTGTTTTTCAGAACATTACCAAAAATCAAATACTTCACACAATCATTATAATACTTCTCCGAAGCATCAATAAACCTGTAAGAAGCTACGCCTAATTTTTCCGCTTTCTCTTTGAGCAAAACCTCGTCATCTTTCGTAAAACCTCCGGTATTGACGGTAACAGCGTGAACCTCATAACCCAAAGTTTCACTCAGATATTTTGCGCAGTAAGAGGTATCCAAACCGCCACTGAATGCCAAGACGACTTTTTTATGCATTGTTGTTTTTGATTGATTCAAAATGATTATTTTTAGATTCTTTGATATTATCAGGAACAAAAAGCATGGCCGTACACAGGCAGTTTTTACGCTCTTTAGTCATTAAAATATCATAATTAATACAATTTTTACAGCCATTCCAGAACTGGTCATCCTGAGTCAGTTCAGAATAGATCACTGGTTTATAACCCATTTTGCTGTTGATTTTCATCACAGCCAAGCCGGTTGTCAAACCAAAAATCTTGGCATTGGGGTACTTTTCCCGCGATAACTGGAAAATCCTCTCCTTAATCTGAGTCGCCAAGCCCATTTTGCGGAATTGTGGCGAAACAATCAGTCCCGAATTGGCAACATATTCGCCATTAGTCCAGGTTTCTATATAACAAAAGCCCGCCCAGGTGCCATTTTCGTCAATTGCTATCACAGCATTGCCTTCTGAGATTTTTTTGCTCAGATAATCAGAGGAACGTCTCGCAATGCCCGTTCCCCGCTTTTTTGCTGAATCCTCCATCTCGTTTCGGATTTCTTCTACATACAGCAAATGTTTCTCTGAAGAAACTTCTAATTTCATTGATATTATCTAAATTAAGAGGCAAAAATAAAATTATTTTACTTTATAAAGCAAATATTTCAGATAATTTTATCTGTTAATTTTGCTTTAACAACAATTATATCCTTAGCTCATAATCTAATATTGCTAAATTAATATATATTTGCTAAAAAGATATAGCTATGGATAACCAATGCCCTAAATGCAACAACCAAAATGTGTCAAAAAGCGGAATTATAAACGGGAAACAAAGGTTTTACTGCAAGAACTGCAACTATTATTTCACCGTAAAAAAACTGGGAAAGCAAATTGATGATTATTACGTCACCAAAGCTTTACAACTATATCTGGAAGGTTTGAGCTTTCGCGAAATAGAAAGAATCATCGGCGTTTCCCATGTAACAATCAGTTCGTGGATCAAAAAATACAACATCACGAGACCTCCACATTCGGAGTTTCATCCCGTTTATAAAGTACTGAAACAAAATGAATTGATAGAATATATCTCTCAGGAAAACAATCTGGAAAATTCCGGTTTGATTATCACCCAGTTTGCTGATAAATATATGCTGATAAAATGGGAACGCTTTAAGAAAGATTCAAGATAAAAGTAGTAAGACACAAATCAACTATATGCTTTCCATTAATATATATTAAATTTTTGTAAACAAAATATTAATAACAATTTGGCAATCACAAAATAAACATCAAATTATTATTAATTTATGAAGAAAATTCTGACTTTTATAGGTTTAGCTTTTATAAGTTCCAGCCTATATTCGCAAGGTTCGCCAGACTACGGAAACGGATTGAAACTAAATCTGAATCCTGAAGGTGACAAGTATGTAAGATTTATTCTTTGGAACCAGATATGGTTAAGAAATACGGAAATGAACCCGGGAACAATGGTTTCTGACGAAGCCACCAAAAATTCCTGGAACATTGGAAACCGTCGGCTGAGAGCTCTGGCCTATGCACAAATCACAAAAAGATATATGGTTTTGATGCATTTTGGCATCAACAATCAGACTTTTATCAATGGCGGTGGTTCCGGAACAACAGGAACTGGCGGCTATGGAAACGGTAAAAAACCACAAATGTTTTTTCACGATGCCTGGAACGAATATGCAGTGGTTTTACCTGGTGAAGCGGGAAAATTCAGTTTATCTATCGGAGCCGGGCTTCATTATTATATGGGGCTTTCCCGGATGACCATGGCTTCTACACTCAATTTCCTGACTGTTGACTCTCCTGTTTTTACCTGGCCTTTGATTGATAATTCGGACCAATTCGCCAGACAAATGGGTATGTTTGCCAAAGGGAAATACGGCAAGTTCGAATACCGGTTCAGTCTCAACAAACCTTTTGCAACCAATATTGCGCCTGTAGATGTCACCAATCCGGCAGCTAGAGTAGCCGTTGACAACAACGGAAATCCTCAATTCTCTAAAGCCGGTTATGTAGAATACCAGTTCCTGGATCAAGAATCCAACCTTCTACCCTTCAAAGTCGGATCGTATCTGGGTACTAAAAAAGTTTTCAATTTGGGAGCAGGTTTCTACCATCAGAAAGACGGAACCAGGACTTCTGTTAACTCCAATATAGAAAAGCACGACATTGCGCTTTACGCCATCGATGCATTTGCTGATTTGCCACTTGGCAATGCGAAACACAAGATGGCACTTTCCGCTTATACAGGTTTTTACAATTACAATTTCGGCCCGAATTATCTGAGAAATCTCGGAATAATGAACGTTGGTTCCAACGACCCCAATTTCATAGGAGACAAAGCCATTGCAGGCGCAGGAAATCTTCAACCAATGATTGGAAGTGGCAATATCTACTATTTACAAGCCGCATTACTCTTACCCAGCAATGCCGATAAACCGAAAATCAGAATACAGCCCTTTGCAGCTTACACGAATAAGAATTTCAAAGCTTTGGAGAATTCTTCATCCCAATTTGATATTGGAGCGAATTGGTTTATTGACGGTCATCACGCCAAACTGACGACGCAGTACTCCACACGGCCAACTTACACAAGCGCTTCGGCAGAACCAAAATCAAAAGGAGAATTCATCCTTCAGTTCCAGATTTATTTGTAAAAATGTTTAACACAAAATCTTAATATACAATGAGCGATTCACATCACGTACAGTACGAGAACCTGAGCGACAAGCAAAAAAACCGCACCATTTGGAGTGTGATTATGGCTTCATCTCTCGGCACCCTTATCGAATGGTATGATTTCTACATTTTCGGAAGTCTGGCAATTGTCCTAGCCACAAAATTTTTTCCGGCAGATAATCCAACAGCAGCTTTCCTATCAACTTTAGCAACATTTGCGGCAGGTTTTGTCGTAAGGCCTTTTGGCGCATTATTCTTCGGGAGATTAGGCGACCTGATCGGGAGAAAGTACACCTTTCTGGTAACGCTTCTGATAATGGGATTCTCAACATTCCTCATCGGATGTATCCCAAGTTATGAGACGATTGGCTTTATGGCGCCGGTTTTAGTTTTAATCCTTAGACTTCTGCAAGGTTTGGCACTCGGCGGCGAATATGGCGGCGCGGCTACATATGTTGCAGAATATGCACAACCAGGTAGACGTGGCTACTGGACATCTTGGATCCAGACAACCGCAACAGCAGGTTTATTTATTTCATTAATTGTCATTCTGATTACAAAAACATCTTTATCTGCAGAGGAATTTGATACCTGGGGCTGGAGAGTTCCGTTCTGGATCTCGATCCTGATGGTTGTGATTTCTTATTTCATCAGAAAAAATATGAAAGAATCACCGCTTTTTGCAAAAGCCAAAAGCGAAGGGAAAACGTCTACCAATCCACTCAAAGAAAGTTTTGGGAACCGATTCAATTTCAAATTTGTATTGTTGGCACTTTTCGGTGCTGCAATGGGACAAGGTGTGATATGGTATACAGGACAGTTCTACGCTATGAGTTTTATGCAAAAAGTAATGAATATTGATACCACACAAGTCGATTCATTAATGGCATTGGCATTATTCCTAGGCACACCATTCTTTGTATTCTTCGGTTGGCTGTCTGATAAAATTGGTAGAAAAGCCGTTATGATGACCGGGATGCTTGTTGCAATTCTTGCCTACAGGCCTATCTACAGCGCTATGTTCAACTCTGTTGACACTACTAAAAAAGAAGTGGCTGCCGGCGGGATCACCGAAGCCAGAACGGTAAAAGTACACGATAAGATTGCGACTGATAGCCTTATAACCTTCCATAAAGAAATCGCTTACACAGACGGAACACTGATGAAAAAAGACAGCGTGGTACATTGGTCTGCTGCAGGTCCTGTAATAAAAGACGGCAAAGCTGAAGAACCGAAAATTTCAAAATCAATCAAAATCAGTGATGATACAAAATGGTATCTCGTGTTTCTTGTATTCATCCAGGTTATATTTGTAACGATGGTCTATGGCCCGATTGCAGCTTTCCTAGTAGAGATGTTCCCGGTAAGGATCCGTTATACATCAATGTCTTTGCCGTATCATATTGGGAATGGTGTATTCGGTGGGTTATTGCCGGCTGTTGCCACTTATCTTGTGACTACAGGTAAAGATGCAGGGCATCCGGGCTGGTATCTGGAAGGGCTCTGGTATCCGATTGGCGTAGCTGCAGTCTGTCTTGTGATAGGATTGGTTTATATCAAAAACAAGAACCAAAATATCCACGAGTAAGCGTAATTGTTGAATGATGATTGATCAATCATTAATAAAAAACAAAAAATATACTCTAAATTAATTCACGATTTATTAATTTTAAAAACAAAGAAATAATGGACGGACTAAAAAAAATATTAGGAATAATCTGGATATTGCTGGCGCTGGTAGTACTGTATTTTGGGCTAACCGTAATGGGAATCCCCAAACTGACATCCGGAAAACAGGAGGATCTGGTATTTGGGATCATCATTGTATTTATCCTTTTGCCAATCGTTTCCGGAGGATTAGGTGTCTTTGGGTATTACGCACTGAGCGGCGACTATTCCGAAGAAAAATTATGATAAAACCAAAATACTAAATTATAATTGTGATAATTGATGGGTGAGATTTTTTATCCATCAATTATCTTTTAAAATAGGTGAGAAAGTTGCGAACAGAAAATCCGTGCAACGATGAAATAAAACCCGGATTGCAAATCATTTATCACTTATGATTGATCATTTATGAAAAAGCGACATGAGCAAAAGCTGATTATCCTAAGTTTCGGACTGATGATATTATTCAGTGCTCCGGTGATTCTTTTATTCAATAGTGAGAGAGAAGTATTTGGTTTTCCGATGATTTACATTTACATCTTCGGCGTGTGGTTTTTCTCCATCATCATTTCATTTGCCATTTTCAAAAAATACGATGAATAGCCTGGCCTTATTTGCAGTTGTCATTCTCTATCTCGCCCTTCTTTTCCTGGTCGCCCATCGCGCAGAGAAAAAGAAGAGCAAGATCTGGGTCAACAATCCTTACATCTATGCATTATCGCTGGCGGTCTATTGTACCGCGTGGACCTATTACGGCAGCATTGGCGTTGCTGTGAATGACGGGCTGGATTATCTCCCGATTTATGTTGGGCCGATGATGATTATCCCGGCGTGGATCTATATCAACCGCAAGATCATCCGAATTGCAAGAATCAACAAAGTCAGCAGTATTGCGGATTTTATCTCGCTGCGTTACGGGAACAGCCGTTCGTTTGGAGCGATTATCACATTGGTCTGCATTTTTGGGATTATCCCATACATTGGCCTCCAGATCAAAGCCATATCCGAGACCTTCCATTTGGTAACACAAACACCAATTTCTAAAAATATATTGACAGACAACGCAACTTACGTGGTGGTATTGCTGGCACTATTTTCGTCCTATTACGGGACGCGTTATGTAGATGCCTCCGAGAAAAGACTGGGTATTATCTCCGCCGTGGCAATGGAAAGTTTTCTCAAATTGATTTTCCTGATAGTTCTCGGGATCTTTGTGACGTTTTTTGTTTTTGACGGATTCTCAGACATTTACGAAAAAGCCAGTCGGTTTAAGGACTTTAAAACTAAAAATACATTTTCTGGATTAGAAGGGAGTATCAACTGGATGATTTTAAGTATCATTTCAGCTTCGGCAATTTTCCTGTTACCAAGGCAGTTCCACACAACAATCGTAGAAAACAGGCAAGAGAAACATCTGAAAACTGCCATTTGGTTTTTCCCACTTTATCTGTTGATTTTCTGTTTTTTCGTCTTTCCGATTGCCTGGGGCGGACGGATAATTTTTGACGGGCAAGCTGTCAATCCGGAGTTTTATTCGATTCTGATTCCACAGTATTTCAATAATCAGATCATCACGGTTTTGGTTTTTCTTGGTGGGCTAAGTTCATCCATTTCGATGGTTATTATTTCGAGCATTACACTTTCGATAATGCTTTCCAACAATTTTATCATACCTTACGGATGGCTGGATAAACTGAAATCTGATAACGAGACTCAAAACACAAAAAACATCACCAATATCCGGAAAGTCAGTATTTTTATCCTGATTGTGACGGCTTTTATTTTCTATAAATTTTTCATTCTCCAGAACAGTTTATATTCTGTAGGATTGATTTCTTTTGTGGTGATTTCTCAATTAGGCCCTTCATTTTTTGGTGCTATTTTCTGGAGAAGAGGTAGCTACAAAGGTGCCGTAACGGGGCTGATTGCCGGATTGATTATCTGTTATTTTGGGCTGATCATTCCGCAGTATTATTTCTCATACAACCAGGAGTTCAAAGGCTTTTTGCGGGATATGTACGACTGGTTCAGCTTTTTCAACATTCCTTATTTGGACAGTATTTCGCAGATTTTCTTTTGGTCAATATTGGTTAACATCGCTTTGTTTACCATCATCTCAGTCAGTCAAAAAGGGGATTATAGAGAAAGAAACTTTGCCGAAATCTATGTGGATGTTGACCAATATATCCAAAATCACGAGAACGCTTTCATCTGGCGCGGAAAAGCTTATGTCTCTGACATCCGGAACATTCTGGTAAAATTCCTCGGTGAGAAAAAAACCGAGCAGGCAATGCGGATTTTTAACCTCAAATATAACATCGATACCAGAACCGAAACTGCGGATGCGAGGTTTATTAAATTCTCCGAAAATCTCTTGTCCGGAAGGATTGGGACAGCTTCTGCAAAAATCCTGATTGAAGGGGTGACTTATGAAGATAAGATCTCACTGAAGGAAGTTTTAGAAATCCTGGAAGAATCCAAAGAAAATATCAGCCTTAATAAAAAACTGATGGAACAAAGCCGGGAACTGCGCCAACTGTCCGAAGAACTAAGTTCTGCCAATGAAAACCTTATTTTCAAAGACAGGCAGAAGGATGACTTTTTGGATTCGGTGGCGCATGAACTCAGAACGCCGATTACTGCCATCCGCTCTGCTGGCGAAATATTGGCTGACGATGATGATATTCCGTTAGAAATCAAGAAAGAATTCCTCAATAATATCATCACAGAATCTGACCGGCTGAACGAAATCATCAACGATATCCTCTATCTGGATAAGCTGGAACACGGCGAAATTGCTTTGAATATAGAAACCAGCAATATTGTTGAAACCTATCAAAAAGCACTCAAACCTATCAGCCATCTGATTTATCAAAAAAATATCCACCTGAACGAGGTTAACTTGCTCACCAATCCTCACTTCCGATATGATGAAGCACGGTTGATTCAGGTTTTCCAGAATATCTTGGGTAATGCGCTGAAGTTCACTAATGAACAGGGAACGATCCAAACCAAATTTCAGGAAAGAGAGGATGAAGTGGTGATTTCGATATTCAACACCGGCCGGCAAATCCCTGTGGAAGATGTAGATCGGATCTTTGACAAATTTTATCAATCCAAAAATCAAAATATCAGAAAACCTTTGGGAACCGGCCTAGGATTATCAATCTGTAAAAAAATAATCGAAGCACACGGCGGAACTATCTCTGCCAGGAATATGGAAATCGGCGTGGAGTTTCAAATTGTATTAAAAAGAAATGAGGAAGAATAGAAAAAGTAAATAAACCAGAAGAAAATGATAAAGATATTAATAGCAGACGACGAACACAAGATCCTCATGTCTTTGGAATACAGCTTCAGGAAACAGGGTTATGAAGTTTTTATAGCAAGAGACGGGACAGAAGTTTTAGAATTATTAAAAACCATTATCCCGGATGTGATTTTACTGGATATTATGATGCCAAACCTGGATGGTTACAGCACTTTGAAAGAAATTAAAACGATGGATACACTCAATCATACCAAAGTAATTTTTCTGAGTGCGAAAACCAATCCGAAAGATATCGAAAAAGGTTTGGATTTGGGTGCAGATGCGTATGTCACAAAACCCTACTCGATCAAAAAACTCATCCAGCAGATAGAAGAAATGGTGAGATAAACAAGATTCAGGACAAAAGGAAAAGATTCAAAGCCGTAGACAAACAACGAAGATAAAACCAGACAAAAACTTAGAAAGCTATGAATTACGATCAATTATTCAGCGACAGTATTCAAAACAAAGACGCTTTTTGGAAAAAGCAAGCCGGAGAAATCAGCTGGTTTAAGTTTCCTCAGCAGATTACTTCTGCGGATGAAAACAACTATAACCAATGGTTTGCCGATGGAGAACTCAACATGAGCTATCTCTGCATAGATAAACATATAGAAGATGGGTTTGGTGAGCAGATTGCCGTAGTATATGATTCTCCGGTAACTGATCAGAAACAGACTTACACTTTTCATCAGTTAAAAAATGAAGTATCTAAGCTGGCCGGTGCGCTCCAATCTTTGGGATTAGAGAAAGGCGATACAGCCGTCATCTATATGCCAATGATTCCGCAAACTCTTTTTGCAATGCTGGCCTGCGCCAGAATCGGCGTAATTCATAACGTTGTATTTGGTGGATTTGCACCGCACGAGCTGGTGGTGAGAATAGACGACTGCAAACCCAAAGTGATGATTACCGCAACGGCAGGCGTAGAAATCACGAAGAGAATCCCCTATTTGCCTTTGGTGGAAAAAGCCATTGAATTAGCTCAGGATAAGGTAGAACACATCATCGTTTATAATAGAAAATTAGTCGAAAATAAGCACGAGATGTTTGACGGTATTATCGATTACGAAGAGATAGTCAGTCAATCAGAACCTGCAGATTACATCCCTGTAGAATCCAACCATCCGCTGTATTTACTCTATACTTCAGGAACCACTGGCAAACCAAAAGGAATCGTGAGAGATACCGGCGGCTACGCAACAGCGCTTAAATTTTCTATGAAATACCATTATGGGATAACAGAAGGTGAAACTTTTTGGGCAGCATCCGATTTTGGCTGGGCTGTTGGCCACAGTTATTCCGTTTACGGCACTTTGATTAATAGAAACACGACCATTATTTTTGAAGGTAAACCCATCTTGACGCCTGATGCCGGAACGTATTGGAGAATTATTTCGGAATACAAAGTTGCCGCAATGTTTACCGCACCTACGGCCATCCGAGCCATCAAAAAAGAAGACCCAAACGGGGAATTGGTTAAGAAATATGATCTCTCCCACTTAAAAAAACAATTCTTAGCCGGTGAACGTTGTGATGTTGCAACACTGGACTGGTTTGAGGAGCACGTTGGCGTGCCGGCAATCGACCACTGGTGGCAGACAGAATCCGGGTCTCCAATGTTGGGACTACTGACAGCAAATGACGATTACAAAATAAAAAGAGCATCGGCAGGAAAACCAATCCCCGGCTACGACATCGAGGTTTTTGATGAAAATGGCTACGAACTGGCACCGCATCACGAAGGTTACCTTGTCATCAAATTGCCGCTGGCTCCCGGTGCAATGTTGGGTATATGGAATGACTTTCCTCGCTTCAAAAGCAGTTATTTGTCGCAGTTTGAGGGTTATTACTTTTCCGGAGATGGCGCCATTGTGGACGAAGACGGCTATGTGTTTATCACCGGCCGCGTAGATGATATCATCAATGTGGCAGGGCATCGGTTATCAACCTCCGAGATGGAAGAAGTGGTTTCCTCTGATCCACACGTCGCCGAATGTGCCGTTGTTGGGATAGAAGATGCCCTGAAAGGACAAATCCCATTTGCGACCGTTGTCCTGAAAAGCGGAACAGAGATCTCGGATACCGACCTTGAAAAGCAAATTGTACAAAACGTAAGGGAAAAAATCGGTGCTGTGGCCTGCCTCAAAAATGTAATGGTTGTAAAACGTTTGCCAAAGACAAGATCGGGGAAAATATTAAGAAAGCTTATCCGTACTATGCTGGATGATAAGGATTTCCAGATCCCATCCACGATTGATGATGAAAACATCATTGATGAATTACAGGAAAAAATTAAATTTTATAAAAATATCGCCAAATAATTTTCGGATTTTATAGGTATTTTCTAAATTAGAAAAAAATGACAAAACCTCAACATAGCCCCGATTGGAGCATCTGTCTGAGCTCTCCCAATTTTTTGTGGCGGGAAAAGCTGTGGCAATTGGGAAGCGAGTGCGGAAAGCGGGTGGCAAAAGTCTAAGACAACCCAAACATCTTGCTCCTAAATATTAAACAATAAATTATAAAACAAAATATATGAGAAATTATCACATTCAGAATTTACAGGATTATTTTAAAGAGTACAAAAAGTCTATAAAAAATCCGAAAAAGTTTTGGGACAAGATTGCCGACGAAAATTTTGTGTGGTACCAGCGCTGGTCCAAGGTTGTGGATTATGACATGAGCGAGGCCAAGATAAAATGGTTCAAAAACGCAAAACTGAATATTACTAAAAACTGCCTGGACAGGCATCTTGCGGTGAGAGGAGATAAAACCGCTATTATATGGGAACCGAACGACCCCAAAGAAGAAGCACAGCATATCACTTATAATGAGCTCTATGAGCGCGTCAACAAGACAGCCAATGTATTGCGCGAAATGGGCATACAAAAAGGCGACAGAGTCTGCATCTACCTGCCAATGATCCCGGATTTGGCCGTAGCTATGCTGGCCTGCGCCAAGCTGGGAGCTGTCCATTCAGTAATATTTGCCGGCTTCTCTGCCTCAGCGGTAGCATCCAGAGTGAATGACTGTGGCGCAAAAATGGTGATCACCTCAGACGGAAGCTACAGAGGAAACAAAGTCCTGGACTTAAAAAGTATTGTGGACGAAGCCCTGGAGAAATGCGAATGCGTGGAAAATGTGCTGGTGGTAAAAAGGACTCACAATGATGTAAAAATGAAGGAGCCCAGAGATCACTGGATGTCCGATTTTTACGACAAAGCTTCCTCGGATTTTGTTTCGGTGATAATGGATGCCGAAGATCCGCTCTTTATCCTCTACACATCCGGTTCCACAGGAAAACCAAAGGGAATGCTGCACACCTGTGCCGGATATATGGTTTATACTGCCTATACATTTAAAAATGTTTTCAATTACAAAGAGAATGACATCTACTGGTGTACAGCAGATATTGGCTGGATCACAGGCCACTCTTATATCCTTTATGGCCCGCTTCTGAATGGTGCAACCACCGTCATTTTTGAAGGTGTACCTACTTTTCCGGATGCAGGAAGGTTCTGGGAAGTGATAGAAAAACATCAGGTTACACAATTCTATACCGCGCCAACAGCCATCCGGTCTTTGGCAAAAGAAAGTGTAGAATGGGTGCAAAAACATAATCTGGAATCTCTGAAAGTCATCGGATCTGTAGGAGAACCTATCAATGATGAAGCATGGCACTGGTACAATGACCACGTGGGTAATAAAAAATGCCCTATTGTAGATACCTGGTGGCAGACAGAAACCGGCGGCATCCTAATCTCGCCAATCCCTTTTGTAACACCTACAAAACCAACTTACGCCACTCTGCCATTACCAGGAATACAGCCTGTGCTGATGGATGACAAGCGCAATGAGATCTCCGGCAACCAGGTAACGGGTAATCTTTGCATCCGCTTCCCTTGGCCCGGAATTGCGAGGACGATCTGGGGAGACCACCAGCGTTATAAAGAAACTTATTTCTCTGCTTTCCCGGGTAAATATTTTACCGGTGACGGCGCTTTGCGGGACGAGGTAGGTTATTACAGAATCACGGGGCGTGTAGATGATGTGGTGATTGTATCCGGTCACAACCTGGGCACAGCGCCTATCGAGGATAGCATTAATGAGCATCCTGCAGTGGCTGAATCGGCTATTGTTGGCTATCCGCACGATATCAAAGGTAACGCGCTCTATGGTTTTGTTATCCTCAAAGAATCCGGGGAAGAAAGAAACAGGGAGAACCTGGCCAAAGAGATCAACCAGCTAATATCCGAGCAGATTGGGCCAATCGCAAAGCTGGACAAAATACAATTTGTTTCCGGATTGCCAAAAACCAGATCCGGCAAGATTATGCGTAGGATCCTGAGAAAAATTGCAGAAGGCGACTTCTCGAACTTTGGAGATACTTCTACCCTTCTTAATCCTGAGATTGTGGAAGAGATCAAAAACCAGAGAGTTTAATAATCTATTATCATTAGCTATAAAAAAATTGCCCGCAAAAAGCGGGCAATTTTAATGAATAATCTTATTATCCTAGTTCAGTTTTCCGCCTAAGGCTTTAAACAGAAGCACGTTGTTTCTGGTACTCTCATGCTGGAACTTCAGGAGATCCACCTCTGCCTGCAATTTGCTTTTCTGAGCATTAATCAATTCAAAATAATTGGCATAACCCGTGATATACAAATCGGTGGAAACCTCGATGCCTTTGTCCAAAAATTTGACTTCTTCATCTTTAAGATCCAAAACACGGTGAAAAATCCCGGTTTGTTTTAGAATAGACTGCAGCTCGTTAAAAGCGCCGGTAACACTTTTCTGATAATTGAGAAAAGCAATCTCCTGCTCGCTATTGGCAATACTGAACTCATATTTTAGCTGCCCTTTATTGAACACAGGTACCATCAGCCCGCCCAAAAGCTGCCCGGCCAAAGAAGCGGGTTTAAAAAATGTTTCTGCAGAAAAAGAGTTAAGCCCAAAGCTTGCCCCCAAATCAATTCTCGGATAAAATGCTGCTCTGGCAGCCTTAGCATCGGCTTGTGAAGCCTGCAGAGAATAATAATTGGACACGACATCCGGCCTGGAATGGATGACGGCGTCTACATTAATAGTCTTATTCAAAATATCAAAATTAGTGGCTAAAAGTGCAGAACTCCGCTCGATCTCACCGCCGTAGACGCCGGTAAGGGTTGAGATCGCCTGCTTCACAGTAACTATCTCTACCTTGATATGTTCTATCTCAGCCAGCCAGTTGTTATTCTGAGCTTTGAACTGCTGCACGGCAAGCTCTGTCACTTTACCAACTTCGCGCTGTGCTTTTATAATCTCAAAAGCTCTTTTCTGAAGATTATAATTATCCTGGTAGATTTTCAGCCTTTTGTCCAGCGCTATCAGATCATAATAAAGATTGGCAATATCTGTAAAAAGGTCGGTCTGCAATAATTTCAGCCCTTCCTCCGAGGCTAAGAATTTGTTTTGTGCAGCCTGCTTTCTGTTCTTCAGCTTTCCCCACACATCAATTTCCCAACTGCTTCTTGCACCCATCCAGTAATTAGGCGTAATATCGGTATTGATCCTTTGGTCATCTGTAATATTAGATGACAGGTTGGTATCATAATTCCCCACGCCTTCCATTGTATATTTACCATACCGATCACCGGAAACCAGGGCGCCAACATCCAGAGAAGGCAACATCTCTGACCTGGATCTTCTCAGGACACTGTTGGCCATCTCTACTCTCTGCTGAGCAATTTTAAAATCGGGGTTGGCTGTTTTTACCTGATCAAAAATGACCAAAAGATGAGGGTCTGTAAAATAACTTTTTAAATTAATCCCGATAAAGTCTCCGTTGGCCTGTGGCGGTTGTGGCACGTCAAGCTTTGGGGTCTTTTCTGTCTCCCTGATGCTGCTAACCTTAGGCACCGCACAGGAAATGACAGATAGGGCACTCACGCTGTAAAAAATTAGTTTTAATTTATTTCTTTTATGTATATCCGTTTTTAATCATACTGCTGTAATATTAGCAATAATGAGCCTTTCGAATAGTTTGTCTCCGAAATATCTTCGATTTAGTTTGTAAATAAATTCGTTGAGATACAATTGAAGATATTTTCTTTTGATTTTATGATAATTTCCCAATAGATTTCTTTTAGCATTGCTGATGGTGATGTGAACCCATTTTAAGGTTTCGTTGGTAGTTTCTTTATCAGATTTTTCGGTGATATGAAGTTCAACAAAATCTGAAATATCAACGTATGATGTGCTTTTATCCGTGAAAACAATGCTTTGATTATCAATCGATTCTTTTATGGTTTCATTAATTT